>JAEYRN010000086.1 GCA_023435565.1 Bacillota bacterium
TGAATATGTTTAGCTGGATTACGGAAGCGAATATTCTTGAAGAGCCGGATGCGATAGTTCCGCAAGTCCGGATCTGTACGGGGGGCGTCGAGTAATTGGCGTCTCTACCGTGACGTTTTTCTATCCAACGCCCGGAAAGCGAGTCAGGGTGGTTTTTGCCGGTCATCGTATAAAAAAGACTTGATGTTGCCTACTCAGAAAGTGAGTTGTTTAGGGTCATCTCGTAGGTCCGCTTTAATCATCCACAAAAACCGGCATCGTGCCTAGCCATCATCCGTGATGGCTCCGACTATAGGCCGTTTTATCCATTCATGGATGGACATAAAGCCGATGGGGCTGAGTGAGGTGCGTTTGGCCTATATTTTAACCCAAATGGCTTAGGGCAGAAGAACAAATTAAAGAATATTAAATATAGCTGTATCCTGAAAGGAGCATATGATGAAAAGATCTTGGTTATTAATCTTTGGTTTTATTTTATTATGTACCCTGACTATTGGTTGTGGAGGAGGCGGAGGAGGGTCGGATTCGTCGTCACGGGTCTTTCGATCAACTAAATTAACCAGTGGGACCACGGAAAATTTGAATGATATATGGTATAACTATAATCAATTTTGTGTAGTGGGTAATAATGGAACGATACTTAGCTCTACTACAAGTGTTGCCGATCAACCGAATGGTTGGACTCTCAATACTAGTCCTACAGATGCTGATCTTTATGATATTACAGGTAAGGGTGATACTTATTATGCGGTAGGTGTAGACTCTGCCACTAATAAAAATAAAATCCTCAAGTTTAACGGAACTATTTGGTCTCTTTTGAAAGAAGAACCTACTACCTCCGGTACCTTCTATGGCATTGACTGTGACGATGATCAAGTGGATCAATTGGTTGTAGTAGGATCTGAAGGTTGGGGTAAGTTTATCGGGGGTGGATGGAATTTCTATCCTCTAGTTGATATTGAATTATCAAAATTGAAAATTAACGCTTTAACGGAAGACTATGTATACTTTTCAGCCATTGGAAAGAAAGAGGTAGGAATTATTACATGCAATAGGTTTGGACATGTTAATGATTTTCAAGAACGTGATAATCCTTGCAACAATGTAAAACTCAATGACTTTATTTCCGAAGATTCTTTAAATGAAGACGTTTATGTTGGTGACCAAGGAACTATCCTCTTGTATAATAAGACAACCAATCAATGGCGGCAGGTTCCCAGCGGGACTACGGAAAACTTGAATGGCGTCGCTTATATGTACTTTAACTCAAGTAAACTGGAACTGCTGATTGTCGGGGATAACGGTACTATCGTATTCTATAACGGAGCATCATGTTCCAAAGTAAATAGCGGGACCAGCGCAAATATAAATGCGGTCTGCGCCGAAGGCCTCAGGTATTATGCAGTAGGCGATGGCGGTACAATATTACAAGTTACGTGGTAACTCAGGAATATATCATTTTAAGTTAAAACTAAAAAAATAAAACTGAGATTTATTGACAGGACAGGTGAGAGTAACTACAGGAGGTCGCCTGATGAGCGAAATATATGATGCGCTTTGGAATGATGTATTAGGAATAATAAAAAAACAAATTCAAGCCGATTCATTCGCTGTATGGTTTAAAGATACAAGACTAATAAATTTGAATCATATTAGTTGCGAGGCTATGATTCAAGTTGCAAACGGTTTTGCGGCGGAGTGGCTGATGAGAAAATACTCTATTGTTGTTAATGAAGCTTTTTATTGTATATTTCAGAAGAGCTTCACTCCTATTTTTATAAGTCCAAAAGAGCATGGTAGAGAGGCTTTTTGTTGAAGGTCAATAGATGGACCTTAAAGCGTTAGACTTGACAAAAAAAGTTTTATATTCTACAATCTAATTAATAAGATCAACGCTATGAATCTCTCGGCCGTGGGCGGAGTAAAGTGCCTAACCGGGAAACTGGTTGGTAAGACAGGATTCATAGGTTGTTCTTTTTTAATAGATAATTTTCAAAAGAAAGACATATACTAAAACGGCAGTCGTTATTTAAGAATCTCTCGGCCTTAGGCGGAGTAAAGTGCTTGGCTGGGAAACCTGGCCGGTAAGACAGGATTCTTAAAACGGCTGCTATTTTATTTTTTAGCCCAATGAACAATTAAAGGCTGGAGTAGACTAAAGTTTTCCAAATCGTCCTGTCTAAGGGAACGGCGTAAGCACCCGGCGACACAATCGGCGGCTTGAATCGGCTTGCATTTCTGGGAATCCTGATGCGAAAAGTGGATGTTTTCGGCCAGACCTAACTTCAATTTTAGATAACTATAGATTGACTCTTGAAACTTCCGATTTCCGTAATTATCAAACATAATATTAGAACAATCCTCCAGATTGCAAAACTTCAATAATTCCAGGCTTAGACGGCGGTATTCATTGTCCCGGTTAAACCCAACCGGTTTTTTAGAATAAACGGCATAAATCTCCGGAGAATTACAGTAATTTCTTAACAAATTTGATTCAACAAGATTCTGAAAGATAAAGCGCTTAATTTCAGGGTACTTATCATGCAGGATATGTTCGAGAAATTCATTTAAATCCGCTAATTGATGTCTTTTCAAAGACTTATTTTTTCTTACAAATTTTTTCCGGATGCTCCAGATAACATCCTCCAGTAGCCGGTCATTACTCTTAATCGCAGTTAAAATGAAATGGAGATCATCCTCGGATTCATCGATAAAAAGAAACAAACTTCCACCTCTTTAATAATCCAATAAATTCATTTTATATTTAATACCAGATAATGTCTAGGGATTTTTTGAGATTAACTACTAGGATCTTTACTACACCAAAATACCAGTGAATTGTTCTGAGTTTTATACTTTCTGAAAAAATTTTAGTCACGGTTTATCAGAAATTAGCCTCTAGGCCGAAAGTTATGATTACGACAAAATACTTCTCAGAAAGGAATATGGATATAATTATAACTATTATCCCAACAGCAACCGGTTGCAATCGAAAGAAAAACAAGATGGGACCGAGCGAGTCGATTATACCTATGACGCTAATGGAAATCTTACGGAAAAGCTTGTCACCAAAGACGAGAAGGTGGATAAATGGGAGTATGCCTATGATTTGTTAAATCAGCTTGAACAGGTGAAGAAGAATGGAGAGGTTGTATCAAGTTACGTCTATGACCCCAATGGATTTAGAGTTGAGAAAGTCGGCAGTAAAGGAAAGATTCATTATGTGCCGCTTCTAAACGGCGAAGTGGGTTATAGGAAGGAATTTGCAACTAGCAAGGAGTACTCATTCATTTATGTCGGCGGTCAGCATTTGGCCAGGGTGAATGGAGTTGTGGGCGGATCAGGGAAGAAGTTTTATTACCAGAATGATCACTTAGGTTCGGCGCTGGCGGTAACCGATGAGAATGGCAATAAGGTCGTTGAGAGGGATTTCACGCCTTTCGGCGAAAGGATCAATACGGATGTTTACGATGATGAGCCGAGGGATCTGGATGAGGATGAGAGCGGATTTACCGGGAAGGATTGGGATATAGACGCCGAACTATATTATTACAATGCGAGATGGTATGATCCGACAGTTGGGCGGTTTATTAGCCAAGATCCGGCTGGAGACGACCCTACTTTGTACGTTTACGGGTTTAATAACCCCTTGAGCTATATTGATCCTAGTGGCCAGGTTGGAATAAATATCGTTGGCGGTTTAATGAATCTGGCTGCGCGGGAGATTCCAGGACTTGGGGATATTTTGGGTGTGGTTAATATGTTTAGGTTGTTTGTTGCCGGTCCTCCTGACGCAACAGCGCCGGAAGTCACTTTGGAGACTAAATCGGAAGGGTTGACTCAGGAGGATATATCTAAAGCAGGCGGCGGACTCTATCTTGAATCAAAAAATATCACTAATCGAAAGAGCCTGGACCGGGATTTAAGAGAAGATCTCTTAAAAAATCCCGTGGCAGATGCGATTGCAAGGAATAACAGTTCTGCAACGACTATTTTAAATGCTGTCGAGGATGTTAGCGGTCTTACCTCTGGAGAAATTGAAGTGAGAATCGAACAAACATACGGTCAGGCTGCTATAGATGTTATTCGGGAAACCATCGGTGAGCAGGACTTAAAAGAATACATGAATCGAAATGGTATTAAGAATATTTCGGAGTTAACCAGTCATATCAGTAAATTATATAGCAACGTTGATCGAAGACGAACTTTGATTGCGGATCTAGGTATAAGAAAGTTTGAATCTACAGTTACTTCAGAAAATCCATTGGGTAATGGGTTGGAGACAATGGGTTATGTTGCTGATACAGCTTGGTTCTTGGCTGGTGGGGATAAAAAGCAGATGGCTTTGGATTTTGTTACAGCTTTTAATAAAGATATAAATGGTCCATTTAGAGGAGGCAAAAATCCTGATTTTGAAAGGCATAATATCCGAACGAGACTATGGGAAAGGTATAGGAAATATGACGGTTTGCCTGCTACCGGATATAAAGCGGAGTTTTTAGATGATGTTGCATCAAATCATCTAGCTGACCAAGCACATCATTTTTCAGCATTCTTTTATGCGAGATCCATTACAGGGACTACAAGAAGCATTATGATGGGCAAATTACTTGAGATTGGTAATGGCTTTACCAATCAAGGCGATATTAACCTTGCAAATATGGCTGTTTGGGCATATGAAGATCCTAATTTCTGGAGATCCACTAGTACATGGATTAATAGAAATTTAGGAGCGCAGTAAAAATTAGCGAAAGGAATGTTATAAATGAAATCCTTTTTAAGGATATTATTAATAACCGGTTTAATTCTAATAGTTATTATTGTTGCTTTGGTGTTAGCAAATAAAATATTTGAACAACAAAGCATTAAAAAAATCGCCGAAATAGCAACAACAAGGCTTGAAGATTTTTTGGAAGAATATCAAAAAGACGAGAAAACTTCTGTCATCAAATACAATGTATCTAAGTATCATGAAATTCCCAAATTTGGGTATGACAGATTTTTAGTTAAGATTATCTCGTCAAAAAACATTAGTGAATCGGAATTAAATATTGAAATTCAACATAAAGCAACATTGTTCTATGGTAAGAAAGAAATTAGTTATATGGTTATGCAGGGATTTGCTACATTTGCATTAGGGAAGACACGGTTAACTGAAAAAGATATTAAAAATGGATTATGGGTTATGGAATGGGATACTATTTGAATACTAGCCTAGCAACCGTCAGCTTCCGGCGAAGCTGATCAAGAAGCCGGAATCACTCGCCGGAGCCGACAGGTCGCCTTTATTCTAGGGTCTTTTGAAAAGCTTGCCTCCGATCCCCCGGGAGAACCACGCAGAAAACGCGTCGTTCTCCGGGAAAAGCGTTTCTGCCGGCGACACACGCGCTAAAGAAAGTACCAAAGAACGCCCGCGTGAGAGTCGCCTAATCCTTTGTCCCCGACTCTGCAGGGGCCGCCGACATAAGTTTTTTTATCCAACGCCCGGAAAGCGGAGTCAAAGGAAGATAATGCCGGTCATCGTATAAAAAAGACTTGATGTTGCCTACTCAGAAAGTGAGTTGTTTAGGGTCATCTCGTAGGTCCGCTTTATTCATCCACAAAAACCGGCGTCGTGCCTAGCCATCATCCGTGATGGCTTTTTTGTAACCAAGGATGATATAAGGTTAACCAGTTGGGTTTGGCAATTAAGGGGGACGGCTTAAAAAAAATATGATATACTGAAATTAAGATTAGGGGGAAAAAATTGGGTAAAACAAAGATATACCTGGACACATCCGTAATCAATTTCTATTTCGCCGAAGACGCGCCGGAGAAGATGGTGATCACGAAGCAGTTTTTTGATCAGGAGCTAAAAAAAGGCGGCTATGAAATTTTTCTATCCAACCTGGTGCTTCGAGAATTGGCCAATACCAAAGAATCAGACCGGCGTAATAAATTACTAACCTTTGCCGGAGAACTCCAGGCGGAGATCTTGGAACCAACTGACGAAGTCGAAACGATCACCGAAAAATTCCTTAAAACAGGGATCATTCCGCCGAAAGTTCAGGCCGATGCAATCCATTTGGCCTTGGCCATCGTCAACCGGATGGACTATATCCTAAGTTGGAACTTTCAACATTTGGTACGGCCGGTAACCCGGAAAGCCGTCCGTGAGTTAGCGATATTGGAAGGGTACAAAATTGTCGAAATAACCACACCGGAGGAGGTATTGCATGATGGAGAATAAATATCACGAACCAAAGACAATGCGGGAACTTCATAGGATTCGGGAAGAACATTATGAGGCCACTAAAAACATGAGTTTTGACGAGCTTATGAAATCAATCGAAGATGAGGCATTGAAAGTTATGAAAGAATACAACCTGAAGTTTAGGGTAGCAAAACCAAAACATTGACCCGAGAAATCGGGTTTTTTTTATGAAATTAGTAGAGTTAATCCCGGAGGTTACCGGACACAGAGTGCCGGTGGAACAGATTGAGATTTTTTACCGAAGCAGTTTTATGTTTGTCAAGTTGGAATGGGACAAGTGGGTTGGAACGAAGGATGACAAGGGTAAGATTACCATTAAATTTGTGCCCTTACATGGGATTATGCTTATGACTATAAGCTTACATTTATTACATCTGAAAAATGCAGTATTAAGGATTGACAATTTAAAAAGCATATAATTGTTTATTTTAATCTAAAACTGATCCAAGATTTCAATTGAAAATTGATCCAACCGGAAATGCCGATCCCTTTTATATAAAAATATAAAGGGGGTAAAAAACGGGAGGATGATTAAATTGAAAAACAAGCAAAGGATCATAATAGCAGCATATTTAGAAGGAAAGACCCAGAGGGAAATAGCGGACGAGATTGTAATTCGCTGCTAAAAAAAGTCAAGGCTGAAATGAACGCGCAGAAAAGCGCCGCGCGGCCTTGACTTTTTTTCGATTTATTCAGTAAAAATTAGGGCAGACAGGGGAGGAAAACAAAAAACCGCTTTTTAATTTGAGCGGTTGATGAGCATTTTGTCTATTATACCTGTTGCCGGAATGTTATTTAATTCGTTTTAGTTGAACAACTTCAGTATCTAGTTTTTTTACTTCTTGATTTAGATCGGTAATCATTTGATGTAATTGTTGGTGTTCTTGATGGTTACTTGCCTCCAACCGATCTATTCGGTTATTTAAAGTATCAAAGCCCTGATCAACCTTATCATTTAATAATTGCAAACCCTCACCGAAAGTCCGGAACTGGGCCCGCAAATCCTCTAGTAATACCGCTACTTTATTATCATCCATGGCGAATCACTCCTTGGGGATCGACATGGATATATTTTACCATGTTTGGTTACAAGAAACAAGAATCTTTACATCTGTATCGGGCTTGTCACCAAAGGCGAAAAGGTGGATAAATGGGAGTATGCTTATGATTTACTGAACCAGCTGGAACAAGTCAAGAAAAACGGCGAGGTTGTATCGAGTTACATTTATGACCCCAATGGGTTTAGAGTTGAAAAAGTCGGCAGCAAAGGGAAAATTCATTATGTGCCTTTATTAAATGGAGAAGTGGGTTACAAGAAGGAATTTTCTAGTAATAAGGAGTATTCATTTATATATGTGGGAATTCAGCACTTAGCGAGAGTTAATGGTGTAATCGGCGGCAGCGGTAAGAGATTCTATTATCACAACGATCACTTAGGCTCGGCGCTGTCGGTAACCGATGAGAATGGCAATAAAGTCGTTGAGAGGGATTTCACGCCTTTCGGCGAAAGGATTAATACGGATGTTTACGATGATGAGCCGAGGGATA
>JAEYRN010000077.1 GCA_023435565.1 Bacillota bacterium
TGGAACGGATAATATGCCGCGATATGCATCGGCTGCACTCATCGCCGCAGCGCCTACCGTATTATTATACCTTTTAGGTCATCGTTGGATAATTCAAGGAACCTTAGCCGGGGCTTTGAAGGGTTAAATCACTATAAAACGATTCCAACTAGGTTCCTTTTAGAAAAATAAAGAATAAATCCACATCAACTTCCCTAGGTTATCGTAAGACTGATGTGGATTTTTTTATTATTTATCAAGTTATTTCTAATAACGTTTAATTGGGATTAATTTTAGTAACATGATAATATCTAGTCCATCTTGCTTCAATCCTAAAAAAAGCGTAAAATAGATTATAGCAGGCCTTTTATTTTTCCAACATATCTTTTTATTAATGGAGCCATCATATGAAGCCTAAAGCAATAGTTTTTGACCTTTTTGGAACCTTGGTGGATATGTTCCCATTTGAAGAAAATGAATGTGTCTGGGAGATGGCTTATATTCTGGAAGCTCCCCAACAGGAATTTGCCCGAAGTTGGTTTAACTCTTTTAAACAACGGGAATTGGGTGAATTTGCAACTATAAAAGCCAGTATTGAATATGTATGTAACGCTGTAGGTATTGTTCCTGACAGTTCTAAAATTATGAAAGCAACCAAGACGTTATTAGACTTTACCTTTAAAACTCTTACTCCAAGGGCTGAAGCTATGGAAACTCTTAAACTTCTAAAAAAGGAAGGATTTAAAATCGGTCTAATTAGTGGCGGCTCAATGGAGGTGCCCCTGGTTTGGCCGTCAACCCAATTGTCTTCACTCATTGACACTTCTACCTTCTCTTGTCTGGTAGGAATTAAAAAACCCGATCCTCGAATTTATAAAGAAAATTGTAAACAAATGAAGGTTGCTCCGGAAGAATGCATATATATAGGGGACGGTAGTAGCGCGGAACTACGGGGAGCCTTGGAGGTTGGAATGCGTCCCGCGTTAATTAGAGTTGATTATGACCGTGAGTATGACAATTACCGTGACATTACCGATTGGAAAGGGACTGTAATTTATTCATTAAAAGAGGTTAAGGGATTACTAGCATCATAAAACATTTAAAATGTTTTGACAATTACCGCAAAGCTATTTTATACCAGATAAACTGTCTAATTATCCATTTCAATCAGCCCTATTTTTTTATAACAGAATGTAATATTACTTATCATGGTTTCCTTCAGTTCTTGTTTTAACCAAGACATACTTTTTTGACAAGTGAATAAATAATGAAACTATCAATAATACTCCCAAGATAATCAATTGTTGTTTTCCGGTAAAAACGATTCTCTCTAAAGGGTTAAATTTTGTTCCGACTGGAACAACCGGATGTGACACGGAGGTTACTGCTGCCGCTAGTGGGCCTAATAAGATCCAAGTATAAAAAGCCGCAAAAACACCGTGTAGTAGACGGGCAATTACATATGGTCCCATCCTTATGTCCGTATCATGAATGACACTGGCCACCTGTCCATGTACACATAACCCACTCCAAGCAATAATCCAGCTTGCTATAACAATTTTATCAAGCAATGGAACAGCAGCCCGGCTTACAGCCATCGTCCCCAGATCAATTTCTAAAATACCTCCGAAGACCGCTGTGGCCAAGTTGGGATTGATGTTAAAAAGCTTCAAAATATTACTGATTAACGGAGTTACCATGTTTAAAATTCCAAAAACAGTGGCCATCCTTACTAATACCGAAAACAACATAATAAAACCGCCAATCATTAGTAGGGTGCCCATTGATTCCTTAACTGCGTCTCCCATTAAACGTCCAAATGGTCGGCCATCATCACGGCGAGCTTTGAATAAAGCCCGGGCCGCGCGACGGAAAATCCCTTCCTGCTTGGCTTCTTCCATACTGCTATCCTTTAACGGACGATCATGATAATGATAATATTTAAAAAGGAACCCAACCGTAAAACTCGCTATATAATGGGCAATCGCTAGGATAACTCCCAAGTCGGGACGTCCGAACATTCCTACTGCTACGGCGCCGAAAATAAATAAGGGGTCGGCTGTATTAGTAAAAGATAGTAACCGTTCCCCTTCGATTTTGGTACACATTCGGCTACGGCGAAACTTTCCGGTAATCACGGCGTCCATTGGATATCCGGCAGCTAACCCCATCGAAAGAGCAAAAGCCCCCACTCCGGGAACATTAAACAAAGGGCGCATCAATGGTTCCAGTAACACACCGATAAAATGCACCACTCCCATGCCCAGCATTATTTCGGATAAAACAAAAAACGGCAATAATGATGGGAGTACTATTTCCCAAAAAATCTTCAATCCTCCAATAGCTGCATTTACTCCATCTTCGGGATATATAACTAATGAAAGCGTAATCAGAGATATTAACCCTGCTCCGGCAAGAACGTTGATTCGCTTTAAGATTAGTATCCGCATTATTGCCCCTCCTAGTAAAATAAGTTAGGTTATTTTTTTTTTTAACCCTAAAGCCTGGATTCAAACCTAGGTTTTATGTCCTACTTTTTAAGTATATGGCTGTCTTTAAGCTAATAGAAGATGAACTAGCATTCCAATAATAAAGGAAAGAAATATATTGCTTACTTTATAAGATTGAAGGAGAAAGGGATTAAGTATTTAATCTATATATGTTGAAATAAATTTTGATTATACTTTTCCATCCTTAAACCATGGATGGAAAAGAGCAATTACTGTATTTATTTCAACATATGAATCATGGAAAACATGTCGCAATAATCCACGCTTATCCAAGAAACTTATTGCGACATATATATAATTGTGAATAAATAATTATTGAGGTAATTTAAATGAATTTTGAATTAATACATATCGCTGGAGATATTGACCCTAATTGGGGGAAAGCCGCATTTATCGATGTCGAGACCACCGGTTTGAACCCATCCCACGAAGAAATTATTGAACTTGCTATTATTCTTTTTGCATTCGATCAGGATTCGGGAAAGATCGTGGGGATTATTGACGAGTATATAGGGTTACGTGAGCCTTCATGTCCTATTTCACAAGGAGCGTATATGGTCCATCGAATTAGTAAACAAACCGTCCAAGGAAAGAAACTGGACCAGATTAAAATTGAAGCCCTAATTAAACAAGCTGATTTTTTAATCGCTCATAATGCCGGATTTGATAAGGGTTTTGTAGGAAGATTATTTCCGGTGGCACTTTTAAAGTCGTGGTATTGTTCGATGAATGGCATCAAATGGTATCAAAAGGGATACCCGTCAAAAGCGCTTCAAAAATTATTAATTGCTCACCAAATAAAAGTTGATCGGGCCCATCGGGCAGATGCCGACGTCCGAGCCTGTCTTTTGTTACTTTCGCAAAATAATAAAGAAGGAATTACATATTTGCTTGAATTAATCAAAGGATATCGGCAAAAACATGATCCAAGAGTCGTTTAATCAATACTACAACTTTCCTACCTTTAAATTTTACAGTTAAGCGATAAACCGATACCCTACCCCCCAAATTGTCTCAATATACAGAGGATTGGCAGGATCGAACTCAATTTTCTCGCGAAGTTTTCGGATATGCACCGTTAAAGTCGCTAAATCTCCCATTGCTTCCAACCCCCAAACCCGTTCGAAAAGTTCTTCCTTGCCGAATACCCGATCAGGGTTGTTTGCCAACATGAACAATAAATCATACTCCTTAGTAGTCAGGTTTACTTCTCGGCCATTGATATATACTCGCCGGGAAGTTTTATCAATGCTAAGACCACGGATCTCAATCATTTCTCTTTTAGAATTAGCCTTTCCGGTTAATCTTTCAAAACGGGCCAAATGTGCTTTGGCCCGGGCAACCAATTCACTTGGGCTGAAAGGTTTGGTTATATAGTCATCGGCCCCCAAACCCAACCCCCGAATTTTATCGATATCTTCTTTTTTTGCCGAGACCATTAAGATTGGAATTTCTTTGGACACTCTAATCTGACGGCAGATTTCAAATCCATCAATTCCGGGAAGCATTAAATCGAGAATAATTAAGTCATACTCACCGTCTTTAGCTTTGTTTAGCCCATTGTCACCCCTAGTTTCAATATCAGCCTCGAAACCATTAATTTCAAAATAATCCCGTTCCAACTCAGCAATACTTAATTCATCCTCAATAATTAAAATTCGTTTCAATAAAGTCACCAACTTATCTAAAATTTTTTTTCTAATTCGGCTAATTTCCTTAGAGAAAAACCTATGGTTGTTCCCTTACCATACTCGCTTTCCGCCCAAATTTTTCCTTGATGTTCCTCAATAATCAGTTTAACCGTAGCAAGACCTAAACCGCTACCTCCGGTTTCAGTGTTACGAGCTTGATCCGCCCTGAAAAACCGTTCGAAAATGAAAGGCAAATCTTTCGCTTTTATTCCCAAGCCATTGTCGCTAATCAAAATGGAAACAAACGCCTCTTCCAAAACCAGCTTGACTGTTATCTCTTTAGATTTTTTGGAATCATCCATGTATTTAATTGAATTCTCTAGGATATTTATTAATACTCTCCGTAATTTGTCCCGATCAGCCTTGATAACAACCGGTACGTTACAATTAATACTTGTAAATAGCTTTATTCTTCTTTCATTAAGTTCAAAAGCTAATTCCTCCAAAAAATCTATCAAAAAATGTTTCAAGTCTACTTGTTCGAAATTAAAAGGTATCTTGCCCAAGTCCAGCTTGGAGAAGAGAAATAATTCGTCGATCATCCGATCCAGATGGTTCACCTTGACATTAATAGTCTTTATATATTTATCAATCTTTTGGGGTGAATTAGCCACACCGTCGATAATTCCTTCTATATAACCCTTGATGGCGGTAACCGGCGTTTTTAAATCGTGTGAAATACCCGAGATAAGCTCTTTACGGTTTTTTTCATATTGTAGCTGAGCATTTATCGATTCCCGAAGCCGTCTTCGCATCTCTTCAAAAATAGTCGCCAACTCGCCCAATTCATCCCGGGAACGTGGTTCAATCTTGAAATCAAGGTCACCGGCGCTAATCCGTTGGGCAGCATCTTTTAGTAATCCTAACGGTTTAAGAATACCTTTGGAAACTACCCAGGTAAGGGCCCCATTGGTAAGGACCAACGATAGTAATAAGACGACAATGATAATTATTAAAAAAAACATCAATTGTTTTACTATTTCCGATACATCCGAAATCAGATAAATCATTCCCGGGACATTATCGGGATATAGGAATAAATACATTTTTAACGTATACAGTTTTTCTCCAATCTCAATAGGTTCTGGATTAATCGAATAATCTTTGTATTTAGGCAATATCTTCAAAAATTCAGATTTGTTGAATCCTTGGGAAGTATACAAGGTCTTTCCGGCTTTTTTAACAATTAGCCCCGCTTTGTTTTTATCCAAATCCAACTCGTCTTCCAACTTCTTTAAACTATTCCTATCCTGAATTAATCCAGGATCAGCTTCAATTCGGCCGATTAGTTTTGAAAATATTTCGGTATTATCGTCCGTAATTGTCATGAGGATTGATAGTTTACCATGAAGCTTCTCCCCATCATCAAACCGTTCCAATATGGCCCCTATTAATGAAAATGCCATAATAAATAAGATGATCGGGATTACTACCATTGCAATATAAGATGTTAAAAGTTTTGTCTTGATTAGCATTCCTTAACCTCAAATACACATTGTAATATTAAAAGATTGAACTTTTAGCTAATAGATCAATTATATCTCTTAAAACTAAAAACCTTTTAATTCATCCTTAAATATTTCCAAAGAAAAAACGAAACAATTTTATTTTTTATTAATAATTTTTTAGAACCTTCTAATACTTGATTAAGATCAGATTTAGATTCATAATGTACAATTTTCCAAGTGGTACTACCGGATCTTAGTGAAAATTATTAGGTTTTTTCCGGAAGTATCATATAAAAACAACGAGGTGAAAGTAATGTTAAGCAAAATCAAATCCATAATTGGATTAGCAGCCGTCTTCCTAATCGGTACTTTAATACCGTTCACCTATGCAGAAAAAAATGGTACTGAATAAAAAAAAATAATTTATGATATAAATACAATCTTTGGAGGTTATCATTTTGCGAATCAGTAAATTTATTATATTAACAGCAGTTTTGCTCTTTACATCTTCGGCTGCTTTTGCCTGGTCAGATTGGCTGACGCTTAAAACCGAACATTTCACTGTTTTTTATAAGCCCGAACATGAAACCGAAGCCCGCCAAGTCTTGGAGACTCTGGAATATTACCGTCCGCAAGTAGAAACTCTCTGCGGTAACGAAGCATTCCATTTCCCAATTGTAATCGATGATCTTGGGATTATGGTCAATGGGTTTAGTGACCCGGTTAATTCCAACATTCACCTTTTTCGATATTCACCCGGTCCATGGGCAGGGACTGAAAATTGGTGGACTCTAGCCGGTGTCCACGAATATACTCATCAGCTATCTCTTTCAAAAACCGGAGGCGTGCCGAAATTCATCGGCGACCTTTTTGGAAACCGGTTTGAGTTGATGCCGAACATGATGACGCCAGGATGGATTATTGAAGGAATCACGGTTTACAATGAATCACAACTCTCTCGATACCAGGGCCGCTTAAATGATGGTTTATTTGACGCTCATATCGGCGCTCGAGTGGCTGAAGGCAAACTCCCATCTATTTTGGAAGGAACCTATACGCCTCTAGAATATCCGGGAAGAAGCGGTATATATAATTTCGGCGGCGAATTTTTTCAATATCTGGCCAATACTTATGGCGAGGAGAAGTTTACCCGTTTCTTCGCGGAAAACGGTTCATCACTCTTGGGAATCTTACCTGTGGCCAACTTTTTTCCAGTTATAACCATCGATCGCAGTGCCAAGAAAGTTTATGATAAATCCTTCCCCCAACTTTGGCAAGAATGGCAACAGTATGAAAAAAAACGTTTCAAGGATTTCCGGATTGAGGGTAAACAAATTACCAATACCGGATGGAATGTGGCTTCTCCAGTAATTTATGATAATAAATTGTATTATCAACGAAGTTATCCCAAAAAAGCGAATGCATTCAACGCTTACATGTTTAATGAAATTATCCAAAAAGATCCTACCGGTAATAAAGAACAGGTAATTGCATCCACTACTTCCGGTTTTGTAACGCCTTTCAAAATAAAAGGTAACAAACTTTATTACACTACTTATGACTATAAACCGGGCTATGCCAATGCTTCCTTAAGAAGTTACGGTTATTACGCCGTACTTCGTCAAAAAGATTTAAGATCAAATAAAGAACGGATAATTTTAAAAAATGATTTACGCTCCTTTGAAGTATTGGATGATGGTAACATTATTTATACCAAAGACCTGAAAACAAGTTTCGGTTCTGAAGTTTATCTGCTTGACCTTGTCTTGAATACTTCAACGAAATTGTTTGATACCGAGTATCTCATCGAAGAAATGATTGTTTCCGGAGAAAAAATCATTGTTACAGCTAGGAAAGACTGGGAAACCTTCAGTATATATTCATTAGATTTGAACTCCCGAAAATTTACCCCGGTAGTAGATACTCCTTACCAGGAATACGGTATTTCACTTGAGGATACTCGTCTTTTCTTCACTGCCAACTATCAAAAAAGAATCTTCAGTTATTGTTATGATTTTGGCAGCGGCCAATTCTTCCGGTTAACCGAAAATGGTATGGCTGCCTATCCTATCTATGATCAACTCCATAATCAGCTTTATTATGTTGGAATGAATTCAAACGGGTACGATTTATACCAAAAAAACGCAGATTTCGTTGAATTTGAACTGCCTCAAAGTCCAGCTACCATTCCCCCTGTTTTCACTTTAAAAGAAAGTGAAATTACCAAAGGAACCTATGGAGATAACTTAAAAACCTTAACCCCTAAGTTCTGGCTGCCTCTATTCAACAGTGATACCGAACGTTACGGAGTTTACTTTAGAGGTTCGGATGCGGTATTGGACTTCCCAAGCTATACCTGTTCTTTGGGATATGATTACAAAAACGAAAAATATTTCAGCAGTTTGGATCTGATGATTAATTATTTTGCTCCCTTCGAAGCCAGTATAAGTTATAAAGATGATGAAGAGAGAACTGGTAGTCTTAGTATGTCCTACCCTTTAATCAACCGACTGGAGTCGGGAATCTCACATTTAAACATTGGGACTTCGCTTAATTACGACCCGGATTATAAAGACACCGAGATTGAACCGTTTTTTACTACCGGATTTCAGTATCCGAAGACCAAGGGTGATTTGACGGTACGCCTTCCGCATTCTACGTTAAAGAACGGCGACGAACGC
This sequence comes from Bacillota bacterium, assembly GCA_023435565.1. Classification (GTDB taxonomy): domain Bacteria; phylum Bacillota; class UBA4882; order UBA8346; family UBA8346; genus JAAYHS01. Next base: position 8,310 of record JAEYRN010000077.1, read on the forward strand.
TCCGGTGTATACGCCGAGCTAACTTTAAGCCAATATCTCCACCAAAGTGAACTAATGTTGAAAACAATCTATATTAACGATTCCGATAACCCGGATGACGTCTTTACGGAGATTCGCGGTTATGATGAAGAGTTAATCGCCAAAAAAGGCATGATTTACACTTTGGAATTTTCAAAGCCAATCTTGAAAATACGGAAAGGTCTTTGGAACCCTAATGTTTATTTTGAAGATGTGATAATAACTTTCTTTGGGGATGAAGCAGTTCCGGAAACCGGGGTGAAACAGTCTTCTAGAGGAATTGAACTTCATTTTGAAACCAAACTAATGTACTTTGCTCCATTGGACTGGGGATACCGGTTCGTTCGGAACAATGAGGACCAAAACGGCCATGAGGTTTTTGTGAAAACTGTATTGGAATAAATGTCAAATTCCGCGGACTAATAATATATAAGAGAATTTCATAATATATAATATTTTAGCTTCAGCTCACAATATATTGGTAATTATGCAATTCTCATATATGTAAGGGAGATTATATATGAAAAAACTTATAATTTTGTTTTTAGCTTTTGGACTTTTAATTGGAGGAACCGTTACCGCTCAAGCTTCAGACAGATCCGGTTTTGGACTGGAAACGGATTTAATGGTCTACCGAATTGGCGAGAGTGATAGTTACTCTTTCGGAGCAAACTATTATAAGGATCAGTTCAAATACTCCTTATTTAATTATCACATTAACGTAGTGGATGCCCATCTGACTGAAGGTTTTTCAAAAAATATTGTTGACGCCTATGTTTGTAAAGTCGAACGGTATTTTAATGTGAATGCTTCCGGTTTTTTTCTTGGCGGAGGAATATTATATGAATCCAGCGATTTAACTACTTCTGCAAATTCTCAAAAAGGCCATTTAAATATGTATTCATTATTAATATCACTGGGCTATGATTGGAATCCAACGAAAAAGTTCCATATCATACCTAATCTACACATATTATTACCCTTAGAAGATACGGATCTTAAAATTGGAACCGATGAAGTGAAACTTGCTTCATGGGGTCTCGAACCAGGGGTAAAAATTGGTATTGAATTTTAAGTTTAAAATTCCTGGATTGATTATCTGAGAGGCTCCAACCTCTCAGATAATATTTTTACATTCTAAATAGAAATTTACTTCATCCTATTTATTTACCATGACTTTTTCACTAAGTTCGGCCAGTGACTTAAGCAAACTTCGGGAGGCTTCCAGCGATTCCAGATAATAACGGGCTTTAGTAAATGCCGTAAAGCCCACCTTTACACTCCAGGCCTCTTCAGGTAAAACTCCAAAGATATCTTCGTCGGTCCAATCATCGCCCATCCCCAATATAAAATCCCAGTTTTCCTTCTCCAACCAGTTGGCGGAAGCTTTACCCTTATTAATATCCACCGGCTTTACTTCAATCACTTTATTTCCCGACAAAACCTGGAGTCCGGTGGCATTTAGCAATACTCTGATATTATCCACCAATTCCTTAGCTCGGAGCGAACCCAACTCCGGTTCGGACTTTCGGTAATGCCAAACTAAAGCGGAGGATTTTTCTTCAATAAACGTTCCCGGGGTCCGTTCGGCATAAACCTCAAGAAGCGGATATATATTGGCTTTCCAGTCGGTATCGTTTCCTTTCCGGGTCGATTCCCAATCTAAAGATTCTTTCTCTCTGATCCAGGCTCCATGTTCGGCTACTAAGTCAACGGCGGTCCCGCTAAGCCACTCCTCAAGTGAATCTCTGTCCCGCCCGCTAATAACTACCACTTTATTTTTGGGGTCATCAGTAAGGTTTTTAAGCAATTTGATTAATTCTTCATCGGGTTTTGCTTGTTCCGGTTTCTTTTTAAAAGAAACCAAGGTCCCATCATAATCAAGTAAAAGTAATCTTTTGGCCGCCTGCTCATAGTTAGAAACCAATTCTTTTTTTAGACGTCCGGCTAATAAACGTTGCTGATTCTGTTCCTGGTTCTCTTTGGTATTAAGTAATTGTTCCACAAAATCATCGGCCCAACGGAAGACATTATAGCGTTTAATACGATTGACCATTAACTTTAAAGCAGCTTTTTTATCTTCTTCCGGCATGGTCAGACCTTGGTAAATTGACTCTGCCATACTATTAACGTTATTGGGATTGATAATAATCGCCTCCCCCAATTCCGCGGCTGAACCGGCAGTTTCGCTTAAAACCAACATCCCATTCTTTAACTGGCCTTGGCAGGCCAGATACTCTTTGGAGACTAAATTCATTCCATCCCGGAGCGGAGTCACCAATGCCAAATCGGCGGAGGTATATAAACTAACCAGAGTTGAGAATGGAACTGAACGGTACATGTAAAGAATCGGCGACCATCCGGGAGTACCGAACCTGCCGTTGATTTTCCCCACCAATTCGTCAACTTCTTTTTTTAATAATTGATATTGCTGAATCTTATCTCGTGAGGGAACACACAACATTATATAGGTGACTTTTCCATGCCAATCCGGATATTGCTCTAAGAAAACCTCAAAAGCCTTTAACCGTTCCGGAATTCCCTTGGTAAAATCCAGCCGATCAACGGAAAGGATTACCTTATTATTTTTTAAGCTTTTCATTAACTTATTGTTTTCCGAGTTAACTTCCTCGGAACCAACAGTATTAATGAATTTTGCAGCGTCAATACCCATTGGAAAGGTGTCAACCTTTACAACTCTAGCATCAACTACAATTTGGCCGTAGTTTTGTTCTTTACCGAGAATTCTTAGGATACAACTTAAAAAATGCCGACTGTAATCATAAGTATGAAAACCGATCAAATCCGCTCCCAAGATCCCATTGAGAATTTCGTTCCGCCAAGGAAGGTAACGAAAGACTTCCATTGATGGAAAGGGAATATGCAAGAAAAAACCGATTGTGGCTTCGGGAAGCTCCTTTCGAATCATTTCCGGCAATAACATCAATTGATAATCTTGGACCCAGATGATATCGTCGGGTCGGACTACTTCCAATAAAACCCGGCTGTATTTTTCATTAACACTCTTGTAAAATTCCCATTCCGTAGGATCATAAGAACAACGCGCCGGAAAATAATGAAATAACGGCCACACAGTATCGTTACTAAACCCGTTGTAATATTTTTTTATCTCTAAATTCGACAGATAGACAGGATAACAATTATATTCATTTAGTAAGCGGTCCTTTAGCGCTATCTTTTCTTTGTCGGTGGTAGGACTCAAACCGGGCCATCCTATCCAGAGCCCTTCTTGTTCATGGTGATATGAAGCCAAACCGGTGGCCAATCCTCCGGAACTGGGACTAATAACGGTCTGTCCATTATCTTTGGAAACGCTAATCGGTAACCGGTTCGAGATAATTATAACTCTTCTACCGGCGAGTTTATTAGCCTTTTCTTTCATTACCATTACCTCCCTTTACTAGGCTTCTCCAAACATACCAATGAACCCTTTTTATTATGGCTATTTTTTAGTAAAGGCTTTAAGATTATTATTTACAACCCTAAGATTCCATAGTAAAATATTTAGATATATCAAAAAGCAAGCAGACGTTTTCTGATTTTTTCAAAATATATTCAATTCAATATTATTATCGTTTAGGTGGCTATCATGAAAGAACTCTTTAAGGATCGATTATTTTTAAAACAAGTCTTGGTTATTACGTTACCGTTCGCCTTTCAAAACCTGATTTCAGCTTCATTAAATATGGTCGACACTATTATGATCGGCCGCTTGGGCGAAGCGGAAATTGCTGCCGTCGGTCTGTCGAATCAAGTCTTCTTCTTATTTCATTTGCTTTTATTCGGTGTCAACAGCGGCGCCGCCATCTTCACAGCTCAATTTTGGGGCAACCGGGACGTTAAAGGTATTCGTAAGGTATTGGGAATCGCCTTAATTACCGGGACAACCGTCGGTCTTTTCTTTTCGCTGGTAGGTATTATTATTCCCGGCCATATTATAAGTCTCTTTTCTACCGATCCGGATGTTATTCGTCTGGGAAGCCAATATTTACAATTAGTCTCTATCAGTAATGTATTTAATGCCGTCACTATGGCTTATGCTTTCACCCTTCGCAGCGCCGGACAAGTCACATTACCGGTAATTATCAATTTTATAGCGCTATGTATTAATACCTGTTTTAACTATTTGCTAATATATGGTCACTATGGTTTTCCCCGGATGGAAGTTAAAGGGGCTGCTATAGCCACTGTTTTGGCCCGTCTTCTTGAATGTTTATTAATTATTGCTGTCATTTATGGAAAGAAGCTGGTCCCTGCAGGTAAATTAAAGGAATTAACCGGCTTCAATTCGGGCTTCGTGGGAAAATACTTCAAAACAACCGCTCCGGTAATTTTTAATGAATTTTTTTGGGCATTGGGAGTAACCATGTTTGCGGTAGTTTACGCCAGAATGGGGACCGGGACCATCGCGGCAATTAACATATTTGCCACGGTTGAACGACTCTCGATGGTAGTCTTCTTCGGGTTGGCCCAAGCAGCCGCGGTTATGATCGGTAATCAAATCGGCGCCGGAGGAGAATCGGACGCTCTATGCTATGCCAAACGCTTTTGTTGTTTCGGCCCCCTATTGGGCCTCTTAATCGGAGGCAGCTTGATTTTTGCAGCAGATCTGATTTTATCGGTTTATAATGTCCCGTCGGAAGTGATAAAAATAGCCAAACAGATTATCTTGGTATACTCTATAATCATGCCGTTTAAAATCTTTAACCTAATTAATGTGGTCGGCGTTTTGCGCAGCGGCGGCGATACCAGATTCAGCCTGATCTTAGATACGGTAGGACTCTGGCTAATCGCAGTTCCACTTGCGTTTCTGAGCGGCTTGGTTTGGAAACTCCCCCCTCACCTGGTTTACCTTTTAACAGCTTTAGAGGAAGTCTTCAAACTGGGATTAGGAGCCAATCGTCTCCTGACCGGAAAATGGATCAATAATTTAACCCATTTAGGGCATTCCGGTTAAGGCAAGAGAAAGGGGTGAATGGTAAAGGATAAAATGAAAGAGTAAATGATTTAGTTTTACACTTTTCCCTTTACACTTTACCCTTTTTCACACCCCAACCGGAACCCGCTGTATTAAGTACTCCCATGCATTAATGGCGGCTTTGGCCCCTTCTCCGGCAGCGATAATGATCTGCTTCTCCGGGACCGTGGTGGCATCCCCGGCTGCAAACAGCCCCGGAACGTTAGTCTTACACTCACAGTCGATTTTAATCTCGCCACTTGCGGTCTTTTCAACCAAACCATCAACAAACTCGGTATTCGGTTCCAGGCCGATTTCGATGAACACCCCTTGTACCGGCAGTTCGAACCGTTCCTTGGTTTCCGCCTTTTCTACCACTACTCTTTCCACCATTTTTGTGCCTTTAATCTCAGCCACGGTATATCCGATATATTGTTTTAATTTGGCGACCTCTTTTAAACGTTCAATAAAGACTGCATCCGCGGTCAACTCAGTTAAGGAAATCAAATGAATCTCCGAAGCATAGTTATTTAGGTCGAAAACGGCTTTCAGCGCCGAATTGCCCCCGCCGACAATGGCCACGGGCACATCCCGAAAAAGCGGAGCGTCACAGGTGGAACAATAACTGACTCCCTTGTTGCGAAACTCATTTTCTCCAGGTACATTCAGTGTTTGAGGCCGTTTTCCGGTAGTCACAATCACCGTTCGAGCCGTGTGCTCTCCCTGATCGATGGTTTTAACGGTAAAAAATTCGTCGCTATTTTGAATGGTTTGGACGTCTGTTTGAATCTGGTCCATCCGGTGTTCCTTAACCTGGGCCTCAAACCGGTCCATTAAAGCCTGACCGTCAATCTCCGTAAATCCCATGTAGTTCTCAATGTCGGTAGTCCAATTGACCTGCCCGCCAAAATCCTTACTGACAATAGCTGTTTTTAACCCTTTACGGGCGGCGAACACTCCGGCGGTCATCCCGGCCGGCCCGGCGCCGATGATAATTACGTCATACATGACTTACTCCTATAATATTAACTTGTCAATATTCTCCGGGCTAAAGCCGACCACATAAAGACTGCCCTTAGAGACCACCGGGACGCTGCGCTGGCCGGTGAGGTCGATCATCTTATCCGCCGCCTCCCGATCTTCAGCCACATTTTTCTCCTCGTAATCGACTCCGTGATTGTCTAAATACTCTTTTGCTTTAACGCACCAAGGACATTGAGGGGTGGTATATACGGTAACGTCGCTCATTTTAATTCCTCCCTTTAGTTAGTTATCGTTTTTTTAGTATTCCAATCTGTTGGGAGGATATCCGCCGAACTATTTTACCTTTTTGCCTGAATCCCGAACTCTTTCCACGACTCTTGCGGCATCTCCAGTTTGACAATCTTCCGGATTTCGGCGGCTATTTCAAAAAGAATGACGCATTCCGCCTCCAACTCGGCGGTCTTCTCCTTCATCCTGGCCTTCAAAGCTTCCTGCTCCGAGTTGACCCTTTTAACTTTACTATGCTGTTCGATAAAACGCGCGAGTAGTTCCTGGGTAAGCCCCCGTTTTGCCAGCCGCTCTTGATTGGCTGCGCAACCGTCAACCATTACCGTGATCTCGTCCATTCTTTCAGCATATGATAATGCCATTTTTGACCCTCCTCAATGAATAATTTTAAATCTTTCCAGTTTGAAACCCTAATTATTGTTTTATAGGAAAAATTTGTCTCAATTAATATAACATACCATTATTTGAAATGCAATAATTTTAGCCCATTTTTTGGAATTTATTTTCCTAGCGGAATATTTTATCTTCCATTAAGAACCTCCAATATTCGGCTGGAATATTCCATATTCATGATTGAATATTGAACATTCCAAGTAGAATATTAATCATTCTTTCAAGAATCTTTACGTTCTCAAAGGAATATCTTATTTTCTTGATGGAATAATTTATTTTCCCGAATGAGTATTTATCATTCCGGATGGAATGTATGAATTTATTGAGTTGTTTATCTAAAATCATTAGAAATTGTTTTTTTAAATATATTTTTATAAATGACAAATGTCATTTTTGTAATGACAATTATCATAAATTGTTAATTCGTGATTTATATGATAAAATGTTATTGTTTGGATGGAGGGAAAGAGGAATTCCAGCCAGAAGCAAGTAGCCGCATATTTATAGCCATCCCCTTCCGTGCTTGGGCTTAAGTTGAAGGTAAAATACCACCGGCTAATTTTTATAAATTGTACCCATTCAGCTATATGATTAGAAAACGCGATGCGTATTTTCCTATGAATTAGCACCAATCACGCATCACATATTTTATTCTAAAAATGATACCAAATATGTGATGCGTGTATCAGCCCGCGAGGTCGGCCCTTCCATGGGCACGACCTTAATAAAAACAAAGAATGGAGGCTTTGCTATGATTATTAGAGAAATAAAAAAAGAACTTATTGAAAAAGAACCTTATCAAGTTTGGAATGAATTTACTGATTTAATTGCTACAGAGGCTTATGAGGATTTAAATGATATTCAACGCAAAGCTCATTTAATATTTTGGTATGATTCGGAAGTAAATAATGGTGGTCATCTTCAATATTTTGAAAATCAAGGTGTAAATCATTTATCTGAAACGATCAATGCTCTTAGAGATTTAAGTGCTTTTCCCCAAGCGGAAATCTTAGAAAAAGCAAGAAATCAATTTTCAATTAAAAAAAGAGAAAAGATAATGTCCGTAGAGAGTTATGTAGATGAAGCTCTTGAGGGAGAATATGAAGATTTTGATAATGAATATTATGAAGTTACTCCTTCGATTACAGAATTACTAGAAAAATATTTAGAAAAACATAAAGAAGATTTTGTAAAGATAATTTAAGGTGGAAAAATGAGGGTCGACCCAGTCCACCATCCGTGGTGCGACTGGCGCGTGAGCAAATAACTGCTGTTCAGGGCTGATACTACATATAACACCGCGTTACTGCTTACGGGCGCGGCAATTCAAAGATGAGTATTCGAAGAAGCAAGCGGTATCACGAAGTGTATTCGAGATGTTAATTCATGAAGAATCGCGCCACATCGCCGGACTTAAGTCGAATACACTAAGGTCCAGCGACGTCAGTAACGCGGGGACGTTAGTCGAAATGTCCACCATCTGGGTCACTCGGCATCCGGCCGCCAGGGGAACGGTGAAAGAATATTTTGAAAGTCTAAAAAATTCGTTGAAGAGGTATTGTTTTGAGTTGTGTTTTAAGAGCTTATGGAAAACATTTTAATGTTGATGAATTTCTTGAAGGAAGTCCTTTTTCTCCATGTGCAGTCTTTTATAAAGGGAAACCTAGATCGTCTAGAAAAAATTCAAAAATTTCCGAAGAATCGGGATTTAACTTTGATGTAAGTGAAGCTGAGTTTAGTGAATTTGAAATGCAAATGGTTGATGCGATAAAATTTTTGCAACAAAATTATAAGGAAATAAAACGATTGAAAAAATTTCCCGGGCTAGAATCATTGGGCTTGGATTTTGCTATTAACTTTTCTGAAGAATTTGTTTCAAAATCTATTCAATTGAAAAATGAACTTTTAGAAGAGATTATTCGATGTGATGTAAGTATTGGAATATCAATATATAAAACAGAAAAATAATTTAAAAAGACGACGCCATCCCTGGCTGTTGCTGGGGTGGTGGACACATCGACTAACAACATGTTGCCGCTGGCGGGTCGCGGTGTTCGAAGATGTAGATTCGAAGAGGCAGGCTGAATCACGAAGTCATTTCGAAGAAGAAGATTCATGAAGTGGACGAGACCACATCGATGGACCTAAGTCGAATACACTAAGGCCCAGCGATGTAAGTAACGCGGAGACGTTAAACGCAATAACCTTCAAATTGGGGCCAATAGCGGCATCCTACCGCTATAAAAATCTAAAGGTGGGATTTTATGAATAAGTATGATGAAATAAAGAAAATAATTGCCGAAGCAGGTAGTAATGTTGATTTTGCTGATTATGGAGAGGGAATTTCAGAAGAATGGATACAAAAAGCGGAAGAACGATTAGGTTTTAAACTTCCATCTTCTTATAAATGGTGGTTAAAGAATTATGGAGGTGGAGAAATCTACGGTGAAGAGATATTTAGTATTTATGAACAAGATTTTGATACGGTCGTTGGTGGAGATATAGTTTATATGTATGAGTTGAATAAAAGAAATAATAATTTTACTGATAATGCTCTAGTTATTTGTGAAGCCAACGATGAAATTTATTATTTCGATTTATCCAAAAGAAAAAATGATGATGAAATGCCAATTTATGAAATTAATTCTAACAAAAAATATGCAGATGATTTTATTGAATTTTTAAGAAAACGAATTTTGGAAAGCTAAAGAATAATAAAAATCTTGAGAGCGCCCTCCTTGGCTAAGTTAGGGTTAAGGTTACGGCGTCTATCAACGTGTTATCGCTATCGGGCCGCGGGAATCGAAGATGATTATTCGAAGAAGAAAGCTGAATCATGAGGTTATTTTAAGGAGTATATTCATGAAGTTGGCGCGCCCACATCCATCCGGCAAAGTCGGCGTCGCCACTAAGCCGGATGGACGTCTTGTGTGCGGGGGACGTTCTGTGAAATACCATGCAAAAGAACCGCGCGTTCTGCGCGAATTTGTTAGGGTGAGTTTTTTACAGGGAAAATGAGTTTGGGAGGAATTCAAATGGATTATATTATGAGTAACAAAGAGGCTTGGGAAGAAGCTTTTAACCATCGTTCTAAAGGCTGGGGAGAAGATATTATATATCGATTGAAAAATGAGGAATTTCCTTTTATTGAAAAGGTATTAGCGGATGAGTTAATTAACTATGATTTTGCAAATAAAACAGTGGCGCAGTTTTGCTGTAATAACGGTAGGGAGCTATTTTCTATTATGAAGTTTGGTGTTTCTCGTGGAATAGGTTTTGATATTGCTGAAAACATGGTTTCCTTTGCTAATAATACTGCAAAAGAACTGGGAGTTAATTGTACATTTGTAGCAACTGATATTCTTAATATTGATGAACAGTTTCATAACAGCTTTGATTACATATTTGTTACTATAGGAGCGATAACATGGTTTCAAGACCTTTTCAAGTTTTTTGAAAAAGTATCCTTGTGTTTAAAACAAGGTGGAAGGTTAATCATGAATGAAATGCATCCAGTAACAAATATGTTGGGAGCAAGTGGAGAAAATAATTATGATGAGGAAGTTCCCAATAAAATAGTGAATTCATATTTTCGGAAAGAACCATGGGTAGAATATAGCGGGATGGCGTACATTACCGGTAAACCTTATGAATCAAAGACATTTAGTAGTTATTCACATACATTTTCACATATATTAAACTCAATATGTCTTAATGGTATGCTTATAAGTAAAATAAGTGAGTTCGATTATGATATTTCAGGTATGTTTGGACAACTAAACAATAAAGGGATACCATTATCATATATTTTAGTTAGCCAGAAAAGTTAAAAAAGAGAGGTTAAGTCCGCCACGTCCATGTGGCTCTTGCTTCGCGGGGCGTGGTACATCACAGAACAGCTCCGTTCCTGCTTTCGGGGCGTGGAAAGTCAAAGAAAGTATATTCGAAGAAGCTGTCATGTCACGATGTTGAATCGAAGAAGAATATTCAAGGTATTGGCGCGCCCAAATGCGAAACGCTAAGTCGGCGTCGCCACTAAGCGTTTCGCACGTCAGGAACGGGCGGCCGTTATGTGACATCGATGCAATTCTTCGCGGCCATCCATGCCGCTGAGTGGCTTATGTAGTAATTGTTGGAAAAAATAATTGAGAATCCAATTCTTCCCGGATATAATATAAGTATAGAAGGTTGGAGGTTGAAGGATGCCAATTATTTCTGAGTTTTACGGAATAAAAATAATGATGTTTTGGAATGAACATATGCCCCCACATTTTCATGCAGAATATGGAGATAGTAAAGTTTTGGTAGAAATAAAGACCGGAACGGTTATTCGAGGAGTATTTCCGTTTAAGCAACTCAAACTAGTCTTAGCATGGTGTGAAATCCATCGTGAAGAACTTCTTCAAAACTGGGAAAATGCAGTCCAACATCAAGAATTGTATCGAATTAATCCTTTGGTTTAAGAGGTGAATGATATGTTTCATAAGATAGTCCAGGTTTATCCGACGGAAGATTTTAAAGTCTATTTATATTTTACAGACGGTAAAATTAAGCTTTTTGATGCAAAAGAATTGGTGGAAAAGGGAGTTTTTCAACAAATCCAAAACCTGGATAAGTTTAAAGAAACTTGTACGGTATTGAATGACACTCTGGCTTGGGATTTAAGTGGAAAACGAGATCCTTCGAATTGTTTAGATTTGGATTCTGAAGAATTATATGAGAAATGTCCTGATGTTGAAGAACCCAAGTTAAATCAAGCAATTCATTAAGTTTGAAAGTAGCTGCCATCCTTGGCAGCTTTCAAATTAGGGCAATCGAAGATCACCTAACAGGGCAAATATGGACCATTTAGAACGTTTAGAAGATTTTTTTATTATGGGGTATCATTCAGTAATATCATATAGAAATTGCATTTCATTTGATATATTAGTCAAAGTTGTAATGGAATTTTTTAATACAGGAAAATTATCAGAGCAAATTATTTGGGAAGAAGATTAAAAATACGCCATCCATGGCTAGTATGTTTGGGGGCGGGGGCTTCGTATTACACCGCGTTACTGCTTACGGGCGCGGTGATTCGAAGAAGAATATTCGAAGAAGCAAAGTTGTATCACGAAGTGTATTCAAGAGGTTGGTCGCGCCACATCGCTTGGCCTAAGTCGAATACACTAAGGCCCAGCGACGTCAGTAACGCGGAAACGACGATATGACATACCGCTAAAAGCGGCGGCCATCGTGGCCGCATTGTGGAGGGATAGATATGTTTGGTAAATCAAAAAATATGGAACATCACGATAATAATTTAGAGTTACCCAGCTTCAGATATCACCCCGATCCCTTAAAATCTGAAGTAATTTTAAAAGAGAAAACGATTTGTCCAGTATGTAATCAAAAAAGAGAATATTTATATGTTGGGCCATTCTATTCAGTGGATGAAGTAGAAGGTATATGCCCTTGGTGTATTGCAGACGGTTCTGCAGCTAAAAAGTATGATGGATCATTTCAAGATACTGAATCATGTGAAGATGTGGATAAAAAAGAATTTTTAGAAGAGCTTGTATTTAGAACTCCTGGTTATTGTGGATGGCAACAAGAAAGATGGTTAAGTCATTGTGGGGATTTTTGTGCCTTTATTGGTTATGTGGGTTGGAAAGAAATAAAAGATATCGCCGATGATTTAAAGAATGATATTAACGAAATTAAAAAGGAAACCGGGCTTTCTCAAGTGGATTTTGAAAAATCTCTTAAAAAAAGTGCTTCATTACAAGGATATTTATTTAAGTGTCTTAAATGCGGTAAGTATAGATTAACTTATGATTGTGATTAATGAAAGTGGTTGTCCGTCCATGGACAACCTTAATTCTGGGCCGACGGTACGTCATATATCACCGCCTTACTTCTTCGGGGCGCGTTATTTGAAGATGTTGATTCAAAGAAGAAAGCTGAATCATGAGGTTTTTTCAAGGAGCACATTCATGAAGCTTTCGCGCCCACATCAATACAGCTAAGTCGAATACACTAAGCTGACGTCAGTAACTCGGAGACGTTATCTGCCATGTCGAGTCTTCTGGGTCGGACCGGCCCTTCGTGGGCACGGTCCTTAAACTGAGGAGGAGTGCCGGATTGAACTCAATGAGGTGAATATAAATACGATATGATTGGATAATTTGTAGAGAATAATTTTACAAGGAGATTTTTGTGAATATTAAAGAAATTATTAAAATGGTTGGAAATCCAACACCGTATGATAAAGGAAAAGATATAATGTGGACTGATAAACACATCTCAAAGTTTTTATTGGAAGCACACATCAATCCTGAAATTGGAGTTGCTAGTAGAACTTCAGAAGACATTGATAAAACTGTTGATATGATTGACAAATTGATTAAACCAGGGTCTAAAATTTTAGACTTAGGATGTGGACCTGGGCTTTATACGGAACGGTTGTCGAGAAAGAAACATAAGGTAACAGGTGTTGATTTTTCGAAAAACTCAATTGAATATGCAATCCAACAAAGAAACAAAAATCAGTCAGATATTAAATACATTAATGGTAATTATTTAGAGTTAGACTTCGATGATAAATTTGATTTAATTATAATGATTTATTGTGATTTTGGCGTATTAGTACCAGAAGAACGTATAACATTAATGAAAATGATTCATAAGTCCTTGAAACCTGGATGTATTTTTTTATTTGATGCAATAGATGAAAAAACAATTGAGAGAATAAATTTTAATTCATCGTGGGAAATGTCCGAAAGTGGGTTTTGGAAGCCTACTCCTTACATCTGTCTAAGTAAAAATTTCCATTTTGAAGAAAACAAAGCGACGTTGGAACAACATATAGTGATTGATGATGATGGTTCTTTCAAATTATATAGGTTTTGGAATCACTACTTTAATCAAGAGGATGTTGAAAAAATGTTTGAGCTAATTGGTTTTTCGAAAGTAAATAGTATAAAGAACGTTGTAAACGGTAGAGGTCCATATAATGATCATGGAGTAGTGTTTTATACCGTGAGATTTTAAAGGAGATTTTAAAGGAGAAGAAAAATGAAATTTAAAATATTCGTTGACGGACAAGAAGGAACAACTGGGTTAAAAATCAATGAACGACTGGCAGGTAGAAAAGACTTAGAAATTCTTACTATAGAGCCTGGAAAACGAAAAGACCCGGAAGCCCGACGTATTTTATTAAACGAAGCAGACATAGCGTTTCTTTGTTTGCCCGATGAGGCCTCCAGAGAATCGGTATCATTAGTGAATAACGATAGAACAAAAATTATAGATGCTAGTACCGCATTTAGGACTGACCCAAATTGGACTTATGGCTTACCAGAGCTTAATGAAAAGCAAAGGGAAAAAATAAGGAAATCTCATCGTGTATCTGTTCCAGGGTGCCATGCAACTGGCTATAATCTAATAATTTATCCCCTTGTTAATGAAGGGATCATGCCTAAGGATTATCCTGTAAATTGCTATACTGTAGCTGGTTATAGTGGTGGCGGTAAGAAAATGATATCTGAATATGAAACGATAGATAAAAAACCGGCTTTAAAAATTCCACGATTTTATTCACTGAAACTAAATCATAAACACATACCGGAAATGCAGAAAGTTTCTGGTTTAATATTCCCGCCTATTTTTACACCAATAGTTGGCGATTTCTATAATGGTGAAGTTGTATCTATCCCTTTGTTTCCTAGACTGTTAAACAAACAAATAACAGCCAAGGATACTCATAAGTTCTTAGATTCTTACTATAAATCGGAACGTTTTGTAAAAGTAATGCCCTTCGATATTGAGACAAATCTGGACAACGGGTTCCTTGGAGCGACCGAATGTAATAATAGTAATAAATTAGAAATTTTTGTTTTTGGTAGTGATGAACACATTTTAATTACATCACGTTTTGATAATCTGGGTAAAGGTTCTTCTGGAGCAGCAATACAAAATATGAATATAATGCTCGATGTTGATGAAGGTTTAGGTTTAGAGGAAAAATTAATACCAGGAATTTAACAATCAATCAATAATTGTTATTTCAAGATGCCTAACTAAAATTCGTTCATACTTGTTAAATATATTAAAATCTATTTTGGAGGTAACTCTATGATTAGCTGTCAGAAGAAACCGCTTCTCAATAAAAAAGGATTTTGGTTTTTGCTCACTTTCACTGCATTCTTGCTTTTTGCATACTTGTTTTTTTTAATTGCCCGTACCAATGTGAATAATCTGTTAGAAAGCAAGAACACTCTTTATGAGCAGGAAGTCACAACCGAAGGCAATCGTCAGGTTTTTCGCAAGGGATTGGTTGAACGTCTGCCAGATCATCCACCGCGATTAGAGCTGAGCGGTACCCACTACGAGATGGGACTACAGTACGGAGTACTCCTTAACCCGGAGATACAACGGATGAAAGAAGGCGGCCGAAAAATGCTTGCCATTGCCATTGATGATATTGGACTGCCCGAGTGGGTAACCCTTTTGGTACTGAGATATAAAGTAAACGCCCTATACCGCAGGTTACCCCAACGGTTTCGGGATGAAATGCGGGGAATAGCCGAAGGCTCCGGCCTGAAGCTAGAAACGGTAAAGCTATTTGCATGTTTCAGTGAAGTCGCCGAATTTGAAGAATATTATGCGGACAATTGTGCAAGCCTTGTTGTCAAAACTCCCGATAATACCATGATACACGCATGGAACAATGATGAATCAAACGGTCAGTTTTTAAGCGCCTATACCACTATTGTCTATTACAAACCGAAAGGATATCACTCATTTATTGACATCAAACCGGTTTTTGTACTCGGAACTTCTGCTGCAC
>JAEYRN010000015.1 GCA_023435565.1 Bacillota bacterium
TAATGCTGTCCCAATTAGACCGGGGAGAACCAATCCTCGTATTAAAAAGACAGCTCGGGATCGGTACCCAATGAATCAAAAAAAGTGCTTGTAATTATTTACAGCGTAGCTTGATGACATTGACCCCCGGCCCCTTCCCTCATTCTGCAAGTTATTACGCGCTTTTAGCGCGCAATTGATCTGGGTCAGGGAAGGGGTGCCTTATCGTTACTATTACGGTTTAATGAAGGTGGGCTCTCACTCGTTACGAACCTGATTATTGCCACTATCTTGCAATCTTTGCATGATTCGAAGAAGTGGGTTTGTTTATAATATTTTATCTCCATAGCTTTCCTTTTTTTATAACCTTACAATGATAACATCCACTATTTTCATTATCAATGTTATACCAAAAATGTGATGCCCCAACTTTCTCACAATCTTCACCTTTATCTGCAATTCCTAAATCAATAAGAAACCAAGGAAGAAACTGCCGTATATATGTTCTTAATGCATAAGGATGTCCTTTATCATATTTCATACATTATTTCTCCAATGTATTTATAGTATTATAATTTCTGTAGAAATACCAATTCGTTGGAAAAAGAAAAAACCTTCAATTTAAAGGTTTTTATTCCGTATCCCACCTCAGCAATGTTGGGGTGCACCTCATTGTGTGAAGGCTATTACCCTCAAAACTCAATTTCACTTTTATTTTCCTGCATCGCTTTGAATGCTTGCTGTTCAACACGAAGATCAATCATAATATCACTATATAATTCATTACATCGCTTACATTTTAAAGCAGGAACATTCTTAACCGTTATAGTTTTTCCATTAAAAATAAATTTTTTGTCTATAAAGGTTGGAGAAGCGATGTCACCGCAGGAACAGTCTATAGCATCTAGATTATAATTATAAGAGTCATCATTGGCCATTTTTATTAACTCTGGACATATTGTACTGATAGACAATTTTTCTCCCTCCTTCAAAAATTATTCTTCCTTAAATTAATTATACCATGTTTTCACTTGAGAGAATTACTTAAAAAAACTGGGAACGATACCCTAAAGCACAACCCGGATTAAATTTTTTAAGCCCACTTGTACGATACTCTTCACCTTTTAATTGGACAGTACAAATCAAACTGGGTATTTTGATTGGGATTTTTATCAGGAGAAATGGTTTCTTCAAGCCACTGGTAAGCTCCGAAATCATACTCACTTTCTTTTACCCATTCAACAAGTCTTTTCCATTTATCGGTAATATCATGTAATTGACAACAAGTTACACAGTATAATCCTCCTTGATAATCTTTGGTCTTTATTTGTTCCGACTCCTGGACATGATCGGGAACAGTTACCCATACTTCATAACCATATTCAGGTTTACCCGGTGAAGGATTTGGGTTATTGAAACCAAAGAATCTGGTCGTTGCTAATTCCTCAAGTCTGTTATCATCCACCCATTTCTTCATGACATTCCAGGCATCCATTTCCGGTGATATGCTTTCGGCACGATAATATGCCACTTTCATTGGTTTTAACTCAATTATTCTGATGTCATTAAGTTCTTTAACAATTTTATTAGCCATTTCATTAACCTCCATTTTAAGATCCGCTTGGATTAATTGATTCTTGAGGTCAAATACCGTATTAAATTGCAGCTCGTTGTTGTTGCTATTGGCTTTTTTAGTGAGGAATGATAAGAAAGCTTTAATCATTTCCATTAACTCAATAGTCGTTTTAGCTTCTTCCTCAAGGTTCTTAAGCTTAAGAGTAAGTATCTCAACAGCAACCTGGATACTCTTTGAAGTAAAAATAGCTCGAATATCCTTAATCGGTATTTGCATTTTTCTTAAAAAAAGTATTTGTTCCAATCGGTTAATGGCTTCTTGATCGTAGTAACGATATTGAGATTCCCCATTTCTGATACTCCGTAAAATCCCAATATCCTCATAATAACGCAGAGTTCGGCCGGAAATATTAAACTTCAAAGCCACTTCCCCAATTTTTTGAATATCATTCATCCGAGCTATCCTCCCTTCAGTTAATGTTCGAAGCGCTTCTAAACTTATTGTAATGTTTTCCCTTACGTTAAAGTCAATTAGTTTTTTAAGATCCGTTCCTAGTTCACTGTTCAAAACTGTATGTTGATTATGAGTGTTAGTTACCAGTAAAAACGAGAAGATAAATCAAGTTGACTATATATCAAGCCTAACTGCGATCCCTTGCCCTTGAAAAGGGCAACCACCATGCTTCGATGTCTATAAAAACGGGAATTAAAAATAACCCCTACTGCTTGAAACTGGGAACTGTAAACGATACCATAAAGCATTACATCTTGAGTAGCACGACATAGCATATTTAATGAGGCACTTTATTAAACCACTTTCCCTCAATTGTTCCCCCCATTACTCGATGTGACCAATCAAGGACCGGGTGGATTGTTGAAACATCATATTTTAAAATTTTTTCATTAATATTTGATACTAAAACTTTTGTGGGTTTTAAATCTTGTTTAATACCGACATACCAAACAAAAGCGGATACAATAATTACACTCATTATAATAAAAATGAATAACTTATTTTTTTTACTCATTTCAATCATCCTTTCTAAATCGCGGCAATATGATTTCCGCCATCTCCCTCACGGGGCTGTTAATACCAATTCGTTGGAAAAAATAGAAAACCTTCTATTTCAAAGGTTTTTAATCCGTGTTATTCATACACCCATCTCTTTAAGCTAAACCCATAAATAATGGTGAAAATGGTTATGAGCAAAGATTAAACCTCTTGTTATTTAGTATTGTCCACTGTTCCGGCGGCGGGATACTTTTTTCAAGCCAAAAAAGTATCCAAAAAGGCTCCGAAACCCATGGTTTCGGGCTTCCTTCATTCATCCCGGTTTTTAGTGGGTCTTCGCCATCCTTGGCCTTCTGTCTGGCAACCAAGTAAAGCTTCCGATGGCGACCGCTGTTTTTCATCCAAGAATAGAGTAAAGGGCAGGGCGAACCTGCCCCTCCTCATCAAACCGGACGTGAGGTTTTCCCTCATCCGGCTTTCCGACATTCTTCACCTTTAGCATTCGATACTATAACAAGTTTTTGTAAGCCTTTA
>JAEYRN010000064.1 GCA_023435565.1 Bacillota bacterium
CATTTCCATCTCCAAATGCAAGGATTTTATTGATTTATTCGCGTTTTCCTTGCATTTGTCCTGCCGATTTCATGGCGTTTTACCTGTATTTATAAGGGCTTGTGAGTTTTTCAGGAACCCCTAATTAGTTTGATAAGATACAATATCCCTAAAAAAAACAACCGTACAAAATTTTATCCACGTCCATAAAAAGAAAACCCCTTTACAAATAAAAAAGACCCTCAACTATCATGGTTAAGGGGATCATTGTAAAAAAAATATATTTATATTTAGCACATTTAAAGAGCTACCCAGTTTTCAATCATTAGTCCGGGAATCCGCCGAAATTCTCGTTCATTATTGGTGACCAAAGTTAAGTTTTCCGACAATGCCTGCGCTCCAATTAATAAATCATAGGGGCCAATATTTTGTCCTTTCTTTTCTAAATCAGATCTGATTCTACCGTAAATTGCTGCTGCAGTTTCCGAAAAAGGTAAAATTTCAAATGGTGCCAGAAACTGAATTAAAGCCAATTTATTACGTTCCGGGAAACCGCTTTTCGCAACCCCATATTCCAATTCCGCTAGAGTAATTACCGAAATTCCAATCTCATTAACCTTTACCTTTTGGAGACGCTCCAATACTATGGATGGCTTCTGTTTGATAATATAAATACAAATATTCGTGTCTAGTAAATACTTCATTGAATCCGATCCCGTTCTTGTCGCTCCGGTTGACCTCGTTCAAGCATAAAATCATCTGAAAACTCTTCCAGTCCCGCCAAAAAAATACTCCAGACGCTATTTTTGGGGATTAAAAGCACCATATCCTCATATTTTTTAACGAAAACTTCACTATCTTGAACCCGGTAATCCTTCGGCAATCGGATCGCCTGACTATGACCATTGGTGAAGACTTTAGCAGTATCCAGTAAAATCGCCTCCATTTCGACCTGTATATATAATAGTATATACTGATGTTCTCGGATTGTCAAAAAATATACTTTTCAACCTTCTCATTCTTTTTTCGACTGATAAATGTTGTCAATAATGTATAAACCAGCCTTCAGCTTGTCTTTGGTGTTTTATGGTATAGTCCATAGTTTAATCGTTTTGTCTTCGCTTCCGGAGGCTAAAGTTTTTCCATCGGGACTAAATGCCAGGTCAAAAACACCCCCGGAATGTCCGGTCAGTTTTACGAGCAGTTTCATATTTACGGTGTCCCATACCTGAATCGAATGGTCATCACTTCCCGAGGCCAAAACTTTCCCATCGGTACTGAAGGAAATAGTCCGGACTTTATTCATGTGATAGTATGAATTGATTAACTTTCCGGTAGTCGGATCCCAAATTTTCACTGAAGAGTCCCAGCTTCCGGAGACCAGCTTCTTCCCATCAGGACTAAAGGCCACACACCAGACATGATTTCTAAAATCATTCATCTTAAAAACTTCTTTGCCGGTCGCCACATCCCAAATGCGCATGGTCTTGTCTTCCCCTCCGGAGGCAAGCAACTTACCATCAGGACTAAAGGCAATATCTCGGATATTTTTTGAATGCCCCTTCAAAGTTCGAAGTAAAGAACCGCCGGCAACATCCCAAAGCCGGATAGTCTGATCCCAGCTTCGTGAAGCCAGTATTTTGCCATCAGGACTAAAAACGACTCCGCCTACACCGTCAGTATGTCCGGTAAGAGTACCCACCGAAGTGCCCGTAACCACATCCCATAGTATAATGGATTTGTCCCAGCTACTAGAGGCGATAATCTTACCATCGGGACTGAATCCAAAAGATAAGACCGCTTTTGAATGCCCAGTAAGGGTCTTCATCATGTTTCCGGTCGCTCCATCCCAAAAAATCAAACTATTATCATTACTGCCGGTTACTAACAACTTACCGTCCGGACTATAAGAAAGATGATTAATTTTAAATTCATGTCCGCGAAGGGTGGTATATTTTTGACTTGCAACATCCCAAAACTCAACTGTATGGTCCAAATTGCCGGCGGAAGCAATTTTCTTACCATCCGGACTGAAAGCAATATTATCCACTAATCGAGTTTGCCCCAGTAAAGTCATTATACTTACATCAGGTCTTGAAGATGGTTTATTATCGTAAATAGTTGTTAAACTAGGGGAAAAACCATTTACCTCATAGGTTTTAATTGTTTTGTCTGCGCCTCCGGAAATAAAGGTTTTACCATCGGGGCTAAATGCCAAGCAATATATGTAAGAATGACCGGCGAAAGTAGTCAGTACTTTTCCGGCGGCAACATCCCATAGTCTGCTACCGGAGGCAATTGTCTTGCCATCCGGACTAAAAGCAAGGCATCGGACGCTAGTACCGTATTCTAATGAATTAATCAGCTTACCCGTACTGGTATCCCAAATTTTGACGGTCTGGTCCTCGCTGCCGGAGGCTAATATTTTTCCATCCGGACTGAAGGCGATATCATTAATACTTCCGGAATGCTTCGCCAGGTTTGCATGTAACTTCCCGCTTGCCACATCCCAAAGTTTAACGCTTTTGTCAGCGCTACGGGAAGCAAGTAACTTACCGTTCGGACTAAAAGCGACCTCCCCTACCCATTCATAATGACCGTCCATTTCAGCCAAGAGTTTTTTGTTCGTTGCGTCCCAAAGCCGAATTTTACAATCATCGCCGGAGGAGGCCAACAATTTACTGTCCGGACTAAAGGCGAGGGTTTCCACGATATTGGTGTGCCCGGTAAACGTAGCTAATAGTTGTCCGGTGACTGTATCCCATAGAAATATATTCCAACCGCTACAAGAGGCCATTAATTTTCCATCCGGACTAAATGTAACATCACTAACAGCACTGGGATGACCTGTTAAAGTAGTGACTAACTTTCCATTTACTATATCCCAGACTTTTACCGTCTTATCGACGCTTCCGGTAGCGATCCATTGGCTGTCGGTACTTAGGGCCATACATTTAATTTTTTGGTCATGCCCGCTGATGGTGGTCAATAAGTTTCCAGTGGCTGCATCCCATAGTCGAAGCGTCTTATCACAATGAGAAGCGATGATTTTACCATCCAAATTGAAAGTAATTTGCCGAACCGTATCGGAATGACCTGATAAAGTTAGTATGCTGTTATCTAAAACCGCCCATGAAATTTTATTGGTGTCAATCGCGCCGTATAATTTATATTTAGATAAAAGTTCCGTTCCTTTGGTTTGAGACAAAGTTTTAAAATCAACCGTATTTCCAAGTTGGGTTGTTGTAATGGTTGTGGTTTTGGTATCTAAAAAATAAGTGGTATTAATGTCCACATCCTTTACTTTGTTGAATTTGACTTCATAAAAGTAGCGCTGATTCGCTTCAAATTTAAATGGTTTATGTTTATAATAATCAAATGACCGTTCAATCAGATACTCCCCCGGATCGAAGATTGCCATGGAATAAGATGCCGGAGGGATTGTCATAATTTGACCGGCTTTTTTCCGAATATTATCTTTGATGAAAATACAATGAAGGGTTTCGGGTTTTTCTGTAGCTTGAGTCCTGATAAAATATACCAAACACCGGCCGGGAGGAATGTCAAACTTAGTTGGCGATCCGTTTTCGTTCTGGGTCATCGTCACAGGTCCGGTAAAAAAGGTAAAAAGGGTCATTGAATAAAACAAAACCCGATAAAGATTAAACGATCTTTTCATTGTATCCACTCCCATAAAAAGCTTTGACATTTTTTATGATATAACATAATTATATCAGCAAATCAATAATTTGAGTATCCTCACTACTCTCTTATCCATTTTTCCCTTTTAACTTTGCACTTTAAAAAATAAAAAGCAAAAAACCTGCAGACCTACTGCAGGCTTTGAATTTTTTATTTGGTAGTCCTAACGGGATTCGAACCCGTGTCTCCGCCGTGAGAGGGCGGTGTCCTAGGCCTCTAGACGATAGGACCGGATAAATTATGCAGTACGGGCAAATCATAATTTGCCCCTACATTTTCTTGGCTGGGGGAGAAGGACTCGAACCCTCGCCGACAGGGCCAGAACCTGCTGTCCTACCACTAGACGATCCCCCAACGTGCATATAATATTATACAGTTCCGCCGGATAACTAGTCAAGCAAAAAATAATAGTAAGTTCAGGACCTTTTACCTTGTTGCAGAAATTCAGTTATTTCTTTGATAAAAGCCTAATAATCTCCTAAATCGTTTAGGATTATCTTATATATTTCTTCAGAATTTACTTCATAATAAAAATGGACGAGCCGGTTTCGAAACTTGGCCATAAGTCCATATTTCTTAGCGCTTAGCTCCGGAATTACATTTTTACCGGATAATACTTTAAAGGCCTCAGCCGCCCCGGTCGGAGCGGAAAACCTCTCCCTAGCTATAATATGATTTGCGATATCAATCATGGCCTCAATAGAAACTTGAAGAAAATGTTTCGCCGCCGCAACCAGAATAAAATCATCGGTAAACTGTTCCAAAGAATACTTTTTGAATGTTTCCAGTTTAATGAGGTTATCCTCGATATAATTAATTTTTTGACGTATTTTGTCAAAATCAACCATTGTAGGTCTCCCTTAATGAGTAATCAAAATCATCGCATAAGTTACGGTAGCCATACTCAAAGTCACAAAATTCGTTATAAATCTTTTCAAGAAAGTCGCTGGTTTTTTCATAGTCACTTTCGTAAATTATCTTCCCACCCGCAACCGCATTGTACTTTAATAATAATGGTGCTTTATTTAAGTTAACCAAATCAATTCGATCCGTCCCAAGCAGTTCTGAAATTTCCACCTCGATATTTAGTTCCGTGCTTAATTCCACCGACCGATCAAAAATTAATCCAAAATCAAGATCGCTTCGTTCGTTAAAAAAAGGCGTATTATATGAACCGAATAAGATCGCCGCAATAATTTCCGGATGCCGCTGAAATAAACTTCGCAGTTCCTGTATTTGTTTGGTTAAATCTATTTGCTTCATCAAATTCCCTTTTTCTTTTTATTATATCATGGAATTAGATTAAATTATCGGCAAGATTATTATATAAAGCCAAACTACGCATTAGCGGTTTTGTTTTCAGATCAATTTAATCATGTCCTCTAATTTCATTCCAATCTTTTTAACATCGTTCAACAATTTCTCTAAACCGCCGTTATTGATTATTTTTTCACATCTAAAATCGGGCGTTTCAAATAAGGGATTTATACGATGGGCATATTCTAAAGTCACCATACTGCTTCGTTCCAAAATTCGTTGTTCAATGGTGTTATCATCCGCATCCACCCATATGAATATTGCAAGCGGAAAAGCTTTCATCAGTTCCCACCGGTGTTTATTTTTGAATAGTCCTTGAGTCAAGGCCACTTTGAGATTAACGTTTAACAACTTATGCGTTTTTTCTATAACAATCTCCAAGTACTTACTCCTCATCGCATCACCAAAAACCAAACCATTAGTAATGGCTTCCCGCATTTCAGCAGTTAAGTCGCTATCCGCATCATAATGATAAAAACCAAACTCTTTAGCTAATATTTCGGCGGTATAGTCTTTACCAGCTCCGGTTTTTCCAAAAAAAATAACAAGCATTTTTCCGTTAATAATCATCTTTTCTGTCCATGTTCCTCACAATCCCGCACTTCCGTAATTAGATTGGAAATATTAACAAATACGATCTGTGGAAGATGCCGTTTTGCGATTTCCGAATCAATCTGACAGTAAGCCATAATAATCACTTGATCTCCGACACAGACCAACCTGGCGGCAGCGCCGTTCAGACATATGACGCCACTGCCGCGCGGACCGGCAATGACATATGTTTCCAAACGATTTCCATTATTGATATCAACGACCTGCACTTGTTCGTATTCAAAAAGCCCCGCGGCATCCATCAAATCAAGATCAATTGTGACACTGCCAATATAATTGAGATTGGCTTCGGTAACCGTTGCCCTATGAATTTTTGATTTGAGCATATTTAAAATCATTATAAACCATCCTTAACCGTAAAATTATCAATCAACCGCGTGGTCCCGATAAAAACGGCTACTGCAACAATTACCAGCTGACTAATTTGGGGTACAGGCTTAAGGAGCGCGGCATCAACTACCTCTATATAGTCAATTCTAGCAAGAGGTTCAGCTGTAACCTTTTTAAAAATCATATCTTTAATAATTAACGCATCCTTCTCACCGTCCAAAACAGCTTTACGGGCCAAATTAAGGCTTTCGGGAATAACTCCGGCCGCATCGCGCTCTCTTTGAGACAAGTAAGCATTTCTTGAGCTTAAAGCCAGTCCGTCCCGATCCCGCACTGTTGCAGAAGAGACAATTTGAATATTAAAACATAAATCCTTGGTCATTCGTTCAATGATGGCCAGCTGTTGCGCATCTTTTTCACCGAAATATGCTCGGTCCGGAATGACAATATTAAATAATTTAGCAACTATAGTACAGACGCCACGGAAATGGCCGGGACGTTTCGCTCCGCATAATCCGTCACCCAGCTCTAAGATATCTACAAAAGCAAGATTTTTCGAAGGAAACATTTCGGAAACTGATGGTACAAAGAGTAAATCCACACCGGCTATCTCACAAATATCCTTATCCCGGTCCAAATTTTTAGGATACTTTTCAAAATCTTCATTGGGGCCAAACTGAATCGGGTTTACAAAAATACTGACCACGACCTTGTCATTTTCCCGTCTCGCTTGATGAATCAATGAAGCATGGCCGTCATGCAGATAGCCCATGGTTGGAACAAAACCTATCGAAAGCCCTTGCCTTGTCCATGACTTGGTCCATTCCCGGACTTCCCTGATTGTTTCCGTAGTAATCAATCTATATCTCCATCCTTCCGACCAAAAAATAACAGCATCAATAGAAGGTATGCTCTTTTGCCGGGAATGCGGATCCCTTAACCTCCTTAATATAATCTTTAATTCCCCCACGCATTACTGCTCCCGCGTCAGCAAACACTTTAACATGTTTCGGCCTGACATCGGAATAAATACCCAGCATATCGTGATATACAAGAATTTGACCGTCACATCGCGCCCCAGCCCCTATACCGATAGTGGAAACCGCCACTGCCTCAGTAATTCTAGCCGCAACTTCCTCAGGGATACACTCTAAGACTATTGAGAAGACACCTGCATCTTCCAATCTTTTAGCGTCTTCAACCAACTGGTCGGCTGTATCCCGGTTTTTACCTTGAACCTTAAATCCACCAAAAACATTGACAGACTGTGGTGTCAAACCAAGGTGCCCCATTACCGGAATTTGAGCTCTCACTATTGCCCGTACTTGCCGCAAGACTCTGGATCCCCCTTCAAGTTTTACAGATTCGGCCCGCCCTTCCTGAATCAATCTCCCGGCACTATGAACGGCCTCATAAACCGAGGCATGATAAGACATGAACGGCATATCAGCGATGATTAATGCATTTCCCACTCCCCGCGCTACGGCTTTGGTATGATGAAGCATATCTTCAATAGTAACAGGAAGGGTATCTTTATACCCTAAACAGACCATACCCAAAGAATCTCCGATCAAAATTCCGTCAATACCGCACAAGTCGGCCTGTTTAGCGGTAGTATAATCGTAGACTGTTAATAAGGCAAGCTTAGTTCCTTCCTTTTTGCTTTTTATAAAAGTGCTGACGTTGTTTCGTTTCATTGTTGGTCCTTTCAAACGTTTATCAATTAAAAAAAGCCAACCTGAAGACAGGAAGGCTCAAATAGAAACAACCCATTTCCGTCTCAGTCATAACCGATCCAAGCGGATTTTGCTAGAAGTTAATAATGCATAGTATTAGTACGGTTTTCCAAAGAATACCGTCTATTAAGTTAGGAAAATTTTAACATGACAACTCAAAAAAAACAAGAACAAATTTGAAGTCATTAAAATTTTCTTGACAAAATTTTCTTTTCGAATTAACTTTAAAATATAAAGTACTTTATAAATAAACGTTTCGGAGTTGTTGTTATGGAACATAATGAAGCCTTAAAAAACTTGGAGTTAATGAAAAACATCCTTATGGAAACTCGCCGGGAGGTAGGAAAATATAGCCCGTTCCTTTACTGGTGGGGTCCATTAGTCATTATAGCCAGCCTGTTCGAACAATGGTTCTGGTTAAAGATGTACCATGGTTGGTTACCGCATTTAATCCTATGGGGTACCTTCTGGATTGTAGGCGGATTAGGCTCTCGGTTTATTAGCAGCAGCCAAACCAAAGAAAGAGGAGGTAAAATAACCAATACTCTAACTAAAAAGATCGGTTGGATTCTTATGACGAATATCGTTTTTATCTGGTTTTGTGTATTTATATCCTTAGTATTACATGTTTTCGACCCGGATTATATTTGGGCTTTTTCTACATTACTAAATGGATTCTTGCTTTTTATAATTGGTCTTATTCTCTCCGACCGCGGTTTTATAATTCTTTCCATCGTAAGTTTTCCGGTTGTGGTGCTAATGATAGTGTATACTTTGTGGCAGCCGACAATCTTCGGAATTCATATCGGGGGAGGTTTTTTAACCATTGCCTTCTTTTTACGTGATACTATTAGTCAAGGGGATAGTTAATCATGGCTCCGACGTGGCTGGAACAATTTGACGAAGCATTTGCCAATAATCTGCGCCTGGCGATTATGACTGCCTTAATATCCGGGGATATGGACTTTAATATATTAAAAAAAGTCACCGGAGGCACTGACGGCAACTTAAGCATCCAAACCAGAAAACTGGAGGAATACGGCTACATCTCGGCTTCAAAAAGTTTTATCGACCGGAAGCCAAGGACAACATACAAAATTACCGAACAAGGGAAAGATGCTTTTCATCACTATGTATCCTTATTGGAAAAAGTATTAAAAAACGGTAAGAGTGATTAATTATTAAGACAAAAGGAGGTACTACCATGAAATTTAATAAAATTAATCTTAAATATTTTATGATCGGAATTTTATTGATCTATATCCCATTTCACTTATTTGAAGAGTCACTAGGAAATTTCCCCGCTTGGATGCATGCGCAGTAGAGTAGAGAAAGGCACGGATGCCTTCCCCCCTCGTCAAACCGTACGTGCGGTTTTCCCGCATACGGCTTTCCAACAAACTTCATCTCAAGGCATTCGCAAGTTTCACCGAAGGTGCTTTTGCCATGTTTATCAATCCATAATGTTTCATCAAGTAATGGACTGCTTTCTGGTTTGAAAGCCGCTTC
>JAEYRN010000071.1 GCA_023435565.1 Bacillota bacterium
CGGACTTTGAGGAGTTGCATAGTTTTACCGGGAAGGAGTTGGACCCGGATACTGGGTTGCATTATTACAATGCCCGGTGGTATGACTCGGAGTTGGGGAGGTTTGTGAGCGAAGATCCGGCGGGGGACCCGAATAATCCGAATTTGTATGCGTATTGTCGGAATAATCCGGTAAATATGCTTGATCCGACAGGCTTATTATGTCCTGGGTATACATCGCAAGAAGAAGGAATGGCGCTTGCGGCGCAAAATACCCATGGTAGTGAGAATAATGGGAATAGTACTGGTGGTTCAGGAATTCCATCATCTAAACCAGAAACTAATCCCGATGAAAAACCTAGTGAAAACCCTAATCCTAATGGAGAAAGTCTTGATTCTAAAAATGCAGCGAAAGCAAGTACAGAGGATTCAGGAAAATCAAAAGTTACAAAAGATACTCCACCTCCTAAAGAATCTGGATATGAACCACCAAGAGATGGTCCTAAAAAAGGAAAGACTAAAGATGGAAAGACAGGTTGGGTTGATAAAAATGGAAATGTATGGGTTCCTGTTCCTGGTGGCACTCGTGATGCCCATGGAGGAGGGCATTGGGATGTTCAGAACCCGAAAGGTGGATATGATAATGTTTATCCAGATGGGCGTGTAAGAGGAGGTAAAGGACCTAAAGGAACTTTGTCACCACCCGGAGTACGAAGTTCTTTATCGGATAACACAAAAGAAGCAATAACAGATACCACTAAAGAGGAAATTATAGATACTACTAAAGAGGTAGTAAAAGATGCTGCAATAATAACAACAATCGTTGTAGTTGTAAAAGCAATTGTTAAAGCTGCTTTAACTTATTATGGAGTCCCTTGTCCCGACTTCTAAGAGTTTATTATGATAAAGCAAAAGTATAAATAGAAAGGAATTCTAAATGGACGAAAAATCTTTATATTTAAAAGTAAAAGATATAGTCTATGCTGTTCCTGATGAACTTTATAAATATTCAAAGCCTGATCAATATTGGGATGATGAGGATTGGGCTAATATTCCCCCTTTAGAAAAAGGATTTATACTAATAAAAGAACTAATTGAGAATGCAGATATTGATGAATATGATAAGAACAAGGTTGAAGAAAAGAAAAAAGAGTACTCTAATATTAATATACTAAATCTGGGAAATGGGCCTAATTTTTTATCTCAAGCTGATGAAAACATGTTTTTTAATGCAATATATTCACTTGCATCATTTATTGAACTTAAAGGAAGCGGTAAGGACTTATATCTTTATTATCGAGGTGTTATGAGTAATGAAGAAAAGCTCTTCTTAACTAATTTGTTGAAACGGTATCAAATGAAAATACCCAAAGATTTAATTGCGGAAATAGAATAGTATATGTTGCAATTCATCAAATATTATGTATTTAAAAACAGAGGAAAATATGAAAAAATGAAATCGGATTTTTAAGGGTCAAATTTGTTTCTCGGGCGGGCAGACCTCCGTTCTGGGTTCAAGGTAGAGAAGCCTGAACATCCTAACGGAAAATTCGAGAATGCCCACCGTCAAATCACGGGAAATCACCGTCGTTTTACGGGGAAACCCTTGAATTGCAGACGGCCATCTTCCCACTAAAGGCCGGAAATCAGGGAAGGAAGAGCGCCGTCCTGAACAACCTCCGAAGAACATGAAGGCGAACAAAACCGCCGACCAGTCAGTTAGCCTAAAAAAAGCAAACCAGTTAAGTCCGACCAATCCTCCGATATCCAAATAGTATTGAGGCCATAGACTGCAAATAAGCAGACTATGGCCTTTGTCTATCTATAAAAATATTATAAGATCGGCAGTCATCTTCCACGAAAGCCAGAATTCCTAGTTAAATTCCGGTTAACCCCAAAAACAACAGCATTCATCTTCATCGACAACCTTAAAGAATTCCTCAAGGGTATTAACTTCAGGATTTAATTCATAGCTATGCCATTTTAAATCGGCTCTTTGCCAGTAAAGTTTCCAGATGTTATTTTTTTTGATATAAGTCGCTTTGGCAACGGGTTTTTCAATTGTTTTTTCGGGATTATTCCATACAGGTCTAATTTCAAAGATAACGATACTGTTTCCATCAATGTGATAACCTAAATCTAATTCTTTCCGCAGATGAATCGGTGGCCGCCGTTTTTCAAGAAATGAGTATGCGAGTTTTTGGATGCTTTTAATTTCTAATTCGGAAAAAGCCATTGGTATTCTCTCCTTTAGAAGTTGCAACTATCATAGATACACATATTCAATACTTATTTATACTTTTCCTTTTTTAGCTTAACGGTAAACTCACCCTGCATCTTTTTCTGCCCTTGTTGCCCGCACGTTCATTAAGTTTCTAATGTAATTTGGATGTCTGGGTTTACCCAGGAATTCAGAATATGAAGCTATTAATTTTTTTGGAAAATTCCGATAAAACAATATGTAGACTATAAAAAGATCTCCAAATATGCTTTATTAAATTAACGGAGGAAGTGAAATAATGTCTAAAGGCCTTTTGATTCAGTTTTTAGCAGTAATACTTTTATTATTAAATTCATCAGCTATTTTGGGAAACGATTTTGGTGTGGCGGGACATTGGAGTGAGTATGAATATGATCTTAAAGTAGAGAGTTACCTATATGAACCGGTTGCATTATTTGTAGAGATTTATCAATATGATCATGAAGAACGTGGTGTATCATACAATGCGGTAATTTTAGGGGTGGAATATTTTCCGTTTCCATTAATATCAATCCGCTTAAAAACCCATATCAAGAATTTTTAGCTACTTTGGGGATAAAAAGGCCAGCCATTCCATTTATATCTGGTGTTAAAGGTACTTTTACCGAGATTCTTTCGGCGGAATATTTCTGGGATGTTATCAGACAACCGGTTCTTTTTCAAAAGACCATTGCCGAACTGGAAAGGAATCCTGGAAATATCTATATCGATTTGGGTCCCTTCGGTACCTTGGCGAACTTTGTTAAGCAAAACGTTGCAAAGGACTCGATATCGCAGTATTATTCGATAATGACCCCATTTCACCAGGACCTTAAAAATTTGGAAAAAATAATAAATCTATCTGTTTTTGCTTGAACGACCTTATAAAAATCAACAAAGATATTTAAAGGTTTCATTGAGAGCGCGAAAGTTAATGTTTAGCTCCGTTTTCATGGGGTAAACAATCGAACAAATATAATTGCCAATAAAAAATGAAATCGTTTTATATTGGGCAAAATTTTTATAAAAACATAAGATATAATCAGGATAAAGTTCAATCTTTTCAATTTCATATATTTTGAACGGGGTCATTAAACCGGTTTTGAGTACTTTGGATATGGCTTCTTTCACTGTCCACAATAATGTCAGCATAGTATCGTATGGATATGGCTGCCTTTTGATAAGTTGTATTTCGGATTCGGTTGTATTTCGCTCTATTGCTTCATTTTGTTCAAAATGAATTCTTTCAATATCAATACCCATCGGATGTCTTTCCGGGAAGGCGATGGCGGCGCCAAAATCATCGCTGTGACCAATGCTTACTTGAATATTTGGATAGCTTCGATAAGCAATAACCGGTTGTGTAAAAATACCGGACTGGATTAGGATTTCGTTTAAATTATTATTATTGACTAATAAAGCGATAGCTTTTTTAGCAGTAAAACGCCCGATTAGATAACTTTTAATTTTCTTTTCAAACTTCAATGTTTCATAATATTTTCGTTCTTGAGGATGTAAAAAACCAACGATCTCTTCATATTTGGCAAACCTTGAAAACTCACCAAGACAAAAACCCGCTTTAAAAGATTCATTGGGTCTGGTCAAAGTTAATTCCTCAATATAAATATCCTGATTCTTCATTAGTTTCATTCTCCTGATTACTTATGCTTATTTGGATATAATTTACTTCAAATGTAAACAAGTTTTCGCTATGACTGTAGAAATTCCTTTTCTTAGAACTCAACTTCCGCAGGGGACAAATATCATCTCTGGGTATATTTATTCAGTAAATACATAACTATAAAATTGGTTAAATATAGTTAAACAAAATAAAATTTCCTTGCTAAATATACATGTATTTTGTATAATTATAAAAAAGTTGACTAGCAAATTTCAAAGGAGTATGGTTAAGATGATTAAAGTCGGTATTATTGGAGCTACGGGATATACGGGAAACGAATTGGTAAGGATTCTCGCCCATCACCCTGAAGCGGAGATTACGGCGATTACCTCCCGGAGCCACGCGGGGCGAAAGTTGGAAGAGGTGTATGGCAACTTTATAGGCTGGAATGGGCCTACTTTTAGCGGTTCCGACTCTCCGGACTCAGTTGCCGGTTGTGATCTGGTTTTTCTGGCGCTTCCCCACGGAGTGGCTTTGGAATTGGTTCCTTCGCTACTCGAAAAAGGGCAGAAAGTCATCGACCTCGGAGCGGATTTTCGTTTTCGGAACACCGAAATCTATCAATCATGGTATAAACTCCCCCATACTCAAGCTGAGCTTTCTAAAACCGCTGTTTACGGGTTGCCCGAAATATACCGGAAAGAGATTCGCCAAGCCATGCTCGTCGGTAATCCCGGTTGTTATCCTACTAGTGTCATTTTGCCGGTTTACCCCCTTCTTAAGGAAGGCATAGTCGATCCGGACCGGATTATTATTGATTCCAAATCAGGTGTTTCCGGGGCCGGCCGCAAAGGGGAAATCCCGTATAATTTTCCGGAATTGTTCGGAAACTTCAAAGCCTATGGTTTGGCAGGCCACCGTCATACTCCGGAGATCGAACAAGAACTTTCCCAAGCGGCTGGTAAAGCAATCCGGGTTTCATTCAATCCCCATCTGTTACCGGTAGCTCGGGGTATTTTGAGCACAATCCATTTGAGCCTAACGAAAATGGTGACGACTAAGGAAGTTGAAGAACTTTTAACCCGGTATTATCAGGGGGAACCCTTCGTTAAAGTAGTAAAAGAACCTCAATTGCCGGAGTTGAAATGGGTGGTCGGGACCAACTGTTGTCAAATCGGGGTCCGGGTTGATCAACGGACCAACCAGTTAATCGTAGTCTCGGTCATCGACAATATGGTCAAAGGCGCCTCCGGGCAAGCGGTCCAAAACATGAACCTCATCTGCGACCTCCCCGAAACAATGGGGTTGCAACAGCAATGGCCGATTTATCCATAATTAGGCTGAGTCTTTGTGGCCATTAATTATTAATTTGCCACAGAGACACTGAGACAAAGAGGTAAGAACAGAATAATTATTCATATTTCAATATGCCCAATAAAGCCGGGGAGGAATTTGTCGTTTTTCTCTGTGTCTCTGTGTCTAATAATTTATTTGTTTTGGACGACTATTTAAAATATGATATAATCAAATATAATTGGGGGTTTTTCCAATGAAAACCATTTCCGGCGGGGTTACGGCGCCTCAAGGGTTTAAAGCGGCCGGGCTCACTTGCGGTATTAAAAAAAATCAACAACCTGACCTAGCCCTAATCTATTCCGAAGTTACGGCCGATGGGGCCGGGATATTTACCACCAATCAGGTCCAGGCGGCCCCGGTTTTGTTAAGTAAGGAACATTTAAAGCAGGGTAAAGTCCGGGCTATCATTGCCAATAGCGGTAATGCCAATGCCTGTGTTGGAGCGGTGGGAATGGAAGCGGCCCGTAGAATGGCTGCGGCTGCTGGGAAAGCATTTAATATTCCAACAGAATCAGTATTAGTCGCATCTACCGGTGTGATTGGTATTGCCCTACCGGTGGAAAAGATTGAAACCGTTTTAGCCGAAAAAAGCGATTTTCTTACGGATACGGGAAGCGCGGCGGCAGCCAAGGCAATTATGACCACCGATACTTTTCCCAAAGAAGTTGCGGTAGAAATCGAATTGGGAGGGAAAACGGTCCGAATCGGCGGCATCGCCAAAGGATCGGGAATGATCCATCCCAACATGGCGACAATGCTCGGCTTTATTACAACCGACGCCCGGATTGAACAGCCCATACTTCAAAAAGCAATTGCTGCAGCGGGCGAACGTTCTTTTAATCGGATTACAGTTGACGGCGATACCAGCACCAATGATTGCTTATTCGTTTTGGCAAACGGACTGGCGAGTAACCCGCCGATTACTGCAACAAAAGACGATTACCAGGTATTTGTTCAAGCTTTGACCTATGTGTGTTTGGAATTGGCTAAAATGATCGCCAGGGACGGGGAAGGCGCCACCAAATTGGTAGAGATAAGTATCACGGGGGCCGGGACAGAGGAAGAGGCGGTCAAAGTTGGCAAGTCAGTGGCTACTTCCAATTTGGTAAAGACGGCTTTATTCGGAGAGGATGCCAATTGGGGCCGGATATTAGCAGCGGTTGGATATTCCGGTATAAAAATCGACCCGGATCGAATTAATATTTCTCTGGGAGACCTCCCGGTTTATCAACAAGGAATCGGTTTGGTCTTTGATGAAACCAAGGCGAAACAGATTTTATCACAAAAAGAAATCTTAATTAAGATAGATTTGGGCGGCGGTACGGAAGCAGCTTCGGTTTGGACCTGCGACCTCAGTTATGATTATGTTAAAATAAACGGTAGTTACCGAACCTAATTTTAAATTAAATGACTTAAAGGATAAATGTATTATGAATCCAAAGTATGTTGTTATTATCCAATGCGATATTGCCCAAAGAAGGTGCAGCGGATTTAGTTGCACCAATGCTTTTTACAATAAAGAAGGACATTTTAGCGAATATAAAGATGCTACTCGATATATTTCCTTTACATGCGGCGGTTGTTGCGGTAAAGGGATCGCTTCTAAATTAGAACATTTCACAAAGAGGTTAAAAGCTAAAAATAATCTCTCCCAAAATGATGTGGTAATTCACTTAGCTTCCTGTATGACAACTGATAATTATCATTACGACCGGTGTCCTCACATTGATTACATAAAAGGAATAGTCCTTAAAAAGGGTTATCGGAATGTGATTGAAGGCTCTTACATCAGTAAGGGCGCCCAAGGGAAAAGGGAAGCAGGCATTTATAAGTGTTACTGATAAGCTTAAGATTGCTTGATCTTTTCAACAAGGAGTGTTGTGGATGGATGGGTTAGTTGCCAAAGCCGAGGTATTAATTGAGGCGATTCCATATATTCGAAAATATTTTGGAAAGACCTTCGTCGTAAAATATGGCGGTAACGCCATGATTAACGAAGACCTAAAACGTGGTGTGATGCAGGACGTTGTCCTGTTAAAGTTTTTAGGAGTTAATCCGGTTCTGATTCACGGAGGAGGCCCCGAAATCACCCAAATGTTAAACCGGGTCGGCAAGAAATCCCAGTTTGTTCAAGGGCTGCGCGTCACCGACGCTGAAACCATGGAAATAGTCCAAATGGTTTTGGTCGGGAAGCTCAATAAAGAGATTGTCGCCAAGTTGAATTTATTCGGCGCTAAAGCAGTGGGCCTTTCCGGGCAGGACGCCAATCTGCTGGTTGCCAAGAAGACCGCGCCCACTATGCCCGATGATTATCAAGGGGAAGTTCCGGATATCGGTTTTGTGGGGGAAGTAACCAAAATCAATACCGATGTATTGGAAGAGTTAATTGCATCCAACTATATTCCGGTAATCTCTTCCGTCGGCGTAGGTGAAGATGGCTCCAGTTACAATATCAATGCCGATACCGCCGCCGGTGAATTGGCCGCTGCCTTAAAGGCGGAAAAATTGATAATGTTAACCGATGTTGAGGGTATTTTTGATGATTATCAGGACAAATCCAGCTTAATCTCCGCCCTTAAGGTAGAACGGGCTTATCAAATGATTAATCAAGGCAAAATTGAAGGCGGGATGATCCCTAAGGTTGAAGCCTGTATTACCGCCTTAAAAGCCGGTGTGAACCGGACTCATATTATCGATGGTAGACAACTTCATTCGATGTTGTTGGAGATCCTAACCGATCGGGGAATCGGAACTATGGTAGTGGAATGAAAGGTTGTGTTAAGGATGAGTAATGCTAGTTTTTTGGAAGTTGGCCAGGGAGTGGTAATGAAGAATGTAGGCAGGCTGCCGCTTGTATTTTCTCGAGGCGAAGGTTCCCGACTATGGGATGCGGACGGCAAGGAGTATATCGATTTTCTAAGCGGTATTTCGGTTAATAATTTTGGCCATTGCCATCCGGACATTACCGCCGCATTATCGGCCCAAGCTGGTAAAATATTACATGTGTCCAATTATTATTACTTAGAGGAACAGGTTAAGCTGGCTCAGGAATTACTCAAGTTAACCAATTACCATAGCGTCTTTTTTGCCAACAGCGGCGCCGAGGCCAATGAAGCCGCGATTAAGCTGGCCCGAAAATACGGTAAAACAAAGTTGGGCGGCAGGTATCAGATTATTACCGCCAAAGGGTCTTTTCACGGTCGGACTATGGGGGCCTTATCCGCGACTGGAAAACCCCAATACCAGGAGAGCTTTCAGCCGATAGTTCCCGGTTTTGCTTATGCGGAGTTTAATAACCTTAAATCTTGGCTAGGAGCGCTAACGGAGCAAACATGCGCAGTGATGCTGGAGTTGGTCCAAGGCGAGGGTGGAGTATACCCGGCTAATCCCGAATTTGTGGAGGGATTGGCTCGGATCTGCTATAAGTACAAATTATTGATGATTGTTGATGAAGTCCAGACCGGTTTGGGCAGGACCGGAAAATTATTCGCTTATGAGCATTACAATATGAAACCGGATGTAGTCACCATTGCCAAAAGTCTTGGAGGAGGAATTCCTTGCGGCGCTTTGCTTGTCGATGAGGACGCCGATATCTTTACCCCCGGGGATCACAGCACCACTATCGGCGGCGGCGCCATGGCTTATGCAGCCGGTCTGGTTACCCTCCGGTTACTGCAAGAACCGGGTTTCTTAAATGAGGTTCTCCAAAAAGGGAATTATATTAAAGATACTTGGGAATATTGGCGGCGAGAGATGCCGGTAATTACCGGCTGCCGCGGGCTGGGTCTAATGTTGGCGTTGGATCTGAGGGTACCTAGCAAACAAATTATGCTCGCTTGCTTGGAAGAAGGGCTTGTGGTAAACGCGGTTTCCGAAAACGCCATCCGGATTCTACCGGCGTTGAATATCGGTAAGGATGATTTGGAAGAAGGTTTGGCTATCCTGAAGAGGGTATTAAAGCAACTATAAGAAAACGCGTAACTCTTAACGCGTTACGTTACCATACGAGGAGGATTACTGATGGAGCAAAAGGCAAAAAAAGTGGTATTAGCTTATTCGGGAGGGTTGGATACTTCAATTATTATTCCTTGGTTGAAGGAGAATTACGGTTGTGAAGTCATCGCCTATGCAGCTGATGTCGGTCAAGGCGAGGAACTTGATCCGTTGAATGAGAAAGCTATTAAAACCGGAGCCAGCAAGATTTATATCGAAGATCTTAAACATGAGTTCGTCAAGGATTTTATCTATCCGATGCTCAAGGCAGGAGCCGTTTATGAAGGGAAATACTTGATGGGTACTTCGGTGGCCCGTCCGGTTATTGCTAAACGCCAGGTAGAGATCGCCATTAAAGAGGGGGCTGACGCCGTAGCCCATGGAGCTACCGGCAAAGGCAATGATCAGGTACGTTTCGAATTAACTTTTAAAGCGCTTAAACCGGATCTAAAAATTATTGCTCCGTGGCGGGAATGGGATATCAAGTCCCGTGAAGAAGAGATTGAATATGCTGAGAAACGTGGGATTTCGGTGCCCGTAACCAAGGCAAAGCCTTATTCCATGGATCGGAACCTTTTGCATATCAGTTATGAGGGTGGGATCTTGGAGGACCCTTGGAATGAATATAACGATGATATGTTCCTTTATACCGTTTCCCCGGAAAAAGCCCCCGATCAACCGGAGATCGTTACCATCGATTTTGAGAACGGGGTCCCGGTAGCAATAAACGGTCAGGGCTACGACCCGGTATCCTTAATCTTTAAACTGAATGAGATAGGCGGTAAACATGGGGTCGGCCGGATCGATATTGTGGAAAACAGGTTAGTAGGTATGAAATCCCGCGGTGTTTATGAAACACCGGGAGGTACCATTCTTTATGAAGCTCACCATGCTTTGGAAACGATCACCCTTGACCGGGACACTCTTCATTATAAGCAAATGATGGCCGGTCGTTATGCTGAGCTGGTTTATAACGGTCAATGGTTTACGCCTTTAAAGAAAGCTATGGACGCGTTCGTTGATGAAACCCAAAAACGGGTTACCGGCGCTGTCAAAGTTAAACTCTATAAAGGAAACGCCCAAACTGTCGGACGAAAATCTCCATTCTCGCTCTATCAAGAGAATCTGGCCACTTTTGGCGCGGACCAGGTCTACAATCAAAAAGACGCCGAAGGATTTATCAACCTCTTTGGGCTTCCGCTAAAAGTCCAAGCCGGTTTGGAACAAAGTCTGAAGAAGTAACCAAAATCCTCATGATTTTGAGACAAGAAATTCTATTTATATTTTGCCACGGAGACACAGGGACTCAGAGAGATAAGTAATTTATATTTTTTTCTCCGTGCCTCTGTGCCTCTGTGGCTAATTTAGTAGTTTTTTTGAATATAGGCTTACACACCATTAAAATGTTCTTTATTTAGGATAAACCGGTGGGCGCTTTTGAGTCCGTCAAGGTTGGTAATAGAAATCGACCTATCCTCTTCAAGGTTAATTTGACCATCTTTGATATACTTTTTCAAAGACGAATCCACTTCCTCAAATCCTAATCCGGACATTTGACTTATTTCCAGAGCGCCGATCCCTAGTTTGATACGATCCATTTTTTTCGGATCATATTTGCAGCTTTCAGCCAACATTAACATCAAATCAGCGGTCCTGCCGAGGGACGATTTGATGGAGAAATTTTGAACCTGACAGGTGGTGAAACGGATTCTTTTGCACATTATTTGGATGAGTTTAAACAAAAATTCCGGTTTACCACTGATGATCTGTTCCAAGTCGCTGAATGTCAAAACCAAGACATCGGTTTTCTCCATCGCCACTACCGTGGCGGATCGGGGTTTAGCTTCAATTAAGGCCATTTCCCCAAATAAATTTCCAGCCCCAAGAATGCTCAACACCTTGGTCCCTGATTTTTCGGAACGGATTACTTTAACCCGGCCCGATTTAATGAGATACATTTCATTTCCGGGTTCGCCCTCCGAAAAAATGGTGGCCCCGGCTTCAAAACATTGGCCTGCTTTTTCAAATAGCGCTTTGTCTTCAAAGAACAATGTTAAATCTCCTTATTAACCCGTCTTATGTCCGGGAGAGTTTATCCAGCTTGATATCAAGTTCACGTAATTGATTGGAAAGATGGTTGACGATCTTAAAGCCGGTTGGTGGATTATTGATTACCATTTGTTCAAGATCTTCCGGTTCTAAGATGAAAACTTCTGCATCTTCCAGGATTTCCGCTGTTTCAGTATGGTTCCATTGCTCGATGGCGGATACTAATCCCAAAAATTCTCCGGAACCATATTTACCAAGAGTTAATTCGCCGGTGTTAAACTTGCGCCGTAATTCAACTGTTCCGGATTTTATCAGATAGAGTTCGGCGGCAGGATCCCCTTCAAGAAAAATGAAGGTCCCTGCTTTAAAATCCTTTAACTTGTGATTGAAATTTAATCCGATGTTTTCCATTATCAGTCCTCGTTTACCGATGTATTTCATTAAAGTATAGATCTTAAAAATGAGCTTGAGATACAACTACATTATTTCTAATCGGTATCTTTGGGATATTTTTTTAGGTATTATAGCAGAAACAGTCAGGTAAAGTTTTACAAACATTTTACCATGGAGACACAGAGGCTCAGAGAAATAAATTAAATTGTTTCTCCGTGTCTCTGTGGCTAATATTTAGTGTAATTAGGGGTTCCTGAAAAACTCACAAGCCCTTATAAATACAGGTAAAACGCCATGAAATCGGCAGGACAAATGCAAGGAAAACGCGAATAAATCAATAAAATCCTTGCATTTGGAGATGGAAATG
>JAEYRN010000023.1 GCA_023435565.1 Bacillota bacterium
AACATCCTTCCCCTCTCACAACATTCGGAAAATGCTTGCGTTGCGGGCAGGGGAGCAGTACTCGGTTTCGAATAACACGCCGGTTTCTGGAGGAGGGGCGAAAAGCTTTTTTCATACCAAAGTTTGATTGGATTCATGCTCCGGTAGGATTGGATTTGAATCGATTTTGAATGATAATATAGGCAACAAACATAAGGAATCTTCATGACAAATGTCATATTTACAATGAACATCAAAAAAAGTAACATATAATCAGTTAATGTAAAAATGGATGTTAATGCGACTTTCGCACTGCATATTGTAACAAATTAGATAGCTTAAAGAATATCACTACAATATCACAACAAAAAATTTTTAGAAGCAAAACTTGGCCGTACTATGGTTATTTTTCTTATGAATATTAATGATATAATCGAGAAATGTAACATTAACCGAAAAACCGATAACCATGCAGTTTTTTTCTTTGAAAGGAGTCAGCAAGTAATGTTAAAGGATGATTTAAAGAATTTGATTGATAATTGGGAGAAAGATAAAGATTTTTCCGGTGGTGTTGGTGATAAAGAAATTCAAGAGGCTGAGCTTAAATTAAATGTTCCTTTTCCGGAAAGTTATAAGTGGTTTTTGAAAAATTACGGTCATGGTAATATTGGTGGAACAACAATAGAAGGAATTTATAATTCTACTTATTTTCCGGTGGTTGAAGCAACTATTGAAATGAGAAATCACGGGTTAGAACAGTGTTATGTCGTAATAAATGATCGAGGTGAATTTTGTTACTGCCTTGATACATCAAATTTGGTCGACAATGAATGCCCCGTTGTTGTCTGGTCGATGGATGGGATAAAACGAGATTATCAATGGGACAATATGTATTCTTTTTTACTTGAAGAATTCCAAAGAGAAATAAATTGTATACTTGAAGATGAAGACCTATGATTAAAGCGATATCGAGCGCTGGAGGTTCGGATGAATCTGACGATCAAAAGGCAACTCACCCCGCGTATTATTGGGCTTTTATGATACTTTTACCTGGCCCCTCTCTACTTTGATGCTGATTTAGAATGTTGTTCAGTATAGAGGGGCGAGTAGCCTTGGATTCATACAATACATTTCAGTTTCCAATCTTGATTCGCTTAAAACCTTCTCTATTGAGCCGCGTTCAATATTTCTTCCAAATAGAAGGGTAGACGATAGTACGGGTGAGTTGGTTTTAGGCGAAGGAAAGCGTAAAATTTCTACGGAGAGGAATTTATCTATAACATGAAAACAAAAGAAGAAAAACAACAGAACAAGTATGGCGCCAATCAGATGATCAAGATTGTCGCCATTATAATGCTTGTCTACCTGCTCCTGCATATCAGACCTTTAAAAGACCCTTACGGTAATAGATTTATTGCATTTAACATGGACAATTTTTGCGGATTCTTCAGCTCAAGCGGAGAAGGTTTTGTGATATTTCCCCATACCATGGAAACTGAGCTGGGCAGTATTACCATGAAACCTTTCTGCTGGGTGCGGTATACTGATGGGTTTCAACGAGGTATTAATAACGACTATTTTACTAGCCATCTTTATTTTAATAATCAGGAATTAAAGGATATTGAACAAATTATGTTTCTCAGGATACATGATCCGGAAAATTCAGATAAAAGAAAAATAGAATTGCAAACTATTGATGGCAGTGTAGATACTTGTATATTCTTCCCATATTCTGGTTTCCCTGTTTTTATAGGTCGAAATGAAATAAGAATATCCCAGATTTGCAATACCAGCTATAAAGAAAGTGATGAATTCAATAATATTTTATTAAACTTGGTTGTCGATAAAAGGCCTTATGGTAAAGATATATTGAAATTCGACAATAACATTCATGTAACCTTTCAGGAGGCCGCAATGCTGTTTATACCTGCTAAAGAATTATGGCAGCTACTAACAAAAAAAAATATTTTTCTTGTCGAAGGTCTGACCAAAGAACCATTGGAGTGCACCAAAATCTATTTCGAGCCCGATTGGGGCGCGGTTAAAAAGGTAGTTACCCCGGAAGGGGAAGAATTGGTGTTTTAAATCAATATTTATAATAACAGCGAAAAACAGCATTTCGGCCAACAGCTTCGCATAGGAACATAACAAGGGCACGTACAGGTGATAGTATTCCTGCCACAGGAAACAATAAGACAAGCGAAGGATAACTGTACTGCCTCGATCCCTTTTCTCCCTTTAAAAGGGATAACCATCATCCTCCGAAAGTGAATTTAGGCCGGAGATACAGGGCCGTCCCCCTTTTAAAGGGGGCTAGGGGGATCTGGTATAGCTATTTCTTAAGAATCTCGGTTTTAGGCCAATGATTGATACTTTTGTATTACAACCGGCTTTTGGGATGTAAATGCTATACTCAAAACTTTTTTCAACATATATATGATCACGAATTATCAGTAGATAATCTCAAAAAAATTACGGAGATTTATACGCATTATTTTACTTTTTACTTTTAAATCCTTTATATTGCTGTAAAGGATTTCATAGATAATCCATATTTTCTCAGTTCGAAATAATCGAACAACAAAAACTTCTGTTATTGTCTACCGTCACTGAATATATTATAATTAAATTATCAACACTAGGAGTGTCTTATGGAACGTCTTAACCCGTTAAATGATTATGCTTTTAAACAAATTATGGAAAAAGACAATTTAGTTGCTTTCCTAAATGCCGTTCTTGACCCGGATGATCAAAAAAAGTTGGTTTCATTGGAGTTACTCGATAATAATCCGGAATTAACCAAAGAGATGATCTTTGATAAAACCGGACGGCTTGATATCAGAGCTAAAACAGCCGATGGGATGCAGATAGATGTCGAAGTTCAAATCAACAATCAGAAAAATATGGATAAACGGACCCTGTTTTATTGGGGGAAATTATTTTTGGAGGGAATCAAACAAGGAGAAGACTATATTAAATTGGTCAAGGTAATCACCATTAATATTCTGGACTTTGATTATCTGGACATTCCAAAGTATCACTCCCAGTATCATTTGTGGGAGGATGGCGAGGATAACTATCTCTTGACCGACTTAATCGAAGTCCACTTCATTGAATTACCTAAATTTAGGCGGTTTGACTCAAAAGATTTAAAGAGAAGCCCCTTGCATCGATGGCTTAAATTCTTTGACAAAATGCTGTCGGAGGAAGAGTTAAAGGAGTTGATAGAGTTGGATAGCGCGATTAAGAGAGCTGAAAAGAAGCTTGAGTATATAAGCAGTGACGAAGAAGCGTTAGCCTTATACCGGGCGCGTGAGGATTCGGCTCATGAACGGGCGAATTTAATTTATACCGGGAGAATGGAAGGCAAAATTGAAGGAAAGATCGAAGGCAAAATCGAAGGAAAGATTGAAGATGCCAAAAATATGCTTTCAGAAAATATGTCCCTTGAATTAGTCGCCAAGATTACCGGTCTTTCAATAGAAAAGATCAAAGCATTACAGGCGGAAAGTAATAAAAAAACTCATTAACTTCTATTTTCAATTTATGGTTAATCAGCAATTTTTCTAATTTTGGATACCAGCCTGATTATGCAAAGTTCTTCCTGCCCGATGATTTAAAATATGCAATTATATCACTGAATTTGAGTCTACAAGAACAATCCAAAAATCTATATATCCATGAAAATTGAATAAATAAGCTTTAATAAAAGCTGCTTGGTATTTCAAAAGAATCCGAGCAGCTTTTTTCATACCGAAGTATGAGTGGATTCATATTCGGGTTGGACAGTATTTAAACCGATTTAGAATATAGGCAACAATCATGAGGGATGAAACTTGCTTATATGACAAACGTCATTACTAAACATGACAAATATCATATTGAATTGAGTTTTAAAAAAAAGCTATTCTGACTTAAGGGATATGCATTGCTTTCTTGTTTCCTGTATACTTATCTACAACTTATAAATTTAATGTATCGTAAAAAATAATAAAACTACTTAAAGCCCAAGAAGGCCGCCTATCCGGCGGTTTGGCAGACTGGATGGTGGAGAATTTATCAATTAATGATTTAAGCGGTATTGCGTGGACAGAGGATAGCAAAGTTGTGGTGACGGTTTTTTTAAACCGAAAGTCTTTTGGCGGATGGCAAATTTTTTATCATATGGATATCAAAACCGGAAAAATCATTCCGTTGTCGGATTTTTATGATATAAAGAGCTCTTCGGATTTTACCGTAGAAAATGAAAAGAGTGTGATGCGGGATTGTTTTCTGGCGCCGGACGGCGTATTTTAATAAGATTCACCAAGAACCGAGATTTTCATTATAAAATTTGAAGGAAAATATTATGTCAAATATTAATAATTTTATTGAATTAATATCAAATCATCAGATCAGTATAGATGCCTGGGAAGATTTATTTATTAATGATGCAATAAACCTAGTTGAAAAAATAATAGATGAAGGCAAAACCGAAGAATGCTTAAGTTATAGTAATAAACTAAAATCAGAGTCTTTAATGAGATTTTATCAATCATTTTTATCCATACCCCATTTGGATTTATTTTCTTATTTTATTAACATTATCAATACATCAGATGATCTTTATATAGCTGAAATAGTAATTGACAATCTTAGAGATTGGTCATTAAATGATTTTGAAAAAAATATTTTAGTAGAAAGTTCAAAAAGATGGATAGGCAAATCAGTAATGTTAGATAAAATAATAAATAATTTATCATAGTTTACACGTGAGCAAAATAGGAGAAGAGTTAGTTGGATACCAGCAACAATATATAGAGGCAAAGGGCCTTGGATTCATCCAATACATTCGGTTTCCAATCTTGTTTCGCTTACAACCCTCTCTATTGAGCGGTTTTCGGCATTTCTTCCAAATAGAGAGGGTGGACGTCAGTCCGGGTGAGTCGGTTTAATGACCCGGCTCAAACATCCTTCCCCTCTCACAACATTCGGAAAATGCTTGCGTTGCGGGCAGGGGAGCAGTACTC
>JAEYRN010000076.1 GCA_023435565.1 Bacillota bacterium
CATTTCCATCTCCAAATGCAAGGATTTTATTGATTTATTCGCGTTTTCCTTGCATTTGTCCTGCCGATTTCATGGCGTTTTACCTGTATTTATAAGGGCTTGTGAGTTTTTCAGGAACCCCTAATTAAAATATATCTAAAAACCAAAGCATGT
This sequence comes from Bacillota bacterium, assembly GCA_023435565.1. Classification (GTDB taxonomy): domain Bacteria; phylum Bacillota; class UBA4882; order UBA8346; family UBA8346; genus JAAYHS01. Next base: position 154 of record JAEYRN010000076.1, read on the forward strand.
CCTTTAAGCATAAGAATACTACCTCCATTCCAATCACGAAAATTTACTATTGATATAATATGGAAACAAATTCATACTCCTCTAATTTAGCTTTGGTTTTCTCATCTGCTCCATTTATGAAAGTAGTTTTAAAGGTTTCAAAATCATCTTTTAGTTCCATTTTAATGACCCTAAAAGGATACAAACTAGTTTGTTCGTATGAACAAATATATGTGATAAAAAAGGTGTTATAATCGCCAATATATACTATTTGTTTGGGTTCGGTACTAAAACTGATCGTTTTATTGATCATTCTCGATACCGGAACATCCAATATCTGAGATGTGAAAGTTGAATAATTCGGTTGATATAACGAAAGGTTACTGGATAGATTAGTTAATTCATATTTACCACTTGGAACTCTTAATACATAGTAAGAATCATTTGTATTTTCCGAAAGCTTTTTTTCACTATAATAAGCCGGATTTGAACCGGACACTGCTTTTAAATCAAAATCATAGGTCCTTCCACTATCAGAATTTTTTATTTTGATTTTTGTGACAAACATAGAGTATTCATTGACATCTAAACCTTTTTCTACAACTTCGGGGATGCCGATAGATGAATCGCTGATATGGGTCATCGGGAATTTACCAATAATATAACAGAAGCTATCACTACTCCCTTTCAAACTTTTGTAAGTCTTGACAAATGACGCCAAGGGCACTTCGGTTCCAAAACTTATCGATGATATTATAACAACCAAAATAATAAGAAGGACAAAGTATTTTGTTAAATGATTTTTCATTATAAAACCTCCTGATTTTAGTAATGTGGAAATCAAGTATAAAAGATTTCCATAATTCAATACCTTTTAATTCTATACATGCAATCTATTTCCTTTTTTTGCCGATATTATCATGCTATTCTATTAATTCCTTAAAAAACAACTAATAAAGTTTTAAAACAATATATACTATAAGTAATTGACCCAATAAATTCTTATCTTTACCCTATTTAAATTTATCAGGTGTATTGGTACATTATTAAAAAAGAAACTTAGTATTTATCAATTTTCCCTAATGAAATGGCCAATTATATTTAAAATAGGTTCTGCTATTGGTTAAATCAACTTAATAATTTTTGGTATTAGGTTCCCCTTATCAATCCTGATCCGAGCGACGGTAACCGGTAACTTGAATCTTTTCGGACCGGCGCTTCCTGGGTTTAAATATAAAATATTATCCTTTACAAATATATTAGATTGGTGAGAATGTCCAAAAACGACTACATCCAAGGGTGTTAGAGGATTTTGCATATCTTGCAGTTTATGAATGATTAAAAACCGGTGATTTCCTATTACAAAGTAACATCTTTCAGGGATCTTATCAATCCAATCACCACGGTCGCAATTCCCTCGAACTGCGATAACCGGAGCAACTTTCCAAAATGCTCTTAAGACAGTAATGTTCCCGATATCTCCACTATGTAAAATTACATCCACTCCATTAAGAACTTCCAGCGCACTCCGCCGAATTAAGCCATGAGTATCGGAAATAACCCCAATCATTGAACCGATGCCTCTACCGGATTGGTCGCGCCATTTGTTTTCCTAACCATCTTGAACACATTATCTCCTTCGATAATTAAAGCACCTACATCTTCCCTAATAAGATACTTAATCAGATCTTTAAAAAACGACTTATCTTTATGCTCAATGTAATGTTCTTCTCCAATTTCTTTGGTTGGCTTGATGATTTTTAAAGCAGCAATCTTAAGCCCTTTTCTTTTTATCCTCAATAAAAAACGTCCTTTAAAGACGTTACTTTGAAACCCTTTAATTTATGAAGGAAGGCTATAGCCCTCCTTCAAGCTTGTTGATTAGCTTCACCCAAAACATTTTGAGATTGTTTATAAGCTACCATTATTTGGTTTTCAGGGATATCATAAGGGTTCAACCAATTCTTTTTGAGGGCCAATCCTACCAAATTTTCTTGACCCATAATACTTTGAGTCAAATATTCTCCGAATAATCTTCTTACTTCAGGGGTTGTCGCCTGAAGAGTTGCATTAAGATATGCTCCGGCTGAAGCGGCCGCTCCGGCAATCGCATTTAAGGCCAAAGTTTCATCGGCTGATGTATCAGCCATATCCTTAAAAAAGGAATTAACAAGCGAAGACATTTATTGAACCTCCTTTATCGGAGCTACCCTATTTTCTGCAATAAACTGTTGAAGTCCCATAATTCGGCTCTGGCCGGCTAAAATCCCTGCCTGTGTCAGCTCTTTTAGCTGTTCATCAGTAATTGCCGCTTGAGATGCTTTGGCTACTGCTAATGCATTAGACTCCATTTGCAGTAATGTACTAAATGATAAAAGTTCTCCGGGTGTTAAATCACGCAATTATATACCCCCATTTATTTAATATCGACCAGTTTTCTTACCAGTCACTTTATAGTGTGATTATTTTAGGGATTTATATACTTTCGAAAAGATGATATTATAAAAGCTAAAGAATTGAGATGTACAAAAAGAACATGCAACTAGACGTCGGCTGAGAAGACGCTTCAAAAGATGGTTTTAAAGCATCAATAAAAGGTATATTTGGTTTAACTAAAGATTGAACTCTTAATACCGATGATTTTAAAAGAAAGTAAATAATAAGCACTGTCTATCAAACATTATGTTAGGACAAACGGGGGTACTTTAATGCTTACCAAATTGTATCAATTAGTAAAAATCGTCCTCTCCAAGATAAATGTCTTCTATCAGATCCTATTTATAATCGTGATGATGATTTCTTTTATGATTATCCAAAGTATTATCGGCAGTGAAGCCTTAAATACGATCCAACGCAATACTGAAAAAATCTATTCCAGCAACTCCTCAATGGGGAAAGAAGATATATCTAATTTGGAAATGGAAATTGAAAGAATTCGAAGTTATTACTTAGCGGTATTAGCTAATGAAGAGTCCCTAAGTTCTACTTTAAGAATTGATCTGAATGTTTTATTCAATAGAATTAAAATTTTTAAAAATATTAATACCTCAACTAATGAGAGATTAGAAAAAGCTTATATGGAGATTAAAGCCATTTTGTCCGAACCGATTAATAAAGAAAATTTACCAGCCCTTAATCGAAATGTCGATAATTTACTTGGTATCGTAAAATTTCTACGAAATATGACCAGTAGTGAAAATTACAGTTTATTTTTAGACAGTGATAGCTATACAACCAAATTGAGGAAAACAAATTTTACAATAATGATCGTCAGCGCTATTATTGCCACATTAATCGGTTTGCTTATCGCCGGCTTTATCTCAATCCCTTTAAGAAACATGGTCAAAAGGATAAAATTGCTAGAAACTGGAAATTTATCAATAAAAATGGCTAGCACCATAGGTTCACGTGAAGTAACCGAAGCGGTTAAAGGATTAGATAAGGCAATTTTAGGCCTACGAAATTTGGTAAATGATATTATTGAAAAATCACTTATATTAGATAAAGCCAGTTTGGAACTGAGTTCAGTTTCAATGGATACCGGTAGGTCGGCGACGGAAGTTGCAAAAGCAGCGGAGGAACTTGCAACCTCTTCTTCGGAACAATCCCGACAAGTAACCGAAACCGTTGATTTAATTCAGAATTTATCGGATATGGTTATCCAAGTCACTCGAGACTCTCAAAGAATCGCCGATGCTTCAAATCAAGTGGCCCAATCGGCGGAAATCGGGCAAAAAGTAACCAATGACGTAGCAGCGGAGATTAATGCATTATTTAACTCTACAAAAGAAGTGGCGGATGTTATCAATGTGCTAATAAACACATCAGAAGAGATAAGTGGCATCACTTCCATTATCGAGGGCATTGCGGAACAAACGAGTTTGTTAGCTTTAAACGCTTCAATTGAAGCGGCAAGGGCGGGAGAGCATGGCAAAGGCTTCGCTATAGTCGCCAAAGAGACCGCAAAGTTGGCAGAACAGTCAAAACAATCAACGCGAATGATTTCGGAATTAATTATTCAAATGAAAGTTCATACTAATCAGGCAGCCGAGGTAATGCAACACGGAATATCGAGAGCGGAAGCCGGCAGAAACTTGGCTGAGAAGGCTACCGTAACGTTCCAGGAGATTTTTGAAGCATTAAAGAATACCATAACTCAAATTGACTTGATTGTAAAATCCACTAACCAAATGGCATCCAATAATGAAAAAGCAACTGAAGCGGTTAGCGCAATTGCCGCGATTAGCGAACAAAATATGGCTAGTACCCAGGAGGTTTCGGCAATTGCCGAAGAACAAAACGCTTCAGTTGAACAAGTTACTGCATTAGCCGAAAATCTAAGGCAAATTGCCAACAGCCTAAAACAAGCCGTTGGTGTGTTTGAGTTAGGATAACTATCTCCGACTCTGCCAAAACCTTAACCTCCTCAAACAATTGCTTTAATTTATCGCAAACATTAATGTTGTCACTGGAGTTTGCCGACAGAAGCGTGAAGATTTCTCCGTTTTCTTCTCATTGATGCAATACTCCGTTCTAACATCCTTTTTAGAAAATGATTTCTCTGTGTCTCCGTGTCTTTTTAGCCAATAATAATTTAGCCACAGAAGCGCAGAGACACAGAGTTAAAAACTAACCATTATCCTAAATTGAACCAACCGTATTTTTTCTGAATTTTTCCACTTCCTCGGTTAGTTTGTATTCATTCTCCTTCAGTACCATGAGGTACTCCTTCATCAAGGCTGAAAAACTTCCCTTTGCCTCATCCCATGAACGTTTCAAATAGGCCTTTTTAGCCTCAGGATTCATTTCCTTGGTTTCATAGTTGAATAAGGGCGTGTTGTTACAACCGAATAAGTTAAAAGTAACGTAACGTTTTAACAACTTTTCCATCGCTTCCACCTGTGTCGAAGCGGCATACTTCTTGATAAACTCCTCTTGACGCAACGCCCGTTTCATGATCTCCTCCCAACTAATCATCAGCGCCGCGTCCTTAACCGGCGTCAGGTCCGATTCCACCGCCATAATTTCCAGATAAGCCGATAAATCTAGTGTAACGGCCTGATGATATTGATCATAGAAATTATAATCAATCACCGGAAAGAAAAAGCCTTCCGCCGTCTCCACCTTATAACCGTTACCGATGGCTTCATCAACAATCATTCTTAATTTATCATCCCGGATACCGTTGAAATCGTCTAAACTCCACCCGTTCTCCTGGTAAACCCGGGCTAGTTCCTTCTGGAGTGCCTCATTCTCGAACTTATTCTCCTGTTGGGACAGATTAGCCTTTTGAATCCGCTCAATCCCTTTCACCAAAGTGGCGGCGTCTTTCTTGGATAAAGTATCAATATTCTCATTGACATATTGAATAACCTCTCCTACAGCGACATCTTCCTGGTCCATTAAGGTTTCAAACCCGATCATTACCTTTTTATCCTTAGCTAGATCAAATCGTTCGGTAGTAAATTTGATCAATGAGACCAAAATTAAGACGGAAGCTAGAATAATCCCGAATATTTTCAATTTGCGCTTCAATGTTGTCTCCTCCGTTCTCCTTAAACCTACAATTTCTCTAACGAAAGACAATCAGGAATGTCACCCAGTATCCCATAGTAACTGTTACCAATTCCAGCTTACTCTTTCCTTTTTGCATATTCTTTGGATAGCCCATTTGCCTGTTATAAGCGCCACCGGCAGCCCTCCGGGAGGCATCAACCATTGCCCCGCCATATAGAAATTATTGATTCCTTTTATCTTTCCATCATGGATCATCATTTTGGACTCGGGTGTCGTAACAAATGACATCCAAGCGCCTTGATAGGCTCCGCAATAACGTTCATAAGTTAAAGGTGTCGCTACATCAAGAGTTCTTATTTGCCCTTTCAGTTCCGGAAAGCGCGCTTCGATCCGCGTAATAATCTTCAGAGCCAATTCTAATTTTGCCTCTTTATATTTCACCGGATTCTCTTTGAGTTTCTTCCAGAACAAATAATCCTCATAGTCGGTAGTGATTGCGCTTATTAAAATCGATTTGTTTTCCGGGGCAAAATTATCATAACAATAATGGTGAAACGATACTTCGTCAAAGGTTTTATTCCCGCAAGTAAACGGAGTGGTTTCAAAGACAAAGTTCACCGGATATTCGCGGAGATCGGCGTCAACCGAGTAAGATAAGTAAACGCAGGATGATAAAGGGTATTTATCCGGATCGGAATATCTTGCGGCAAATTTACGGTCAATATATTTACCTTTTAAAAGTTTATTAAATGTAATGTATGTATCACAAGTCGGAATGATGTAAGAACCGAACTCTTTGTGCCTATTCTTTAAGAAAACACCTTTGGCTATACCGCCATCGATTAGAATCTCCTCGACCTCCGTATTTACCTCCAATTTACCACCCAAACTCGTAAATTGATCCGCCATCCGCTCCGCCATCGCCCTTGAGCCGCCCGCAGGCAAATCCCCATTACCCCCCACGAAAGTTGCTAAAGTAAACAACAAGCTGACTGCGCTATACTTGGGGGGCATCATTGTATTTAACAATTTTCTAATTAGCGGACTTTTAAATTGCGAACTGTATTCCGGGACGCTCATTTTAGCTAAAACTTTTATAATTTTAGCCGTATCTTTCATTGAGACGCCAAACTTAATGATCTCCCATAAGTTCATTATGTCAAAAGGTTTCCCTGTGGGCATGAAGCTGTTTGCTAAAATCTTAAAGGTAGCCTATGGAAATAATTGCCTCCAGTTTGCCCTCTATTCCGTCCTTCTTACCATTGGTAATGTCCAATATATAAAAAAACAGAGATTCATTCCTTATTTCAGGCCTATAATAAAGGTAAAACCGAATATTGATCACCGAAAGGAACAAAACATGCTTCAAGGTTTTATTTTAGGCATATCAAACAGCGCAACCTGTCTGGCAAGCTGCGCTCCAATTATTCTCCCTTATTTAATGAGCTGCGGTAAAACAATCCGTAACAATCTATCCGGTTTAATCTTTTTCTTAATCGGCAGGCTAACCGGTTATATCAGCTTTGCAATCCTGGCTTGGTTTATAGGAAAAAAATTATTGACAAACCCTGTTATTCGAAGCCGCTTCACAGGAACCGCCTTAATAACCTTAAGCTTATTCCTGATTATTTACAATTTGTCAGGAAACCATACTAAATGTCGGTTTAAAAACACTGCAAACATAAACCAAATAATCTCTCCGGAAGCCTGGTATTATCCGTACATCTTCGGCCTACTTACCGGGATTAATATTTGCCCGCCTTTTTTAATGGCATTTACCGACGCTGTAGATTCAAACAGTTTATTAGGAAGTATTCTTTTCTTTTTCACCTTTTTTGCCGGCACCTCAATATTCTTTATTCCCCTTTCATTTATCGGGTCGAAAAAGTATCAATCCGAACTTAAAACCGTCGGAGAGTTTTCCCTTTATATCATCGCCGTTTATTATTTTTTTAAAGGATTCTTAAGTATCGGAGGTACATTATAAGTGGAAACTGTCACAATTAAAAAAGAGCAATTCAACATGAAAAATATTCTACGGACAACATTTGTTACTCTACCAATGTGGTTGATTACTCTAGTCATGATCACCAGACTTCAATTTTCCGATCCGATTAATACAATTTCCCGGCTTACGGTTTATTTCTTCTTCAATATCCTATTCTTTAGGATAATCTTTACGGGAAAAGTAGATCGATACCGATCGGTATTATTCATTGCTACTGCCATATTCTTCCCCATCTCTTTTGTCTCCACATTATATTTGGAGCGGGGAACGTTTATGGTATTGAGCAATGAAGAAACTCTCAAATGTATGGTGCCCTTTTGCCATATTGTCATTCCCCAAACCCTCTTTACAGCTATATTCAAAAAGGACATTATATTCCCTGGGACTTTTAACGATTTTCACTATTCAATTCCTGTAATGCTCGTTATTTGGTTAGCCGCTACAATTTCTTTAGGCCGGGGTTTTTGCGGTTGGATATGCTTTTACGGGGGTTGGGAAGACGGCTTCTCCAGGTTACGTAAAAAACCGGTCATTAAAATATTGTCCAAAAGATTATTGTTACTTCCCTTTGCCGTGCTACTGGTGATTGCTACTTTTTCAACTGCAACTTTATCAGCCCAATATTGTTGGTGGCTATGCCCATTCAAAGCAGTCTCCGAATTCCCGGAGGTTTCATCTTTACTTCGGGTAGTTCAAACTATGATTTTTATTATCCTCTTTACCGGCCTGGTCATTGTCTTACCCATTTTAACAAAAAAAAGAACCCAATGTTCTTTATTGTGCCCGTTCGGAGCGATGCAGTCTTTAACAAATAAAATTAGCCCCTTTGAATTAAGAATTGACCGTCAAAAATGCACCGACTGCAAGCTGTGTATCAATAATTGTCCGGTATTTGCCATGGATGAAGCATCGCTTAAAAACGGTCGGACCAAAATAACCTGTCTGAAATGCGGAAAATGCGCGGACCAATGTCCCCAAAATGCAATTTATTATCATATTAAGGGAACCAAGTTGAAAATGGGAGTAGGTTTTTCCAAAATACTTTATTTATATATCGCTTTTATTTTACTGGCAGCAATGGGTGGTGGCTTCATTATTGATTCAATAACAAAATTACTAAATTTAATTATCAGGTAGTCGTCTACATCAAATAAATTATTTCATTATATGGATCGACAATAGTATTTCGATGTAAAGGAGCTTAAGACATGGGGATTTTGCGAATCATCAAATCATTTCTCGGATATATTTGGGCAGTCTTGGCAATTTGTATCACAATTATATGTTTTGTTAACATGCAAACCTTAGAAAACTGGATAACTAATGAATCAGGGCTTAAAGTATCGGATAACTGGACTGGCGGAAAAATTGAAAGCGTCATTGAACATCAAAACTATCAAACCATTCTGCACCAGCCTGTATTCCCCGGCTTATTTTCTAAATCTAAAAGAGGGTTTATTCAAATCGACTGGACCACTTCAGATATACTCCCTAGTTATATCGAAGAATCATTTGATTTCAATCACGATAACCAAATAGATTTCTCAATTTATCTGGATACAATAAATAATACGGCTGAGTTGACACCTTATTCCAACCGGATTATATCCATTAAAGACCAAGAAGTTCTCGTTTTTGATAATTCCCGCACAATTCGGGTTAATATTAACAGAAATTGAGTCCTAGAAACATTACTAAGTTCCGAAAAATTGCATATACAGATTGCAATAAGTCTCTCATCACATCCAATAACTCAACTAAACTATACAAACCTTCCGATTATTCAATTTTCACAAACAAAAAATCTTAGGTTTCCATGTCCAACCGGAAGCTGTGATGAATTCGATTAGCGGATTTTTAATCTCCTGGATATCAAAGGTAAAACCTTCCCCCGTCAACTCCAGTCTTCCCGAATTAAAGGAGAGTCCGTATCTATGGTTGCTCTCATATTGCCAAAATGTAATCAATCGCGAACACGAAATTTTTTTTGAGAGTCTCAAGAAACCTTTCGCCTCAAAGGTACTGCGACGAATCTCGACGGCTGTAACCGTATTGCTTTCCTCCCTAAACCGCATCCTGATTTCATGAGTTATTTTTTTAGATCTTCCGATTCAAATAAACCCTTCCATTTCCCTTCATATTCCCATACCGCCTTTAGTGTATCGGTACCGGTCGCTTCGATTTTAAACGGTATATCCAAATTATTAAGCTCAAGTATCCCTTTTCTTAGCGTTTCCTTAGTTTGCAAAATCGCCCCATGGTCCGGTTTGACGGTTGCAGCCCATTCCGCGCCGGACGGTAAAATAACCAATGCCCAAAATAGACCATAAAAAAATACAGTAAGAATTACGAAGGGAATCTCATGCTTTTTTAGCCAAATAAGAACCGCCGGAATGTCGGCGCGTTCATGGATAATTCCCATATCAAAAAGAATATCGGCGGTGTTTTCTTTTAAATTTTGCGGTGAAACCATTTGCAAAACCCAATTCATTTCCGGTTCGGTTACACAGTAAGTCCCATCGCTGAACTTACTTTTATGTTTATAACCGGCGGTATACCCACCGGTTACTTGGATATCCCTTTCGGCTCTTTCCTTCTTTATAAGTGAATGAATAATTCCTGTATATTCATTGGCGTAATTAACGGCAAACAGCCCAATACGTCGGTCTTTATGATCAATAAAAAAAATTCGGTCGAGGGTTTCTTTGTCTTTATCGGATTCGGAAAGGACAATGTACTTTATTTTCTTGTTTTCTTTAAATCCCTGAAGACGAAATCCTCCGCCGTCTTGGGAGAGATATTCCGGTCCAAAACGGTTTGTTTCTTTGGGGAGTATTTCAAAAAACCCCATTAGTATCAAACTGGGCAATAAAAGCCCACCTATGACGTGGACAAGAAAGTAAACTATCAGCTTATTCAGTATCCGTCTATAATAAGATTGCATTGCGTTTCCACCTTCATGGTTAGATGTTTCATTAAATTCTACTGCTGTTCCCCTTCTTTTTCATATCTATTTTTTTGATCCGATCAATTTCCGTTTTTTCCACCTCAACTCCGAACATATCCGAAACATCCGCATCCTTAAGGATACGGCGGCTTTTTGGTTCCAATCCGCTAAGCATCGATTTCATTTTTCCTTGGATAACCCCGGTAATGAGTTCTTCGACGTTTACACCCCTCAGTGTGAAAAATAACGCCGGGTCTTCATCAAGTCTGGCTCCCACACCGTACAACACCGCCGCCACATGTTTGCACATCACCGCCCAATCGGGGCAGCTACATTGAAAAGTAATTTCCCGTGGGGCCGGAAACAATCCGCTTCCTTTAGCGGTAAACAAATCCGACAGCGCTTTAGGGAACTTTCCGTCAATCAACTCCGCTAAAGAATCGATCTTTCCTTCACAGAATTTTTTTATATTTTCCCACTGGTTACCCCTTAAAGGACTAATTTTCATATCTACTTGATAAGGTTTGGACGAACTACCTTGCACCAAAGCCTTAACCAAACCTTGCTCAATCTTCAGGTCAAGCACGGCCCCGTTACGCAGATAACTTCGGCCTCTACCGATTCGATTCTCATAGTCCGAATAACTTTCCAGGTTATTGTTCCATGCCGTTCCCCACCAAGTTACGGCAAGTCTCCTTCCTGTAATCATCACCGGCGCGATATCCGAATTCTTTTTCTTAAGTTTTTCAACCTGCTTTTGGGCTTTCCTTTTCCTCTCAGCCACCGGCATATATTCCGGATATCCATAAAAAGACATACACTTTCTCCTTTTTTAAATAGTCAGCCTGAACAAATCCAATAATTGTTTATTATCCATTTCCGTAATCCAACTTTCGTTGATATCCGGTAAAATTTCTTGTGACAATTTAGTCTTTTCCTCGATCATTTGGTCGATTTTCTCTTCTACTGTTCCTTTGGTGATAAACTTATGTACAATCACGTTTTTCTTTTGGCCGATCCGAAAAGCCCTGTCCGTCGCCTGGTTTTCTACCGCCGGATTCCACCACCGGTCAAAATGAATGACATGATTTGCCGCCGTAAGATTTAACCCCACACCGCCCGCTTTGATTGATAAAACCATAAACGGAACGTATTCATGGCCCTGGAACCTTGCCACAATATCCTTGCGTTTCGCCACAGGAGTCTCGCCATGTAGTACCAACCCTTCATGTTGAAACACTGTTTTTAGGTATGCCGCGAGAGGAGCGGCAATCTCCCTGAATTGCGTAAATACCAAGACACGCTCTCTTTTTTCATATATGGTTTCGCATATTTCTCGAAGTCTTTGATACTTACCGCTTTCATTTTCCCCAAAAACAGTTTGACCCAAATACTGGTCCGGATGGTTACAGATCTGTTTGAATTTCATCAGCGAAGCCAGCACCAGACCTTTCCTTTCGATACCTTTGGAAAACTCCAACTTCTCTTGCAACTCATCCACTAAAGATTTATAAAGGGCCGCCTGTTTTTTCGCGAGAGTCGCATAGGTTTTCATTTCAATTTTTTCAGGCAAATCGCTAATGATGCTTTTATCCGTTTTTAATCTGCGTAAGATAAACGGTGACACTACCTGTTTCAACCTTGCGTAGCCATCATTAGTTTCCTTTAATCTTTTGGTAAACCCGGTGAATTCCTTAGCTGCGCCCAACAACCCTTTGTTTAAAAAATCAAAAATGGACCAAAGGTCCGACAGTCTATTTTCTACCGGAGTTCCGGTCATGGCAATTTTACTTCGGGCTTTGATCTGTTTTACCGCTTTAGTCTGCTTGGTCCCCGGATTTTTGATGGCCTGGGCCTCATCCAGGATCAACATGTCCCATTCGGTTTCCTTGAGCCAATCAAGTCTGACCAACATCCCATAAGTAGTGATATAAATACCAGCGCCTAAGTCATGCTCTTCCAGGTTTGATTTTTCCTGTGGGTGAATCACATAATATTTCAAACCGGGAGCAAATCTGGTTATTTCAGCCGTCCAATTACCAATTAGCGAGGCCGGTACTATTAGCAAAACTTTTTCTTCTTTAACGGTACGAACACTATTAAGCAGAGCAATAACTTGAATTGTTTTTCCTAGCCCCATATCATCGGCTAAACAAGCTCCAAAACCCAAAGTTTTCATGGTATACAACCACCCAAGGCCCTCTTTTTGATATTTCCTAAGAGTCGCCTTAAAATCAGCTCCGCACGAAACAGGTTCAATCTGATCAGGCCGCTTTAGCCGAGCGACAACCGTTTCCAACCATTCTCCATTGCTAACTTCTATTTCGCAACCATTTTCCTTTACATTTAAAAACTTAGATACCGAAAGCCGCATTCGCATGGCTTCCATCAACGTTAGATCGCCTTTTTGAGCTTGTTCGTATGCGGTTAAGGTCTCCTGCAAACGTTCATGATTAACCTCAACCCACTTGCCTTTAATGAACGCCAATCCTTCCGATTCGGAAGCAAGTTTCTGCAACTCTTCCAAGGTAATGTTTTCTCCACCCAGCGACAATTGAACGCTAAAATCCAGCAACGCGTCCAATCCAACTAAAGAAGGAGGTTTAGTTCCGATATTAACCGTCATTTTCAAGGAATCGGATTTTCTGCGCCACCAGTTTGGTATCCGGCAAAGGATACCCGACTCTTCATAGATGGGTATTTCTTTCAAAAAAACATACGCTTCATCCGGATTAAGGCCGATCGGTTGAAATAACTCCCCGGTTTCCATAATTTCCGTTATGAATAAACTCCGCCCAGCCGCTTTATTAACGGTTGATAATAACTCCAACAACTTTTTACTATTCTCGCCATATTCCAACAGAGCATTTTTCAGCGGTAAATGTTTTGCCTTTCCAGTAGCCGAAGGTTCCGCCGCATAAGTAGCCAAAAAGGCAAAAGGATAATCTTCCCGTTTGCTTTCCACCAAATGGAAGTAAACCTTTCCCGCAATGTGGATTTCCTGGTTCCTGGCTCGTAAATAATCGGTTACGCTTCCTTGGTGCTTGGCAATTTCTTTTACGAAGACCCGGTTCAACCTGTCCCAGGCCAGATCCAACCAACTCCGGTCTAGATACTCCGCTCCGATTAGATATGGAACTCCCATAAGCAGCTTCTCCGCTTCTTCGTCTTCCAAGACAGCTTTCGCCTTTTCCCGCAGGGTTTCCAGATCCGGGTTTCCAGCTAAAATTCTTATGAAAGTCGACGCTACTTTATGTAGATATTCAATTGATTCCGAAAAATCAACTTTTTTCTCCGATACTCCCAGCAAAAACCATGCCGTATCGGGATCGGTAAGATAATCTTCATAGATGTTTTGCTGTAATTCGATACCGGCTTGATCCGACATTTCATCCGAATAACTCCAATCAAGGGCATAACCCCCGTCCGGTTCAATTATAGCGATCAATTCTCTTTCTATACTATTCTTCATTAACGTTATACCTTCAAACCGTATTTCATACTAATTCTGTTTTATTTTTATTACGGAATTATGAAACCACCTAATATAAAAAAATTATATCAACCTGCCACTAAAAACGCAATTAATTGAAAGTATTTGCTTTATATAATCCTGGACTTAACAGAAAGACAACGCCACCATTAGTTAAAGAATTCATCTATTCTGGCAAGAATGATAAATACTTAAAACAAGAGGCATTAACGATGAATCGAATAAATTCCCGACTCTTCAAAAACATTTTTTCGCCATAATAATACTGCATTTCTCCAATTCCCTCCAGAATAAAAAAGCTTGATTGGAACAAACTATTTAACAAAGCTATTTATCGATCCATTCCAGCCCTATTTTCTTAATTTTAAGTCGGGCAAAAGGCAGCTGAAGTATACGACTATCCTAAAATGGGAGAATTAGAATGGGAAATAAATTAGTTGAAGGATTATCCGCCCTGACTACCTCGGCAAACCGGTTGACCCCGGACATCCTGGTTCTAGAATTCACCATCGTAAATGCCTGTGTAGTTGGGGACCCAAGTGCAAACAACGGTCAGTGGGTTCTCGTGGATACCGGGCTTGAAAATTCAGCGAATTTTATTATTCAATCAGTAGAAGAACGTTTTGGTAGAAATACCCGGCCGCAGACTATTGTTTTAACTCATGGCCATTTTGATCATATTGGATCGGTTATCAAACTATCGGAACAATGGGATGTTCCTGTTTATGCCCATCCTTTAGAAATACCATATTTAACAGGCAAAAAAGATTACCCAGTAGGCGATCCTACGGTTGATAACGGCCTAGTGGCAAAGATGTCCCCGACATTTCCGCATACAAGTATCGATATAGGATATCGCGCCGTACCGCTTCCTTCAGACGGCAGTGTTCCTGGTATGCCTGACTGGAAATGGATTCATACCCCCGGACACACTGAAGGGCATATTTCTTTGTTCCGTGAAAAAGATCGTATGCTTATTGCCGGTGATGCATTTACGACTGTCAAACAAGAATCTTTGCTCTCTGTAGTAACCCAAAAAGAGACGATAAGCGGGCCTCCCAAATATTTAACCACCGACTGGGACGCAGCGGAAGAATCCATAAAACGCCTCAAGGACTTAAAACCTTCGCTGGTTATCCCAAGCCACGGCCAACCGATGAAAGGCGAGGAACTGACCCGGCATTTGGAAATGTTGGTCCAAGATTTTGACGAAATCGCCAAACCGGAACAAGGGCGTTTTGTTAATAAGTAATCGGCCAGGTCAATCTCCTATGCGTTAAAAACACAAACCTTCATTTCCGTTCAACCCGCGCCACACATTCCACGTGATAGGTATGGGGAAACATATCTACCGGCTGGATCTCCTTAATCTCGTACCCCAACCCCGCCAAAATTTTAAGATCCCTTGCCAAAGTACTCGGATTACAACTCACATAGACAATCCGTTTGATCATATTCTCCGCCAAACTGGTGAGTACCCGTTCTTCACATCCCGAACGGGGCGGATCGAGTACCGCCACATCGAAGAAAAGGCGACCCGAAATCAACTTTGGCAGTTCTTTCTCCACTGTTCCGGTAATAAACCGGACATTCTCAATCCCGTTTAAAACCGCATTCTCCTTTGCATTAACCACAGCTTTTGAAATAACTTCAATTCCATAGACCATTTTAGCTTTCTTCGCTAAAAACAGCGTCAGACTTCCCACCCCGGCATAAGCATCTAATATTAGTTCACGCCGTGTAAGCTCCGCATACTCAACCGCCTTATCATAAAGAGTTTGGGTTTGAACCGGGTTAACCTGAAAGAAGGAACTGGCTGAAAATTTAAATTGCAACCCCCCCACTTTTTCGACAATCCCGTCGCTGCCCCATAATACTTGATTTATATCTCCTAAAATGACATTACCGCGAGTACGGTTAATATTCTGAACCACACTTTTGATCTGGGGATAACCAGCGGCCAGGTCACGGGCAAAACGAGGACCAACCGGGAAATAGTCCCCGTTAGTAACTAACACCACCATCACTTCTCCGGTTAAGTAGGCGGTTTTAATCAACACATGGCGTAGTAAACCCTTCCCGCTTTTTTCATTATAAACAGACAACCGGTATTTGCCAGCCAATTCCCTAACTTTAAGGGCGATTTTATTAGTGATTAAAGGCTGAATCAAACAATCGGCGACCGGGACTAACCGATGGGTCCCCTGTTGATAAAAACCCAGGACTAATTTATCTTTATAAAGGCCTACCGGATACTGAACTTTATTTCGATAACGCCAGGGATCTTTCATCCCAATAGTTGCATGGACTAAAACATCTTTCATACCGCCAATCCGTTCCATGGCGTCAATCACCCGTTGCCGCTTCATTTCTAATTGTGAGCGATAATCTAAATGTTGAAGCTGACAACCGCCACAGACGGAAAAAACCGGACAATTGGGTTTAACCCGTTCCGGAACAAAATTTACTATTTCTAAAACTTTACCTCGGGCATAGTTCTTTTTTACCTCAACAATATTGGCCTTTACCGTTTCCCCTTTAAGCGCTCCAGAAATAAATATGGTAAAATCTTGAAAGCGCCCTATTCCTTCGCCTTCATGACCATAACCTTCAATCACAACCTCAACTTCTTGCCCTTGATTAACAGGAACCATTGCACTTCTCCTATTATTTTTATTGTAGTATATTGTTTATAAAAAAAAACGCCGGTTCCCCGGCTCATCAGCTGTTCAATTAGTTCTAGTGCTACTCTTAAATAACTCCGGATTAACATTAATCAATTCTTGATAAATTAATTTACAAATTCTATTATTCCCCGCGATCAATCCGATCCCCTTTTTACTGGGTAGATAAACTGTCTCTCCTCCCGCCTCTTCTACCATTAAAACACCTGCTGCAATGTCCCAACGATTAACTTTAAACTCCCAATAGCCATTAAATCGTCCCGCAGCCACGTTGCATAAATCATAAGCTGCGCTTCCGGTCCGCCGAATACCGTTAATCCGTGGAACCAAGTGATTAAAATAGTTTAAATTGTTCTCCCCATCGGTAGCTTTATCATAAGGGAAACCTGTCGCCAGGATTGCTTTACTTAACTCATTAACCTCGGCCACCTGCATTTTGTCTCCGTTCAAATAAACCCCTCGGCCTTTCACCGCTTCAAATAACTCCTTTAAGACAGGAGCATATACAACTCCCAATACAACCTCTCCATAATGCTGTAGCGCTATTGAAATACAAAAAACCGGATATCCATGAGCGTAATTAACCGTTCCGTCCAAAGGGTCAATAATCCATAAATATTCGGAAATCTCACCCGAAATCCCGTATTCCTCCGAAAGAATAGCATGCCCTGGATATTCCTCTCTAATTCTCCCGATTAGTACTTCTTCCGTTTTTGTATCAATATTTGTAACCAAGTCATATTCATTGGATTTAATATTAACAGTTAAGTTATTTTTCAAACCTTCCAACTGAATTTTCCCAACTTCCTTTACCCAGGTCTTTACCTTTTCAAGCACTACCAAATAGTCATCCATCACTGAATACCCTCTTCCAAAAGTATTCCTCTTATTGCCAGAGCGCATTCCAATCTTTTTCGTTGTAGTTTACAACCCAAATCATCCGGTTGATAAATCGAATCGTTCATTTGTTGAGCATTGGCATGACATCCGCCACTACAATAAAAACGGCTCCAGCAATTAGAGCACCCTTCTTTTTGGTATAGAGTAGCAGTTCCAAACTTTTCCCGTAAATCATTCCGGACAATTCCTTGCCGTACATCTCCTATCCGAAACTCATTACGTCCGACAAACTGATGACAAGGAAATAAATCTCCCGCGGGAGTTACCGCAAGATAATCAAACCCCGCCCCGCAACTGGTTAATCGTTTTGGAAGGCAAGGACCATGTTCCAAATCGATTTCAAAATGGAAAAAAGTAAAACCAACGCCCGCTCTGCGGCGTTCTAAATAATATTCCGCTAAATATTCATACTCCTTTTCAATTCGTTCCAAATGTTCTTCATTTAATCGGTAATCACCATTCAGAGAAACAACAGGTTCTAAAGATATCTCTCTAAACCCAAGATTGTATAAGTGTTTGACATCTTCGCAAAAATCAAGATTATATGATGTAAAGGTACCGCGTAGATAGTAATTATTAAAGTTCCGTCCCTCTACCAAATTTAGAAAGTTCGGTACAATTTGTTGATAGATACCACGCCCCCTCATCCGGTCATTGATTTCCGGTCTACCGTCAAGGGAAAGCACCACCGCTATTTGATGTTCATTCAAAAAACCAGAGGCAGTTTCATCTAAGTTAATACCATTGGTCGTTAGAGTAAAATGAATTTCCTTACCTATTTTTGGTCCTTGTTCCTCTCCATAAGCGACCAAGCGTTTGACCACATCTAGGTTTAAAAGGGGTTCCCCACCAAAGAAATCTACTTCCAAATTTCGTTTATCACCTGAACCCTCTAGTAACAAATCCAACGCCGCTTTACCAACTTCAAAACTCATATGTTCCCGATCCCCTCCAAAAGGACCGGTCCCAGCAAAACAATAGTTGCAACGCAGATTACAATCATGAGAAATATGTAGACAAAGTGCCTTTAAAATCGGCTCACGTCTGATTAACGGTTCGCTTTCAGGGTTCTCGCTTAAGTAACCGTTTATTTTTAATTCATTAATATCGTTAAGAACCGCTTCAAGAGCTTCGGGCTTAACCGTTTCACCTCTTAAGTATCGGTAAACCGGCTCCTCAACCATAAATAATGAATTAGATGTTACATCAAATAAAAAAAAACGGTCTAATGCTTTAAAAATATGAAAATTTTTCATTAATTTCTCCAAATAGACTAGAAATATAAAACATAAGATAACGTAAAATATTTTTATATATATATGTCGCAATAAGTTTCTTGGATAAGCGTGGATTATTGCGACATATTTTCCATGTTCATATGTTGAAAAAAGCCCAATAATTTCGGCATTCACATCCGGTATTTTGGATGTGAATGTTTTACTCAAAACTTTTTTCAACATATATAGTTAAAAAAGCCATGTTTCCATGGCTTTATGTAGATAATACAATAAATAGTCAGCTAATTGCTGTTATTTTTGGCAGACTTGATTCCCTACCGTACAAGATGTTTTACAGGCTGATTGGCACGAATTTTTACACTCGCCGCATCCTCCGGTATTAACGGTATTACCTAATTTACCCTGTACAATCGTTTTAATCATTTTCATATTATTATTTATCTCCTTTAGAATTAGATGGTGGACCCGAAGGGATTCGAACCCTCGGCCTCTGCGATGCGAACGCAGCGCTCTCCCAACTGAGCCACGGGCCCATCGTAATTATCATCAGTTTAAGGCAAATCAATAAAACAATATTGTCTATAAAATGATACCAAAGTGAAAGCCGTTATACTGCTAAATAATTATAGCATAAACCTAGAATTTTGCCAAGCAGTCGTATAATTTAACCTCATTCTTTTCTTAAAATCAAAATATTTTGATGGGTAATATTTGGGATAAAACATGAATTAATAGCGTATGGTTTTAAACGGCGTTGTGTAGCTTTATTCCACCAAATCCTAGTTCCTTTCCACCTAAACCCTGTCTGACGCAATGTGTTTGCAACCATATATCCCAACGGTAAATATTCTCCACAATGAAACCTGTCTCCAACTAACAGGATTAAATAACGCTTGGGAAGCAACAATCGATAAGCTATCTTTCCAAAATCCTCAATTCTAGATAAAAACTCTTGATAATCTTGGCTATTACCGAAGTCCAGTCGGTCAACAGAACTCATGTTAAAATTGGTTTCTCTCTTAAAACCGGTTGCCCCGTGATTACAACCATAGGGAGGATCCGTAATAATCGCAGCTATTGTTTCAGTTCCAAATCGGTCCATTATCTCTAAACAATCACCGCAAATCATTTCTGAAGAAAACCTACGGGCGTTTTCACCAGCTTCACTCACCTGAATTAATTCTCCATTTGACTCCCGGTATTCGGCTACAATCTTTAGATAAATATCTACCCAATAATCATTTAGCTCAATTCCCAACCCACGCCTACCAACCAACTCCGCCCCAAGTAGTGTACCTCCAACACCGGCAAAAGGGTCTAGCACTAATTCCCCTCTTTTAGTAAAAAACGAGATTATCTCCGCCATTAGTTGCGGCGGCTTCATTGCCCCATGTTTTTTTCTCAGATGATGAGTCTGATCCGGTGGAAAAAACGTCTCATAAATACTATTAGTCCAATATAACCATTGAGATCCGCTTAATTCGTTAAGGCGATTTTCCAAAGTAAACTCCTTATTTGGGATGTCTATATTTTAACCAGAAAAGAAAAAACCTTCCCTATGGAAGGTTTTTAACATTATTATATTTTTTCGATTGCATTCTAGAACTTAATCTTGGCATTCATTTCCCATGATTCGGATATATCATTCCAACCGGCTGACAAGCGAAAACAACAGTTTTCATATTTTATCATATACAACCGGCTAATCCAGTTTTCTTCAATATCACTATTATAAGTTCCGCTTAAATTGAAAGAATAACTTTTGGATATCGGAAGATTAACGTTATAAAGGTAGTTTCTTCCCAGTTTATAATCATCTAAGAAATCCCGGAAATCTTCATTTGTCTTATTTGAGTCCAGCCATAAATAACTTAAAAAAATGGACTTTGACGGATTATAATCCAGCCGGTACCCCCAATAAGTTCCGCCATATTCCTCTTTAACCGAATCAAGAGCAAAAACATCCCGAGCTAATAAACCAAACTGCCATCTCCCAATAGGTGTCTCCCAATACTTACGAGTAAGACTAATAGTAACTTCGGTTGTCCCCTCATTCGAAAATTCTTTAATACCGTCAAGACTCAAACTTGATAAACGTGTCCCGTAATCAAGGGTGTTGGTCAACTCCCAAAAACCGCTAAAATCATAAACAAGATTTGTATAATTATTTACTTGCTTACCAAAATACTGATTTACCCCAAATCCAACTAAATTTGTGCCTTTAGTGGAAAAGCCTCCTTTAAAAAGCCAAACCCGATCATTTTTAACCGGGCCTGCATACTCCATATCCATTTGATAACCTTCTTCTTGGTCATATCTCACTTCAACATCCGGTAAATCATTGTTGTCGGTCTTGAAACTAAGTCTAGGAAAATAAAACACCGGAATTTTTTTAACCTTTAATACCGCATGGTGAAGGTATACTCGTTTGTTATTGTAATCCAATCGTTTGGCGGTTAAAACATAATCCGGGTTTGGATTCGGGCAACGGGTCATAACAGCTTTGGATATAGTTCCGGTATCTCCCTTCAAAGATCCGCCTTTACCGGAAAGTTGATAATCAAGTGAGTTCCCCTTTATCTTACCTTGGAAATCAATAAAATTACCGGTCTCCTGATTTAAATTAAAAATTAGGGTTTCGGTTTGATAAACATAGTTACGAGTGGTAATTTTCACTTTACCAGAAGCTTGTACTTCACCGGTTTTTCCATTATAGGTAAGCCTCTGACATTCAATAGTAATATCATCTTTTGTTAAAATAACATCTTTCGAAGCAGTAGTCCAATTAGTCTCCATGTCGTAATTAACATTTCCGGCAGCTTCAATTTTCATTTGAGTTGTTTTGGTTGCTTCAGCCCGGGTTACATTATTTGATCCGAAAACAATTATCATTAAGATTAAAAATACAAAACTTGAAATTTTTATAAGCTTGATCTTTTTCTACCTCCGGTCGTCTTTGAGTGTATAAATTCGGACCGATTCAGTAATCTGAAGGTAAAATTCTGTTCCGGCGGGAATCGTTCTTTCCTTGCCTTTAACCGCTAAACCAAATAAGATCCCTTCCGGGCCAAATGCCAACATCCCTGCAGCGCTTGCTCCAACCGCCAATTGATAAGAACGGTTTAATTCAGAAGATTTTGTTCCAATACTTATTTTAATAGGAGTGCCATCTAACGCTCTAATCATTGTAAAATCCAATAGTAAACGGGCATCCCGCCCCAAACTACTCGGTTTCTTTACCTCCTTTAAAACACCAACTCCACTGCTCCCTTTGAGAAATAAAACAAAATCATCGACAACTACTGTATCTGAGATAAGAAACTTAAACTCATCTCCAGCTTTACTATTTACCGAACTTAATTCATCAATAATTTTTACTTTGACTAACAATCCTTCAGGGATACTTACCCATTTCGCTTTGATGCTACCATCCGGGAAGATCTGATTGATTAAACGATCAAATCTTTTGGTAATCGGGCCGGAAAAAGTTTGATTATATAGAAACGTTTCAATTCTTTCCAACCTGTTGAGTATCGGCCCAGACAATGCTTCACGGAAAAGGACCCATTCCAATGCCTGGAGTTTATAAAGGAGACAAATATCATGAGGCCGGTTTGAAAATAAAAGAGTTTCTAAATAGGACAACCGATCGACTAATGATTGATCCGTGGTCCGTCCGGTCAATGTGAGTTCAAATTGGGTTAGCCGATCAAAAAGACTCCCATTGGTAGGACTTCCCGAAACATTGGTTTCCAATTCATTTAACCAATTGTAAGGGTTTCGTAATGCAGATTCCCCGGATACTCCGGAAGCTAAAGCTAATAAAAGAATAACTAATAAAGAAACAAATCGAAGAACCCGTTTCATTATTTCCTCCTAAAATCGGAAGGTTAAAGCCCCGGTCACTCTGGAGTCTTCAAAACTTAAGATTTGATAGGCCAACCAGAGAGTAATCCAGTTATTATATTCCACACCTAAAGACGTAGTACTAAGTGAACCTGTTTCCAGTTGAGAATTAACAAATGATTGATAACTTAAAACTGCCCAATAATCGCTGAATTTATATTCAATTCCTGCCCCGGCCTTGGTTTCGGACGGCCAAATTACGTCCAAGCCTGATTTGTTACCACGGTACAATAATTCTAGTTCTCCAGTTATTGATGTTTTAGTATTTAAGGCCATATTCCCCTGAATGTTAATTTGGAACGATTGAAAATCAGTCCGGTCGATAGTATCCAAATCTATCTCCATCGATTGATTGGAGTTTAATAAAGGAAGTCCCATATTGATCAGATCAGGCTTGGATTCAGTCGAAATTAAAAATCCGCCAATTTTCAAGTTTTTATTTAATTCTCCATATACTAATTTACTTTGTAAATTAGTTTCATATTTCATATACCCATCCAAGGATAAAAGACCGTTAAATTGCCATATGTTCTCAACTTGCTGTACGTGGTCAACCTCGTCCAGTAGATCGAGAACGGATATATTAAACTCGTCAAGAGAACCCTTTTGAGCCGTTTCATTAATAAAATCATCTAAAGGAAATAAATAATAACCATTTATAGTCTTCTTGTCATCGATTGGCAAATCACCCTTAACTATTAAAAACGGAGGATTCTCCTCTCGATTGGGGTGATGAACGATATTAATCGTCCCTACTGAGCCCTGAAAAAGATTACGATTGTTTTCTTTAACAAAAATTGCAGGTAAGAATAAAAATGATTTACGGTAAATGTTATTGATATATTGTCCAAAATAGTAATAAGAACTTTGGTCTTTGGTAGTGCCTTTTTGTTGAGATAATATTACATCTAAATCTTGATAATTATCATTGTTAACCCATGTATCATTTAAATTAGGACTGATTTTATCAATATCCGTTACCTTAACCCCCATGGCTGTAAGTTCAGTGCGGAACTCCGGAACAAGTTTACGAAGCGCTTCGATTACAGGTAGAGGAATTGTGTCTGTCTCATTTTGCCACTTGGAGGAATCTAATTCACTGGTAATTAAAGTTTTTATGTAATAAGCAATTTCAAAACGGGATAGTTTATTACCGGAAGTTACCCAATCACAAGGATAATTGGGAATCAAACCTTCCCGGAATAACACCTCCATTTCCTCATAAACCCATTGTTCAATGGTTTTTGCTGAGGTATTTTCCATTAGGACAGCTCCGGAATAAGATACCACTAAAAAAACTAATATTACAATGTAAATCCACTTCCGAACCATAGTTAATCCTTCTTTTTGAGATATCTCTCCGCCAGAATTACTGCAACATAATCATCATAAGCTTCCCTTGGGAAACGCAAACCAATCGGAATTAAGCGCGCCAATCCACGACTCTGTTCTTTTAAAAAACGTCTCCGCCCTTCGAAACTGGAATTACTCTCGTCCACCATTTCTATTGTTAATCCAAAGGGTTTTAGTTTATTACTTATAATTTTACTATTAGTACGATCCCCAACTACAAAAAGAGAAATGTGGTATTTTTCCATAATAACGCCGATCGTATTTGATAGTTCCATTGTCGGAACCACCATTTTTTTCATAACTGTCCCTTGACCATCAACCACAGCCAGACCACATTTTTGATTACCGGGATCAACCGCTAATATCAAGGCTATTTTGGGTCAATCCTCCTTTGATTCTTTTAGAGATAATTTTACCTGAAATGGGTCAATCCGATATATATTTTCATCGGCAATAACGGTAACATGATAAAAATCTTGGTCATTAGATTTAATTTGGTTAATTATTTTGGCAATTTCTGAAATTGAAATAATATTTCTTAAGTTTTGCCCGTCGGTAATAATCCCTTTTTCAATAGCTTTATTAATTGCTACTATCAATAAACTCAATAATTGATCCCTAAGGCCCGACTCGGAAGTGGATTTTAACACTTTTGTTTCCGCAATAATTTCACCTCGAACAAAAATCTTCTTATTGGGAAATACCTCCAAGGTAACCGTTAATGGTTCATTGGCAACGGAGTTTTTTTCAACTGTTACCCGTAAAACGGCCAGTTCTTTTAGACCAACAATTTGTCGCTCTATTTCAGCGATACGATGGGGTGATATTCTAAGCGCATAATCGGATTTACCAGGAATTTTAGCGCCTCTTTTTAAAGCAATCTGATTGGCTTCATTTAAAAGAGGTTCAACGATCCGTTCAAATATTTTGTTAGTATTTTTATTTGGTTCAACTACTTTGGCCACAAGTATTTCGCCAACATAAAAGATAATCGGTTTACCAACAATTGTTTGGTGTCTGTCTTCGAGACTTTTAAGCCAACCTTCCAAATTTTGTATTTGTTGATTTAATCTGGCTTCCTGCAAATTCAAGTTAGCAATCTGATTTTGCAAATCCTCGTTAATCTTGGCTAAGTTTTGGGAACGTTTTTGGGCCAAGGCCAATTCTTTAGTGGTAGTATTTAAATTGACCTGTACTAAACGATATTCTTCTTCAATCTTGTTCAATTGTTCTTCTTTTTTTTGGCGTTCAGCGACAACTGTTTCTAAATCCCGAAGCAACTTTACATGTTTTTGAGTTAGGCTTTTATATTCTTCTTCCTTATGAAAGTATTGATCCGTCAAACTCTCTACTTGACCGGTAGTAACGACAAGTTCGTCTTGGATAGCTTTTAACCTAAAAATAGCCGTATGAACATAATCGGAAACAAAACTTAATACTAACAAGGTGAGCCCAGCAATAAAAAAACCTGTAAGAACTGTAATAACCATGGAAGTATACTTGGGGCGCATTCCAAAAAGACTAAGCCTTTTCTTCCCCACCTTCATCCCGACCCTATCTCCCAATAAGGCAAGAAAACCTCCGAAGATGATTATCACGGTAATTATCATGTAACCTATCATTTGTTCGCCCGCCTCAATTTTTTACCTTTGCGAATACATATAATCCGTAACCAGCTAGTACGAAATTAGGCAACCAGGCTCCAATAAACGGAGGGATCGAACCGCTTCGACCCAAAGCGTTTCCAAATCCCATCAAAGCATACCAAATTATAATAAAGATAATACACAAACCAAATCCGGCCGCATTGGAACGACGTTGCGGCCTTAGCGCCAAAGGAGTGCCAAGTAACGCAAAGATAAAACTGGCAAAAGGAATGGCAAATTTTGTATGCAGTTCAACTAACAATTCCCGCCGTTCGTCCCCTTCGGGGAAAAAACGATTAATGTGATTTCTTAACTCAGTAATACTTTTATATTCGGGATCCTCATCCAATTGTTTAATCTCTCCCGGAGTTAAATTTAATTGATATTGGACCCGCCCTTTATCAATGATAATCGAGTAGTAACTATCAGTTAAAAATTGATAGATAATCCCGTTTTCAAAGATCCAACCTTCCCCATCTTGCCAATGCATCGCCACTGCTTCAATCAAACGGCTTACTTTTCCTTCTTTGAATTCGGTTATAACAACCCGACTAAACTCTTGTTTTTTCGGTTCATATACTCTAGCATAGATCCGTTTTGTAATTTGACCTTTAATGTAAAAATCCCGATTAAAATTCCAGATATGAGCAGAAACTTCTTTTGATGCAGCCTCATTTTCCATTTTATCATAAGCACGAGTGGTATATGGCACCAAATATTCATTGAATAATACACCGGTGATACTAACAAGCAAACCTAGGACCAATACCGGTGATGCCAGTTTCGAATAAGTTAATCCTCCGGCACGCATAGCAATGGTTTCACTATGGCTTGTTAACTTACCCAATCCCAATAGGGCAGCCAATAATACAGCGATTGGGGTGCATTGTGTTACATACTCCGGCAACTTTAACAATATCAATCTTAGAATTAAAAAAAACGATAAGTGATATTCTTGGGCATCTTTTAGTAGATCAATAAAAAGCAAACCCGAAAATATACTCAAAAAAGCAAACAGTCCGAACAGAAACGGACCTATTATCTCTTTAGTCAAATATTTGGAAAGAATCTTCATTTCGATCCTCCTGCTTAGAAAATGCAGATCAATATTTTCATTGATATGTTTATATCAATTGGAAATTCACGTGAACGACTATTCACATAATAAAGCGGTCACCTAAATAAAAGCGTCTGGCATTTTCATCGTTGGCAATCTCATCCGAACTGCCGGAGACCAAAATGTCTCCGGAGTACATAATATAAGCCCGATCGGTAATTGCCAACGTCTCTCGGACACTATGATCGGTAATTAATATTCCCATCCCTTTGTCACGGAGCTTACTTATAATATCCTGAATATCGGAGACTGCGATTGGGTCCACCCCGGTAAATGGCTCATCCAAAAGAATATATTTGGGATCCATCGCTAACGCTCTGGCTATCTCAACCCGGCGTCGTTCGCCACCGGAAAGCATATAACCCATACTCTTTCGGATATGCCCCAGACTAAACTCCTCTAATAACTGGTCACACCTATTTTTTCGATAAGAACGGGGCAAATCGGTAAGTTCCAATATTGCCAAAATGTTTTCTTCAACTGATAACTTACGAAAGACCGAAGCTTCTTGGGCTAAATAACTAACACCATATTTAGACCGAACATGCATTGGTAATGTTGTCACGTCATTATCGTCGATCATAATTGAACCGGCATCACAACGCTCCAGTCCGACAATCATATAAAAAGTCGTGGTCTTTCCGGCGCCGTTAGGGCCTAATAACCCTACCACTTCACCGGTATTCACCATTAGATCTACACCTTTTACAACCCGTCGATGCTGATATTCTTTAACCAAACCCTGGACATAAATCGACATAAACCGCCCTCCAGTCCTTATATATCGAGTTATAATCAAAATTTATTTCAATTTGTTGATTTACTCAATCACCCTTGATTTGACCACTCCGGAAGCTAAAACCTTTTTTGTCTTTAAATCGTAGACAATCTCGGTTGCAGATAACTCGTTTTTACCATTGATTACAACCGGATTTTCAAGTAAGGTCATTTTTTCAATGGAACGGTCAAAAATCACTCGTCCTGCCCGCATACTGTTTTCTATACTTATAGCCTGTACCGACCCTGAAATAACGAATAAACCTGATTTCATGTTCCCTTCAGCTTTATTCCCGGTTATTTTCCATCCTCCATATAGAAGAGTGACATCTCCTGTCAAATCAAAAAGTTCGGTCTGAGATTCCCAGTCCAGTCTTTCGCCGCTAATATTAGTGGTTTCATCGTATCTTATCTTAACTGAGCCGCTAGCATTAAAATAATCCCGGTTCAAATCCGCAAAAAACCGTTCGCTTCGGAGTATGCGAATGGGTGTCTTTTGGGTTAACTTAATCATCCCTTGCCCGGAAAGAGTTGATTTCTCATGATGATATTCCAAGGATTGCGCTTCCAGCGTATAATTACTCCAGCGAACCACAACCAAATCCGAATCAGCGGCATAATACTTCATAGTATTGGCCTGAAGATCGGCTTCTCCACCGCCCGGCGCTACTAGTTCCAATTGTGTCTCAGCGAAAACCGTACTGGATAATAATAACGCCATTAACAATACCCAAAGCTTCTTTAACATTTGGTCACCTTCGATAAAACGACTTAGTTACTCCCAACAGTTTCACTTGATCAAGGTTTAAGTCACCATCTAATTTCTCCGTAGTAACCGTTAAACCCGGCGACTCCAATACCACTTTATTTTTAGCCAAAATTTTGCGAGTGTTAGGATTCCAAGAAACCTCCTCAGCGCGAAGCGACTTCCCGTCATTGGTTTTAAAATTAACTTGACCGGCTATATGCAAAATCCTGGTTTCCCATTCAATTATCCCAGATTCAGCAGAAAGGTGATAAATCGGCTTTTTATTTAAATAATAGTCACCATTTATCTCTTTCATCGTGCCGATTTCATCCTTACTTTCCAACCGGGCCACATTCAATTCCCAATAGCCGTTTTTTTCAGCACCCGGAATCCTAAGCAATAAACCGATAAATTCGTCCGAATTGACATTCAGTTTTCCTTCTCCCACAAAAGCTTCCTGCTTTTTGGAGACAGCATTGAAAAAATACGCTAATGAAAGATAAGCAACTACCACAAGTAAAACTAGTATCACAAGTAATAGCCATTTGTTTTTCAATATTGGTTTAAATTTGAACATTAGGCTTTCCTCATATAATAATTACTTTACATTTTTATATATCAATCTAAATTCACCATTCGTTCCTAAAATCCTGCTACTGTCAAACCTTGTCAGTGTTTCGCAATAGCTTATAAATTAAGCATTTAGGCGTGATTTAAATATACCCTTATTTTTAACATATATAGGATGAAACCAATTTATTGACCAAAATTTATTATTTTATTAAATTGCTGAACTATTGAACGATATAATAACTATGTTTATAAAGCATATATTTTAATGTGATACTTTTCTGCTAAATCCATCATTTCTTCACGTTCAGCAATCAATGTTTTACCCGCTTCCAAACCCAAGACATTGGCTTCAACTTTGTACATAGATTCAATAGTTGTTCGCCCGACGGTTGGAACATCAAAACGCTCATCTTGCCTGGGTTTACTAACTTTAACGACTACTGCCCCTGGGCCCCCTAATTTTCCACCACGGATAATTGCCTCATCAGTTCCTTCGATGGCCTCAACGGCTAAGACTACTCCTTGTTTGACCACTACACTCTGACCAATATCAAGTTCTCCGCTTGCTTTAGCCATTTTAAAGCCTAGTTTTAGATCAATCATTTCCTCGGGTGTGACCTGACCTAAAATTGGTCCCATAGGCGCCAAAAGATCCTGTAGGTACCCAGTTTGTTTCGCTACTCGGAAACCGTTATGCTCAAACTCCTGTACTACCGCTGATAACAAAGCATCGTCATTTTTTTCAGGAAGTCCCCGTAACAATTGCTGAAACCTCGGATCAAATCCTCCCTCAAAAACCGCTTCCTTACCTACTTTTCCTGCCATTACAACTTCCTTTACATTTTCCTGCTGAAAAAAATTAAACATTTGTTGAATTTGGCCAACCTCTATTTCACGAAAAACATCAGCTTCATCAGCTAGCTTCGGATCTACCTCACCTTTTAATCCTATAACAACTCCCTTGGCGTTTTTTCTCTTTATCTCAGCTAATACTTGAAAAGGTAATTTATATCGCCCAGCCACTAATCCGATGGATTCTCTTTCCGCCATCGTAAACACTCCTTGTTGATTAAATTAAAAGACTAGACATAGTCTAGTCTTTTAGATGATCACTTAAATATTATAATACATTTGTATAAGTTTTCACCAGCTTTTTAAAACAGTTAACGCGGACGTCTATCTCAGAATACCCCGCTCTGCGCTACGTAGAAATCGAATAAAATGATCGATTTCCGGAGTGCCTTGTAATTCTTGCTCCATCTGTTCAATTGCCTTGGAGATGGTATGATTTAAACGATATAAAATCCGGTATGCTTTTTTAATTTCATCCCGAACATTCGATTCAATTCCGTTACGACGCAATCCAACTACATTAATTCCGGAGACCTTAGCCGGATTACCGTCTACTAAAACAAACGGAGGAATATCTTTGACGATCTTAGACGAAAACCCAACCATTGACATTTTACCAACTTTGCAGAACTGATGAACTCCGCTTAAACCGCTAATTATCGCTCTATCTTCAACTATGATATGGCCGGCTAGCGCAGAACAATTACCGAGAATAATATTGTTGCTTAACTGACAATCATGGGCCACATGAGAATAAGCCATAAAGAGGTTGTTATTCCCGATACGCGTTTCACCGCCGCCACCCTCTGTACCTCTGCTGATAGTGACATTCTCACGAAAAATATTATTATCTCCGATAAAGAGAAAACTTTTTTCTCCTTTAAACTTCAAATCTTGAGGTTCGCAACCAATCGAACCGCCGTGGAAAAACCTATTTCCACTACCGATAGTTGTCCAACCTTCAATTACAACATGAGGGCCGATAATACAATTATCTCCAATCTCTACATTTTCACCGACTATTGCATAGGGGCCGATTACCACATTACGTCCAATTTTGGCATTGGGATGAATAATAGCGGTGGAATGAATCTCTCTGAGATTAACAACTTTTGAATCGATTAGCTGCATAATAAAGGCCCCCTGTTTTAAATATAGTAAATTTAAGTTTTTTAAGATAAGTAATAATATTATCGTAATCTATGTGCAAACATTGGACTGGCAAAAATCGGGGGAAAAACGACTTTATATGCAATTATCTTTAAAAAGCTAAGGATTTTGCTTCCAATTGCCTGGAATAAAATAATTTTATTATCCCATCACAAACATTAATTCAGCTTCGGTTGCAATCTGATCTTCTACTTTGGCGACCGCCTTGGCCCGTCCAACATTTCCTTTAAGCCGGATTATATCTATTTCTATTATAATTTGGTCTCCGGGAACAATAGTTCTTCGGAAACGAGCATTGTCAATTCCGGTAAAATAAGGAATTTTACCCTTATGTTCTTCTTCAGCTAACATTACTAAACCAGCTGCTTGGGCCATACTTTCAATAATCAACACCCCCGGCATTACCGGTCTTGTTGGAAAATGGCCGTTAAAAAAGTTTTCGTTGACTGTAACATTTTTTAAGGCTACTAATCTTTTTTTAGGTTCAAACTCTAATACTCGATCTACCAATAAAAATGGATACCGGTGCGGCAACATTGTTTTAATTTGATTAATATCAAACACTAAATTCACCCCATTTTTCTATATTTTTAGTTGATAATTCAATTTAGGCGGTTTCATAATTTCTAATTTTTCATTTTGATACAATATATTGATTTGCTTGGACAAGCTTCTTTGCCATTTCAAGATCAAGAGCATGTCCCGAACGAAACGCAACCAAATGGGCGTTGATTGGTCCGGCTAAATAAAGATCTCCAAGAATATCAAGGATTTTATGCCGGACAATTTCTTCAGGAAAACGGAGCTTATTTTGGTAACCTTCATCTCCAACAATTACCGCTATGTTTAAATCCGTAGTCAATGCCAACCCTTGACTGCGTAAATATTCGATCTCTCTCATGAAAGCAATAGTCCGGGCAGGAGCGATCTCTTCAAGAAACTTTTCGGGTGATAACCGGAAATTGTAATATTGGTTACCGGTAACAGGGTGGTCGGATGTAAAAACAAAACTAACCTCCAGATGATCGCTGGGTAAAGCAAGTATCATCGCATTTAAGGGTTTTTCTCCGTTATATACGGTACCTTCAACCCAAAGTGGTTCTTTAACAAATATAGTTTCTCGGGGTTTTTCCTGTTTTGACAAACCTGCTTCTAATAATAATTCCGCATAGACTCGACCACTGCCATCGCCAATGGGTAATTCTTCTTTATCAACTTCAACCAAGACATTATCAATTCCATACACGTGAAAAACAGCCATTAAATGCTCAATAGTAGAAATTCTCCAACCATCTTTCCCTAAAGTAACGCTTTTTTTAGTGCTAATAACATTATTGGGTTTAGCTTCGACCTTTG
This sequence comes from Bacillota bacterium, assembly GCA_023435565.1. Lineage (GTDB taxonomy): Bacteria > Bacillota > UBA4882 > UBA8346 > UBA8346 > JAAYHS01. The sequence goes on from JAEYRN010000076.1 coordinate 32,418, forward strand.
GCTTTCCAGGTAAGTCCGATCTGGAAAAGACGATTCCGGTATTGGTAGGTTGGGGAATAAGGCGCATCGTTACCATTGCTCCACTGTGAAGCGCTTGACCGGAAAATTCTATTTCTTTGGAGATGGTCTGTTGGAAAATCATTGAAATCTCCATTTCTATTACTTGTTTTTCAGCATTCTATCCAAAAATTATATGTCAGTCTCCAACTCGTGTCAAGTAAACAATAATTCAAGTTTACAACATGTTGAATTAATAAGATTGATAATCTAAATTTTAACATCTTAATAAGTTCTGATATTTTTGACCAATTTCGGAAACCGGACGTTCCAGTACATCTTCTGGCGTCCCTGCTTCAACGATTTTCCCTTTATCCATAAATATAATCCGGTCAGCCGCCCTTTTTGCGAAAAACAACTCATGAGTGACAATAATCATGGTGGTTTTACCTTCCCGGACCAGATCTTCCATTACCTCAATCACTTCTCCTACTAAAATCGGATCAAGCGAAGCAGTCGGCTCATCCCAAAGCATTATCTCCGGTTCAAGGGCCAATGCCCGAGCAATTCCTACCCGTTGTTGTTCTCCACCGCTTAATTCCTCGGGGATATCTTCCAACTTATGAGCCAGCCCTACTTTTCCCAACGCGACCTCCGCTCGTTGTTCAGCTTCTCCGGGGTCGATACCGTGAAGCCTGAGAGGCATCGAAACATTATCCAATACGCTTAAGCGTCTGATCAAATTGAAATGTTGAAAAACGAATCCTATTTTCCGGCGAGTTGTTAATAACGCATTCAAAGACATTTCCGTAATGATTTGATTTTGAAGTGAAATAATTCCTTCATCCGGTTCGGTCAAACGGTTAACGCACCTAATCATGGTTGACTTTCCGCATCCACTGGGACCCATAATCACAACCGTTTCCCCTTGAGAAACCTTTAAATCAATTCCATCTAAGGCCTTTTTATGACCATAACTTTTAGTCAGTCCTCTGATTTCAAGCATTTAAATCATCCTCGCCAAATTATATAAATCATTTCATAATCATCTTCCAGCGGTTTAAAAACTGAAGCATTCCGGGACGTCCGGCGGGAATCACGATCTCCCGCATTATGGTTTTAAACGGTAACCCCAAAGATAATCCTGCCATAACTTCATCTTTGGATATTGGATTTATCTTCACTGCTAATGAAGCCATTAAAATACCTAATATTCCCCCCGCGACCCAAATCTCCCAATAATTGAGATATGGTATTCTGGCGCCGGCCAATCCAAAACAGATCCCCAACCAAGTACCGCCGATAATTATCGCATAGAGATTAGACGGGCTTAAAAACTTTACCGCTTTCTGATAGCCCCAGTCCACCCAAGGGTGTTCCCAATGACGTTTTTTAGACAATAAGGATTGATCCATCATTTTGAGCATGGAAATTATCAATGACTGGTCCAGAATGAAAATAAGGACCCAAAGAATCATTACAATTAAAGCTGCAATGGTAGAACGGACTTCAGCTAAGATCTTAAAAAGCTCGCCCCGGATATCCGGCTGAATTGTTCCTACCGGCAATGAAAAGATCGCTGTTTGGCTACTATTTAAAGTATCCCGAATTGCAGCATTTATTAAACGCCGGTCAATATTAGCGCCAACAAATATTTGAAGCCTTTCGCCGGGGACCGTTTCTCCTCCGACATATTTATCAATTAGATTAACGGACTTACCAATTTCCTCATCCATTAATTGAGGCAAAGCATCCCTAAACTTTTCAACCTGGGCGATTAACGCGGTTAAATCTACCCGGTCGGAACCGAATAAACGATCTGAAATCATTTCCAGCCCATTCTTTACCTGTTTAGGGTCAAAACCAGTCAGGTTGGAAAGCACTTGATCGGTTGCCTGAATCATCTCCATCAGCTGGCGTTGGTTAGCGCTTCCAGGTGTGAATATTGTCCCGAAATTATTAACCTGCTCGGCAAAGCTATTGGCCTTATTTCGCCAGGATAGAAGCATCGCCACCAAAGGATTAAAACGATTAATGAAATCATCTAAACGTTGGACCCGTCCTCTTAATGAGTCGTGGACCATTCCAAGTTGGTCCTCAAGTAACAATATCTTATCGGCAATCCCGCCCGATTGTCCGGCGGCGCTTTGTAATAATGGACTACCCAATAATATTTGGGCATTTTGGATACCATCAAGAGTTTTGCTGAAACGGTTTTCCAGCACTTGCACTCTGGCAAAAGTCCGGGCCAAATAATCCAAATCGTCACCAATACCTTCAACCAAACGGACCATTTTAACCAATCCGGTACGGTCGGTTTTTCCGGTTAGTCCATTGACCCCGCTTTCAATTTGGTCAAGTACATCCTTGACTTCAACGAGTTGCCGGTAGGCCTTTTCAATTCCGGATACGGTCAAACCCGCCCCTCCGGTAGAATCATTAAAATCATTTATCGCTCCGTTGATTTGATTGAGCAGCTTTACTCCCTGATCCAAACCTTGCACTAACTGTGCTTTTCGACTGGAAACTTCAGCAACCCCAACCATAGGGCCAACTTTATCTTCAGGAAGTAACCGATAGGCTTTATTATCACTTAAAAATCCGGCATCACCTTGAATAATCAAACCCCGATATGCTTCGCCCTCCTTAGAAGTTATTTTGACAACAACTTCAAGGGGTTCCAATACTGACCCCGGTTTAATAGTTTTCGAATTTTCTCCGTTAAGCACTACTAAATCACCGATTTCCAAGGTTTCCCCGGATTGTGGTTGAATTTTAACTTCCGCCGCATAAGCCAGGAGAAACTTCTTAACCTCAAGCAAAGTATTGGAAAGGTATTGGTATTCGTCACCATTTCCAGCCATTGTTACATCACGGACATAATCGGCGCCTTTTATTCCTGATAAGCTCTGGGCTACTTTTTTCCCTAAAGTCATGATCTCTTCCTGGGAATAACCCGAAGTTAATCTTACCTCTAGGATTTGGTATTTGGCTAATATTTGTTTAATTTTATTAAGCGCTGTTTCACTGGTATGAGCGTTTTTTAAGATAATCCCGATACTATTCCCATCCTTAAAAGTAAAACGGACTCCCGGGACTCGGTCCACTTGTTTCGATAAAAAATCAAAAGCCCCTGCCGGTACACTAGTGATATTTATTCGTGGCTCAGTCATTACTGAAAAGCCACCGTTTCCGGGAAGATTGTTAAAATAATGAGACAAGCTGTTATAAACACTTTTATTTTTATATTGATTAGGCAAGGTCAAAAAATAACTGGCCTTCCCGGCCAAACTGATTCCCTCTTTCAAAGTGGCTCCCGGAAGCTTATCCTCGATTACCTGTTTAACCTGACGGACTAAAGCTCCTTTCAATTCTACCTTGGTCTGGAAAAGCAGATCATATTGACCCATATCTCCCATAACTCCGGTAATAGCTTTAGCAAAATACTTATCGGTAGCCATGGCGAAGCCACGGGCAAAAACGGCCGAAGCCAAAATGCTCACCAAAAGTAGGAGCAAAATGTCTTTAATAAAGGAATCTTTTTTTAATAACGAAGTTAACATACTACTCCCCCATCACGTTAGCTCCGATTATAACATAATAAACGTAATCGCGGATAAAAAAATGTCTTTTTAGCTGCATAAATATCTGGTAATCCTGGCAAAATCAACTCCTAATTCCTTAAAAAAAGAAGGACAATTCTGGTAATTGTCCTTGTATAAGTAAACTGTTAATATTTCTCTGTACCTCTGCGCCTCTGGGGACTTAGCGGTGTACCATACCTCCTCCGGCGCCTTTAACCCTGACTGTATTCGGTTCTCCAAAACGTAACGGTTCCGGAGGCAAAGTATTAGTAAAAACGGTCATATTACAGATATCGTTAGTGACTTGAACATTGACTACGATGACTACAGTCTCCCTAAGTTCAGTTGGTGATAGCAACCGGAAATTAATAAACTCAATTTCCGCTGTCAATCGGCATGTTGCGCCGGCCGGAGCTCCGGGAACGTCGACAAAACCGCTAAACGGTATGTCTACACCGACATGTCTTACTATTCCTTTGGTGTCGACAAAAAAGATTTGTTTATGCAAAATCCCCTGAAAAATGACCTTATTCTCAATTACAAAACAGTTAAGATCTTGAACCCTTGCTACGATTTCGTCGATCTTTTCAGCCGGCCGAGGGAGGGTGATGGTATCATCAACTAAGACTTGAGCGGTTGTTTCCGCAATTACCGCCATTTTACTACCCTCTTCCTTTAATTTAACTTTAGTTGCCTTGATTGGTTTCAAGGTAACTTAATTTTTATAAGATCAAAGGAGGTTTTAAAGTGTTTTTTCGAAACCCGTCTTAAATCCCTTTACCTTATATTGATATCATATGGGCTATCGGCAAAAAGAATCCTGGGCGGAGGGCATATTTTATATGACAAATGTCACCGCTTGCAATGACAATTATCATATTTACTAAACCGATAAAAAGGTTTTAAAATTATTCAAGAAAGATTTTATCAAATTTGAATTTTTCATATGGCAATATTGTCGTTAAAGATAAAACCAGGTTTGGGGTAGCAACTGTGAACTTTGTACGGACAATTATATCCTACCACATGCATATTGAAAAGTGAAACGAGGTTCGAATCATGGTAAAAAAAGCAGTTCGGATTTTTAACGGAGCCACCGCCGTCATCACCGGGGGCGCTTCCGGAATTGGACGGGCGCTTGCCGAAGAAATGGCTAGACTTGGTAGTGAGGTTATTCTGGCGGATCTTCAGATTGAATTGGCTGAGGAAGTTGCGTTATCAATACAAGCATCGGGAGGGAAGTCTAGAGCGGTAAAATTGGACGTAACCGATTTTTCGGCGGTGGAGAATCTTCTCAAGGATACGGTTAAACGTACTGGAAAACTGGATTTTATGTTCAATAATGCCGGAATTTTTCTTGGGGGGCCGATCGGCCGCCATGCTATTGAAGATTGGAACCGGATTATTGATGTCAATCTCCGGGGCGCGGTAAATGGGACCCATGCCGCCTATCAAATAATGAAACGCCAGGGATTCGGCTATATTGTCAATACAGCCTCAACCATGGGGCTGTTACCGGTAGGGCTCGGCATGCCGGCCTATGCAACCATTAAACATGCAATAGTAGCTCTGGCGACGAATTTACGGGCAGAGTTAAGCCTCGAAGGCATCCGAATCAGCGCCTTGTGTCCCGGGGTAGTACAGACCCCGATACTCATAAACGGCGGTAAATATGGCAAGTTTTTGGGTAACATGTCCGAAGAGGGGCAAAGAAAGTATTGGAAACAATTTAAGCCCATATCCGCTGATTCATTTGCTAAAAAAGCCTTAAGAGTAATCGTTAAAAACAAGCCGATCATTGTAATTCCTGCCAGGAACAAGTTTTACTGGTGGATCGGTCGGTTATCTCCTTCGTTATTGATCTTTATGGATAAGCTCGATATTAAGAAACGTTTAAAAAATGGATGCTATTAATTCAATTGGAGAATATTTGGAGGTTGAACTTATGAAGTATTTTAATTTATTTACATCGCAACGAGAATTGATTCGAAGAATCCATAATTGTTTGGCTGATTACTTTTATTCCGCTTTTTTTATTGACCGGTAAAATGTGGAAATACAATAATATAAAGTAAAACAGGTGATTGTATTGTTCGCTATTTTAAAAAGACTACTCTTTTGGAAATCCGATCCGATTTACAAATGCGTAACTGTTTATGTCGATAATGATAATAATCTAATTATTGTTCCGATATCCGAGTTTAGGGCTATTGATTGTATATTTGAACTTAGGGCACCGTATACGGATGGCGAGTTGGAAGAGAGCATAGTGAAAGGCCTTCAATTGTGGGGTTCGATGGCGCCGAGTAATCGAGATGAACAAAGTCCTTTAGAAAGATATCTGGGTGTGAATAAATTCTCCAAAGCAAGTAAAGGACGCAAGTTTATATATATTAAATGGCTCAAGAAAGATGGATATTATGTTTTTCCCTCTGAAAAGGAAAATGGCAATTCTTACGAATTATCGAAGGAAACTGCTTTAGGGAGGGAATTTCAAGCAGGTGAACTTGCCAAGGCATTTAAGCAAGCTGTTGCCGATTCAACAACCGATTCATCTTCCGCTGTAAAAAGGGATGGACCTGTTTCTTTTGGTTACAAAATGGGCTGGCTGGCGGTAAAAAATGCGGACCCCAAAGTTCTTGCCGATGCGATAAAAGTTAAGTATCAAAAGAAAGCCTCCTGGGAAAAGGGAATTGAGAAAGTGTATGAAGATGAGCAAATGGTTTTCATTTCACCCATCGTTGAAGGATGGACTTTTGTGGTTGGTTCGTGGGCTCTGGGTCCCGGTGAAATAGATGGAATAAACAATTTAGCAAAAACAATATCGGATTTAAGCAATATTTTCGAAGAAGTGCAAGCTTTCGGGACTCACCGGATTACCGAGTATCATCACTGGATACGGTCGGTTTCTGGGATATCGGAGAGGCAATTTGCCTTCTTAGGCGAATCAGGAGAGGTTCTTTGTAATATTGGCGAACATACTGAAGCGGAAGAGAAACTAAATTGGTCCGGACTGGAAAATTTTTCATGGAGTCCGGATGAAACGGATGTAATGCATATTGCCGGCAGTTGGAGCTTAAATCCTACGACTCTGGAGTCAAAAAGATCTGAGAAATACGGAATCCTGGGGAGAATTTGAATTTATAATTGAGATTTCGTTTGAGCCTCGTGACCGACCCATCCGGTCTTAAAAGTAATCTTGATGTTTTAATTCAAGCCCCGTTTGATAAGAATTTTATTTTGAAGAATTTCAAAAACTTTAAACGGTAATACTAGGGAAAACCGGTTTGGAATAACCACTATGAGCTTTACAGTAGTCTCCCACCCCGTACCGGGGTGGGAGACTACTCACATCCCACTTCTTATTATCCCGCTTGTTTTGGAATAATCAATTTTTGACCAACATCGATACGATCCGGGTTAGAAATCTGATTGACCCTGGCTAATGTCTCAACAGTGGTTTGATATAAACGTGCTATTTTCCAAAGAGAGTCACCGGGCTGAATTACATAAAACAACATACTCGGTCTGGTGGAAGGGTCAATTGGTTCCACTGCGGCACAATCTCTTAACGCCATTAGAGCCTTGGGAGTTCTAGCCATGATTCTAAGCATAACTGTCCCGGTTACTTGGACCGCTTTGTCTCCGGTTAATTCGAGGTTCAATGATTCAACATTAACCTGGGCGCGAAGCAGTGTCCCTGGTTGGACTCCAGGAAAATCAATTACTCCGGCCAAAGGAATACTGCAATTACTCGGCCTATCCCAGCTGACGACTTGTAGTTTAGAACCTTCGGAGCCATCGGCTGCATAAATTAGTTTAAGGTCAAGATTTCCTTCCACAAGTACTTTGTCATCCGCCGCTTCCAGCGAAATCTCCTTTGGTGAACCTTCCCATACCAGTAAACGTTCGGGAGTATCTCCGCCCGGGGGCGCGATAACCGTTTCCAAGTTAATAACGCCCGTCTTTTCACCAAAATACTCCTCAAAATTTAAAAGATTTTTTAAAACATCAATTACTTGTTCACTACCGGAGTTAGCGTCAGTAACAACTTCTTTTTGGACAACTTTTGAAATTGTTGCTTCACATTCTACATCAGCCCGGTAACGCATCTCCCGGGTTGTTTTCATCTCCAATTTACTATTGCGTAATGTAATCCGAGGGACTACAATTAACTCCTTGTCATTTGTTTCAATGTTAATTAAGGTTTCAAAAGGAACTGCCGTTCCCGACGCCCGGTTCCATTCATGAGCAAAAATCTCGGTTGATCGGCCGTCATCATCACAACCGACATAAACCATCGCCACTTCAAGAAAGCCTTTCACAAAAATGTTACCCCGTCCAACTTCCCAATTAACTCCGTTAGGTCGGACTTGATAGGTTAATATCCGGGCGGCTCCCGGTTTAAGATTAGAAAGTATCAAAGGAGTTTGGACCGGGATTACCTCACTTCGAATATCCAAGATCTCTTCCAATTTGACCGGCTCTTTGACAACATTCACTTTCAAAGGAGTTTGGGCTACAACTTCACTTACAACTTGAGCGCCTTGGTTTTCAACAGCATGGACTGTGGCTTCAAGTTGTCCATGAAATCTGATTTGACCGGGACCAATTTCTTCAAAAATTGCGCTGGATGAAGATAAGTCAACTTCAACTACCATTCCGGGACGTAACCCGGGAACTGTGATTCTTTCCTCGTAAGTCACTCCGTTTTCATTAATCCATCGTGCCCCACATTCTCGTCTTTCCAATGTATGTTCTTGATATTCTTCATTATCCGTTTCTAGAGCAGCCCGGTTAACTTCCGGCTTAGCAAGATATAATAAGTACGGATAAACTTTTCCCGAAACAACCAGCAGATCGTCAAAGATCGTCATTCCCGGAGTATCAGCCTCAAAGCTCCCCCAACTGATCTTATCAATCAATGGCAAGTTTTCAGTCAATTTAAGCTCCCCTTCAACCGGGAAGGTTCTAGTAAAATCAGATAAGAAAAACGGATATCTTATTGAATCATATTGACAACTTATACTCATTTTTATCCCTCCGAAATCTTTTTTAAAACCGGGCCCATATCCGTATCTTTTTGTTCCCTATGCCCATCACCTCCCAACCCTCCATGGGGAAGGATCCCAAGGTACCTTAGGATATCGATATCTATAAAAAATTTAATTCAACTTATCTATCTATGATGAAAAAAATTTTTGGTAAAACATTCACATCCTTAAGGCCGGCTGTGAATGGCAAAATAATTGAACTTTTTTCATCATATTAATCAAGGAATATATGTTGCCTTGAAAGTCTGAATCCAAAAAACTTATTGCAACATATATATATGCAAACAATGACAAAAAAATATCCCGGTTGGTATTTAGGATGGACTGACCGGGACAAAATAGTTTTTTTACTTTCATATTTTTTCTTCCGGAATGATACCAAATGAACCATGGATTAATTCATTTCCAAACCTCCCCAAGTCTTTTGCATCATGGATTGCATAACCCAGCAGATTAAACTTTAATCCGATTTTTATCCAATCATTCCACCCCTGTTGGTCGCGGAAGATAAGACAATGGCGTTCATGATGGCGCAGATAATCAACTATTGTATCGTTCGTATCCTGATTATATTTAACCATGCGATGGTTCATAGCAGCCAAAAGTCTTGCTTCCCGAAATGATACGGTTCGGCATTGGTTACCTTGGTCAAGGTTCCAATCAAAACCGCCCACTCCTCCCATTAACAAGGTCTTTGGTCCAATATTGTATCGTATAATCTTTCGGAGCACCCGTTTCAAATTTATTCCGGACTGTAAAAACATCAATGGTGAATCCAATACGGAAAATGGTTCAATCAAAAGTATCTTTGTCAAATCGCTTATTTTGGGAAGATTTAACCAAAAAAGCCTGTTTGGGAGGTTCCTAAGATCACCAAGCAACGTGATAATTATCAATGGTATTTGCTTGATTGACAATGTTTCACATAAACAGTGCAATAAATCTTTCCAACGAAAAAGCGTTTCTAACGGAGCGTTTCTAAAATCAATTCCCCAATGTTTTGGAGGCCACCGTTTTAGATTAACAGCGATTCTCCTCCAATTTTTATGAGATGAAAGAATTTTTTTCCATACTTCCGGTTGGGCAAACAAGGTTTGGAAAGTTCCGCTGCCACCTGAATTTTCGATTTTGATTAATTCACCGTTAGCATCGATCTCCCATCCAGCATCCAAACCGGCAGTAGCCGGAAAGCTTTCCGTTCTTTTACCCGAACATAGCAATACCTTTTGATTTAAAAGCAATTTCATGCCGGGATATATTTTACGTTGCGGATTACCTTGACCGGAAATCCCTTGCCAAGCCGATTTGGAAACTCCAAATTTACGGGAGATAGAATTTAAATTCTCTCTCGGTTGTACAGTGTAAATTATCCGGTTTAATTTTGTTGCAGCGGCTTTCAATGTTGTAAGCAGTTCCGGTCCGGCAATTCCATCATTATTTAAATTGAAAGTTTTTTGGAAAAGCGTTACCGCTTCTTCGGTAAGCATTCCATATAAGCCGTCAACCCGTCCAAAATAAAATCCCGACTCTGTAAGGAGTTGTTGTAGCTCATGGACATCTTTGCCTTTGCTCCCGATCCGTAAGGTTCTTTTACCTAACGGCGCCTCAGATACCGCAACTATTTTCCATCCCATCTTCACAAACCCCCGATATAACCTTTGGAATCTTTTGCTTCCGGCTAGCCTATGCACCCTATCCGACATTAGGGACCTGATGCATAATAGAATTAATTCAACTTATATATATATGTCGCACTAAATCTTCCGAACACATAATAGCGAAATATTTCCTTGATTCATAAGATAAACTAATTTCGCTAATTTACCCTTTCAGATCCGGTTTTAGGGATGTGAAAGTTTATTCGGATAATTTAGTTCATCTTATATAGATTATGGTTTAAGCCCAACTATGGTGCTATAGTGCAAATTTCAAATTTTAATGTCAATATTCTGTGAAAATGTCATGTAAAAGTAGGAAAATTATTCAGTGAAAATGTCACTAGAATAATTTTCCATATACAATTAACGCCAAGCACATTTAGAACTGAATAATGCATTAAGGATT
>JAEYRN010000006.1 GCA_023435565.1 Bacillota bacterium
TCATATATACCCCGATGGGTAATTGAAAATCCTGAAAAAACTTCTATAATCAGATAAAATGAATCATTATTGCAATAAACTTGATAAAAACTATTACGTGCCATAAAGGGGAAACTTCTATGCGACATTATTTGGAATATTCAGATAGATCATCGGCTAAATTTTGGGAAATCAGGAATGAGGGCAAGTTTTTCACTGTCCGTTGGGGAAAGATCGGCGCCGAAGGTCAGACCAAGACCAATGAATTTACCTCGGCGGAAGAAGCTCGAAAAGAAGCAGAAAAGCTCCTGGTTGAGAAACTGAAAAAAGGATATACCGAAAAGGACCTATCACCTGATGCCGGTATTTCTGAAAAGAAGGTACAAACCCTGAATCATTCAATGCCCCGGATCGGAAAGGAAAAACTGGAGCAACTCCTAGAAACCTTTTTTCGCCAGTTAGAAAATGGATCCCAGCTGGAAAAGACCGAGAAAGAGATCATCAAAATCCTTCCCAAATTTCCGGCTGATTTTAACCGGGATCATTTTACCAAATTTGTTCACTCCTGCAGTTCCTATATGGCCTACAAGATGATGACCGATCTTCCGCGTGACATTCAAGGTCTTTACCGGGAAATTCTGGTCGAAAAAACCTGGATTAGTCCGGAGGAACAACTGGCGGGAGAATTGATCACAGGCTTGGATTCCCCGGACTCTGTGGATTTAAAAGCTTTCCTTGATTATCTATATAGTTTAAAAGCATTCCCCGATCAGAAATCTCATTTCGAAAAACTATCGTCAATTGCAGTCCCTGGACTAATCCGCTATTTAGACAAAATTCTTTCGGCTTTTTCCCTTGAAAATGCTCCTGGTTTCTATACCAGGTTCTTAGAACCCGAGGTTTATTTTATAAGGTATGGGGCCTTTATTCTTTATCTCTGCACTGTGGCTGACCAGTATAGTCTGGAGATTCTCCGGCGGGAAATTGGGAAAGTCAAAAGGATGGATATTCTTGAGTTTATAGCGAAGCTGTTACGCAAAAACAAAGAGGTTCCGGAACTCAAGGCTCTGGTTAAACTTGTTGAAAACTTTTATCCGGATATTAACATTAAAGAAACTCTTAAAAGTCTGAGAGATAATCTTGGATTACCTGATACTTATAAAATTTCCCGGCTGAATTTCGAAATAAAAGTTTATGATTCCGATGATTATCTGGATAAGCAGAACCTAATCCGGTTAAATTATCTTGCCCGGGGGGGTTACCTTTGGAGTGTCTATGTAGAGACTCCCAATGGCGTCTTCGAGGCTGACAACACAGGAATCCGGGAAAACAGCCTCCAGCTCACCGGGATTCTTGATGGAACCAAACCCTGGGAAATCGTGAGAGCGCTGGCTGCCGAGGCGGATCTTCAGTTTCGCTGGGACAAGGCCCATATCTGGGCTGAGGATGCCTATCTTGTTTCCGTGCTGAAAGCCAAACTCAATGACAATGAAATTCCGGTAAAAAAGAGAGGCGAAGCTAAAGCCAATGAAGATTTGGCGAAATACTTAGCACAACCCGGCAATATTTACGGTTCAGTCCTTGAGGATGCCGCGATTGCAGTCTTGCGCAGTATTCCTAAGAATACCGAAACAGATCTCCTGCTGCGGACGATGCAAAAATTTACCGGTGCTTATTTGCCAAAGTATGCTCATAAGATTCCCCTTTCTTTTATTCCCATCCTTAAAGAGGCTGTAGAGTTTTTTGTCAGAGATGAACCGGGGAGAATTATTCCTTTGTATTATTATCATAATCTTTCACGCGATTTTTCGGTACCGGGGGAATATGAAAAATTTCTTGCGAGTTCGAAGCTTCTAACCTATGTCGATTCCCTCAGTAAAATGCCTTCTTCTCGGAAAGAATTTGAGCGGTTGGATAAGTATGTTGGTTCGGATGTCCCCGAAAATTTGGTCAGTTTCCTGGAAACCTATAGCGTCCCCGATTCTCTAACCCTAGATTTGGTTACCAGCCCCTGGTTTTTTAATCCGGTTGGAATGATTGTATATTCTTGCTTTCTCTATATCCTTATGAAATTCAAACCTAAAGGATTTCAAGAAACAATCCTTAATCAGATTCGGAGAATTTCAGATCCGCTGGAGATCAAACGGATTTTGTCTATTGCTAAACTGTTTGGGCAAGAACCGCAGGGGAAAGAACTCTATGCTGAAGGATTAGAGATTCTTAAGGAAAAAGAAGTTAATAATTAAAGCTTGCAAAACCGGCAGTATTTATTGAAGACCTTAAATGTAGGGACATTCAAATTGGTTTGGAGCGGGAACTTCGGGACCGGTTGAAAATGCAGCCCTATATTTTAAATAATGTGAATTAAAAACGGTTTTGTATGAGACAATTGTTGATAATTGTTTGGTATTAATAGTTGGAGGTTAATATATGTCCGGCTACGATCAATTTTTTGAAAAATACCAGGAAGCAATCGATGCCAGGGAAGTGCCACAGGAAGTAATCAAAAAATACGAAACCATCTTACCCGCGCCGATTATTGACCTATGGAAAAGGCATGGCTTTGGTGGGTATTACGATGGTTTATTCTGGACAATCAATCCTGATGATTATTTGGATTATGTAGATGATTGGATAGATTTTTCCGATTATAAAATATATCCTATAATGAGAACTGCTTTTGCGGATATTATTGTTATATATAATTTTAAATCCGATGAGAAAAAAATTGGAGTAGAAAATATCAATATAAGACATGGAAAGACTAATTTAGTTACAATAGGAGTAGAGGATTTATTTCGGGATATTTTAATAAAACCAGGTCGTTTTATGTCAAATTCAAGAATAAATGACGACCTATTTTTTTATGGTATTGATAATCTCGGTATATTAAAGAGCAATCAATGTTACGGATTTGAACCTATAGCCTTGTTGGGCGGCGAAGAAACGGAAAAGAATATGAAGATCTTTAATTTAGATATTCATCTTGATATATTGACCCAGGTATTGGGAGGACCTATCGAAGTTGTCAGGGATTATTAATTGTAATCATGCTCCGTTCTTATTATCAGAGTACTCCCATATTTAAGGATAAAAATGGATATGGTATAATAAATACACTTAAACATTATTTGAAAGGGAATCTCTCATGGTTAGTTTCCAAGAAATAAAGATTTTGTATGAAGAGCGTAATTAAAGAATGGATAGAAAAACTTGGTATAATAGAAACAAACGATAATAAAGGGGAATTGAAATGACTTGGCAAGAAGTTAGAGCCTTATACCCGGATCAGTTTGTAAAGTTTGAGATTATTGAATCTCATATTGAAGGGAATAAAGAATTTGTTGACGATGTTGCGGTTATCAAACCTATTCATAATGGGAAGGAAGCTATGAAAGAGTTGGTTCATGGGAAAAAGGGCCAATATGTTTATAGTACAAAAAACGAAAAGTTAGTAATTGATCTAATTAAACATGTAGGCATTATAAGGGGAATTTAATGTATAAATTAGCATATCGAAATGAATTGCTTTATACTGACATTGAGATTACTCATGGGGATAGAACAGTTAGGATTGATAATGTAATTGTGGATACAGGTTGTTGCCATACTATTTTATTAACTGATTATTTAGAAGAAATTGATGTTGAATTGGTTGATGATGATGAAATAATAAAAGCTATTGGTTTTGGCTGTGTCCAATTCAGCGCGGTTCGGAAAAAAATAGAGCAAATCCGGCTTGGTGATTTAGTAGTTGATAACATGAAAATAGATTTTGGAATAATCGATCCCAATGACAGAATAAATGGTTTATTGGGATTGGATTTTTTATTAGCGATAAAAGTGAAAATTAACTTAGACACTTTAACAATCGATAAATAAAGCAGAGGCTGATACTACATCGCAGGCATTGGCCTTGATACGGAACATTGAGCCGGATAAAGCGGAAACTTTAAAGAAACTGGCCATCCCAATAAAGAAAAGTTATGTTAAAATATAAAGAACGATTATATCAATAAAGTTAAGAAGAATACCGATAAATATGGTGTAATCAAATTGTACCGAACATATACTAATTCATTGAGGTGAATGGTATATGAAATATCACAGAAAGAAGGATAAAGATATGAATACTGTGATTAGTAATAATTTATCCTTGTCTGATTTTATACAACAAAACAAAGATAGGCTTTATAAAGAGGGACGTAGAAACACCAAACTTAATAATGATAATAAGCCAACAATTTCCAGACGTGATCCCTGGTTTAACGAGAATGAATGGGACGATCATTTTAACGGGATGAAAAACAAATGAACCCTGGTGAGGTATGGGAGATAGAACCATCCTACGCTAGGGTATCAAAAATCATGGTTTTTCCAAAAGAGGCATTTATAAGGAAATTTGGTGAAATTCATTCTACCGATTTTAGAAATATATCAAAAGCATTTATAGAGTATCATAATAAATAATAATTTGAGCCAAATGGCTCTTTTTTATTGGAGGAAAAAAGAGAAAAAACCCCATTATAGAAGGTTTGATTGTCTTCTTGATGATAAGAGAAGGCAATGTTATAATGAAGGTATAAGGACGCACTAGTGGAGGACTTATGGACATTCTTAAAGAAACTGCTATTGAAACAATCAGGCAGTTACCT
>JAEYRN010000061.1 GCA_023435565.1 Bacillota bacterium
CCTGAACGCTGCGCTCATCATCATGACACTTGGTCTGTGCGTAGTTATGATCGTAGGCGGCCTCGACATTTCCATCGGCGCAGTATGTGGCCTGGTAACCATGGCCTGTGCCATGTTGCTGGAATCAAATATGGGGAACGTTTGGGGCGCCTTACTTCTTGCGCTGGGCATAGGTATCGCGTTTGGTCTCTTGCATGGATATCTCATTGCCTATCTTGAAATACAGCCATTTATCATAACGCTGGCCGGATTGTTCTTAGCGCAGGGACTGCTGACAATACTCCACAAAGATCCGATCAATGTGACCATGCCTGCTTTTGTTTCCTTGCGGAATTTTACAATACTGATTCCTTGGCTTGGCACCCAAAACAGGCTGGGCGTTTTCATCCCGTGTGAAATCAAACCAGGCGTCATAGTTGTGGTAGTCCTTGTTGTCATTTTCGCCGTGCTTATGAAGTGGTCGCGTTTCGGGCGCAATGTCTACGCTGTTGGCGGTAATAGTCAGAGCGCTCGGATGCTCGGTATCAACGTAAAGAGAACGACATTCTTCTCATACGTAATCTGCGGATTGACGGCCGGTATCGCAGGCTTTGTGTTCATCATGACAACAGGAGCCGGTAATATCGGAAACGGGACGTTGTTCGAAATAAAAGCAATAGCCTCGAATGTAATGGGCGGCATTCTACTCAACGGCGGCGTGGGGAACCTGCTTGGCGCGCCAATAGGTACGCTGACCCTTCTGACAATCAATGAACTGATCCGTGCGGCGGGTGTCCAATCAAACTTTCAAGCGATAGTAAGCGGGCTCTTACTGTATCTCTTCATTGTGCTGCAAAGCATTGTTATGTCGTTACGTGGCGGGAGGAAATTCAGACTTGCTCTACCTCTCTGGCTGAAACCGCACCGGCTGCAGGGTAAGAAAAAGGCCGAGAACTAAGAGTAAACGAAAGGGCATTGGAGTGCGGATCATCACGGTCGAGGTGGCGCGAAAGATCCTCCCGAACCGCAAGTACTGATCGCGCCCGATACTGATATTTGGGTGGGAGAACATGGTCGCTCTAATAACCATGTCCTGTGAAGTTTTTCTGGATAGCCGTAGGGAAAGTATAGCAGGCTCAATAATTTTGGCTTTGACGATTTAAAGGCATAAGCATAAGGCATGGGTAAAAAAAATTCTTACGGTTTTTTCAAAAATACTTGTTCTACTTTACAAATCCAAAGGATGAATAATAGGCGGTAAAACATTACTTTCAAAACTCATGCCTCATGCCTTTAGCCCATTTTAGATTGGATTACTTCAATTAATAATAGGTGAACAAATGATGAGTTTCAGCCGGATGATGCCATTAAAATATCTAGTGAATTGTAGTCAAAAAATATTCAAGCATATTTCGATCCGTGAAAGATTTATCGTCTTTTTTTTAATACTTACTTTGACACCGGTTTTAATCATTGGTTCAATCTCCAATAACAGCTTGAATAATGTGGTTACCGAGAAAATAGTCCGTTATTCTTTGGCAGAACTGGCACAGACGGTAGTAAACATTCAGTTGAAACTGGCCGAATATGAAACCATATCGTTACAATTGTTCATCAATAAAGATTTTAATGCTGCTTTAGAAAATTACGTTGATAAACAAAACAGCCTCAATGTTACTGATCGGAAGTCAGTAGAGGCTTATTTTAATGACTTTATGACCAACAATAAAGATTTATTCGGGTTTATGTTTATTGGTGATTGTGATGACTGTCATCCAATTGTAGTCACTAAAGATTTACAAAAGGATTTTATCCGTTTAAGCAAGAATTTTAATGGAACCAGCGCCTGTCGTAACATCTTAAACGCCGATGGAGGTATTGTCTGGTCATCTACAATCAAAGTTAACCAGAGTAACTTCTTCATCTTGGGACGTGCTATTAAAAGATTATCCAATGGGAAACCTTTGGGTATGTTGGCGCTCTTAATTGATGAGGATAAAATTGACCAATTGGTTAACTTAACTACATATAATGAATTGAATAATTCCTTGGATAATATTGAAAATTATGCGCTGATGATTAACGGTAACGGTGAAATAGTTTCTTCGCCTTTCAAAGAAGATATAAGGAAAAAAGTCTCCCAACTCATAGAAAACACCATACCATTAAGGCCTTTTATCGGAGATTCCCTTGTTGATCAGAAAAAATATATTGATCATGGCAGCTTTATTACGAAAGCAAACA
The DNA here is from genome assembly GCA_023435565.1 of Bacillota bacterium. Taxonomy (GTDB): domain Bacteria; phylum Bacillota; class UBA4882; order UBA8346; family UBA8346; genus JAAYHS01. The sequence goes on from JAEYRN010000061.1 coordinate 2,224, forward strand.
ACAAACAGAGTCTGGTAACCTACAAAGCAATTGGGAGTAAGAACGGGATTGGTGGTAAAAGCGGCTGGTATTTGGTAAACTTGGCTCCAACCTCTTTTATATATGAAGAACAGCAGGTAGTAACTGTTACTACTTTAATTCTATGTATAATTTTTGGGACTTTGGCTATCTGGTTTTCATTTTATGCCGCAAATATCATATTTCATGATCAACGTCCCAAGCCAGAATAATAAATGGTTACATTTTAACTAAATAAAGTTTATAATTAACGTTAGGGGTGATAATCTTGGAAGGGCATCGCATCTTTAACAAATTAGCGCTCCTTTTTCTTTCTCTGGTCTTTTGTACCATCCTATTCCCTACGAGTTTATCATTTCCTTCAAATTCAGCCATTGCTGCCAATGGCTCCAAACCGGTTTCAGGATCGCTTTACCCCCGAAACAGACCGATTACAATTGCAATTGTTCCAAAATCATTGGATAATCCGGTTTTCGTCGATGCTAAAGAAACAGCCGAACTGGCGGCTAGAAAACTAAAGGTCAACCTGGAATGGGTTGGACCTTTTAAAGTTGATCCCAACGTTCAGGTAAGAATCATTGAAGGTTTGATCTGGCGAAAAGTTGATGGTATTGCCATAAGTACCAGTGATCCTGAGAAAATTCGGAAAGTAATCGCCAAAGCGGTTGCCGCCGGTATCAAAGTAGCGACCATCGACGCCGATTGTCCCGATAGTAAGCGGCTATTTTACTGCGGTACCGATAACTATAAGGCCGGATGGGCTTGTGGAGAGGCTATGGTAAGAATTGTAACTGAAAGGGGCCTGGCTAGAAAGAGTCTCCGAACCGCCATTCTGACGGGAGGTATTGAAGCCCACAACCTGAACGAACGAATCCGGGGTTTTAAAGAGGCGGCAGCCGGGAAGATTAATTTAAACTATGTGGATTTATTGGCATGTGATGATGATACCAGTACCGGGGCCAAAGTAGTTGAATCATATATTAAACAGCATCCGGAGACCGATGTTTTTTATTTCTCCGGCGGTTGGGCTTTTTTTGGGCCGACGGAGTCTTTACCAATCTATCAGGAATGGTGTAACCGTGGCGGTATCGCAGTTTCCATGGATACGTTTCATCCGGTGCTTGTAGCCGCCAAAAAAGGTTTTTTTCAGGCGCTGGTAGGACAGGATTTCCGCAAAATGGGGGAGCTTACTGTCAAATATTTAGTATCCGCCGTTAAAGGACAACCGGTTCCCCGGGAATATATCGACACCGGGTTGGAATTGGCTGATCAATCTAATTTTGACCAATTATTGAATGAGAAAAAGCCGTGGGAAATGAAATGAATGTTATAAATTCGGTCTATTCCAGATTTCACAACCGAATAGTGAATACCTTCAAATTGAGATCATTACGGTCCAAATTTATTTTATCGTTTGTTATTTTAAGTACGATCCCCATGATTATTTTAGCCTTTTTTACTTACCGAGTATATCTTGATATTTTGGAACGTAATATTCAATCATATACAAGTGAGGTTATTGACAGAGTTGATCGAAACCTTGAAATCTATATAAGTGATTTGGAACGGGTTTTGGAATTAAGAAATGATTATTATAATGTTCAGTTCATCAAACTTAGTCTGGCGGGTGATATTGAAGGTAATCGTAAGTTTACCTTTCGTCTGTGGGAAAACTTGAATAACATCAGGCATTATAAGACTGAATTACGGGATGTTACTATTACAACCTTGGGTGGGGTAACGGTTGGCTGTTACGGCGTTACCCATACCGATTTGACGCAAAATGAATTGTTTCAAACTTTAGCGAACCGAACTTCCCAAGAAGAAAATACTGTAATCTGGGGGCCTCATCCGGACTGGTTAGGAGGTTCTGTTTTTTCGGTTGGAAAAGCGATTCATGGTGATTATGACAATTTTCTAGGCATGATGTGTATTGATGTTGATGTGGAATTATTAAACCGGATCTGCGGTAATATCAGGCTAGGTAAAACAGGTTACATAATGTTGGTTGACGAACATAACCGAATCATTTATCATCCAAAACCTGATTTAATCGGAAGAAGTATCGGCGTTTTATTAGGAGAATCTTCGATCACTAATTGGAAGCAAGGTTTTACAACTAAGATCGGGCCTGGAAATCAAATGATCGCAGTTAAAACATTTTCCCAGGCAAATTGGAGAATTATTGGTCTTTCCAACCGGTTTGAACTGGCCACCGAGATGCAAAAAATCACCGGACTTGCATTGGTATTAATTTTAATCACCATTGTTATTCTGACATTGACAGCCATCTTTTTTGCAAGCCTGCTCACCAATCCTTTAAAAGAACTGCAACAAACCATGCAGCGGGCTTCGGAGGATTTAAATACTAATGTTAAAATCAGCACCACCGATGAAATTGGCCAGTTGGGGAAAGCATTCAATCAAATGTTAGCCCGAATCCGCCAGTTGATGGAACAAAGTGTTCAAGAGCAGAAGAAGCTACGCCGGACCGAGATGATCGCTCTTCAAGAACAGATTAAGCCCCATTTTATTTATAATACTCTTGATTTGATTATCGGACTGTTGGAGACGGATAAAAATGAAGATGTAATCAATACGGTGGAAGCCCTGGGCAAGTTTTTCAGGATTAGTCTCAGCCACGGCCAAGAATTAATCACGATTCGGGAAGAAACGGAGCATGTTAGAAATTACCTATACATTCAGCGGATTCGGCATGGAGATAAATATGACTATACTTTAGAAATAGAGGAAAGATTGTTCAATAAGAAGACTATCAAACTAATACTACAACCGATAGTGGAAAATGCAATCTATCACGGAGTTCGAGAGCTGGGAAAATCTGGAGGTTTGATTAAGATTAAGGGTTTTTTAAGGAATGATCAAAAGGTTTGTTTTCAAGTAATTGACAATGGAGTCGGCATGGAATCTTCAAAAATTGATGAGATTAACCGGTGTTTGCATGAGAGTGGAACTGAAAAACGATATTTCGGACTTAGCAATGTCAACGAACGGATTAGATTGGCCTTCGGGCCGGAATATGGTTTGGAATTAAGCTCAACATCCGGTGGAGGAATTACAGTAAATGTGGTTCTACCGGTGGTTTAGAATTTTATTTATCCGGTTCCGGTAAGGTGGTGAAAGAATGGCAGGTCTGTTACTAGTCGAAGATGAGGAAGCTATTAGGGAGAAGCTGATGAAGAACGTACCTTGGACAGATTATGGCTTTGAACCTGTCCTGGGAGCCTCAAACGGCTTGGAAGCCTTAGAGATCCTAAAAGAACATCCCATCAAGATTATGGTGACTGATGTTCAAATGCCGAAGATGAATGGGATTGAGCTAATCAAAGAGATTAAAAAGCTTGATTATCAGATGAAAATCATTGTCATCTCCGGTTTTGCCGAGTTTGAATATGCTCAGGAGTCGATTAAACTAAATGTGTCGGATTATTTGCTAAAACCTTTTGCCAGTCGAAGGCTGTTAGAGGTGGTACTTCGCTATAAAGACGAGTTGGAAAAGGAAGAGGCGGAGGAGTCGGAAGTTAAAGGTCTAAGGGAACAGTTAAAAAAAAACAAGGCAGCCTTAGTTGATAAATTGTTGTTAGATTTGGTAAATGGTAATGCAGAAACAAATATTAAAGCTCAATTGGATTTTTTGGGAATCGATGAAATAAGCAACCATGATTTTCAAGTGGCGGTTTTAGAAATCCCCGAAAATCAGCTGCAAGAGATGTCCGAAGAAGAGAAATACTTGTTGAATCTTCAGCTTTATCAACATACAAAACGATTGGCGAATGCCAATGCCTATCGAAATTATATCATTAATCACCACCGGAACCAAGTTGTCTTAATAATGCTTAAACCCGATAAGGATTTGCCGATTCGCTTGGAAGAAATTATAACTCAAGCGCATTTGGCGCTTAAGGTATCGATGGCATGCGGCATAGGCCGTCAATACCGAGACTTAGCTGACCTTGCCATTTCTTACCGGGAAGCATGTTCTGCTTTACAATATCGCTATCTATACGGATTAAACCAGGTTTTTTCCATTAATGATCTCAACCCGGATACCCAATCATGTCATAAAATCCTCAATTCATTACAGCGTTATTCAATCTTTGATAATTTAAAAATCGGCGCCGATTCCGCCGTCGGGGTGGACTTAAAAAATATCGTTAATGAGATGCGCCAGGCGAAGCTGAGCTGGGAATTATCAAAGATGGTGGCCAGTAATTTAATTTTATTAACCTTTACCACCTTAAATGAGCTGGGATACAATGCGGGTGAAATCTTTGGAACGAATGACGATACCCTGATCATTCTCAACCGGGTGGAGAGCTTGGAGGAAATGGAGCAACTGTTAACATCATTCTTTGATCGGATTAACCATTACATCAGGCAAAAGCGCACTTCTCTCAATCACCAGTTAGTTGAGGAGATCCGGATGTACATTGATCTGCATTTTGCAGAGGATATTACTCTATCGGGAATGGCTAATCAATATAAAATCAGCCCCAGTTATCTCAGTTTACTTTTTACGGAACGTACCGGCAAAAATTTCATAGATTATCTAACCGAACGCAGGATTAAGAAGGCAAAGGAACTCTTGAAACATACCGATTTAAAAATTTATGAAATCTCAAATGCGGTCGGCTATAATGATTCTTTTTACTTTAGTAATTGTTTTAAAAAGATCACCGGCGCTTCGCCTAGTGAATATCGAGAGACCACCAAATAGTATTGATAGATACATCCGCGTTTGCCACTATATATTGTAGCTGAAGGGTAACTAAGGTAATTATGCAATTCTCATACATATATTTTTTAGGGAAGCGCTGATTAATTGAATAAGTGACGATTTTGTGCTTCGCAAAATGCCTAATACCGCATATTTGCTCGCACAAAATCGGATTAATCAGCGCTTCCTTAGATATTTTTAAAAAGATAGTCTATAATAAAAAATTTTTTTCTATTCAAACCCTTAGAGGGTTTTTTTATAATAGAGTTAAAGAAAGTAGTGGAAAAAATTTTGAAGTTTTAATCCGAAAACACTTACCTCCTTGTAAGTCAAGAGCTTTCTGAAATATTCAGAGAGTTCTTGACTTATTTAATACTATCCACCCTTTGCTCTAATAGTAAAACAATGCCAAAAGCATGGTCCAAAGTTAATTAGGTATTTAATACTATATACTAAAAGTCCAAGGAAAGAAGTGATGAATTTGTCGATCCAATGTCCTCCGGGGTCATTTGTATATAGTATCAAGGCAGGAGACACATTATTTAGGCTGGCCCAGACATATGGCACTACCGTCAATGCCATTATCGCGATTAATCCCGGTATTAACCCCAATGCGCTCCAAATCGGCCAAAGAATCTGCATCCCCGGCGCAGCACCAGTGGTCTGTCCGGAAGGTAGCTTTCCTTATGTGATTAAACGTGGTGACACTTTGTTTGCGTTAGCTCAGCAATTTGGAACCACAGTAGCAGCCATTATTGCCATTAACCCCGGTATTAATCCCAATGCGCTTCAAGTAGGGCAAACTATCTGTATCCCCGGCGTAACTCCGCCAGTTTGTCCCACAGGGAGTTTTTCCTATACCATCCAGCGCGGCGATACATTATTTGCATTAGCCCAGAGATTTAACACCACAGTATCGGCCATCTTAGCTCTTAATCCCGGTCTCGATCCTAATGCGCTCCAAGTTGGAAGGATAATTTGTATCCCCGGCGCAGCTCCGCCAGTCTGCCCCACAGGAAGTTTTTCCTATACCATCCAGCGCGGTGACACATTATTTGCATTAGCCCAGAGATTTAACACCACAGTATCGGCCATCTTAGCTCTTAATCCCGGTCTTGACCCCAATGTTCTCCAAGTTGGCCAGATAATCTGTATTCCAGGCGCGGCGCCGCCGGTTTGTCCACAAGGAAGTTTCGTTTATGTAATCCGTAGCGGTGATACATTATTTGCTCTAGCACAGAGGTTTGGGACCACAGTCACTGCCATAATTGCAATTAATCCCGGCCTTGACCCAAATGCGCTCCGGATCGGACAGACAATTTGCATTCCGCAAGCAGTACCAACTTGTCCGGGAGGCACTCTTTACACCATTCAATCAGGAGATACGCTATTTTTAATAGCTACCAGATTTGATATCTCAGTAGGAGCCTTACAAGCGGCTAACCCCGGTTTAGATCCGAACCGCCTGGTCCCAGGGCAACGCATTTGTATTCCGGCACCGCAACCCATCGTCTGTCCCGGCAATAATACATATGTAATTCAACCCGGAGAGACATTGAGTACAATAGCGGAAAAATTTACAGTGAGTGCCGCGGATATTTTAGTTCTCAATCCGGGTTTACGGCCTAGTGATTTTATTCCGGGAAGGACTATTTGCCTCCCGACCACTCAGGCCCCGGTTTAATAAGGCACGAGGCTTGAGGCAAGAGTTTTTAGTTAGCCTTCGCCACCTTTTTGAAACCTAGTGAGTGGTGATTAGAAATAGTTCAATTATATTGACATAAAAAACGCCGTAGGCAACCATTTGCTTCACGGCGTTTTAATATTGACAATTTTCTTGATGGATTATTTTATTTCCCGACGCATCCGGCGGGCATAACGTTCAATACCGGTGATTATGGCATTAGCGCAGGCCAAGCGGAAACCGTCAGTTTTTAAATAAGCCTCTTCCTCAGGAACAATCATATACGCCGACTCAATTAGTACGGAGGGCATCTGTGGAGCTCGGGTTAGGGCTAGGTTGCCATAGTATAAACCATCATCGGGTAAAACATATTTACTGCTTGCACCGAAGGTTTCAGTATAAGCTTTATGAATCTCTTTGGCCAAGGGTAGACTCATTGGGGTATAATAATAAACCCCAAAGCCGTGTTTTTCAAAAGGGTTTCCGCCATAAGGAAGGGCGTTGTTATGGATGCTGATCAGTAAGTCCGCTCTATTTCGCCAAGCGATTAGGGGGCGTTCGATTAGCGGAACATCTTGATCGCCTTCACGGACCATAATGACCTTAGCCCCTTTAGCAATAAGTTTTTCTTTAAGAACAAGGGCTTGAGCTAGATTGGCGTCTTTTTCAGCATAACCGGTAGGACCCACTGCTCCGGTATCGGCTGAATGGCCGGGGTCAACGGCTATGGTAAGCCCTTTTAGAGTGAAATCATTTACAGTTACAGGCGGGGGAGTTCTTAACTCAAAGACGAATTGATTTCCTTCATAACGACTGTCATAACCCCACCAACTGTTGGGCAAGGTATGGATACGTAACCGGTAGGTTTCTTCATCATCTTGGAACCATTCCAATTGTTTGACAGCTCCAATAGCTGCATTATTTATCCAATCAGTATTTGAAAAAGCGCCGTAAAACAAAATATCCAAATATTTGCCTTCCGCTTCGGGGTTGATTTTAAAGGGAATTTTACGCTTTAACGGTATTCGGATAAAGGTAGAAGCATCCTTTACGCTCAAGGTTACATTTCCGGCCACAATATGGGCTGGAGGAGTCCCTTGTGGAAGAAGTTTAACCTGGTTAACATTAACCCATACAGTATTGGTTTTGTTCAATCGGACCCGATATTCCCCACCTATTCTTCCGGTTATTTGCAACAAAGTTCCTTCAGGAGGAAACATCAGATATCCCGCCAGATCGTTTTGGGATAAAGCTGGTCCGGTCCGAAGGACCGTATTGGGTGAAATGGTTTCAGCCATAACTGGGGATTGACCTTTGAACAATGAGATTGTCCCTTCAGCTTCTTTAGACTCCCTTTGGTTTTTGGCATCGAGGGTTACTTTGATCTTTGATTTATTGAGTTTGTCAACGTTTCCGATTCGATATACTCCGTAATAGATTCCACTGACACCGGTTTTGGACTCATTCATCGGAAATTTTCCCCTGATACCCTTAATTGTAAAATAGGCCTCTTTTCCAGGGCTTCCTTTACATATGACTTCAATATTATCTCCGGGGAGTAATTCTTGATCTTGACCGGATGTAACATATTCAATGATTAATGGTAATTCCGGTGCCGGCTGTTCCGGTTTAGCCACCAAAATGGTCCGGGTTAAATGATATGTTTTAGCGCTTAGCCTTAGTTCAGCTTTAATTTCAAATTCACCGGGAGTAAGGTTGACCATGGCCAAAAAACCGCCACCCGGATGGATCCTAACCGGGATTCCATTAATCGAAAGTATTCCATCCGGTGGTGCCGAACCAAAGACAAAAGAGGAATTTAACGCCGGTAAATGAGCGTTTTCAACCGGATGGACAATTTTAATGGGATTTTCAGGTTGAAGGGTAGACGGTTCGGCGAATAAAACGCCGTGGAATAATGTTGCCAACAAAAGAACCGCAATAACATGTTTCATGGTTAGCCTCAAAAAATATTTTTTAGTATACAGTTTTGATGAGTTTAATTGAAGTTAATAACTCAACTTTCGCAGCAAGAAATCAGCAGATAAACCTTGATATAATTAGGCAAACCAGCAATCCACTGTTCGAGTTGACTTTTAATCATTTTTGATAATTTCTTTCCAGTCTTAGTCGTAATAT
>JAEYRN010000065.1 GCA_023435565.1 Bacillota bacterium
CACTATACCAAATGAAGGGGTGTTTTTATATGATTTTCGCTAATTTGTCAATTACTGTTCATTTTTATGCCTGATAATTACTGTTTATTGGGTTTGTTCCAACTTTCGCTCTGCGAAAGTTGAGTTCAATTCAATCCCAAAGACCTTTATAACTTTAAATAATCATACTCTACATATCAGCATAGAATAATGCATACACTATTGACATTGTGTACACAAAATATATAATGGAGGTAGGATAAGTGGTAAAAAAGAAGGTGAAACCCATGCAATCGACCTATGTCAATCGCTGGGTTTAGCTTCTACTCAAGGTAAAAAGGGAACTATTTGGAAAGGCATTAGCTCTTCTTTTCAATGCAGCGAATTATATCTCATAATTCCTTTAATCATCTTCCCTTTCTTCTTCATTATCTTTTTTTCAATTTTCACATTCTCAATTAAAATATTATCCTCTAGTCTCGTTACTTGGATAACAAAGTAAAAATAAGGAAATAGCTTTTTATCGTCATGGCTTATCAATCTTTTTTTCAAGTATCTTTTTGAAAAAATCAACTTAAAAATCCTTTCTAATAGATGCTTTATGATGGATTTCTTTTCCGGAGACTGTCCATATCGTAATAAATAATAGGTCCTCGCAATATCTAATAATGGGTTCCCGGTGAAAGCAGTAACCCAGTCAATAATCCTCATTGAGTCATTTTCAGAAATCATTACATTTTCCGGATGGTAATCTCCATGACAAAGGTTATTAGATTTAGTTTTATCTAAAAAACTAATTAGTATATCTCTTTCTGTTTCATTTAATATTTTAGATCGCTTAATTTTATCTTTTTGGTCATTATTACCGATATTCTCTAATTCTACATTATTTACTTTCCTATGAAGAGATGCAAAACGTTTTACGGTTCTCATTATTTGTAACGGATTATTTAATAGATAATGGGATAACGTATCCCCCGCTATTCTTTCAAAGATAATACCATTTCGATCTTCAATTTTTACCAATTCATATACTTTCGGTATTGAAGGTAACTTTTTTGCTAGGCTATTATTGATCGAATATTCATTTTGAGCCATTTCGCTACTGAATTCGGGATAAAACAACTTCACAACCTTTTCATTTGAGATTTCAAAAAATTCAGCCGTTCTTCCAAATCCAATTCTTTTCAAGTTGACCCTTTCCTTTCTCTTTCAAAGCCGACATTACGTCTGACATCTTTACGGTTATTTCTATAAACCGCCTGATTCCTATTCCTATTCCTATATGATAAATGTTCGCCAACAAATCCCAAATTACCTGTTTTAACCATCACTTAATCCCCCCAAATGTAAAGGATCGAACATCAACTATCATATTGGAGGTTATCCGTATGCCTTAATATTCCGGCTCACTGACAACCCTTTTAAACAAAGCCTTTAAATGAAGTTTATCCCCGGGAGGAAATCCTCTATGCTTACAGAAAAGTATTTAAATAAATATAATTATTATTTTTTAAGGAATAATTAACCAGAGGTAATTACCGTGAACACGTTTTCACCAAAAAAGTTAACCGATTTTTTTTTAATAAAATGGAAATGGATTAATTTTAATAGTTTAAAGGTCCGAACCAAGATCAACCTTTTTTATTTGCTGCTCTTGCTATTCTCCATTACCATCTCCAACTTTCTCTATCAAAAGTTCTATGCTTCGGTCACCTCCCAAAAAGTCAGTGAAGTATCGTTTCAAATGCTACACCTGTTCAACCAGAATCTTAATTCGGTTATTGATACTGTTAACGGACAATCCAATGTAATTTTAGCCAATAGTGATGTACAGGATCTCTTAAAAGATTCACAAAAAATAAATGACCCCAATTTCCGAAAGGAACTTGAGAAAATACTCCATAATTATTTGGAAGCCGTTCCTGAAATCACGGGGATCTATTTGTTTGATAAATATAACCGTGAATTTTCGATTGATAAAGAACATTTAAAAAGCCTAAATGCCTTTGTTATCAATCAAGCCGATTGGTATCCTGAGGTTGTCGAAAAGAAGGGAGCCTATCTGCTTCGGTTCAATGCGGGAGGAATATTTAAAAATCAGGCGGAAAGCAGCTATATTTCCTTAATTAAAATGGTAAACGAATTGGAAACTGATAAGCCGATCGGAATTTTAATTCTTAACTTTCCGATTAAAGTTTTTGAGGACTCCTTTGAAGAAATCGGAGATAACTATAATACCGAAATTGCCATCTTTAACGAAAATAACTGGGAAATAATAAATAATCACAAGTTAAATAAGATTTATCTACCGGAACTTTTGTATAAATTTCAAGATAAGCCGACCGGATCTTTCGTCCGGAAACAAGCTGGTCAGAATTATCTGATATCCTATCTCCGGGTCCAACGTTATAATTGGAAGATAGTTAGTATCATGTCATTTTCCGAACTCTCGAACGAACTGAAGAACTTTAACCTGATTGCTGTTATTGTTATAGTATTCAATAGCTTGTTGTTGTTCAGCGGTTCGCTTTTTATATCCCGCTTGATTACAACACCGGTAAATCGATTACTGAAATCTATGAAAAAAGTAGAACAGGGTGAATTTGAAAGGGTCGATATCAGCACCGGGAATGACGAATTTGCCCAGTTGCAAAACACTTACAATATGATGATTGTGGAGATTCGGAAACTAATTGACCGGGTGGTCGAAGAGCAAAAAACCAAACGCAAAGCGGAACTGGATGTGCTTCAGGCCCAAATAAAGCCGCATTTTCTCTATAACACTTTTGACTCAATCAGTGCGTTGGCTTTGGCGGGAAGAAGCGAAGATGTTTATACGGTCATGAAGGCATTAGGGGGTTACTACCGCACCAGTCTAAGCAAAGGTAATGAAGTAATCAGCATTACCGAAGAAATCGAAGTGGTTAAAAACTACCTGATTATCCAAAAATATCGTTATGGCGATCTTTTTACAATCGAGTATGATCTTGATCCGGAAGCCGGAAAGTATAAGATCTTAAAACTTGTTTTACAGCCTTTAGTGGAAAATGCCATCTATCACGGGATTAAACCTAAAGGAGAAAAAGGTCTGATTAAACTCAGAACCAAATTAACCGAAAACAAAATCTTAATGGTGGTTGAAGATGATGGGGTAGGTATCTCCGAGGCGAAACTAAAGCTAATCACGGAGAATTCCATAACAGAAGAAGGCTTAGGTTTTGGGTTACGGGGTACTATCGAGCGGTTACGAATTTTTTATGGTACCGAAGTTAATTATCAGCTCCAAACTCAGAAAGGGTCCGGCACTATTATTACCATCGCCGTTCCTTGTAAGGAGTGAAGCAATTTTGTCCAATGCCATACTGAAACTGATGATTATTGACGATGAAGATTTAGTGCGCGATTTATTCAAACGCTGTTTGAACTGGCACGAACTCGGGATTTGCATCGTCGGAGAAGCTACCGGCGGCCGGGAAGCTTTGGAATTAATGGAACAAGAGATACCTGATATCATTTTTACGGATATTTGCATGCCTTTTATGGACGGCATTGAACTTAGCCGGGTTATCCGGGAGAGGTATCCTTGGATAAAAATAGTCATTTTAACCGGCCATGAAGAATTCGAATATGCAAAACGCAGTATTCAAGTGGGAGTTACCGATTTTTTATTAAAACCCATTCACGATCAGGAAATAAAACTGGTCCTTTTGGATTTAAAATCAAAAATCGTTGCGGAACGGGCTGAGCATGATGAATACCAGCGTCTAAAAGAACAATTAACGGAGCATCTCCCCTATTTAAGAGAAAAATTCCTGAACGAATTGCTCCAAAACAAATATTACAACTTCGAGATCGAGGATAAACTTAAATATTTTCAAATTGAATTCGAATCCAATCCCTTTCAAGTGGCTGTGCTGGAAATCACCCCCGCTAATCGGGAAGAACATTACGGCGCCGAGGAACATCTGATCTTGGGAATGCGGGGAATGGCTTTGATAAATGAATATTACAAGACAGAAGAAGGTCATTACGTCTTTTTTGACTATCAACAACGGATAGTGGTCTTGAACAACGACCCTACGACCGACATCTCACTCCTCTTGGAATCAATCAAAATTCTGATTCAAAAAGAATTGAAATCGTTTGTAACAGTTGGTATCGGCAGAAGTTACCCACATCCGGAGAATATTCATAACTCATACAGGGAAGCGGTTGAAGCTTTAAATTACAAATTATTGATAGGTAAAGGCCATATTATTAGTTATAACGATTTGAACCTTATATCCCGGGATATCCCTCCCAATGATTATCAAAATGACGAGTTCGGTTTCTTTATCAAAACAGGATGTGGCGATAAAGCAATAGCTTGGGTGGATTCGTTCTTTAAAGAAATTAGCGCAAACCCAAACTTTACCGTGGATTCTCTAAGGGCAAAGGCTTTCATGATCTTAGCAACCATTATCAATACCATTGATGGTTTGGGGCTCCGGACTGTCGACATCGTTAATGAAAATCCTCAAGCTTATGAATTAATCTTTAAAAACGATACTTTACCGGAGATGAAAAAATTTTTAGACGATCTTATTTTAACGGTTACAACCGCTGTTAAAAGTTTGCATGATAAAAAGGAGAATAATATTACCAAAGAAGTTCAGGATTACCTCCATAATAATCTTGCTAATGAAGCTCTCTCCCTTAGTAAAGTAGCCAAGGAATTTTATATAAATTCCAGCTATTTGAGTCGGATTTTTAAGCAAGCCACCGGAACGACTTTTGTAGAGTACCTTACGAAAATCAGGATGGAAACTGCAATTGAGTTACTCCGGGAGACCAATCAAAAAGCTTATCAAATCGGTGAAGCTGTTGGAATACCGGATCCTCACTATTTTGGAATCTGTTTTAAAAAATATACCGGAATGTCAATTAATGAATTTCGAAAAACTTAACAGCCAAACATAAATGTCTAAAGTCTGAGGCGTTTACTCCAAAGTGAACGCCTCGTTTCTTTTTTTTAAAAATTTAGTAAAATTTTTAACCTTTTTAGTAAACAGATTGCCTTCAGGGGTTCGACCCCTTGTGATAAAGTTAATTCACAATCGACAAACGTTTGTTATTTAGTCAGTTAGGGAGAGATCATGGCTACTATCAAAGATATTGCAAAGCAGGCGGGAGTGGCTCCCAGTGTGGTATCGCGGGCTTTAAACCAAAAATACGGTGTTAAGGATACGACCCGGAAATTAATATTCGAGATTGCCGAAGAGATCGATTATTATCCGAATGCCGCCGCCCGTAGCCTGGTGACACGCAAAACGGAGACGATCGGGATTTTTATGGCGGATATTTCACAACCTTATTATTCTCAAATTATTAAAGGGATGGAGTATGCCGCCAATCAAACCGGTTATACCTTACTATTTTCCAATTCTTTCGAAAGTCTGGAACACGGAGAGGTTTTTCGAAAAATGGTCTCCTCAGAGCGGGTGGACGGTTTAATTATTGTCGGCAGTAACATCAGAGATAAAAACTTTGTATCATTTTTGATCAACCAGGATGTCCCCTTTATCTTAGTTGAACGGAATTTTTTTGACCCACGCATCAATTGCATTTGGGTTGATAATATCCAGGGAGGTTATTACGCTACCAAATACCTAATTGAAAAAGGCCATCAACGGATTGCCCATATTTCCGGCAACTTGGATTTTCAAGTTGCTTTAGACCGTTTGGAAGGATATAAAAAGGCTTTATATGAACATAATCTTTCCTTTTCCGAAGAACTGGTTGCGACGGGCAAGTTTTTATGGCAAGACGGCTATATCGCCATGAAAGAATTATTAGGTTATAAACCGCAATGCACAGCAGTTTTCATAGCCAGTGACGCTATGGCATACGGAGCCCTGCAAGCGGCACATGAATCCGGAATGAAAATCCCGAATGATATTGCGATAATTGGTTATGATGACTTGGAATTCTCGGCATTAACCAATCCCCCGCTAACGACCATTCGGCAACCCCGGTTCGAACTGGGCTTGAAAGCATTGGAAATGTTGGTCAAGGTTTTGCAGGGTGAAGACGACAGCATGGCCATAAAAATATGTTTAAAACCGGAACTGACAATCCGTTTCTCGGCTTAAAACATTTAGCAAGCACCGGTAAAAATGTGAGGTTACAATTCAAATGGGATTACTTCAAGAAGCGATACTTGAAAGACTTTGCTCGCATTTCAGCCTGAATTTTCGTCCGGCGGAGCAAACGAAATATTTGTCGCCAAAAGGGCGACTTTATAATCAACCGATAGAACTGGGTATCGGTTTACGGTTATTGGTAACTTGAATTATCATCCCGGTTTTCCACGCCAAAAAGATGCATTGAAAAAAGGAGGTGATTTAAAGACAATAAAAATTCCCTATGAGTTTTTACGTGGACTGTCTTTTAATTAAAAAGGAGGTATAGCAGATGTTTAAAACCAGATTTACCATTTTTGTAGCTTTACTACTTGTAGTAACTTTACTTATCGGCTCATTAATGCCGGGTATGGCGGCAAACAAGGTGAAACTTACCGTCTGGGGCAGGGATCTTCCCAATGACAATCCAGCCCACGCCTATATCAAAGCGGTAGTTGCCGGTTTTCAAGCCAAAAATCCCGATATTGAACTGGACTACGTCGCTTTAGGCGATCCGGGACTGATGGACAAGACAAAGGTCGCCATGGCAAATAACAAGGACCTTCCTGACATCTTTCAGGGTTGGGGCGGTTCCGTTATGGGTGGCTATGCCGATGCCGGACGACTGCTGGACATGACCAAAGAATTGAAGTCCATTCCCGGTAGTGTTGCCGCGCGTGAAGCAATGACTTGGAAAAATAAGATCTATGGTGTGGCCCCGTTCTTCGCCATCGCCGGTCTCTTCGTCAACGAAGGTATCTTTAAAGCCAACGGGCTTTCCGTACCGACCACCGTTGACGAACTGGAAAAAGTAGCCGATGCTCTCAAAGCTAAAGGAATTCAACCTTTTGCTTGCGGCGCCAGGGATAAATGGCCGCCACTGGCAATGTACATGTACTTAACCGATCGTTTCGGCGGAATCACTACTTTCAGCGACGCCGCAGGCCGGAAAGGCCGCTTTGATAGTGATCCATTCGTTAAAGCAGCTCAGAAGTATCAAGAATGGGTAAAGAAAGGCTACTTCGGAGAGAAACCGCTTAGTGAAGCTTACGGCGACGCTCAACAACTTATGGCTACCGGTAAAGCAGCTATGCATGTAACCGGTTCCTGGATGTGCGCCCAATACGCCGACAAAGGCTTTACCGATCAAACTCTCGGCTTCTATGCATTCCCGGAGATGCCGGGTGGCAAGGGTAAAATGACCGACATGATGGGTATGGTCGACATCGGTTTTACAGTCACCAAAGCGGCTGCAAAGAAGAAAGACCCCGTTGTTCGCTTTTTAAAATATGTCATGAGCGTTGAAGCTTGTTCAGCCGAACTCGGCCGAATCTGTGCCGTCCCTGGCGTGAAAGCTCCTACCCGTTTGACCGGAATGGCTTCCGAAGTATTCGGCAAAGCTAAAGCAATTCAATTCTGGTGGGATCAAGATCTACCGCCGATGGTAACCAGCCCATTAAATGATACCCTCCAGACCTTTTTCATGCCAAATAACGATGTCAAGAAAGCATTGACAAATTACGAGGAGTTAGTAGCAGAAAATCTCGGTCCGGCTAAGAAGTAATAATTTATACCTTTCGTACAGTTTAAGGAGCGGGGACTTTCTTTGGTCCCCGCCCACTTACTTTATTTTTTGATTTATAAGCCTTTCTAATATATATCAACAAATACTACGATATATATTCCTTGATTCATAAATTGAAATAAATACTGTAAATTGCCTTCTCCTTCCATGGTTTAAGGATGGAAAAGAATGATCAAATTTATTTCAATTTGTACAGATTTGGAGGTGTACGTAAATGGACAACAACGCCAATGTAACCGAATTAACATACGGTTTAAAATATCAAAAAAAGCGGGATTGGAATCTTATATTCTTCAAGGGAATATTTCTCTTGCCTGCCTTGGCGTTTCTAATATTATTCATGTACTATCCGATCGAAGAGACCTTTCGTCTCTCGCTAATGCGCGCTACCGGCCTTGGCGATACCGTTTTTATCGGGTTTGAAAATTATATGCGATTGTTTAAAAACGAGGAATTTATCACCGGTTTAATTAACGTTTTGGAATTGGCTTTCTGGAGCGTATTAATCCAGACTCCACTTGCCTTTTTTGTTGCCTTTACCTTAACCACCTATAAGAATCGTCTTATGGGTCCGTTACGCGCCATCTATTATCTGGCGAATATCCTGCCGTCGGCAATCACCGCCATGCTCGGCCGGTTCATATTCGCGCCTAGATATGGCGTGATCTCGACCATCGCCGATAAATTTAACTGGCCTTGGTTGGAGAGAATCGACTTTCTAGGCGATACCAACATCGTATTTTGGTCGATATTCACTATGGCTACCTGGGCTTATACGGGATTCGCCATTATTTATCTGATGGCTAATATCGAACAAATACCGATGGAGATTCGTGAAGCGGCGGAATTGGATGGAGCTAATAAATGGCAATATGCTAGGTTTATTGCGCTACCAATGGTTTCCTACCCTATTCGCATCCTTATCATCATCAACACTATCGGTTGTCTGAAGTTTTTTGATCTACCATGGCTGCTTACTACGGGTGGGCCGGGTTTCTCTTCCTCAACATTAGTTATTGCCCTATATAAACAAGGTTTTGTCAATTGGCAATACGGCAGGGCTTCAGCCATAGGCGTAATTGTTTTCTTAATTGCATTGATCTTTGCCGTAGTCCAATTCTCACTGCAGGGAAAGGAAGGTGACGCGAAATGAACGATTATCTTATGGAATTTGACCAGGATCCTCGTAACCGCCGGAGATTAGCGGAGATATTTATTTCTTTCATTTTAATACTTTTAGCT
Source organism: Bacillota bacterium (assembly GCA_023435565.1). GTDB lineage: Bacteria > Bacillota > UBA4882 > UBA8346 > UBA8346 > JAAYHS01. The sequence goes on from JAEYRN010000065.1 coordinate 8,971, forward strand.
TTGGCAGTAATTTTACCACTTCTTTTACCCTTTTGTTTTGTGTTCAAAACTCAACTGGAATATGCTTATAATCCCTGGGGCTGGCCAGAACAAATCCGAGGGACTAATTTTATTATTGCCTGGGATAACGTACAAATAGGCAGAGGTTTAAAAAATACTTTATTCGTCTGCTTAGGCGCGATCTTATGTACAGTGCCTTCAGCGGCTATGGCGGGTTATATCTTCGCTCGTTATCGCAGCAAATTTACGGAGGTCTTATTCTATGTTATCCTAGCCGGTTATTTCGTACCAGTACAGATGGTTTTGATTCCGCTCTATAAATTATGTAGCAATTTTAACCTGACCGATACACTACATGGACTCTTTTTGCCCATGACCGCCTTTGGCATCCCTTTTTGGACCATAATATACCGGTCATTCTTCCGTAGCCTCCCGGGTGAATTGGCGGAAGCAG
>JAEYRN010000056.1 GCA_023435565.1 Bacillota bacterium
ATCGTCAAGCCACTGTGAAGCGTTCTGTCAAACGTTTAGAAAGTATGGGTTTTAAAGTTACTATTGAACCAGCTGCTTGATTCATTTGTCAAAGATCAAAAAGCACGGGAGTATTTTCTAAGTAGTATTGTTCAATATTGGGTACGGTTAACTCCTTATGAATAGCTTTGACCAGCACCGGTTGTTTCTGATATTTGGCCGTTAAATCCATTATCTCCTTAGGCATAGTAGCGGAGAAGAGGATCGTCTGTTTCTCCTCCGGCGCCTTTTTCAGGATAATATCGATATCTTCGCGAAAACCCATATTCAACATTTCATCTGCTTCATCGAGGATTAATATTTTCAAATGCATCAGTTTTAGCGTATGCCGCCGTAGATGGTCCATGATCCGACCAGGTGTACCGATAATAATTTGTGGTCGTTGTCTTAGAGCGGAAATTTGTCGTTCGATTGGTTGGCCCCCGTAAATTGGGAGGATTTTTAACCCCTTTTTGTACTTGGAGACATTTCTCAGCTCTTCAGCTGTTTGAATTGCTAATTCCCGGGTTGGACAGAGGACCAATACTTGAATATTTTCGGAGTAAGAATCAAGCATTTCAATAGCGGGTATTCCAAAAGCACAGGTTTTTCCGGTACCTGTTTGAGCCAGTCCAATTACGTCTGTTCCGTTTAAAATATGGGGAATTGATTGGGATTGGATGGGTGTGGTTTCCTCAAATCCCATTTCCGAGATTGCTTGTTGAACTTCCGGGGAGAGGTTTAGTTCTTTAAAGATTAAATTAATCATGGTAATATATATTTTTCGTAGAATGTTTGGAAATATGCTTTATTTATTAATGGTCAAAATACAATATAATAGTATAAATGATAAAAAAAACCCCAGCTTTTTAAGCGAGGGTTTAATCATAATTAAGAACCAAGTATAATAGCGTAAATAAGTAGATTCAGTTCGTCTTTCGTTTACTCTATTTTAAATAAATTAAGAAACGTAGCTCTTTCGTTCCGGGTTGGTTTTTCGGATCGATTCTTTAAAAGTTACTTTTCTTCTATTATGGTTTTGATTATTGAATGTTGTAAAATTTGTAGAATCCTCTTGGCTGGGTTGAATATTATTTTGCTCAACCGCGCTCTTTAAGAAAGCTGCGGCAATATCTAAGGTAGTAGTTTCAGGATTTGTATCCTCAAGCATCTTCTCAATATAAGCGACATACTTTGATAGTTGGCCTTCGTTAAGAATAGATTTTACGGTATCCAGAACCTGATTAGCTTTTTTATCCTCGATATCAATTAAAGAAGGCGGTTTTTGAAGCGAAATCGTAGATCTGGTATAGCGTTGGATCTCTTTTAATTTATAAATATCTCTCCCCGAGACAAATGTAAAGGCCTTGCCTGCCCGCCCGGCCCTACCGGTCCTTCCGATACGGTGAACATAGTATTCTTCGTCATTAGGGATATCATAATTAAAAACAGCGTTGATATCATCGACATCAATACCACGGGCCGCAACATCAGTGGCGATTAAAATATCAATTTTACCTTGCCTGAATTTGGCCATAACTTTATCCCGTTGGGTCTGTCGGATATCTCCATGCAATGCTTCAACTAGATAACCTCGGGCTTGAAGATTGGATGAAAGCTCATCCACCCTACGCTTGGTATTGCAAAAAACCAAAGTCAATTTGAAGTTATAAGCATCAATCATGCGGGTGAGAATATCTAATTTGGTAGCTTCGCGGACTTCGAGATAATACTGTTCAATTTTGGGTACGGTAAGTTCTTGGTGAACAGCTCTGATCGAAACCGGGTTATTTTGGTATTTGGTTGTCAAATCAAGGATCTCCCGTGACATGGTTGCGGAAAAGAGAATTGTTTGTTTCCGCTTGGGCACTTCTTTCAAAATAATATCGATGTCTTCCCGAAAACCCATATTTAACATCTCATCAGCTTCGTCAAGGACCATCATTTTTAAATAGGCTAACTTTAAAGTATGTCGCCGTAAATGGTCCATAATCCGGCCCGGTGTCCCTATGATAACCTGCGGATGGGTCCTTAAAGCTGCGATTTGGCGCTCAATTGGCTGTCCACCGTAAATCGGTAAAATTCTAATCCCTTTTTTATATTTAGCGACATTCTTTAGTTCTTCCGCCGATTGGATAGCTAATTCCCTGGTGGGGCAGAGGATTAGGGCTTGAATACCATTAGTTTCGGTGTGAATCATCTCAATTATGGGTATTCCAAAAGCACAGGTTTTTCCGGTTCCTGTTTGGGCCTGGCCGATTAAATCATTTCCCTTTAAAATATGGGGAATCGACTGAGACTGAATCGGAGTAGCTTCCTCAAAGCCCATCTCAGCAATGGCTTTTTGAACCTCTTTCGAAAGGTTCAATTCTTGAAATCTTAAATTTTTCATATTTATCCTTTATTCTTATTTCTACTTTGGTAATTTGAACTTGTGTTTTAAAAATAACGCGTTAAACCGTTCGCGATTATTTTTAAAACGATTTATAATTCTGAATTAACTAAAGTAGATTATTACAAACAGCTAGAATTAAGATTTGAGAGGAAGAGCTTGGCTTTGCAGGGGCTAGTTGGGAGGAAAAAAGCGAACTCTCTATATAGATTAATTAAACGGTTTAATCCGATTTGAACCTATGCCTCATTCAAAAATTGCTATTTGCCTTTATGATTATACGCCTATTAATTGGAAAAAGCAATCATAAAAGCAATTTGATAGAAAAAAGTAACAATCGCTTGCTAGGTAATAAATTAGCAGGTATTACTAATAGGTGACGGGCTGGCGTATGGCCCCTGGAAGAAAGATAACAGTGGTTCCGGACCGGCTATTACTTTTCTGTAAGTATTTAAATTCCCTCTATTCAGGTTATTACTCCAATTAACCAAGGCAATACTTCCAGCTGCGATCTCGATTCCGGTAATTCCATCCGGGTGTAAACTACTACCGCAATTAAAATAGGGAGGTTCATTGGAACTGGCGAAAACGGGACGATGTGTGTGTCCGGCGATCAATATTTGATGATTGGCCTTAATCCATTCTATCAAACGATTTTCTATTTTATTTTTGCGACGATGATTTTTTGCCGGACTAATTGGATCGTTAATTCCAAAATAAATCTCCATTGGACGCCAGAGATACCGGGCTAAAAAACAGCTGATTCGCCAAGTTCGATCATTGAATGGATCTGCTTGATGGCCGTGGATTAGAAAGAGTTTTTGCCTTGTTTCAAAATGACGCAAGATAATACCTTCATATGCTTTGATTTGGTATAACAAAGGAAATTTTTTTTCATAGGCGCGGAGTTCTTTCCAAAACTTCGGTTCTTTCTTGTAGATGTCATGGTTCCCCCAGATAGGATAGTAACGTTTTTGAAGATGAAATTTATACAACCAACGGAAGACTTCTTGATTGGCTTCAATAATTTGCTGGAACTTTTTGAACTGCCATAACTCATCACTGTCACCAAGTTCAATATATGTATAGCCCAGATAGTAGTATTTTTTAAGGGCGGTTAGGAACACCTGCTTATTGGGAATGAAATCATCGGCTCGGCTACCATCCCCACGATGGCTATCAATCATTAGGATTATTTTAGAATAATTATTGAAGGATAATTCGCATGAAGTGTTATAGACCTGAGTCAGTCTTTCGGAGACGGACATTGGCTCACTTCCTAATAATTTTTTATTTAAATCTTATGAGTTATTTATTACATTTGTGAGAAGATGATGATAATAGCTGAAGGGTTAACTAAGGTAATTATGCAATTCTCATAAATAATTATTGAATGATTAGGAAACTTCATTATATAATATTACCAGATAATATTAGCAGGTAATAATCATGGAAGGATGGTAGATTAATGAACGGTGAAGAATTAGGAATTAAACGGGTTTGTGTATATGGAATTGGCGGGGTAGGAGGTGTTTTTGGGGGTAAAATGGCTAACGTATTGAATTCGGTAGAACCGAATTGTGAGATTTATTTTGTTGCCAGGGGCGAACATCTCCAAAAAATCCGCAAGGATGGATTAATATTGGAATCGGCGCAATACGGTACTTTAATTTGTAAGCCGGTTCAGGTAACTGATAATTTTGCGGAATTACCTTCGATGGACTTGATCCTAATGTGTGTAAAAAGTTATGATTTGGACGACGCTATAAGGCATATTTCAGGTTATATCAATGAACATACTATTATTATTCCATTACTTAATGGAGTTGATATTTATCAAAGAATCCGGAAGACGCTTTCTAAAGGAATAGTATTGCCCGGCTGTGTCTATGTAGGAGCTTATATTGCCGAACCGGGAAAAGTAAACCACTCCGGAGGTGATTTACTAATTTTCGGAAAGGATCCTCGGTATCCGGAGATAGTTCCGGTAGCTGTTATTGGCTTATTTAAAGATACTAATATCAATTTCCGATGGTTTGATAACCCTTATCCGGCAATTTGGGAAAAGTATCTTTTTATTGCAGCTTTCGGTCTAGTTACGGCTTATTCCGGAAAGTCCATTGGGGAAGTAATGGATGATAATGAATTACGAGATATTGTAGGTAGAATCATGTATGAAATTTATGCCATCGCTATCCAAGAAGGAGTACAATTAAGGGATACCATTGTAACAGATTCTTTGGAAAAGGCATATCAATTTCATGAATTAAGGACATCCTTGCAAAGAGATGTTGAACAAAAAAAACAACACAATGAAAGCGATTTGTTTGGCGGTTCGATTATTCGCCTGGGGCAACAGCATGGTATTCCAACTCCGGTAACGGAAATGGTGTATCAATATATTCAAAATTTTTGCAATAATCCTGCTCCAGAGTATTTTTAGGTAGTCCTCTATTCCGAAAGGGAAAAAGTATTTAACTCTGTGTATCAGTGTCTCAGTGGCTAAAATTTATTATTTGCCACAGAGACTCAGAGACACGGAGAAAACATTTTCCGGGTAGATACTTTTGGATCCAATATTTGACTGGATCTTTTTTTCATTAATATGGTTCTAGTTTGGTTTTTTACTCAAGTTTTTGATGTAATTATCCGTTGTTATAAGTACAGTAATCATTTTTTCTTAGATTGGATTGATTTGTAAAAATGGACCATAACCAAAAAAATAAGTTTGGGAATACTCGAATAATTCCGATTACCCGGCGAATTATTATTATTTTCATTATTTCTATTTTGGTTACCAGTTTTGCGTCCAATTATATCAATCTCGCTTTCAACCGAGCTGAACTCATCAAAATGATGAAGGAACTTCTAGTAAAAGATTTAAAGGAAGTCAATGATTTTATCAATTCTCAATACGAAATCTACCAATTCTCCAAGAATAATCCCGATGCTTTCAATTCTACAGTCAAGAGTCTTGAATCTAACGCTGCCCGGCAATTAAAAAATAAGAAATCCGTCATGTTGGGGCTATTCATCAACGATGAACAGCGAGGACTGATTGTTTTTCAAGCATCTCATATTCCTCGGCTTGAAATTTTTGATGATAAGGCAGCGTTACGTCGTATTCTGCAGCAAGAGGCCAAAGGTATCCGTGAAGGGGCATTAACTTTTTATATTCGTGGTGAAGAATATTACGGAGTCTATAAATTCTTTCCCAAATGGAACATTTATTTGATAAGAGCGGAGGAAATGAATGAGTTTAGCCAAGGATCGCGCCGGATTTTTCGAAACGTTGCAATAATCATAGGATTAATTACTTTAGCATGCGCTTTGATTGGAACCTATTATATCAGGCATATTACCCGTTTTGTTGACCAAATCACAGGCGCAATAATGAAGATGATTGAAACTCAGCAAATGGATTTGATTAATTTGGACGGCGCCTCTAATGATAATATCACTTTCATGGGCATGGCCTTTAATTCCTTATCAAACTCTATCAATAATCTGCTTTCTATTTTTCGGCGGTTCGTCAATCAGGATGTCGCTGCTCAAGCATACCGTGAAAAAATGGTCCGGTTGGAAGGGGACCAGAAGGAGCTGACTATCCTTTGTTCTGATATTAAAAGCTTTACCACAATGACAGAAACTCTGGGCACTGATATTATCAGTATTCTCAATTTATATTACCAGCGGGCAATTCGGGCTATTTTTCAACATAAAGGTTTGATAGGGTCTATTGTGGGCGATGCCGTTTTAGCAGTTTTCGGAATCGAATTTGGAGATGGCAAGGATAAGGTTAATAAGTCATATCAAGCTGTCTGGGCCGGTTATGAAATTCAGAAAGCCGCCCGGACACTTCGAGTAGAAATGAGAGATCGACGTAACGAAATTCTAAAAATGAAGGGGAGTTTGACCGAAGAAGAGGAACAAATTTACCAGGCGGTTCTAGTGGAAGTTGGCGTGGGAATAGATGGTGGTACTGTTTTTTACGGCAATATCGGTTCTTATGAAAGAATGACAAATACTGTTATCGGTGATAATGTCAACTTTGCTTCGCGTTTGGAAGGTTTAACGCGGATTTACAAGGTCCCGGTTATCTGTTCGGAATATGTAAAAAATGATATTGAACAAAACTTGAGAGAAAGCTTTTTCTATTTTTTAGAATTAGATACAGTCCAGGTAAAAGGGAAGACTATCAGCAAAAAAATTTTTTGGCCGATTCCGGTGCGGGCGTTGGAAGACGACTTAAAAGCGAATCTTATTATGTTTGAAGAAAGTTTAAGCTTGTACTACCGTGGTAAATGGCAGGAAGCCCATAAGGGTTTTAAAGAAATCCAATTACCAATGGCTGAAGAATTCGTAAATAGAACGAGGAGCGGAAAAGCTCCCGACAACTGGAGAGGGATATGGACCATCGGGACCAAATGAAAAATGAGCTATCAAGTAAGGAGTATCTCTTACATAACAGCCTGGCTGAGAATGAAAAACCGGCTATCTACTCTTTGGAAGAGGAATTTGCTAAGACCAAAAGAAACCGGGATGTAAAACCACTCCTTATTTTTCTAGGTTTCATTTTGTCATTAGTAGGTATTACATTTGGAACTGTTAGGTATTTGGATCATCAGTCAAAACAAATCAGCATTGACATTTCAGACTTTGAGGATTTGCGTCTCAAAGAGGCACTTAGTGAAGCTATGGAAAAAGAGGAAGAATTGCGAGGGGCTAATGCTGATTTGGAAAGATATGAATATGCTTTACTGACTTTAATAAAAGATAAAAAAGCTGACGGTTGTGTTATTGACCCAAGGCAAGATAAGAATGTTTTAGTCTTTACTAATAAAGAAGCAACATTCGAAACCATAGTAAATATTTATCGCTCTAATAATGTCTATGTTGGAAAGCTAAAGCTAACCCCCGAAACAAACGGAGTGAGGGCGGAAATAGTTGAGGTGATTAAAAACCAAAGGATAAAACCTTTTGATTGGTTTCGATTACCGGAGCAAAAATGATTAATGTTTGCACGAAAGCCTGCTATGGTGGGCTTTCGATTTTTTATGATAAAATTAATAATTCGTTTTTAGTAAATAATGATTAAACCAAGAAACATTAATATTGATAGAACAATATGAATGGAAATTGTATTTAACACCAATTCTTTTTGGGATTCTCCCTGATCCGTCATGAAAATGGGAATTACAAAGGGCGGAGGGAGCAGGAACATGGCATATAAGGCCATCCTGAAGCCCCGGTCGAGATGGAAAACTTGGTCAACCAACAATATATTTATTAAATAGGCTGATAATAAAAGGAGGCCAATCCGTAGAAATACTGTTCCTAGTGGAAGTCCGATTTTTCGAAGATTAATCCGTAATTCATAACCGATTACCAGGCAGATAAGAGAGGTTGTCAAGCCGGAAAGCAGCTTGAGTGTTTCCAGGAAGGAATTCGTCAGCGAGAATGATTTTACCGTACCGGTAATTCCGGTAGCGCCAGCCAGGATCCCCAGGAGAATCGCGATAATCACGGGGGATTTTAAAAATGATAAAGCTAATTCTTTGGGTGAAACCCCTTTCCCGTTAAGCTTTCCCAAATAACTGACGAGTACGAAAAAGACAAAAATTACTTGTCCCAGATCGATCAGGGCCAGTTTGTAAAGGTTGGCTGTGCCATAAACCGCTACAAACAACGAATACCCCATCATCCCTGTTTCAAAACCGCTGAACAAGGCCGGATAATAGCTATTTCCAATCTTGCCCATTTTTTTAAAGAGCATCCCCAAAAACAGCATTAAAACGCAGGTGAGAAAGATTATCAACACAAGATATAAGTATTTATGTTCTAACTTTATCTCGGCGAAAGCTATGAAAAGCAACGCCGGTAAGGAAATGTTGACTACAATTTTTTTTAGGTCGTTAATGGTATTTTGAGTGATGAAATCCATTTTTCTAAGAATATTCCCTAAAAATAGAAGCCAAATGACAGGTAAAACCTTTGAAATAAACATTAGCCAATTGTTCATCAATTCGACTCCGTATCTGTTTATGATAAATATATATTTTCATTTCATACTGCCGTTTTACTTAAAACACCGGGTATGCGAGTGAATAATCCATGAAACAAAGAGTGAATGATAATATAGACCATTATATCTGTTTTCGATGTAGGTTTCAATAAACCGTGGGTTTATCTCTAAAACAAAGCAATACTTGGTTTAAGATACTAAGGTTAGGATGGAGGCAAATGATGGCGCGGAACACTCCTGATTGGTTAAAACACGCCGTAATTTATGAAATATACGTACCGGGACATAGTGACTCAGGAAATTTTGAAGGTGTAACCGAGGATCTGGAAAGAATTAAAGACCTCGGGGCGGATATCATCTGGTTAATGCCGATTCATCCCATCGGGGAGGAAGGACGGAAAGGAAGTTTGGGTAGTCCATATGCAATTAAGGACTATCGGGGGATTAATCCGCTGTTAGGTGATGAAGCAAGCTTGAAAAAACTGATCGAAAAGACCCACGATTTAGAGATGAAAATCATTATTGACGTGGTGTATAATCATACTGCCAAAGATTCAACTTTAGTATATGAGCATCCCGAATGGTTTTTAAAGGATTATAATGGTCATCTTTCCAGAAAGGTCGATGACTGGTCCGATATTTACGATTTGGACTATTCTAATCTCGATTTATGGGATTATCAGATTGAGACTTTGGGAATATGGCTAGGCATGGGGATTGATGGTTTCAGGTGCGATGTGGCGGCTTTAATCCCGATTGAGTTTTGGAATAAGGCCCGGGCTGTTCTGAACCGGGATCGGGAAGTTATTTGGCTTGCCGAGAGCGTTCATAAAGGTTTTGTCAAATATCTCCGCGACAGAGGTTTTACCGCTCATTCCGATCCCGAATTGCACCAAGCTTTTGATCTTACCTATGACTACGACGGGTTCGAATACTTGGAGAATTGTTTTCAGAGCCGGGGCGAGCTGAAGGAATATCTAAAATATCTTTACCTTCAGGAGACCCTTTATCCCAAAGAAGCAATAAAATTGAGATTTTTGGAAAATCATGATAATGAGAGGATTGGAGCAATTATTTCCGATCCGAACATTTTAAAAAATTGGGTGGTCTTTTACAGCCTCCTCCCAGGTGCGTTTTTGGTTTGGGCGGGGCAAGAAATTTTAACTAGAAAACGGACGGATTTTTTTGAAAAAGAGATCTTGAATTGGGAGAATGGCGATTACGAGTTTTATGAATTTTATAAAAAAGTCATTCAAGTTGCGAAAAAGATTAAACAGAAGTGTAACCGTTTTGGGATCGAAGAGTTAAAACCCGGTATCGTCAAAATTAACTGGTGTGGGGTGAATGAGGAATATGGAACTGTTCTAAATCTCAATTTGAAAAACGGAGGGAGTGACAATGATTTTATGATTGATGGGGAAGAACTGATGGGTACCGGGATTAGACGGTTTGGTTTATTTTAACCGGTAGTCAAAACAAATTGACTACCGGTTAAAAACACATTAACTCTTTACCCCAAGATAGCTTTCAAATCCTTTTCCGGAGTGCTGATGGGTTTAATGTCGAACTTCTCCACCAAAACCTGCAAGACATTGGAGGATATGAACGCCGGCAGGGTCGGCCCGAGGTAGATGTTTTTAATACCTAAAGCCAGTAAGGTCAATAAAATACAGACCGCCTTCTGTTCATACCAGGAGAGGACCAAGGTTAGCGGCAGCTCATTAACGTGGCAATTAAAAGCTTGGGCCAAGGCTACTGCAACTTGAATGGCTGAATAAGCATCATTACATTGTCCCATATCCATAATTCGCGGCAGACCGCCGATTTCTCCCAGATCTAAGTCGTTGAAACGGTATTTGCCACAGGCCAGGGTCAGGACTACCGTATCCTTAGGAGTCTGTTTGACAAAGTCGGTGTAATAGTTTCGGCCCGGTCGGGCTCCGTCACAGCCGCCAACCAAGAAGAAATGTTTGATAGCCCCGGCCTTAACCGCTTCAATGACTTTATCGGCCACGCCGAGTACGGTGTTTCGGGCGAAACCGGTCAACAATTCCGAACCTCCGTTAATGCCGGTAAAGTGCCGGTCTGCATTCCATCCGCCCAGTTCGAGAGCTTTTTGGATTACCGACTTAAAATCCTTCTTCCCCGTAGGATCTTCCGGGATATGTTGTAAACCGGGATAACCGACCACTGCCGTTGTAAATACTCGGTCCGCGTAACTTGGTTTGGGAGGCATCAAACAGTTGGTGGTGAAAAGCACCGGGGCCGGTATCCCATCCAGCTCCTTTTGTTGGTTCTGCCAGGCGGTGCCGAAGTTGCCCTTTAAATGAGAATATTTCTTTAGTTCCGGATAAGCGTGGGCGGGCAGCATCTCACCGTGGGTATAGATGTTAATCCCTTTCCCGTCCGTCTGCTCCAAAAGTTGTTTCAGATCAAGGAGATCATGACCGGAAACAACGATAAAGGGGCCTTTGGCGACATCAGTTGTAACCTTAGTCGGTACCGGGTGGCCGTACGTTGAAGTATTCGCTTCGTCCAGCAAAGCCATGCATTTTAAGTTGACTTCGCCGAATTCTAACAATAGATTGAGCCATTCTTCAACGGTATGGTTTTTACCCAACGCCCGCATTCCGTGATAAAACCAGGCCGTCACTTCCGGATCTTCCTTGCCCAATACATAGGCATGCCAGGCGTAGGCGGCCATACCGCGCAGACCCAAGAGTAAAGTGGAGCGAAGAGATACCAGATCGGGGTTGCCGGTCCATAAGGAATCAGCCGGCAAATTGGCTGCACCATTATATTTTACTTTCTCTTGTTCAACCGTTTCTTTTAGAGAATCAATTCGTCCAGGGTCGAAATTAACATTGGTAACTGTTGCAAAGAGTGCTTGCATCATCAATTCATCGGCATGTTTAGAGGGGATTTTACCCTCAACGGCCCGGGCAAGACCAACCAAGGAGCAAATAAGCTCATCCTGCTTATTGGCTACTTCCGGTTGTTTACCACAGACCCCGGTATTAGTGCAACCCTTTCCGCCTGCGGTTTGTTCACATTGATAACAAAACATATTACTCATTTTATTACCTCCTAGTCATTTTTATTTTTTATTAATTATCCTTGGGCTAGGCGCTTTAACTACGAAAAGCTCTGCAACCGGGTCATCCTGGTTTGAAATGCTCATTTTTGTCTGATATGGAATCGTAAGAATAGTACCGGCAGTATAGAAATGTTTCTCTTGTTCGTCAAAGCCGGTTGTAATTGTGCCGCGTACTACTATTAAATAAACATTAGAATTGGAATAATGTTCGGGTAAAGCGTCGCTTTTCGCTAAAACCATGTGATTAATTGCGGCATAGTCGTCTTCAATAATCTTTTCGATAATTTTTGTATCAGACTGGGTGAAAGCATATAATCTTTCGATCATGTTTGTATCACCTCTCTTTATTGTAAATCGCATTTGAATATTTTGGTTCGAGCCTTAACCCTCAACAACATCACCCTCGGTACTGATAGTGACTACATTCCAGGGAATCATTTTGCCGCTGTTCAAAAGCGCGTTTTTAACGGCGTTAACGATCCCGCCACAGCAAGGAACTTCCATTCGAAGTACGGTAACGCTTTTAATTTCATGCCTCTTCAGGATTTCGGTCAGCTTTCCGGTATAATCAATCTCATCCAGTTTAGGGCAGCCGATAATGGTAATTTTATTGCGCATATAATCACGGTGTATATTGGCATAGGCATATGCAGTACAATCGGCGGCCACTAGTAAATGCGCATTATCGAAATAAGGAGCGCCGGCAGGAACCAATTTAATTTGGCAAGGCCACTGGCGGAGCTCCGATTCCAACTCAACCATATGGACTGAAGATCCGGTTGTTTTTTCCTTGACAATGGTTTTGGCTTGGGAGCCGGGACAACCGCATGCCAATGGCGGAACAATTGGAGCATTGTTACCTTCAATATGTTTCTTTACAGCTTCTTCATCAAAGGCGGCCGCTTCCCGTTCTTCAATAGTAATTGCTCCGGTAGGACAATCCGGAAGACAATTTCCCAAGCCGTCACAGTAACTTTCAGATACTAGCTTTGCTTTACCATTTACTAACTGTAAGGCTCCTTCATGGCAAGCATTGATGCAAAGGCCGCAACCGTTGCATTTAGTTTCATCAATGTTGACAATCTTTCTTTTCATATAGTTTACTCCTTTCTAAGTCAATTTCTTGTTTTGATATGTTTATTGTAATATAATAAGAACAAAAAATCGGTAGCCATAGCTACACAAAGAAAAGGTGAGTAATATTTTTGAATCTTATACCTCAATTTTAACCAAAGTTTGCCTGTTTGAGGGGATTGAAAGAGCGGACCTGACGACGATGTTGAGCTGTTTGGAACCTAAGCTCTCCGTTTATCAAAAGAATGATTTTATAACTATTGCCGGTGAAAAGTTTGAATCTATCGGAATTATGATCGATGGGGAAGCTGTGGTCATCAAAGAAAACGCCGCTGGAAACAGGGTTGTAATGGATATCTTAAAACCGGGAGATATTTTCGGAGAGGTGGTGGTATTTGCTGAAAATTCGGTTTGGCCCGGTTCGGTGGTAGCCCAGGAATCAAGTAAGGCGCTTTTTATACCTAGACAAAAAATTATCGGTCAGTGTCATAAGATGTGTCCCCGACATCGGGAAATCATTCGGAACATGCTCAAAATAGTATCGGAGAAAGCAATGATGCTAAATAAGAAGGTTGAGTATTTGACCATTAAGAGTATGCGTGGTAAGATCGGGGCTTTTCTGTTGGACCAGTACCGAAAAACCGGAATAACCACCTTTGATTTGCCGCTGAACCGGAATGAAATGGCTGATTTCTTGAATGTATCAAGGCCTTCGATGTCCCGGGAAATGTGCCGGATGAAAGAGGAAGGGATTATTGATTTTCATTTGTCTTCGGTCCGGATTTTGGATGTAGCGGCCCTAAAAAGAACAGTAGAATGAAAAATAGGGCTGTTCTGACAAGATTAATTTGTATTAAGTCTCAAATTACATTATAATTATTGGAGCTAAAGCTCGAAGTGGAAGTTTTGAGTTTAAGCCCAAAATGAAAGTTCCAAATAAAATAACCATTAACTTTTTTTGAAGGGATGACTTTATTTTGAAACTTGGAATCGTCGGACTACCGAATGTCGGTAAAAGCACGTTATTCAACGCCATCACTAAAGCCGGCGCGGAAAGCGCCAACTATCCGTTTTGTACAATTGACCCTAACGTGGGAATCGTTGCCGTTCCCGACGAACGTCTTGATAAGCTGGCTGAGATGTACGAACCGGATAAAGTAACGCCGACCGCCATCGAATTTGTCGATATCGCTGGGTTGGTCAAAGGAGCCAGCCGGGGAGAAGGTTTGGGCAATAAATTTTTGGCCCATATCCGGGAAGTGGACGCCATTGTCCACGTGGTGCGGTGTTTTGAAGACCAGAATATTGTCCATGTGGATGGCTCGGTCGGGCCAAAAAGGGATATGGAGACTATTAATATTGAACTAATCTTTGCCGATCTTGAAACCATCGAAAAGAGGATTGACAAAACCAATATTTCCTTAAAGACTCACGATCCCAAAATTAAAGCACAGTACCAAATGGAGATGGATGTTTACAAACGAGTCAAAGCCGGTTTGGAAGATGAAAAACCGGTCCGGGCGATGGAATTTACCGATGAGGAGAGGGCCATTGTCCGTCAGGCTTTCCTGTTAACCGACAAGCCGGTAATCTATGCCGCTAACGTGAGTGAAACCGATTTGACGGCTGGAACGGAACAAAACCGTTTATTGGCGGAACTAAAGGAATGTCTCATCGCCGAGGGTGCGGAGATGATTGTGATTTCGGCGCGGATCGAAGAAGAGATTGCCCAACTGGATGAGGCTGAACGAAAGGAATATCTTAAAGAGTTGGGGATTAAAGAATCCGGTCTCGACCAATTGATTAAGAAGAGTTATAAATTATTGGGATTGATTAGCTTTTTGACCGCCGGAAAGCAAGAGGTGCGTGCGTGGACAATTTCTAAAGGGACTAAAGCGCCACAGGCGGCAGGGAAGATCCATTCCGACTTTGAAAAGGGCTTTATCCGGGCGGAGATTGTGAGTTATAACGATTTGATGGCGTGTGGATCTTATGCAGCGGCGCGAGAAAAGGGCTTGGTCAGGCTGGAAGGTAAGGAATACGTAATGCAGGACGGAGATGTGACTCTGTTTAGGTTTAATGTGTAAAAATTTAGTTATGCGTACCAATCCAAAGAATTATATGGACTTTGGTTAGGAGTAAAAAATGGCGGGGAAGAGTTTGAAGGATCCGATCAGCGGGTTAACCCATTTGATTGGGGCCATTTTATCATTTATCGGTCTGATTTTAATGGTCTATGAGGCGGCGATTGCGGGAAAACCATGGCAGGTGGTTTCTTTTGCGATTTTTGGTGCTAGTATGATTTTACAGTATACGGCCAGCACCATCTATCACTGGCTGCCGCTTTCTCCAAAAGGGACTAAGGTTTTACGTAAGCTGGACCATATGATGATTTTCATACTAATTGCCGGTACCTATACTCCGATTTGCCTCATTCCGTTACGTGGACCATGGGGCTGGAGCTTGTTCGGTTCCATCTGGGGGATTGCCCTAGCGGGATTTTCCTTCAAGCTTATATGGTTGGAGGCTCCTCGTTGGCTGAGCACATTTATTTATGGGATTATGGGCTGGTTGGTAATCGTCGCCGTCTGGCCGTTGATTCACGTTTTATCTTTCGCGGGCTTGATGTGGTTGGCTGCTGGGGGTTTTTTTTATACAGTGGGGGCTGTAATTTACGGCATTAAAAAACCCAACCCTTGGCCGGAAGTTTTCGGGTTTCATGAGATCTTTCACGCATTCGTTCTCTTTGGGAGTTTCTGTCATTTCTGGCTGATGTACAGGTATATTATGATGATTTAGATAGGATTACTTTAATAAGCTAAGCGTATTTACTACTTGTAACAGTACTCCCGTTTTAAGACAATTTTCGTCGATTTGAAACTTGGAACTATGACCGGGAGCCATAATTCCTTGCTCTCGGTTGGCACAGCCTAGGTAGTAAAAAGCGCTGGGTACGGCTTGACCAAAGTATGAAAAATCTTCCACGCCCATTGAGGGACGTTCTTTAAATAGAACATTCTCTTTCCCCAAAAGAGAGATAGCATTTGTTTCAATGACATTGACCAACTCATCGTCATTGATTACCGGCGGATAGCCTGATTCGAACTCAACTAAAGCATCTCCTCCCAAACTTTTTGCAACTCCGGAGACTAGATTTTCAATCCGTTCTTTAATCAGCGTCCTGATATTCGGATCTAAGGTACGAATAGTTCCGCTAATGCGGACCTGATCAGCGATTATATTTTCCTTAAGACCGCCATTGATCATTCCGATAGTGATTACTCCGGAATCCATCGGGGAGAGGTTGCGGGATATAATTGTTTGTAAAGAAGTAATAATCTGGGCTGCTATGACAATCGCGTCGGTTCCCTCTTCCGGATAAGCGCCGTGAGCCGATTTACCCCGAATAGTTATAGTCAACCCGTCACTGGAAGCACAGATTTTTCCGGGACGGATCATGATTTGTCCAGCTTCGGCGTAAGGAGTCACATGTAACCCTAAAACATGATCTACCTTAGGCCCTTCCATACAACCGGCTTCAATCATTGGTTTGGCGCCGCCTTCGGTTTCTTCGGCAGGTTGGAAGAAAAGTTTGACGTTCCCTGATAAATCGGCTTTTAAAGAGTTTAGTACCCGAGCAGCGCCAAGTAAGACCGACATATGGGCGTCATGACCGCAAGCGTGCATTTGACCTTCATTGACTGAAGCATAACTTAGACCGGTTTCTTCCCGAATCGGAAGGGCATCCATGTCCGCTCTAAGGGCGATGGTTTTCCCAGGTTTGCTTCCTTCGATAATACCGACTATACCGGTATTGGCAATACCGGTGCGATGTTGAATCCCCATTTCCCCCAGGAGTTCTGAAATCTTCCGGGAGGTCCCGAACTCAGCCATACCAAGTTCGGGGTGGCGATGAAAATCTCTGCGAATATCAATTAGCCAAGGCTCGATCTCCGTAACTTTTTCTAATAAGGTTTGGTTTAGAATATTGTTCATTGATTGTAACAAATTAGTCCACCACTTTTTCAAGAATTTCGATTTTTAATTGATCAGCATCGAGTCTGATTAAAGCCCCCAGTGGTAAAGTAACTATCGGTGTACAATGTCCGCTTTTGAAGTTGGCGATGATCGGGACCCCCAGATTGGAAAGCCTGTCCCAAAATACTTCTTCAAGTGTCATATCTTCCGGATCAGACTGGTTACATTCCTTAAAACTGCCGAGAATGATTCCTTTAATCCGTTTCAGTTCTCCGGAGAGAATCAATTGAGTAAGTGCCCGATCAATCCTGTAGGTTGCTTCTTTTACATCTTCAATAAATAATATTTTACCATCCAAATCCGGTTGATATATAGTACCGAAAGTTGACATTAAGAGGGTAAGATTACCGCCGATTACAACTCCTTCGGCCGTCCCCCCCACAAGCCTTTCCAGAGGTTGCTCATCCGGATTAGTAATTGCATATGGTTTAAAACCGAAACGAACGGTATTTTCAAATGAGGATTTGGTTTTGGAATCCGGTTCCGATACAAAATTGGAGGTGAGCATCGGACCGTGAAAGGTAATCAGGTTCGATCTTTGATTGAATACCAGATGTAATAAAGTAATATCACTGTATCCGACAAATATTTTGGGATGATTCTCTATTAAGTTGTAATCCAGTTCATCAAGTAACCGTGAGACGCCATAACCTCCACGAAGGCAGATTATAGCTTTAATTTCATCATCTTCAAAAAAAGAATTAAGGTCCCCGGCTCTGAGACGGTCATTTCCGGCAAAGGAATACCAGCGGCTGGAGCAACTCCTGCCTAACCGAACTTGATATCCCATTTTCGTAAGATTTTCTTCTGCAGGTTGAATCTTATCCAAAGCGGCAAAACTAGCCGGAGCTACAATACCAATAGTGTCACCCGGCTCCAATCTTTTTCCTCGGTTCATATTTCCTCTTTTCACTCTTGTATACAAGTCTGATGTTTATTTTATCCAAACATCAAACGGCAAATCCATACTGCGGCAAGCATTCCAGCAACGTCGGCGATTAGACCAGCAGCAACGGCATGTCGAGTTTTATAAATTCCTACAGCCCCGAAATAAACAGCAATGACATAAAAGGTTGTTTCCGAAGAACCGGTCATTGTGGAAGCCATTCGACCGATTAACGAATCCGGGCCGAAATTTTTGAGAATGTCGGTTAATAACCCATTTGAACCGCCACCTGATAAGGATCGCATTACGCCCAAGGGGAGGACCTCACCCGGCATACCGAATAAGTTAGTGATAGGCTGTAGCAAATTAACCATTACATCCATCGCCCCCGATTTTCGGAAGATACCGATTGCTACCAGCATCGCCACTAGGTATGGAATGATTCTAATTGCGGTATTAAAACCTTCAACAGCGCCCTCACAAAAGCTTTCGTATACTTTTACTTTTTTCAAAACTGCATAAAGCGGGATCAATAATATTAATAATGGTATGGCATAGGTGGAAATAGCTTGGACGACTTTAATAAACATTCAGTTACCTCCTCTTCAGCGAAAATTTTTCTAAAATTTTTGCGGAGATGATCGCGACAATCGTGCCGAAGACGGATGCAATAATTGTTGGGCCGATAATTTCAGTAGGGTTGCCGGATCCTGCGGCGACCCGATAAGCTATTACCGTTGAAGCGATCAAAGTAACCGAGGAGGTATTGATTGCTAGAAACATACACATTGAATTAGTTGCGGTTTTTTTATCCTCATTTAGCTCTTGAAGTTCTTTCATGGCTTTAATACCTAATGGAGTTGCGGCGTTGCCAAGTCCGAGAAGATTGGCAGCCATATTCATTATCATACTGCCCATTGCCGGATGGTCCTCCGGGACCTCCGGAAAGAGTAGTTTCATTATCGGTTTGAGAAGTTTGCCAATTAGATTGATAATTCCCGCTTTTTCAGCCAGTTTCATCAAGCCGAGCCAAAGAGTCATCACTCCTACTAGCCCAATGGCAAGTTCTACAGCAGTATTGGCCGATTCAATGGCGGCATCGGTGACAACTTGAACATTTCCTTGGAAGATGGCTGTCAATACCCCGATTACGATTAAGGCCAACCAGATGTAATTAATCATCGTATCACTCCTCGAAAAACAATTTTATTACGTATTAAACCTATCGCGCTAGGCGTATGCTAATAATCTTTATTTACTTAATTATTTATAACGTTTTTAATGTTTTTGCGTAACGTTAAACGCATAACGGATTTAAATAAATAAATTTTCTATTCATCAATTAGTGTTATAAAGAACTTAGCCTCCCGGGAATTGGTGGAAACTACCTTAATGGTATCGGAAATGATTGGCTGAATATTTAGTTTATTCTTTAATTGAGCAGGAGAGTGCGGTAGAAAGAAGAACTTCTTTAATATTGATTTATGATGACATCAATAACATATTAAAGGGAGAAGAATAAATGAAAATTGGCATTGTAACCGACAGCACCTCCGATTTGCCGCAAGAATTGGTTTCGAAATATAATATAGAAGTAATACCCCTTAACGTATCGATGGATAATCAAAATTATCGGGATGGAGTGGACCTTACTTCAACCGAATTTTACCAAAAACTCAAATTTAGCAGCTCTTTACCAACAACTTCACAACCTTCCCCCGGAGTTTTTGCCGAGGTTTATCATACTTTATTGAAAAAAGTGGATGCAGTCTTATCAATTCATCTTTCCGAGGCTCTTTCCGGGACTATCCAAGCCGCACGGATGGCCCGGGAGATTTTGCCCGAGGCCAACATCTGGGTAATTGATTCAAAATCGACTTCAATGGGTCTTGGAGGATTGGTAGTTGAGGCTGCCCGTGCCGTGGGTCGCGGTATGAAAATAGATGAAGTTGGAAAATTAGTGGAAAGCCTCCGTGAAAGAATTCATTTTTTAGTGACACTGGACACCTTGGAATATATCCGTAAGGGAGGTCGGGTTAGCGCCTTACAAGCGTTTGTTGGTTCCATTCTCCAGATTAAACCGTTACTTAAATTGGTCCATGGCAAAGTGGAGTTGGTGGAAAGAGTAAGGACACGACGTGAGGCGATCGGAAAATTACTTAATGAGTTTAAAACTCAGCTAACGTCGGAAACTATAGAAATGATAGCCGTAATGCACACCGTTGCCGAAGAAGAGGCGGAGAAGCTAAAAGCCTCTATTAAGGAGATTTTTAAGAACGCTGAAATCATTGTTAACCAGGCCGGACCGGTTCTGGGCACACATGTTGGTCCGGGGGCTTTGGCTTTAATTTCAATTCCGAAAGTTAGTTCTGTATAATATTTATTTTAGTATAACCAATAAACATTTAAACCATTACTTATCCAAATTATTTATCCGTTTTAAAATTACTTTAGTCTCCCCCAGGGTGGCGGTTACTCCTTGGTCGCCGACGGTATCCAATTTAATATTGGTTGAACCGGGCATCAGTTCCGATTCGCAGGTGATACTTCGGGTTACATTAAGATTGGATGCTGCCAGAAAGAATAAATCAGGCGATTTTGAGGTATCCCCCCAGGTAGTGTCGAGAAATATTGGGTAATAATCCGGTGTATAAAAGACCGCCCAAGCATGTCCGATGGGACTGCCGTAGTTTTCGCCGGAAAAATAGGTGGCCGGAATTTTTAAGGCCCGGAGTAAAGCCACAGTTAGTATGGCATAGTCCTCGCAGACCGCTGAATTTAAATTTTGGATAGCCCGTTTGACTCCCACTTTATCACGAGCGCCTTCACGCATTTCATATTCCATATGTTCGATTAAATATTGATATACCGCCCGGACTGAATCTCCAAGGTTATCATTTTTTATCTGGTTTTTAATAATTGCCGCCATTTTTTGAATTTGAGGATTAGTTAAATCAACAACTTCGTTGGATTGGGTTAATAGCAGATAACGGGGGTCATCCCTTCGGTAAGCGGATAGATTTAATTTGTCCAGATGATTTTGGTTAAACCGCCTAGGAACAACTTCCACTTCGGCTTTGACTACAATTTGATTCTGGTTTTGTTTGAATCCCCGTAGTTTTAATGTAATATACCTTCCACCGAATTTGTCTTGGACTATTTTGAAGGGAGTAGCTTGATTATTGAAAATGACTTGCAGATTGCTAACGGTTTGATAAGGAAGGCTTTGTGGAATATTAGCCGTTACATCGGCTCCGAGAGAATCTACCGAACCTGAGTTCACTTGGACTTGTATCGGGTAAGTCGCTTGATATTGATAAAGAGCAGGGCCAATCTCCAAATACCGGTCTAGGGACCACTTATAATAATCGGAATGGGGATAGTTATCAATAACCTTCTTAAACTCAAGTTTGGCAAGGTCTTCTTTATTTTGATACAGATAAATTAATCCCAAACTTTGGTGTAGAAACGGATCGTTTTCCAGGACTAACGCGTCTTGGATACATTCAATTGACCGGTCAAATTGATCGTACAATGGGGGGTAGAGCAAATAATTACAAAGATTATTAGCGAGAGTCTTTAAAATATCACCTTGAAAAGAATTCTGCTTTATGAATTCATATCCGTAGAGCAAAGCTCTGGCTTGGTCGGATTTTATTAGTTGTTTGGCCAGTTCCAAGTATGAAAAAACAGTGTTGTGAAGTACCGGGGTTTCAGTTTTATATTTTAGTGATGCTTTATAGTAGGCGATGGCTTTGGAATAATCCTTATTATTACAATAAATATCGCCTTGTTCACTAAGGGCGCTTCCGATGAAACGGTCGGTTTCTTTATGATCATAACCGGCTACGACAGCTTTTTGGAGCACTGGAATTGCCCGTTCATACTGGTTTAGAAAGTAATAACAGGTTCCGGCAAGATAAAGAGAAGATCCGCCGTCAATATATGTATCGGCTATATTTTCGAATAAAGGCAAAGCTTTGGCATGGTCCTTGTTATTATAATATCCTACCCCACGATTGTATTTTTCTATATAGATGTTATCTTTTTTGCGGGTGGGCGGTTGATAAGTTATTTCCGGCAGTTCCTGAGCGGGGATATCGATGAAACTTGAATTAGTTTGACCGATTACAACCGGTTGTATGAAGTTGAAAACTAATAGGGTTAGGATAAGTAAAAAAAACGGCTTTTTAAAAGAATATTGCATCTAGAGATCCTCTTTTCGGATAAAAATAATACTCATGTAATCGTAAAAAATATAACAAAAATGGGAATCTCTTGTCAAGTCAGATACTAGGTGGCTGAAAAAGTCGGTTTTACGTTTCGTGAAAACCTGAAAATAGCTAAGAGTCATGCGGTGTTACTGGAAAAAAATAGAATAGCTTTACCCTCTTTTTTTTCGAAAAGGATTCAAAACGAGTTGTTAAGATCTTTTCCCGATTTGATTATAGAAGATGATCTTCCTCGATGATGAGAATGAATCTAGTTTACAAGGGTAAAATAGCTCTATGGAAAATGGATGGAGTAAAGCAAAAAAATAATTTGAAAGTGTTTGACTATTATGAGATTAATCAGAGGTCGGCATGAAGTTATTGGAAAATGAGAATCAGTTTATCAAAGGCGCAGTGGTAGGACTTATAGCCGGGGTGGTTATGTTCCTTTTTATAGAAATCTTCCGTTGGGTGGGATTAACAAAGTATGGTGTTAGCTATCTTGCCGGGGATACAGTTTTTACATATAAAAATAATTTAGGGATGAATCTTATCGCATTGATGATTCATAGCGGCGTCGGAGTATTTTGGGGGGTTATTTTTGCTTTTCTTTTCACTAAAGTCTTTTCGTGCGATTATTACCTTTTAAAATCGGTTTTCGTGGCTTTTTGTATTTTCTTTTTTCATCTTGGTTTTTTAGACGAGCCTTTTCACTATACTAGAAAAATTCATGAACAAACCGGTGATTTGTTAATAATTTTATGCGGATATATTGTCTATGGAGTAATAGTGGTTGTTGGATTGAAAAAGCAGAATATTATTCGGTAATGAGCAAGTTAGGACTATAATCGGTTCAAACATGGGGTGAGATGGAGAAGCATAAAATACTGAAAGACTTCGAATGCAGATTCATCTAAAACAGGATAAATTTTCTAGTGAAAAACAACAAATCCAGCATTGCGGGATGTTGTTTTTTTTGTTACATTTTAGTTAATTAAAGGACATTATAATCATCATCCTATTATTACCTGAATAACGTTTCTTTCCAACTGTTATTTCCCTAGCTATTTGAAGTCAAACAAATTAAGAAGGTTTTAAAATGAGAGTAATTGTAGCGCCTGATTCATTTAAAGGCAGTATCAGTTCGATCCAAGCGGCGGCAGCTATTGAACGAGGAATTAACCAGATAGCCGCTAAAGTCAATCAAAATGTTGAGGTTATCAAGATTCCAATTGCTGACGGCGGAGAAGGTACAGTTGATGCAATCCTCACCGGAGTTGGAGGTAGGCTTGAAAAAGCCACGGTGCTTAATCCGCTCGGAGAAGAGATTGAGTCTTTTTTTGGAATTTTGCCGGATCAAACAGCGATAATTGAGATGGCGGCAGCTTCCGGAATAAATTTAATCAGGCCGGAAGAAAGGAACCCTCTTTTAACAACCACTTATGGAACCGGACAACTAATAATGAAAGCACTGGATGCCGGGTGTAACAATTTTATTATTGGTATCGGCGGTAGCGCGACTAATGACGGTGGGGTTGGAATGGCGCAGGCGTTGGGAGTAAAGTTTTTGGATCAAAATGGTCGATCGATCGGGTTTGGCGGGGGAGAACTGGGTAAAATTCATAAAATTGATATATCAGGAATTGATTCAAGGATTGAAAACATTGTCTTCACCATCGCTTCCGATGTAAAAAATGTTTTATGCGGTCCGGAAGGGGCTTCGGTAATATTTGGACCCCAAAAAGGCGCGACACCTGAAATGGTAAAGGTTTTAGACCATAATTTAATGCATTTGGCGGAACTGATTCAAGAGGAATTAGGAAAGGAAATTAGTATGGTGCCTGGTTCCGGAGCAGCAGGAGGTTTGGGTGGAGGGTTGATGGCGTTTATTAATGCCGAAATTCGGCCAGGGATTGAAATTGTGATGGAATTGACCGGCTTTCGAGAGAAAGTCCGGGATGCCGATCTAATTATTACCGGCGAAGGGGCTACCGATTATCAGACAATGTTTGGCAAAGTTCCTTATGGAGTGGCTCAAATCGCTAAAGAATATCAAAAACCGGTGATCTGTATCTCCGGTACTCTCGGGAATGGTTATGAAAAGCTGTTTGACGCCGGTATAAACGCTTTTTTTAGTATCGTTAACCGGCCGATGACACTGGAAGAAGCGATGCAAAGAGGGGAGGAGTTGCTGGAAAAGACGGTTGAGAATATTTTTAAAACTATATTTTGGGAGGTTGACTAAATGACACCTGAACAACTCACAGCCGCTAAGGAAGTTATGGTCCATGGCCCGATGCTATTGGTAATCGTATTATTAGCGATCGTTTTCATTATTGTTTCAACCGCCAAATTTAAAGTTCATCCTTTTATTGCATTATTATTAGCTGCTTATGGCGTAGCGTTTTCTACTAGGATGCCGGTGCAGTTTATAGGAAATGTAATTGCTCAGGGTTTTGGTAATTTAATGACTTATATCGGTTTGGTGATTGTAGCCGGAACAATAATCGGGACAATTATGGAACGTTCCGGAGCTGCTCTCAAAATGGCCCAAGTCGTACTTAGTTGGGTTGGAATTAAACGTTCACCGCTGGCGATGAGTATTATCGGTTATATTACCAGTATTCCGGTTTTTTGTGATTCGGGATATGTAATCCTAACCCCGTTAAATAAAGCTCTGGCAAAAAAGGCGGGAGTTCCATTGACAGTAATGTCGGTAGCTCTTGCCACAGGACTATATGCCACCCATACTTTGGTACCGCCTACTCCAGGCCCGATAGCAGCAGCAGGAAATGTAGGAGCCGATTTAGGTCTGGTAATATTCATAGGGATGATCGTGTCGATACCAGCTGCTTTGGTCGGATTATGGTGGGCCTATCGAGTTGGCAAGGAGATCACGTCAACTTTTGACAATTCCGATGCTACTTATGAAAAGCTAACTGCTGAACATAAAAAGCTTCCCGGCGGGATCGTCTCTTTCGCTCCGATTGTAATTCCCATTATCTTAATCGGTCTGGCTTCGGTTATTAAATTTACCAAATATACGGGAATAGGTAGCGATTGGTTTACATTCTTGGGATTCCCTTTAAACGCATTAATAATCGGTGTGTTGCTGTCCTTATTATTACTGCCCAGATTCGATGAAGAGACCCTGATGAACTGGTTTGGACAAGGGATTAAAGATTCGGCCATCATTTTAGTGATCACCGGGGCCGGTGGGGCGTTGGGAACCGTTTTAGCCAACACCCCCATTGCGGATTATATTAAATCACTTGCAGGCGGGGGTTTATTCGGGGGACCTTTTGTTTTACTACTACCATTTATTATCGCCGCTTTGTTAAAAACAGCCCAAGGTTCTTCAACGGTTTCGCTGGTTACCACCTCCGCTTTATTAGCTCCTATGTTACCCCTTTTAGGTATGACAAGTCCGCTTGATTTGACTTTGGTGGTAATGGCAATTGGCGCCGGTGCGATGACAGTATCACATGTTAACGACAGTTACTTCTGGGTTGTATCACAATTTTCGGGTTTGAAAGTAACTGACGCTTATAAAGCCCAGACAGCGGCGACTTTCTTTGAAGGATTGGCAACAATTGTTACAACTATGGTAATTTTTATTATTTTCCATCGTTAGTTCAGGAACTTAATAAAATATTTAAGAGAAAACCCTGGATTTATTTAAAATTCCGGGGTTTTTGGTTTGTAATAGGTAGGAGTTCCGGCTTAGGATGAAAATAACCAATGGGCGGTTGGGGGTAAAACACTTGAGTTAAATGACGAAAACAGGAAGGTATCATTCGTTAATATTAAAATATCCAAAGGTACCAGCAATCCATTGGAAATGGCGGAGATGATGCTAGAAACTAAAAAAATGATGGTCCGGATTTTGGGTAATTGTGAAACGGCCAATTACTTTATCATCGACGAATTGAACCCTGATGCCTGGGGATTTGACGGAATTCCGATGACGGTTAGGAATGCGCAAAAATGATGAAAATGTCACTTTTGTTTATTGGAGATAGAGATTAATATTATTGACGTTAATAGAAGGATTTTACAGGAATTTGGATAATTATTATTATATTGGTAAGTTTTTCTGTAAAGAACCTTATAATAGTAAATTGTAATAAAGGAGAAAACAGATATGATAATCTATGGCTTTCGAGAAAAACCATTCAAGGTATTGGAATTGTTGGAAGAAAGATGTCGGAATTGTGATAATGAAAAACAAGTTGTTTATTTGTTTTGCAGGTATGTCCATATCTACTGGATTCCCTTTTTTCCTATTAAAAAAGTTGCGAGGGTTCAATGTCAACATTGCAAGGCCGTAAAAGAAGAAAATGAAATGAATGCCCAAGAAAGAGAGATTGTGAACAATATTAAAAAAGACAGTAAATTCCCTAAAAAATATTTTGCCGGATTAATTATTATACTTGCGCTTATTATTGTGCCGATGTTTTTGAGCATTATCGGGGGAATAGCGGAAACATTCAAATAGAATTCGCTTTTTGATTTAAACATAAAATCCAATAACAGAGGTGTCGGATTGATTATTCGTTCTTACGAAAAAAAAGACCAAATCGAAGTCATCCAAATCTGGACGGCTGTATTTGGGTATGGCGCGCCCCATAATGATCCAATACTGGCGCTTGAACGAAAATTAGCTTTCGATGACGGATTATTATTGGTTGCAGAAGAGAATGGTTCAATCATTGGTACTGTAATGGGCGGTTATGACGGCCATCGTGGTTGGATTTATTCTTTAGCGGTAAAAACGGAATTTAGGAAGTTGGGGATCGGTACTAGGCTCATTCAAGCGATTTTAGAAGAGTTAAAAAAGAGAGGCTGCCTTAAAGTGAACCTTCAGATAATTGGGACCAATAGTGAAGTGGTTGAGTTTTACCGGAAAAACGGTTTTGCAGTCGAAGATCGAGTTAGTATGGGGATAAAATTATACTAACAATGGACTGCGCTAATTGTAAAGAATAATTGTACCGTTTAATTGTCGATTTATTTAATTTATCAGGAGGAACGAAAACATGAAAAAAGTATTGGCCATTATAGGTATTGTTTTTGTAGTTCTTCTCGCGGTGCTTGTAATGATGGCGATTAAAGACAAGGAAGCAAGAGGGCCGGAACAAACTTTTGCGTTCTATAATTCATACGATCAAGAAATCAGTGTTACCTTCCATGAACTAAAGGAGGATAAATCGTACGGTGGATATATCGAGAATATCCTGATTAAACCCGGTGAGGTAAAATTTGAACCTTGCACCAGGGGGGGTTATAAAATCAACATCTGGAACGGAAATGTAGAGGATGAAAAGACTGAACGGCTACGTTCCATAGAGGATATCAAAGTGGAGTTGGCTGATGATAAGGACAATTACAACCCAATATATATCGATACAACTGGAGAATATTTTTTTGCGGTGGTAGATGTAAATTTCATTTACTCCGGATCCAGCCTGGCCAATACACTTTCGGAATCCATGGGAACCGCTCGGACAAAACCGGTGGTCAAATTATTAAAAGATGGTAAAAAGCCCTTCTGCCTTCCGCCCCATTACGGAACTGGAACCTTTGTAAGGCCGAATGATAAAATGCCAAAGGAAATTAGCTCCGGTACTATTGTTTACGCCCTCGTTCCCATACCCAATACCGTGAAGAAAAGCGACGAGGTCTTGGAATACGTGTATCAATTCATTCAGGATCGCATTGAATAAGGATGGGAAAAGGAAAAGAGAAACAGTATTCAAGAAAACAGTCGTATTTAACTGGGCTGTTTTTTTGTTTACAGATACTATATGGTGAATTTTATTTACGTCTGGTTTTATGAATTGATTTATTCCATAAGCTTGCCGATAATATATTATTAGAAGACTTAATAAACTATTTAATATACTATGAAACCTTCAGGGAGTTTCTAATGAACAATACATTTCATCCTTCTCGGCCGACTATTGGATTATTAATCGCTGAATTGGAACGTATGTATCATTTGCCTCTCTGGCACGGGGTAAATGATGCTTGCATTACCGAAAATATTAACCTAATTATTTATACCGGGGAGGCAATTAAATCCCCTCGTGGCTATTATGCTCAGCCTAATGCCGTTTATAATCTTGTTAATCCGGAACAACTTGACGGCATTATTATTGCTTCAGGGTCAATCGGTAATTATATCACAATGGAAGAGATGGAGAAATTTTGTAACCGATTAAATTCAAAACCAATTGTAAGTATTTCATTACCAATTAAGGGTATACCCAGTTTACTAATTGACAACAAAAATGGGATGAAGGAAGCGGTTAATCACCTTATCGAGGCTCACGGCCGTAAACGAATTGTTTTTATCCGCGGCCCAGTCACCAATGTTGAAGCCGAAATACGATATCATACTTATTTGGAATGCTTGGCAGCCCATGATATACCTTTTGATCCCGAATTGGTTTTACAAGGAGACTTCGGTCCTAATTCAGGTATTATCACGATTAATAATTTTCTTGATAAACAAAAAATAGAATTTGATGCGGTAATTGGAGCCAATGATAGTATGGCGCTTGAAGCATTAAATACTTTGACTGAAAAAGGCTATAAAATTCCGGAAGATATATCGGTGGTTGGTTTCGATGATTGCACCGACACCCAGTTTTCTAGTCCGCCGTTAACAACGGTAAAACAGTCAATGTATCACTTGGGACAAAAAGCGACTGTAATGCTAAAAGAGATGTTTGAAGACGGTAAAACCTATCCTGAACAAGTTCTTTTTCCAACCCAATTGGTAATCAGACAATCTTGTGGATGTTTACCTTTGCCTCAGATTAAATCCAAAGGGGTAAAGGATCAAAAAAGTGATCCGGACAGTAAATCATTTCTAAGCTTTTTACAAAGAGAAAAACAAACTATTATTACCGAAGTGATTTATTCATTGGCAGCCTCAGATGAGAATACGGAAAATTTTAAACTTTATATCGACCAACTTTTTGAAGCATACCTGGAAGTTTTAAAAAGTGACGAGGAAAATGATAAATTTTTCATTACTTTAAATAAAATATTAACAAAAGTTATATTATACGCAGAAGTTGTTTATGATTGGCAAAAGGCATTATATACAATGCAAACCTTGCTCTTAAACACCTTACCTATTAGTAACAAATATTATTTCACAGTGGATCTGTTTCAAAAAGCCCAGATTTTAGCGGGTGAAGTAATGCGAAGGAGGGAAGCTTATCGGAATCTTGAGATCACCCGTTTAAATTGGTTATTAAATGATACTAACGAGAATATTTCACTTGCTACCGATATAAATACGTTAATAGATATACTAATTGGAGCTTTGCCTGCACTGGGGATTCAAAGCTGTTATCTTTCATTATTTGATGAAACAGAACCTATCATATCGATAGACTCTATGTTACCTCAAACCTCTAAGATTTTATTGGCATTTGATCGAAAAAACTATATAGAGAAAGAATATTATCAGTATCAGACTAAACAGCTGATTTCGGAACATTATCTACCGATTGGGAACCGTTTTACCTGGATTATCAAAACCCTTCATCATCAACAAAAGTTATTTGGATTCACTATCTTTGATTTAGGCCATTGTAGCGAATCAATATACGTAGCGCTTCAAGGGCAAGTGTCAATTGCGCTCCGGATTATAGATTTATGGGGCCGCCGGGAACAGGCCGAGGAGGAATTACGCTCCGCGTTGCAAAAGTTAGAAAAATATAATAAGAAACTCAAAGATTTATCACAACTTGATCCGCTTACAGGGTTATATAACCGCCGGGGTTTTTTCTTTTTAGGTGAACAGAAATATAGAATAGCCGAAAGGGAAAGAAAAAATTTTTTACTTTGTTATATTGATGTGGATGACTTTAAACAAGTCAACGATAAATATGGGCATAAAGAAGGCGATCTTGTGCTGATCAATGTAGCTAAAATATTAAAGGAAACTTTTCGCGAGTACGATATCATTAGCCGGATCGGAGGAGATGAGTTTATTGTGCTTATTCATGAAGGCACGATGAAGTATTCCGACAGTATTATGAAGCGACTGGAGGGGAATATCCTTAATTTCAATAAAACGGCATCCAAGCCATATGATATTAGCATGAGTTTCGGCTTTTCAATGTATGATTATAATAATAGGACATCTTTTGAAACACTTGTCTTGGAGGCAGACCGAAGGCTCTATGAAGCTAAAAACTTAAAAAAGAAATCATCCGGTAATTGATTTGATAGGTTATTTTATTATAATGGGCTGTTGCAAAATAAAATAAATTTTTGCAACAGCCCATTTGTTTTAAAGTTTCTTACTGCGCCTTTACTTCGGTCCAAATCCGGTCGAATTCTTTCAAGACATTTCCCAGCTTGCTAAAGACTTCGCAATTTTTCAAATCTTCCTCCAATGGATAAGCCGAACGATTACCGGTTATTTCCTCCGGTAACTTCTTAACAGCTTCGGTATGGGGTGAGGAATAACCAATATAATCAGCATTACGGAAAGCAATTTCAGTGTCACACATAAAGTTGATGAACTTTTCTGCTGCTTCCTTATTAGGTGCTCCTTTAGGTATAACCATCGCATCAAACCATAGGTTTGAACCTTCCTTGGGAATTACATAATCCAAATTTTCATTCTCACGCATGCAATAAACTGCGTCACCAGACCAAACCACGGCCAGAGCTGCTTCTTCGGCAATCATTTTATCTTTTACTTCATCAACCACATAGGCTAGTACTAATGGCTTTTGTTCGATTAAAGCGTATTTTGCCTGTTCCAATTCGGATAGTTTTTCACTATTTAAAGAGTAACCCAACATTTTTAAAGTTATTCCGATGCTGTCCCGTTGACTGTCGAGCATTAAGATTTGTTTGGTATATTTTTTATCCCAAAGAATTTTCCAACTCTCCGGTTTGGTTGGGACCATTTTTTTATTATAAAGGATTCCCACTGTTCCCCACATATAGGGAACGGAATATTCATTTTGGGGATCGTATTCGAGATTTTTAAATGTCGAGCCAATAAATTGATAATTTGGAATGTTATTAAAATCAAGTTTTTCGACCATATCTTCATCGATCATCCGTTTAATCATGTAGTCGGAAGGAATAACCAAGTCATAGCTGCTGCCACCGGCTTTGAGCTTAATATACATATCTTCATTAGTAGTAAAGGTATCATAGTTAACTTTGACCTTATACTGTTTTTCGAAGTCTTTTAAAACCGATTCATCAATGTAGTCGCCCCAATTATAGACGTTCAACACTGATTTAGATGGACCGCAACCTCCCGCCAGTATAACGGCGCCGATTAAAATGACAGCGGCCATAATCTTACTGAAATTTTTCATCTGGACTCCTCCTTTATTTTTATATGTTTCTGTCGGGACATCATAATATTGACAATGACCAACAAAGAAAGGACACTAACGAACATTAAAGTTGAAAGAGCGTTAATCTTAGGATTAATACCTCGCCGTGCCATTGAATAAATGGTTATCGATAAGTTGGACACTCCCGAACCGGTATTAAAGAAACTAATAACAAAATCGTCTAAAGATAGTGTAAACGCTAGTAGCAAGCCGGTAATCACTCCCGGCATAATCTCCGGTAAAATAACCTTTCGAAAGGCAAGAGCCGGAGGGGCTCCCAGGTCCAAGGCCGCTTCATACATGTTTTTATCCAATTGTTTTACTCTGGGTAATACGGACAGTATTACATAGGGTATGTTGAATGTAATATGAGATAGTAACAGTGTTAAAAAACCAAGCTTTAATCTGGCAAAGATGAATAATAACATAAAAGAGATTCCAGTCACGATATCAGGATTTAGCACCGGTAAATAGGTCAAGTTCATAGTAGCGGCCCTGGGAAGCGGTTTCATATTATTTATCCCAAAAGCGGCCAATGTTCCGATAAAAGTGGCTATTAAAGCGGCGATTAATCCGATTAGCAGTGAATAATAGAGCGATGTCATTATTTGTCGGTCTTGAAACATCGCCAAGTACCATTTGAGTGTAAAACCTGTCCAAGCGCCTCTGGTACGGGAATTATTGAACGAATAGAATGCAAGTACAATAATGGGAGCATAAAGGAAAAAATATAGAAACAAGATATAGGCCCGTTTCAAGATTTTGGTCACCATAACCCGGCGCCCTCCTGTTCAGTTTCATATCTGGAAGCGAACCCCATTCCGATTAGGATTATCGCCATCATTACCGTTGAAATTGTTGAACCAAAATTCCAGTCGCCTACGGTTAAAAACTGTTGTTCAATTAGGTTGCCGATTAAGGTATATTGACCGCCGCCTAGTAATCTAGAAATAACAAATGTGGTAACGGCCGGCATAAAAACCATTGTGATTCCTGAAATTACCCCCGGAAGGCTTAATGGAAAGGTAACTTTGAGAAAAACCAAAAAGGGATTGGCCCCCAAGTCTTCAGCAGCTTCAACCAAACTCCGATCAATTTTACTTAAAACCGAGTAGATCGGAAGCACCATAAAGGGGAGGAAATTGTAGACCATCCCTAAAAAAACGGCAAAGTCGTTATAAAGCAAACTCAGTTTAGGAAGTCCGATGGCCATTAGTATGGTGTTAATCAGGCCTTTTCCTTCAAGCAACGTAAGCCATGCATAGGTGCGTAACAAGAAATTAATCCACATTGGAAGGACCATTAAGAGTACCATTGTATTACGGTGTTTTAAATCGCGGCCCGCCAAAAACATGGCCGCCGGGTAACCCAGCAACAAGCATAAAATAGTGCTAACTCCCGCTAATTTTAAGGAACGGACCAAAACTTTCAGATAAATCGGCTCACTGAACCGGCGAAAATTATCCCATGAAAAAATTGTTCCGGATGGGGTAATAACTGTAAAACTAAAGTATAAAAGTAATACTAATGGGACAATGGTGAAGATAAACATCCAAAAGAGATACGGATAGGCGGATAAGGTCTTTTTCATTGCTCCGCCGCCTTTTTCATGATGTGAATATCAAAAGGATCGACTTTTAACCCCACCTTCATACCAGCCGGACGCATCCTGGTGCTGTGAATCATCCACTCCATATCTTGAGCTTGAACGATCATTTCATAATGAACACCTTTAAAGGTAACGGATTTTATTATTCCAAGGAATAATCCGTCGGCTTCATCCACGATTTTTAAATCTTCAGGCCTGATTACTACATCGACCGGTTCATTTTTATCAAATCCATGGTCGGAACAGCGCACATTTTTACCACTGATTTTAACCTGGTAGTCTTCAAGCATTATTCCACCAATAATGTTGCTCTCACCGATAAAATCCGCTACAAAAGCGTTTACCGGTTCATTGTAGATTGATTCCGGAGTCCCGGTCTGTTGAATCAACCCGTTATTCATAACTACGATTGTATCCGACATAGTAAGCGCTTCTTCTTGATCGTGAGTAACATAGATAAAAGTAATCCCCAGTTGTTGTTGCATTGCTTTTAATTCGAGCTGCATCCCTTTGCGGAGCTTCAAATCAAGAGCACCCAATGGCTCATCCAATAAGAGCACTTCCGGTTCATTTACCAAAGCCCGGGCAATAGCTATACGTTGCTGTTGGCCGCCGCTTAAGGAGTTTACGGAACGTTTTTCATAACCGGAGAGGCACACTAAGTCTAAAATACGGCTAACTTTTTTTGCAATTAAGTTAGAATCCATTTTTTTAATTTTAAGCCCGAAAGCGATATTTTCGAAAACATTCATATGGGGGAAGAGAGCGTATTTTTGAAAAACTGTATTTACTCTTCGTCTATAAGGCGGAAGACTGATAATATCTATTCCTTCAAAAAGAATTCGCCCCGAGGAAGGATATTCAAAACCTCCGATAATCCTTAAAGTAGTAGTCTTGCCACATCCGCTGGGTCCGAGCATTGTTAAAAATTCGTTTTTCTTAATATTTAAAGTAACATCCCTAATTGCTTCGGTGCCATTGTAATCTTTTGATACATTGAGCATGCTAATTAAGTATTCAGACATTGCTTCCTCCGTGGGAAAAATAAACTAATTTAAACCAATATTAATTATCACAGAAAGTGAAAGAAAGTCAATATTTTTGACAGAAAATGATCCAAAACACGGGATAGGGGGAAAAGCGCAATCATTATAACTTCCCAAATCAGTAAACGTGTTTCTCGGCGGTTAAAGCCCAGATTTTGATATGGGGTTATTATTTCAATTAAATTGGCGATTTTAGTCTGAATTGTATTAAAACGTTTTTTTAATTCGTAAAGTTCAGCGGTTGAATGATAAATAGTTTTAAGTTTGAGATCATCATATTCATTGGGGCGTTCCAATATTTTCAGGTCATTAACAATTGTTAGCTGAAGTTTAACGATATCAAGGGTGAATCGTTTCAAAACCCGGTTGAATGGTTTGGGTAAACCCTGTTGCAGGTCTAATACCAATCGCTCAGCCCGGTCATAGACGGAGTTTAATTTTGCTTCAAGGTATTTTAACTCGGTAGATTTAGCAAGTACTATAGCATAAAGGCTTAAAGTTGTTATAATTTTCTCAGGAGAAACTGATTGGTTGAATTCTAGATTATGGTTTTCGTTGAATTTTGAAAATAAGTTAAAATCGATTTTACCGAAGATTGATTCCAAGGAAATTAAAAAACGATAGGTCTCCGTGGTATCGAAATCAACAAAACAAACACACCCAAATTTAAAAAACCAAACGAATTTGGTGGGTGTGTCAAACTTTAGCGTTGAACTTACTTCATCAGGTTTGAGAATTAAAAAAGAATGGTCCTCTCCGGATAACTCTACCTTAAAGAAGTCGGCTAAACGATTAAGGTTGGGTTGTAATGATATTTTATAACAATTAAATTGGGCAGTGTTAATCATTATTTAACCCTTTTTGACTATATTACTTCAGCAAATCGGCGATCATTAAGACCACTTCGACTAGTATTAAGACAACGATTAACCATTCTACGAATAGGCCGCGGATAGAATGGCTGATCGAAGAAAAATGCCCAACTATGACATTTAGTATGTCTGTTTTTTGTTTTAAAATCTCATATCTATCATTCAACTCAAAAAAGTCGCTCATCTTTTCATAAAAAAGGCCGGCGTCGCTATTGATCCAGGTTATATCCGGTTTATCCAGGATCATTAAGTAATTGATGGTATTGTATTCATGACGGATGATTCCGGCAGTTGTTCTGGCTAATTCTTTATCACTAATTTTTAGATTAGCTTTTTCCAAGCGATCAATCATGTTTTCCAAACGGTCCAAAATCCTACCGATTTGTTCTTCAACTTTTTCAAGGGCCACCGATTTAGCAATCACGATTGAAATAAGTTCCGGATGATAAGGTTCAAATTTAGAAACAACGGCAAATTCATCAGTGAAATGCAAAGTATCGGGGTTCTCTTCTGATTGTGCCGCTTCCCTCAATTCATAATCATCAAAGTAAAGCTCGAAGTTTTTTAGATCCGACTTGACCAACTTTAAATAATTAAACATAACCGGTTCGTCCTGGGGAGATACATTAATAAATACAACGCTCCCAAAGGCGAAAATCAGTATTTGTTGAAATTGTTCTACCGGGTGGTTGAGTATCGAAGCTAGAGTGTTGTCTTGAAGAATAAGTGGTTCTTCCCAAGTATATTTTTTCGGGATACTACAGCGGGATGCTATTTTGTTTAGATCGATTTCATTAGTAACGGCATATGCTTTAAATTTCACCTTTTTAGAACACCTCTGTTTTAATTATATACCACAATAGTAAAGAACGAAATATAAATAAATAGGAGGAGGATACTCGGATTGATTTTTTTTGTATCTAAGAGTAAAATAAAAGTAAAGGAAAAGAATATTTTTCCACTAGTTTTAATTAAAATGAGTTTATTTAATCAGTCAAGGGGGGATTAACATGAGAATCTCTTCCGGTTATAACATTAATCCTTATATTAACCGCTATAACAGTATTACAAAACTGTTTTCCAAAACTCAAGAAACACAGAATCAGAAAACTGAGTTTCATGGAGCCATGTCCTTAATGGCCAAAAACCTTTCTTATATGTTAGATCAAGATATGAAGGCCAATTTCGCCGATCTTGCAAAAAAGGCGGAAACATTACAAACTACTGTACCAGGTAATACTTTTGATAAAACAAAGGCTACGGCAGTATCGAATAATCCTGAAAAAGTAGATGTTACAGCTAGAAACGGAGCAATTCAGGAAACATATAATTTAGAAGTAAATCAAATTGCAACCGCTCAAGAAAATACCGGGAAATGGCTTGCTGCAAAAGATAAAGTTTTAGGAGCCGGCGGCCATCAAGAATTTGCTATAGAAACTAAGCAAGGTTTGGTGACTAAAACCGCTAATCTCACAATAGAACCCGAAGAAGATGAAACAAATAAAGCTATTTTAGTCAAAATGGCGGGTAAGATTAATAGCCGTGCTGATGAGCTTGGAATAAGCGCTCATGTTGAAACGAGAACCGTTAATGGGTCAGAACAAGCCCGATTGGTTATCGCCGGAACACAAACCGGAGTTGATCGTAATTTTACCATTAATGATAAAGAAGGGACTTTATCCATTGATACCGGAATTAATAACATAACCACTACCGCTCAAAATGCCCGGTACCGTGTGAATGGGTTTACCTATGAAAGCAAGACCAACCAGGTTAATTTGGACCGACGTAATCAGGTTTCAGCCACCTTGAAAGGCGCCACTGTTGGCGAAACCGTAAAGGTTGAGGTTAAATCTGGGGATGTTAACTCTCTTTACCGGGATGTCCGAGGTTTTATCGATCAATATAATCAAATTGCGAAAAATGAAGGGAATAATCCCTATTCCGCTTTCACTCAAATCGCAGCCGGTGATCGGAAAAGACTAGCAGCGATCGGAATTAATATTAATCCTGATAAAACTTTAAGTATAAATGAAAGTCGGTTTCGGTATTCAGCTGTTAATAACTCCGACCAAGTCCGGGAGACTTTGGCCGCTAAAAATGGTTTTGCGGCAAAAGTTGAGGCTAAAGCTGAGGAGTTACGCAAAGCGGATTTAAATAATCCAACCAGTTTAAAAGGTTATATGCCCGGTAGTATTTTTAGCTTTTTAATTTAAGCCTATATGGAATAGATACATGTAAAAACCAGACGGGTTCAAACCCGTTTTTTTATTTATCCAGTCTTTTTGGATGAAATCGTAATGAGATTATTTTGATTTATAATGTTTCCAAATCCCTATACCAATAGCAAGTAATGCAAAAAGGCCAAGTGAAGCAATAAAGATCAACTGAAGTTTTGGCCCCCATATCAGATAAGCTTCTTTCCATCGGTTTCCTAAAAAACGGCCTATTAACACAAAAAAAGTTGAAGAAAGAAGAATACTTAACGAAAGACCAATTAAAGCTCGATGTTTATTGAAGCTAACAATACCCGCCGCTAAAACTACTCCGGAACGTGCAATAGGTAAGAAACGACTTAACAGTAGAGTCCAATAACCATACTTTTTAAACCATTTTTCAATTTCTATAAAAGTCTTTGTATCAAGTAACCATGAGTATTTTGGCGAAACAAGCAGTTTGTGTTCGAATTTGTTGCCTAGATTATAGAGCAGTAAGGAAGCTGTAAAAGTCCCCGCAAAGGCGCATATTATGATCCAGATTGGATTGATCCCGGCGATACCTGCGATAGAGCTGCCCACTACCAATATGGTATCACCCGGAATCGGAGGAACCACTACTTCCAGAAAACAGAAGACCAGGATGATCAATAATAGATATTGACTATATTCGGCTAAAACATCAGGGTTGGTTAAATGGGTGAGAAGTTTGATAATTGTATCCATTGAGCTCCTTGTATAGGATCAAATTTATATTGTTATTATTGGATATTGTTAATTAATAATCCTAGTAGTTTGAGTTAATTTTTTTATATGTTTCATAAATTAATAATACTAACGAAGCAAAAGCTAAGCTTAGAACAATACTATTAGTCAAGCCATCTTATAGGGGTGGCTTGACTAGTTTTTATTGTAGCCAATTACTGTTTCGTATTTGATAATGGTTTTTAAGCTA
The DNA here is from genome assembly GCA_023435565.1 of Bacillota bacterium. Taxonomy (GTDB): domain Bacteria; phylum Bacillota; class UBA4882; order UBA8346; family UBA8346; genus JAAYHS01. The sequence continues at coordinate 37,826 of JAEYRN010000056.1, forward strand.
TGGCACTATCCGTAACTCCGGCTGTAAGGTTAACCATTTCCTGGTGGCGGATACTATTTGCGGCGCTAAATTCTCCTTGAAGAGCTTTAACAGCGAAGACTGCTACCAAAACTTGAGCATTGCTCACAGTGAACTGGACTTCAAATTCATTCAACGTTCCAATATTAACAGTGGTGAAACTGGAAGATCCGGCAGGGAGTGAAAAGTTACGGGTTACGAAAATGGTTTTCGTTCCATCTAGGGAAAAAACCCGAGCTTGGGCAGTAGCCGAAAGAGGTGAGTTGTTTAGCGCTTTTAACCTTAGCTGAGTTACACCAGGTTCGATTTCGATTGGGCCTGTTGAATAAACAATATCAGGCATTCAAGGCACACTCCTTTCCAGGGAGACTTCCCTACTCCATCATATTAAGCAAAAGAGTGTTTTCTGCTACTCTAATAGCATTCCAGGACTTGAACCGCCTTCAAAATCTATTGTATCGCCAACTTGCTTATATAAAAAGATCTTACTCTCGGTCTGGCCTAAACTTTCAACAAAGCGTTTCAAGGAGCCGGTTTTACCGAAAGTATGCATTGGAATAAAGAGGTCCGGTTTAACGGTTTCAATGAATTCTGCTGCCCCGGCCCAATTTGCCAAACGTTGGTCGGTATTTTCAAAGGCGATGTCGATTTTGGTTTCAGCTAAAGTATTTATGGCCTTTTGAAAATGTTTCTCCATTTTGCGGCGCTCTTCCGGAGTAAACTCATCCCAGCTCCACTTGGCCAAATCAGCGCCGAAGTAAATATTATTTTCACCGGTTTGAATTAAATAAGCGACTCCTTGATCGTTACTAAGCAAAGTTTTAATTCTGATTCCCTCGATTTCATAATTTGCTTGAGGTTTAGCAATAATGCAGTTTTTCAGTTTTCGAAACTGGGGGTGTTTGTCAATAATATCATGGGAAAGAATCAATATGGCTTGGGAAGCCGTTTTAGCCAAATCAACTATCTTCGGATTGAAATGGTCATAATGGCTGTGTGAAGCGAAGATAAACACTTTTGAATCCCGGAGCTCGGTAGTAACAATCTTCCGCATTTTAGCATTTAGAAAGAGATTGCCCGGGTAATCGAAGAGGAAGGTACGAGATGGTTCTTTTAAGATGAAACAGTTGTGATAAATATAGGTAACCGTTGCTTTCATATCTTCTCCCGATATGACTATCTTTTTTTCCTACCTTTATTCTTACCGTTGTTTTTCTTTTTGAGCTTACCGGAACAGTTATTTGCTTTGTTTTTTAATGCTTTAAACTCAGCAGAACCAGGTTTAATACCTAGTTGTTTTGCAATATGTCCCCAGCCTCTAGCTTTATCTTTTTGATAAATTGTGATTACTCGCTCGATAGGTTTCCCGCTCAGAATGGATATTTCCGCTGCCATAAAAATATCGGACGGCTGCATTTTTAAGTTAACATGCCAATAATCAATCTTTGAATCAGTTACATTATAACGCAGGCCAATGTCGGCCTTATAGGAGCCGAAATCCAGCCGGGCTGCGGCATCCAACTCGGTGAGGGCGAAATTTAATTCCGAGTCTGCGCTGGCGGTGAAGGCAAAAAACATTGAACCGAACAATAAGCAAATTAATGGAATCAGGAAATGTTTAAATTTCATACGAATACCTCCTTGCTGTTTTGGCAAGAAGATTCGGAAATATCTCGCTTTTTCCTTCCCTGGAATTATTGGTAATTAAATATATATGTTGAAAAATTTTGAGTAAAACATTAACATCTCAAATACCAAAATACCAAAATTATTGGGCTTTTTTCAACATATGAATCATAGAAAAAATATGTCGCAATAATCCACGCTTATCCAAGAAACTTAATGCGACATATATAGATGAGGGGGAAAAGAACCTAACGAAAAGTCTGGTTCACCCAAGCAATAAACTCAGCTAAGTTCATTACTTGAATATGCTTGTCCCGATTACTTTCATTAGTGTATAATTTAAATTTGACGGCTTGGCGTAACCAATTGACTGCTCCGGGTTTGGCTCCTTGACCGTCTACTATGATAATTATATTGGCTTCCGGCATCTTTTCAATACAATTTAAATATAAATAAGGGAATTTCTCATCTACGCTGCCGGAGGACTGTTGCCACTTGCATTCGATCCGGTATTCACCGTGCCGTTTTGATTGAATCTTGAATTCGGTCTTTCCCTGGTGACCGTATATGGTTTCATAGGGGACGTTCGTTAAAAGCAATTCATCTCCATACAAATTCAGACCTTGGGCGTATTCTTTAAAAGGGATCTTTCGAAATCCCTTTTGCTCTAAAGTACTGATGATTAATGATTCTAAAGTTCTACCTTGAGCATTTGCTATTCCGCCTTGATTCTCCATTCTTGGTCTCCTTAACTGTTCATTACCCATATCCTTGGGAAATAAATACAAATAATATGAATATGTGAAGCTTATAATGTTAATTATATACCGACTACTTACTAAAAAGTGCCAATACTTCTTCCACCGACTTACGGTTATCCCCGTCGCAACTGATGAACCGGCGCACCGGGAAAGTATCAATTTTCGCTTTTTGATATATTTCCATGATAAAATCGGTTCGATGATTGGATATCAATACCGGAATGCCGCGTGCGGCGGTTCGAAGGGCTACTTCGGCTAATCTTTTCTGTTCCGATTGGCCGAACCCTCCGGCGCTGTATGAAGTGAAGTTGGAAGTTTCGGTTAAAGGTTCATAGGGAGGGTCGCAGTAGACTAAATCTCCGGGCTTGGCTTTGGACATCATAGTGCCAAAATCGATACAGGTGAATTTGGCTTTTTTAAACTTAGTATGGAAATATATTAATTCTTTCTCGGGAAAGTAGGGTTTTGCGTATTTGCCGAATGGGACGTTAAATTCGCCTCCGGCATTATAACGGGAGAGTCCGTTGTATCCATGGCGGTTCAAATAAATAAATAGGGCCGACTTGGTAACAAGATCGGTTTCTGCATTGAATTGTTTTCGGAATTCATAGTATTTCTCGGCTGAATTGGTTTCCGGAGTAAAAAAAGTGCGGGAATATTCAATAAAGTTGGAGCCCTCCCGTTGCAAAACTTGATAAAGGTTGATCAAGTCCCGGTTAATATCGTTCAGCCAGTAATCTTGGTAATCGGTATTTAACGATAGGGCGCAACTGCCGGCGAAGGGTTCGATGAGTCGGTTTCCCGGCGGCAATTTGGCTTTGATCCGTTCGACTAAACGGTATTTTCCTCCGGCCCATTTTAAGAAAGGTCGCATAGGGTCTCCTGTTTGGAATAGTTATCGCTTTAAATGATATTTTATCATAACCGGGTAGGAATATGAAATAGTCCGTTAACGTTGTCCGGTGGTATAACGGTGAACGCGTTATTACATCATTTTTGCTTCCTTCATGCTAAACCACTTTTGTTCTCCGACAATGATATGGTCAACCAGTTTGATATTTAAAAACTCGCCCACATCTATTAGTCGGCGCGTAATTGCATGTCCCAGGCGCTGGGCCAATAAATGAGTAAAATGTAGAGGGTTAAGTGAAAAATTACCCTTACCCCTTACTCCTTTAACTTGCCTTATAATTATTGGTTCAGATTGTGGATTATCAGTTTAAAGGCCAGGGAGAAGCCGTGTTTGACTCCGGCGTCGAAGTGGGAGCCCGCCAGAATGCCGGTAAGATCGACGAGTTCTATTAAATGTTCATGTACATTAATGATGCCTTTAGCGGTTTCCATTTTTTCCGGCAAGGTTTTAAGAGTATGATAAATTTCATCCCTGCGGTTTTGATAGATGCAGTAAGCGGGATCGATCTTTTCTATCGGGAGAGAGTCCAGTTGGTCTTCGAGAAGATCTTCCAGAGCTTTGAGGAACGGGTCGGGCATTGGGGCGGCCTCCTTTTTTAAGTGTAAAGTGTAAAGTTAAAAGAGTAAAATAAAAATCCGAACATCTTTTTTTTACTCTTTACCATTTTCCCTTTTAACTTGCCTTTTTAATACGGATCTAAGGGCGATCCTATCCTTTAAAAGGGATCGGTTGGGCGTTGCGGGTTTTTTTATAGTTAAGGTTAACTCAGGCTAGTATAAACTCACCTTGCCTCTCTTTAATGAAGAAATACCGAATGTCGTGTCAAAAGAGAGGAAAGGTTGATCAAGACGGTAATTTTTAACTTTGGTCCACGCGCCCCTCTTTGTTGAAACGACAATTAGAAGTGCTTCCGGACAGAGAGGGGCCGGATCAATATAACTATTAGCGCTATTTGACGCGGGGTGAGTCGTTGTTAGACATTTTGATCAGTCTACTCCAAGGTATTTTATAAGAATTGCCCCGTCTTTTAATCCCTGCTTGTAAGATAATCGTCCAATTAGTACTTCCAAAACTCCGAAATTAACTTGGATTTTTTCAATTAGGTTCTCAACCCGATCCGGTTCCGAGGACAATTTTCTGATCTCCAGATAACAATCGTTAAGTTCGATCTGGATTTTTTGATACTCAGGATTACGTTGAATTAGTTTGGCTTCCAATTCGGAGACTCTTTCAATCACAAGATAGGACAGGTATTCTTCCGGGCTGACCATTGCCGGGCTTTCGGTGGTTGCGAATTCAAAGACGGACATTTGAAACGGGGACCTCCTTTGGTTAAGCTTGGGTCTAAGAGCGATCCTATCCTTTAAAAGGGATCGGTTGGGCGTTGCATGTTTTAATTAGACTGCAAAGGTTGGTGGTTGCCCTTTTTAAAGGCGAGGGATCTGCTTTTTGGACTATATTATTGTCCACGGTTTCGCGGCGAGTGACTTTTGACCCCACAAAAGTCACCAAAATGGGCCGAGAACCAAGTTTCTCGGACTCTCCTTTATTCATCCGGGTTTCCGAGGGCCGCCGCCCTCCTGGCCTTTCGACTGGCAACTAAGCTTTGTCTTTCGAAGACGACCGCTTTTTTACATCCATGATAGAGTAAAGGGCAGGGCGAACCTGCCCCTCCTCATCAAACCGGACGTGAGGTTTTCCCTCATCCGGCTTTCCGACATTCTTCACCTTTAGCATTCGATACTATAACAAGTTTTTGTAAGCCTTTA
>JAEYRN010000093.1 GCA_023435565.1 Bacillota bacterium
CTGATCAACGGACCTTTGGTGGTATATTTGCTCAACTTTGTGATGAAGTCGGCGAATTGGATTGGGCCATCGCTTTACGACAATTAATAGATTTAATTTCTGATATTACGACTAAGACTGGAAAGAAATTATCAAAAATGATTAAAAGTCAACTCGAACAGTGGATTGCTGGTTTGCCTAATTATATCAAGGTTTATCTGCTGATTTCTTGCTGCGAAAGTTAAGATTCAAGTAATAACATTGTAAATAAATAGTATTAATTCTGGTTTCATAAGTAAAAAAGTTATTTTTTTGGTCTTGATGGTGGTTGCGGTGATTCCACTTTTCCTTCATTTATATTCTTTGACCCCTCATCTTTCTTTTTTAATGATATTGGAGGTTGTGATTCAACCTTCCCTCCAAATGCTTCGTAGTAAATTACTTCTTTACCATCAACTTCAAGCCTAATTTTCTTTGTTTCTTTTGATTTCATTGTCTCTAACCCCTCTTTAATATAATTACGATACTGAATTTTACAAATATATGTTACAAAACTTAATGTTCCAATTAAAAAAAAATATAAAGCTAACTTATTACATAAGAGAGTCATTTTTTTCTCAATAAATTCTTCTTCTTTAACATCATCATCTATATTTGAACTATATTTTTCATCTAAATCTTTAATTTTTTTATCCATATTTTTTATTGCAAAATAGAAGCTTAATATATTAGCTATCAAAACTAATAGCCAACTTATCCAAGCAGCTAATAGTAAGAAAATAGTAAATTTATTAAATGGTTTTCCTACTTTGTCAATAAATGTTAATGATAATGCTAAACCGGCAGAGGTAATAGTTAATATCGTCTTATCAAATGATTCAAAAGAGTCATCTCTAATTTTTAAAAATTCTTCTCTCCTTGATTTAAATGTATTTTCATCCATAAGCAGTATCCTTACTCGTTTAATTTTGTATCATTTCATACATAGGCATTTTATAAATGACAAATAGAACTCAAACATCTTTATACTTCTTAAAATTAACTACGAGATTATTAAATGTATCCGGTTTATATTTATTGAAATCTTCTTCATCCACAAAAACATAATCAAAGCGTATTTTCTTCTGTGACTTATTTATATCTTCACACCATTTTTTCAACCTTTCTATCTTTAACGGGACATCAAGATCTTCCAGGCCTTTGGTTTCAACAATAAATAATTCCTTTTCACTAGTTTTAACAAAGAAATCCGGGTAGTAACTAGATATATTTCCATCAGCGTTCACATAGTCTATACTAAAATGTACTGCTAGATAATTCTTGGCATAGGCTATAACATCCGTACATTTTTCAAGAAAGGAGGCAAATAAAAGTTCCAGTTTACTATCTCCAATAATTTTACTAAAAAGACTCTTCTGTGGAATTAGATATCCTTGGTCTTTAACAACAAATGGCCGGGTTTGTTTTAACTTGATATAATCTCTTATTTCAGCGCTGCCTTTATCCTGGATTGTTAACTCATTAATCTTTTTCTTAAATGTTTCAATAATAGTTTTGCTTGCCTCAAGCTCGGAAAGATTACGTAGAGTATTTAGGTTATCAATCTCTATTTTTGAATTAAAAAGATGCTCAGTAATAAATTCCTTTACTTTTCCGTACAAAACATCATATCCGCTTACCAAACGTAGGTCTTTCATTATTACTTGCGAAAAATAACCTACAACGCTTCTATAATCGGTCATAGCAGCGGAATCTAAAAATGTTGTATGGTTGATTTCCCCTGTAGTAATATCTTTAAAGATAATTTCTCGTTTTTCTTCTTCTGAGAATTGTTTGTAATTAATCTTAGCTGTGCCGAATGTAGCCGGATTTAATTCTTCAAGGTTTTTATATTCCCGGTAAATCCGGGATGTAAGCACGGGTATCTCAATATCTAGTTTATTTAAATCTTTTTTAGTGTTTTCATTATCAACTTCTATGATAATTGGAGTTTTAGGCTCTGTACCTTCACCCATCGGTTTGCGTTCGAGTTCAACACCTTCACTTTGGATAGACTCTACAAAATCCATAAATGCATCCGTTCCAACCACACTGACATATTCCGTAGTGTCAGTTCCAGGATACATTCTCCTTAAACCACGGCCAAGCGTTTGTTCCGGCAAAATGTTACTCTTTGCGGAATAGGCCCGCAAACCAACAATTGTGGTAACATTCCGGACATCCCAACCTTCCTTCAGCATAAGAACTGAAATAATAACTTTATATGGACTCTCCCAACTGTCTATCTGATTGGATGCCCTCCGTAATTTTTCTAACTCCTCCTTATCTTTTTTGGAGTCAGCTTCGGATATTTCACCGTTATTTTTTGTATGAATTACCAGGATTGCATTTTGAAACTCGGGATAGGAATTTTCAAGGTATTCCGCTACATCATCGCAATTTTTTGTATCATCTGTCATAATAAATAAAATTGCTTTTTGACCTAGTTTTTCATGCTCAATGTAAGCCTTTCGCCATTCTTCAACACCAAGAGCAATAAAGTCAGCGTATTTTTCCGTATAACGGGAACTTTTCCTCTCTTCAAGTTTGGCACGGCTAGCTGTATCGGGTAAAATCGGATGTTTTACTACATTTTGTGTAATAGCTTCTACCAGAGGATAATCGGAAACCGTTTGAACAAATATAGCACCATTATTATGTTTGGGAGTTGCTGTTACATCCAATTGTAATGATAAAAAATGGTCTTTTTGTTTAAGGCGGTTGTGAATATCCTCAATAGACTTAAACCAAGCTAGTTGTGGGTTATGAATATGGTGAGCTTCATCATTAATAACGACTAGTTCATCGATCTCCCGAACGATAACTCCCAGATCTACTTTGGAATCAGTAGTTTTTCCGACCGGACGTTTACCAAGAAAATAATCTTCGAGATTATCATCCTCAAAACTTGGTTCGGTGTCATTCCCGGCATATACACGGTGAATATTCGTCAAAAATAGATTACCGATTTTACGAACGATTGAAACTTCATCTTGAATATGAATGGTCATTTGAAAGTCATCCTGCCAATTTTGGCCTTCATAACCGTTATCGGGTAAGAGGGGATCATTAAAGAAAATCTTCAGACCGTCAAAATCTGTCCGCAACCTATCAAGCACAATAATATTAGGGGCGATTAAGAGAAAATTGGTTGCTAACTTCGAGTCTTCTTCATAGAGCTTGTGAAAATAACACCAAGTAATTATTAAACTCATTACTTTTGTTTTACCGCTGCCGGTAGCCATCTTGATAACCAGCCTAATCCATTCTTCATCAAACATACCTGCGGATACCGCGCCGGACGAATCATAACGAATTAAATCATATTTATCTTTTACTTTGGCTACCTCATATAAGAATATTACCGTTTCAATAGCTTCTCGTTGGGCAAAGTAATATTTAAACTCAAACATAGTCCCGTCGGATTTCGGGATGATATGTTCAGTGTTAAACCACCAATTTAAAAGATCCTTTGAAGTTTCAGACGCTCCCTGATAATGATTATCACGCCACTTCTGTACTTCCTTCCGTATTTGATGAACCAATGGAGGTAATAGTTTTTCATAACTTGATTCTCGTAAAGCTTCATCAGCTGGAAACCATCGGTAATCGGGATTTAATATTTGATATGGAGATTGTGGAAATGATGGATGAATAGCCATGTTATTTCTCCTCTTAACAACTTTTTTAACTACGAATTATACGTTTAAATATTATAAAAACTTGTTTTATCCTAAGTTAAAAGAATTACATTCTTAAATACTATTTATATTTCCAAACAAAAAAGATTTGAAGTTGGAACTTTCACAAACTTGTTTCTTTCCTTGTTGTAATAGACGTTGATGAAGTTCATCTGCTAATTTTGTCTCAAGTATTACTTGTTCGATATCATTAATCTTCTTAGAAATAGCAAAATCTTTAATCTGATCTAAAATTTGATCCAAGTATGAATGTAAATTTTCTACTAAAGTTTCTGTATATGGCAATACTTTGCCAGTATGTATAATAAGATTTCTAGTTCTATAAATCCTCATAATATGCCATGTTACTCGTTTTGAATGATTAGAAAGCAAGTTACTAATTGAATTAGCAGAAGAAAAATGTTGGCTCAATATATACATTCTATTCTTTAACAAAGGAAATCGATTTAGCTTTGAATATACTCTTTTTCTTAAATCTTCATTTGAAGAAATGGATAATAATGCAGAAGTTTTCTCAACTAAATTTGTCCCATCTAAAATATTTTTATATATATCATATACTTCAGTCTTCCCCCGATTTAAAGTATCTGAAATAAAACAACGAATTAATCTTGTTATATAGTTATAACGTAATATTGGATTAATAGCCTCACACAAATAACATATTCTGTCTTTCCCATCATCAGAAATCTTAGGTAATAGTGACTCAAATGCAGCCCATAAATCTAATAATTGATTTTCTATTGCATTTGCTTCTAAAGCAACGCCATGTAAATCAATAGCCCGGTTAAATCTGGAGAAAGAAGAATTCTCCAAAGTCAACATGTTTTTGATTGTTATTTCTGATTTTGCCGAAGCCTGTTTTATTGAAACATCCGTTTGGCTGAAAACCGCTCCTGTTTTTTTATCAAGAACTGCAATATTATTATCAGATAGACGATAAACCATTGCCTCCGGTAACCATTTTGGCCTATATCTATGATAATAGTATCCAAAAAAATTTGATACTTTTACCAAAAATTCCTCTGCAAACTCACGTGCTCCTTGATGATCTAATGCTTCCAGTTTTTTTATTAGGAAGACTTCATCTTCTTTTAAATCATCAATGAATTCTTTTTCAAGTCTATAATCGGTTAATAAATCAATTCCTTCTGAAAGTTCTATCTCAAAATATTTTAAAGGTTTTTCTAAATTTAAAAATGCCTTAGATGCTTTAAATACAACTTTAAATTCTTTTTCTGTAAAATCAAAGTAATTTAGAAATCCTTCAATTTGATTTGGATTTGTAAAACGTTTAGGTTTTTTACCTTCAAAGAAATAACGATTGGCAAGAAAATAGACATAATTTTGGTGGTATCCACTATTTATCAAGTCTGTGATAAAAATTCTTGTTAAATTTCTTATTAAATCTTTCCCATGGGGATTTAAAACTGCTTGAGTAAGCTGGTTCTTAGTTTCTTCAAAGTAATGTTCTTCAAGAGTTTTAAGCATAGAATTTATTCTTATTGATAAATCATTTAGAGATAAATCATTTGAAGTTAATGATTCAAAGTAAATAGTGTATTTTGATCCTATTATTTTTTGGGCTATAGGGTCATTCTGTAGGCTCCACTTTAACTCTTCAATAATTGGTTTTAATGCACCTGATAGAATTACGCCACTTTTAATATCTTCTACTACAATAGAGGCTTCATAGCATAATAATCTGGTATTTAATGCAGGGGCTTTATAAGAATCTAACGTATAATGAAAAAGCATTTCATCTATCAATTGTGCAAAAAATAGTAATCCATCAAGTTCAGGTTTATCATCCCATTTAGTTAATGATTGAAGCCTCATCAAATCACTCTCTTTCGCTAGAGACTATGAAACTTTAATTATTTTTTCACAACTATTAGCAGTATTAAAGATCCCTATTTCCCCTCCACATTCATATCAATGATCTTCATAGTATCATTCCCAAAAATATCAACGACTTTTATCGCAATCTTATATCGTCCAGCTTTGCATTCGTGATACGGTGTAACAAGTTCCAAGGAACGATCTTTCTTTGTCCGAAAACTTTGCCATTCATTTTCAAAGATAAAATCACCTGTCCAGATTTCCTCAATTTCTCCGGTTACTTCATTCTTGACCCGGACTATCTCCCGTTTGTTTTCAAAGTTAAAATCCACGCTCCAATAGTCGATCCAATCGGTCCATTTCTTAGTAAGAATATCTTTGGTAATAATCCCGTTCTTATCTTTTAATACTTTAATAATTTTGCCGTTTTCAATCACTATTTTATTGGAGCCTTCCTTCAAATTTGCGGCAGCATTATCAACCGTATCTTGTGAATAATAAACCGAGAAATCGGTTAATTCCACAGCAATTGCATTTTTCTTGAGTAACTGCTTAACTTCAATATAAGAAACATCATGGAAGACGACTTGGTTTTTTTCCACTGCCCTTTTATCAAAGACTTCACGAGGAATATATTTAAGCGCTAAGTCAATCCCCTTGGCTTTAGCTTCTTCTTGAATATTCGGAAACAATCCCATTTCAAACTCAAACGCTAAAACATCTACCCGTGAAATCCTCTTTTCCCGGCATTCCAAAATAATTTCTTCGACAAATAATCGCGTGACCGGCAGATTAATAGGCCCAATCGCTACCACTCGCCCAGCTTTTTTGCCGTGAAAACATTTGAAATTTTCTATTACTTCTGCTTTATAGGCTCTTAAAATTAAAGAAACAAATTCTTTTTCTTTTTGTTCCAATTGTTTTTGTTTTTCTTCTTCTCGTAGGTTGAGATTAATGCCAATATAATGAGCTCGTTCATATTTGCCAAGGTTAAGGATTTCAAACGCGCGGAAGTCTTTGCCATTCTCTTTAAGTTGTCGCTGTACACCAATCATTCTTTTTCGAGTGGTATGAATAGCAAACTTACCGAGATCAGAGCCGATCCATTTTCGACCTAATTTTTCGGCTACAGCAAGAGTGGTGCCGGACCCACAGAAAAAGTCTGCTATAATATCATTTTCATAAGAAGAGGCTTTAATAATACGCTCAAGAAGAGCTTCCGGTTTTTGAGTGGGATAATTAAGAGCCTCAATTGCTTGCGAATTAATAGGAAATATGTCATACCATAAATCATCTACAATATCACCTTTCATCTCATCAAGATACTGAATTTTTTCTGGTCGACCATTAGCAGTAAAGCGAATTAACCCTTTTCTAAAAGCCTCATCAATTCTTTCTTGCGACCATATCCAATGCATACCCGCTGGTGGTTCAAGAATTTGACCATTAAAGTTTTTAGCTTCTCCTTTTCCTTTTTGCAAAAGAGATACAGTCCTAAATAATCTTCCGAAAGTGTCTGGTTTATAATGAGAAGAAATATAATTCTCATCAAATTCTTTATATTGATTTTCAAAGTTAGTTTTATTTGACTTTGCATAAAAGAATATAGAATCATGTACAATTCCAAAACCAATTGATTGGGCTTTTGTAGTTCTAATTTTTTGCCAAATTACCTCATTTTTATAGAACTGTTCACCGAATATTTCTGAAAGAACTAACCGCATAAAGCTATTTAATCTATAATCACAATGCACATAAATACTTCCATCCTCCGCCAATAAGTCTCGCATTAAAAACAGGCGCTCATAAATCATTGAAATAAAACTGTCCGCACCTTTACCCCAAGTATCACGATATGCAAGTTCTTCCAACACATTCGGCTTTTTTGTAAAAGTATCTTCACCAATTTCAATATCCATTGAAAAATCCGCACCTACATCAAAAGGCGGATCAATGTAAATTAACTTAATACCACCATTTTTTTCAATTTCTTCACGAATTGGGCCATTTTTTAGACTTGAAAGAATAAGCTTATTATCGCCCCAGATCAATTTATTTGTCCAGCCTGCCATCTGGCGACCCCGTTCGTCAAAGAGTGAAAGCTGAGATTTAGTGTCTTCAAGTTTTTCGGCGCGCGGCTCGTCCACCTGCTCGATAACTTGAAACGGTAAAACAATGTTGGAGACTTCATTTGTCTTGCCGTTCCATACCAGTTCGACTTCGCGCTTATCATCGAAGAGTAGAAAGCGGTATTTATCGGGTAGAGGTTTGTCGGCTTCGATGAGTTTCAAAATTTCGCGTTTTTCGTTATCGGTGAGTTTCATATGGTCACGCTCCATGAATTATTAATATGATAATAATAAAAAGCAGTAAATATTCTTATCAAAAACATATTTATCTTTATAAGACAAATTAATAAATGATTCAAATAGAAATATCTTTATTACTATTTTGTTTGCCTCCCAGTTTACCTATTATTAATAAACCTATTGGTATTAATATAAGGGTTAAGCAAAATCTCAGACTATTGCAAAATGCACCAATTATAAGTGAGATTAAACCAACATGAAAAGCACCTTGAAGACAATATGTTTGAGAATGATATAGCAACCAATTCCATGGTATTCGGTGAATAATATAATGAAACATAAAACATACAGATAAACAAAGGTAAATAATTACAATAGGGTCTTTAGGGCTTAATAAAAATCCTATAAAAAGGCTACCTAGCCCAAACACACCTAGATCTTTAAACCACTTCTCCCATTTAGTGATAAGACCAGAAATAACACTAATAATTATTATAATAATAGAAAGCTGCAATAAATAAGTCATTGGATGATTAATGATCCAATTCCATTTGAACTTATATATTATGAATTCAAAGATCAAGGCCGTTAGTAAACTTATTATGATTGAGGAATATCTCTTCAAATATATATATTGAAATTTTATGTTACTTGAATCATTTTGAATGTATAATAATTTATCTTCTAATACCTTAACTTTATCTTCAATTTTTTCGCGATCATCTTTTTCTTGAATATAATCTATCCTTGTTTGTTCTAATTGAGCTTGAAGATTAGTCTTTTCATTATATAGAGATGCATTTTCTGCAACAATGCTTGATTCGACATGTTCTTGAAATTCTTTCGAATTCTCAATCGTTCTAAGTTGGTCAATTAATAGTTTATTAGACAAAAGTTTCATAATGGTTTTTTCCGGTAAATCTTTATAACTTGCTAAAATAGCTATTAATTTACTGCAAGCTTGTGATGCTCCACTACCAATAGTACGAAATTCAGGTATAGCAAACGTCTCAGCAAAAGCACGTTCAAAGTCAATATCTTGAGGAACAAAAGGTCTTAATATCTGCCAAAAAATATTAGGCAAAACAACACAAGACATCCGATTTTCTTGACGACTTACTTCCAATTCAAACTTATATAATGAATAATCACATGTAACAAGTAAAGCACCTGCATCTAAGGAATTGGTTGATTTTAAACGTAAGGAACGTACAGTATCCAATAATTTTATATCATGAGTTATTACATTATCAGGTTTTAGTTGTCCTCTTGCTTCTAAATACTTTCTATATTGACTTTCTAAGATAGCAGACTCTTTTTCCCGACTTTCCGGTATTGGAAAGAGAGTTATACCCTTTTCCTCTAAAAGAAGATCAAAATGGTCATAAGGCATTAAAAATGAATTAACGTCAATCCCTGTTTTAGCATTTTGTTCATGATACTTTAATTCAATACCAGATATATAAGTTGAATTAATAACTACTTGGCTGAATGATGGTTTCCATTTACGTTCTCTTAATTTTCTACCATAAAGATTTATTGTGTGTTCTATTTCTTTTTTGGTCAACTCTAGATAACCTAATGTAAAAGGAAGATTAAACTTTTTAACTGCACGTAATAGATTATTAGATACTTCTATACTAGGGTGTACATGTAAATTAAGAATTCCAAATAAAAAATTTGTATCAAGGAAAAGGGTTAGAGGATTGAGATTTTTTCGGAGTTGTAATGATACTTCTGGTTCAATAGCTAAAGCGAAGTAGTAAAAAGCTCCATCTGCTAGTTGAGTTATATATTTAGAACGATTGGGGTATTTCCCAATTTCAGAAAAAAATTCTGAAATTGATTTTTTCAATTCTGTTCTCAAACCATATTCATGTGATTCTGATAAGGCTTCTTCTAAAAGACTACTTAAACTTTTTGTGTGTTCAGAAGAAATAGTAACAGAAGGGTCAAGCAATGCAACTGCTTGTATTCCATGTCTTCGAAATGCTCGGGTAAGGTAATTCCTTAATGACAACCAGGCAACATCAGAGGATAATTCCGGATATTTTATTTTTAAACTAGAAAGCCATTCTTCTTTTATTAAATCCTCAAGATTATCTGCATCAGATATATTTTTTGATATTAAATCTCTTGTTTCGGGATTAATAATAATATTTGTTCCATTTGGTCGTTGAAGGGACCCTTCATCTATTAATTCGGATACACAGTTGTTTAACACAGAAGAGGATATTTTAAGATTAAACAATGCATATATAGCTTCAACTATTTTATCAACTTCGGCAAATTCTTCAGTTGATAAAATAACAAAACTATGTAATATTAATTTTTTCAATGTAACAATATAATCTGTTGAATTACAAATTATTGAGAATTGGCACATTTGTTCTAGGTTAAGATTATCATGTTCATTTTGATAAGAGGTTATATTTGACATTTTTTTATTATCCTTTGTTAATGATTTTATTTATAATTCTATAAAAGGCAAAAAATTCCTTGGATTTTTATTGGATTATTTCTAAAGTATATTTTAACGTTTACTTTTAAAGAATTTATATCAGCTTCTCCATTTCTTCTCTTTCGGCATCCCAAAAAACCAACAGCAAGGAGAGGGGAACGGCAACCATGCATCATCAAGCACTCAACTTACCGGTGGGGTGAGGCGAAGCCCTTCTTCCCAAACAAAAAAGCCGCCTTGTCTCGGCAGCCTTAACTTAACGTAAGAAATTAAGCCTCACTGTATCACCTATAAATCCAAAACTAAACATCCAATACAAACACTTATTTTTCTTATGTCCTATTCGAATTCCGATTTATTATCTCTTCCATATTTTTCTCAACATAATTACAACTGGGATTTTTCCCACATTGACGACAGGTTAAATCATAAGCTGAATTAATAACTCCGCATTCCGGACATGAAAAATATTCATTCATTTCTTCAAGCCATTTTTCATAACCTACTTCTTTAATACGGGTTTGTGATTGCCAAAGCTCGATTCGATGGGCATAAACCGATTGAAACTCTTTTAGGTCTTCACAAGGATATTCGTTGCATTCAATACAAAAATCAATACCCTTTTCACCAGCACAAGCCGCCATTTTACATGTCTTGCAATAACTTGTCCGTATTTCGGAACGGCATCCTTCACATCTTAATTCTTCAATAGGTTGGTTAAAATGAGCAGATAGTTCTTTAAGCCGTTTTGGATCATCTTTTGAACCAATATAGATGGTACATGACGAACAAAACAAACCACAGATTGCGGCGACTCTTTTATCCGGTTTAAAATCAGCAGTTTTCTTCACATAAATTCACCTCCGATAATACCTTTTTCTAACAGAACAATAAAGAATATCGACCCCCGAAGCATGCATTAACCGCGCAAAACCCATGTTTCTCTTCAGCTGTAAAGTATTAACTCTCCGAAAAAATCTTCAAATACTCATTGTCCGACTCCGCCCAATTTACTCCTTTAAACATTCTCCATTTTCAAGAGAAGTCCTTTAATTGGGAATTCGGTAAATAATATCAAATCACCTATTGAAAATCCCACCCAACATAAAATTGGAATCAATTCCTAATAAGACATCCGTAAAAAATATCGAATTAAATATATAACCCTATATCCCAGATACCGGGGAGAGAATAATGCTCAACCTAATCAGCGATTTATTTGTCAATGCCGCCATCCTGATTTCATTCATCAGTTTAGGCAACCAGCTTTTTCGGGAAAAAGGGACCAAACGCCTTTCAGCGCGGCGCAGAAAGATTTTGGTCGGTCTTTTGGCCGGGTTTTTGGGCTGCTTGTTAATGTTATACAGCGTCCGGGTTGGGTCCAAAGTTATCTTGGATTTTCGGTTTATTCCGATCATCATCATGGCCCTGTATTTCGGTTTTACCTCATCAATGGTAGCGGCGTCAACCATCGCTGTTTTTCGAATCGTCTATTTCGGTTGGGATCAGGCAGCTGTATTCGGGTTTGGATTAGCGGTTTTGATGGGCATAGGCTGTGGTTTCATTGGGAAATTGCCTTTCAAAAACTGGGTCAAATGGGTTTTAGCCGTTTTATATTTTTATATTATTGCCGGAACATCTTTCGTAATTATACTTAACAATTCACCGCTACTGGATGAAGTTTTGATCTCATATCTTACAGGAACGGCCCTGCTTTCCACCGCAATGTATTTTTTCAGCGAATATTTACTGGAATCCAACCGTCTCTATCTGAAAATGAAAGAAGAATCCAAAAAGGATTTTTTAACCGGATTAAATAATCTAAGGCAGTTTGACAAACTGTCGTGCCAGGTCTTGACAAAGGCCGCCCTAAATAACGAACGGGTTTCCCTGCTCTTTATCGACATTGATAATTTTAAAAAAATAAATGATACTTATGGGCATTTGGAAGGTGACCGGATTTTAAAAGAATTGGGGAGGATTCTCACTCAAACCTGCCGCAGTTCGGACATTATTTCCCGTAACGGCGGAGAGGAATTTACCGTGATATTGCTGGACTGTTCTCTAAAAAAAGCGGTTCTCATCGGTGAGAGAATTAGAAGCGGAGTTGAACATAACGGCTTTACCTTAAGTTCCGGAATGAAAATAAAAGTAACGGTCTCAATCGGAGTTTCATCTTTTCCCGAAACCACCAAGAATGTGGACAACCTTTTGGACCAAGCGGATCTGGCCTTATATAAAGCAAAACAAGGAGGAAGAAATCGACTAATAGTTTCAAATGGAATTTAGTATTAAAAACCACTTAACTCCCGGTTTTTTGTCTATTCCATCCTTCTTCCAGCAAACCATATTTCTTTAACAGTATTTGAGCATAAATACCCAAACTGATTCCGAAGATGGAATGTCCGAAGAAGGCGCTGAAGTTGGACAATGCATCTTTAGGCGCAGTCGTATGACTTCCCGGCAAAGTATGAAGCACTATTCCAAAAAGCAGCAGCCAGGTCGCCATTCCCATCCCCCAGCTTTTGATCAGAAAATTTTTAGTATTGGTATACTTGATAAAGTAAACAAATACTATCCCTATGGACGCCCCTAATGCAATATCCCCCAGAATGCCGACTACATGTCCGAAAAAACTCATTACATCCTTCTTCTCCATAAAAAGATCAGCGGTCATTCCCCAGACATAAAACTTGGCAAATCCAATCTGTCTTGCGAACAAACTGTATGTATCCCTGGTGAGTATTGCCAAAACTCCGGCGAACCCGCCGATCAGAACCCGGTCCTTCAGTACAGATGACAAGGAAAATTCCTCCCAGCTTCAAACTTCTCACTTCACTTCATCAATCCGATAATAGGTCATACTTGTTCAATAAAACTTTAGTAAAAATTCCCGTACTAATACCCCAAATTGAATGACCGATAAAGGCGCTAAAATTACTAAGCGCATCCTTGGGTAAAGTTTCCCTTGCAAAGGGTAAATTCGCAAGTAGGATTCCGAAGAGAAACAACCAAGCAAATATCCCGCATCCCCAACCTTTGATAATGATGTTTTTATGGTTCGTAAACTTTAAAAAATAAACAAAAACTATACCTAATATAGCTCCAAATACAATATCAGCCAAAAATCCAACCGCATTCCCAAAGAAAGCCTTGACTTCCTTTCCCTCGATAAAAAGATCGGCTGAACGCTGCCAGATATAGAATTTAGCTAAACCGGCCAGTTTTGCAAAAAAGCTATAAACATCGCGGATAATCACTCCCAAGGCTCCCGCAATTCCGCCTAAAAGGATTCGGTCTTTCATTGTATATTCCAAATTCTAATTTACCTCCTTAGGTTAGCCACCTTCTTGTCTCAACATTCAACACAGCATGACACTGCTTTTTTCTCATGTCCTTCCGTTCTTCATGTTAGATTAATGTCTTTTCGTAATTTATTTGAATCAACTTCTAACTTCACACTTCATTCTAACTCTTTCCCTTCAGCCTTCAAATAAATCAATGAAGTGGCGTAAAACCAAGCTATTAGAATAAACGGAGCTATGTATCTGTAGAAACCCACATACTCAAATAAGCCGAAGTTTTGAAGCACCAGGCCGAGAAAATAACCAAAAATGCCAAAACAGGCCACATATAAATAATAAACAGTCCGTTTCAAGGGCAGGCAGTATAGAAAATACATCTTGACGAACATCCAAGCCAGAGGCGTCCAGAAAGAAAATAAATCAAGAACATTATAAACGCCCATATTTTTATATTTCCATAAATTCAAGTACTTCCCTAATACGGTAATCCCAGCATCGCCTAAAGCCCCTAAAAAAAGGCCGTATATCAAATACTTTTTATAGAATTCCTTTGGAATGATGATCACTGCCGCCAAACCGAAAAAGATCGCCTTAATCATGAAAACAATTTCAGTGCCCATTTAATCCTCTTTGTCCTTTCTAATATTTTATTCAGGTACATCCCTTTATTCACATTTTCAACTCGCCAAAAGGTTTTAACAAAATTTTTGTTGCCAGAATCCCAAAGATTAAGTGGGCAAACAAATCAACCACCGTTTCCGCTGCCGTCCTGAGAATAAAAGGTTGAGGGCTATTAATGACATTAGGGATAATAGCAATATGAACAATCCACATTAATAACCCGAAAACGACACCTTTTAGATAAGCATATTTCTCGCTTGAATATTTGAGAATCAAAGCTAAGAGTGTTCCGGCAAAGGCGCCGGCTGAAAGATGGATTAAAAAACCGATAAAATACTCGAGATCGGTGAATTTTGTTTTATGAAAAACCAAACCGGCTATGTATTGAGCAGTTGTTGCAGTCCGGAAAAGGAAAAAACATAATTTATGAATGAGAGCGTCTCCTAAAGTCCCGATTAGTCCAGCCCATGCTCCTTTAACCAAAATATCATCCATATTTATCCCTCCGGTCGTTATAATTCCAGACGACTATCTTTTAAACAAAAGATATTATTTCCTCTTCGGAAAATCCAATCCCCAAAAATCCGTCTATAGATCCTATCCGGCTTTTGGGAGATGCGGATCAGATAATTAATTCAACTTAAATAGTTAGTAGTTGGATAAACTAAAAAAACTTGAATCGTAGATTAACAATAATAAAAAGGATTTGATAAAATGAAAGACAAATTTCTTTTCAGCGCGCTTTTCGGGATTCTCGCCAATATACCCAAGGAAATAGTTGATTTTACCATTTATTTGCTGGGTTCAAAATTTTACTGTTGGATGATTCCGGCGGGTATCACCTTATCCCCAAAATGGAATGGAACGGTCTGGGGTATTATCGTTGGCGGACTTAATGATTTTATCATTGCCGGCGTTTTGGGTGTTGGACTTTTCTATTTTTTGTCGGTCATGGAAAAGAAGTATTTGTTTTTAAAAGGAATAGCCTATAGCCTGGGTATTTGGTTGTTTTTTTGCATGATGATTATTACCAGGGTTAGCTATTGGACCCGGATGAAAGACCCCGGATTTTATTTTCAAAATTTTGCCGTTCATCAAATTTGGGGTATAGTGGCAACCTGGCTGATTGTGAAATACCTATTTAAGCGCGTTTCATAATTACCCTTAGTAAGATTTTGATACAAAATATGGTGTACAACCCGGATTAGTCTATCAATATATTGTATCAAAATGAGAATTTTAGAAATTATGAAACCGCCTAATTTAACAAAGAACAAAAAATAGATACTCCGCCCATCAGAAAGGTTAAAAAAACAACGTAACAAAAAGCAAGCGTTTGATTTTTGGGAAAAATAATAAAATTATCCCGTTCGTTGATCTCTAAAAGATTTTAGACCACTAAGGCATCGGTTACTCTTCCCGCGGCGGGAAGAGCGAGAGTTAGGTCTACCCCCGATTTTCCACATACTAAATGCATTTCCATTATTAAGATGGATCGGGCGAGCCTTTAAACCTTTAATAAGGTGCTGATGATGAGAATGGAAGAAAAACTAATTCAAGGCGGAATAGCCGGATTAATCGCCGGAACTTTAAAAGATATTCCGGATGCGGTTTTGCATTACGGATTTAATATAACCAAACTTACTTTTTGGGATTACGCCGGAACTCTGGCATTGGGCCGCCACCCCCAAAGTTTTCTGGAACATGCCTATTCCTTTGGTTATGAAGTTATTTTTAGTATATTGCTCGGAACAGTTTTTGCGCTTTTGCTTAACATCTTTAAAGCAAAACGTTATCTTCTTTGGGGCGGTTTTTACGGGGCGATTGTCTGGTTCGCCGTTCGGGGAGCGGTAGTAGGATTAAATATTAAGCCTTTGATGAACAGCCATCTGTTAACTTCCGCCGTGAATTCGCTGGATTCGGTTCTTTATGGAATGATGCTTGGGTTCATTATCAAGCTTTTGTTGAAAAAAAGCAAAATGAATGTTATTGCCGATTAGAAAAATAGGCATGCAAACTCCAAAAGAACATGGGTAATAATATGTATAGGTTATATCACTACTTTTTTTGGACATTGTGTTTATGGTGCGGCGATGAGTTATGCCTATATTAAGCTGGCCAAGATTAAAAACAGCGCATGGAAAAGGTAAAAATGAAATTTGATATCAAAGACCGTTTAACCCAAGGATTTATCTCTGGTCTCGCCGGGTTCCCGCTCCAGTTGGTATTCATGTTGATTATGCATCAACTCCATTTGACAAAGTATCATTATGCGGACTTTGCGGCGGTTTTGACATATAACCATCGGCCTGAAGGGTTGATGGAGACACTTTTTGCCGAATTCGTGGTCCTTATTTTTCAGGGGGTGTTGGGGATTGGTTTTGCATTTTTCTTAAAGGCGGTATCCAGCGCCAATATTTTTCTTAAGGGTTGGCTTTATGGCACCTTTGTCTGGTTTGCCATTTATGCGGTCATGACCATTTTTCAACTAAAGTATATCTACCCGGTGGATACCCTGACTGCCGCTTCCAACTTAATTGCCGCCTCCATCTGGTCATTCGGAACGACCTGGGCAATTTTATTCTTGAATCGGAAATATGGGGTTAAAGATTAAGCGTTTGGAGTTGATAAGATGCTTTCAGGAGTGCCGGTTGAGTATTATTACCCTGCGTTAGCTTTTGTACTATTGGCATTAGTGGTATTATTTGTTCCCAAAGAAGAATATAAAAAGCTTTTCTGGATCAGTTTTTTATGGGGCTATCTCGGCAGTAAGATCTTTGTGTTAGTGTTCGGAGAATTAATACAGTTATTCAAGTGGAAACAAGCCATGCCTTTTGAGTTTCTGGGCGCGCCCCATTGGCTGGTTTTAGGTTGGGGTTTGGCTCTGATACTCTTCTTTTATTTTATACCCAAGTCTGAGGAATGGTATGCCTTCCCCGTTTATTTGTTAATATTTTCGATCTCAAGCGCGGCCCTTGATAAGATCTTTCATAACGCCGGTCTTTTGGAATACATTCACTGGAATCCTTTCTACCGGTTTGTAGTGGCCCTGATCTGGTTCTATGGAGCGGCCCGGCATTATGATTATTTGGTTTCAAGAGGACGGTTATAGGATTTACGGTCGGAAAGTTAAAAGGGTTTACAATGTTATTTACTTACCGCTTTTCAAACCAAAAACCGTTTCGGTCAACTTCCCAATTTCGGTTGTCACGGCAGGCATCGGCACTCCCATGACCAATAAAACGCTTAAAATTAAAGCTGTCAACATCAACCCCGAATACACCGCCAACTCCCACCAGTATTTTTTACGGACCAATCCCGGCACATCCAACAAAGCCAGGGCAAGAAAAACGAACAACAGAATAATCAACATTCCTTTTCCCTCCGGGGTAATTTTCGGATGATCACTACCATTAAAGTTAAAAGCGGTATTACTAATTGAAAGAACATAGAATAGATGGGGTTCGCCGTCTCGTTAAACTCAAAATTTTCACTAATCGATGTAAAATTGATGATCGAAAAGATAATCATCAGAACCCCAATTGGTATGATTAAAGACCGGATCGAACGTAAGTTAAATATTTGTCCCAGACCCAGAACCGTACTATAGTGAAGTACGGCTATCTTTAAAAAACCCATTGTCAGAAAATTAATAACCACTATTATTTCAAAACGCGTATTCACAAAGGGTAAATTGATTAATTTCACCGCTTCATAGGATGGGTAAGTAAAGAGGCTTTTGGTAGCCCCCAATGCTCCAATACTGCGCAATATAACTAAGATCAAAATTAATGCCGCCACCAAAATCCCAATTAAGGTTTTATTGCGGTATTCCTTGGTTTGATTGAGAAAAGGGAAGATCATTAAAAAGAAAAACGTCTCACCAAAGGGAAAAATAGCAACAGATTGGGATACTTTTAACAGTTCCCAAATAGGAGTCTCCAGTAACGGTAAAAAGTTTTTAAACTCCAGCTGATTCAGTTGAACAAGAAGTGCCGTAATTAATAAGAAGATGGTTATCGGGACCAATACCAAACTGCAGCGAGTAATTACTTCCAAACCGTTACCGACCGCAAAGGCGGATACTGAAATCAATAACGCGGCAAACACGATACTGGGCGTTTCAGGCATAATTGTCGTAGTAAAAAAGTCGGTAAAGTTACGAATTACGATTGATCCTATATGAAATGCGTACCAAATGAACATACCGGCGATGACTTTTCCCAGATAAGGGCCAAAGGCTGTCTCTAAAATCTCAACAATCGTCTTTCCCGGAAAGCGGCGGGCCAGAGTGGTGGAGATTAAGGCAAAAATTCCTCCCTCAACCGCGCCGATGATGATGGCAATCCATGCGTCCTGTTGGACCGACCTCCCCGGAGTCATAATTACCGATGATCCCAGAAGAAAACCCACCATTAAAAAAACCAATTGAGAGCCGGATATTCTCCCCTGCTCAAGGTTGGTCAAACTGATTCACCTCCATTAATCCCGGGGAGGTTCCCGGTTGCTTTACGGACCCAGGCAACGGCAAGGGTTAGGATTGGTATTCCCAACTCAAAAGGCGCTGCGTAAAATAGCCACCTTTGGTGAAAAAATTGCGACGTTTCCGTAACATTATTAAAATTAATGATTGCAAAAATAATCATTAATAAGGATAAGGGAATTACCAAAACATTATTAGATCGAAGTCCCAAAACCCGGGCCGCCCCAAGCGAAGTTCCGTAAAGCAAGACTGAGGTTTTTAGAAAACCCATAGTTATCGCGTTAATGGCAACAATAATCTCTAGTCTGGTTATTACTTGTCCGATATTGATTAATTGAAAAGCTTGAAAAGAAGGATAATTATAAAGCTCGATACTGGCTCCCAAAACCGAAATATTACGGAAAGAAGCCATCATCAGGGTTAAACCGGCGATTACCAAACCTGGAATGACGGAAGAAAATATTTTGGATTTATGATTTAGATTTTGGAAAATCATGCCGAAAACAACTATCTCTCCGAATGGAAAGACTGCTACCTGGTAAGTTGCTGCCAGAAAATCGCTCCAGGGCGCTTCAAAAAGCGGTCTGACATTGTTCCAGTTGAATTCGGGAAGCAGCATTATCGTGTTTAATATGAATACCCCGATTGTCACCGGAACCAAGATTTCTCCGCATCTGGCAAGTACTTCAATCCCTTTTCGCGCCACCATTAGACAGGCCAGGCTGATACCGATCAAAAACACCGGGCCGGGTGTTTCCGGCATAACGACAGTTGTAAAAAAATGACTGAAGACGTCCAGAACCAAGGAACCGGAGTGAAAAAAAAACCAAAGTAGCGAAATGAAAATGATCTTTCCCAACAGCCGGCCATATACGGTTTCAAAAATCTCCACCAGGTTCTGTTCCGGAAACCAGATAGATAAAACAGTATAAATCAAACCGAAGAGAATTCCCAAGCCCGTACCCGATAATATCGCCAGCCAGCTATCATGGGCGGCCGCCGTACCGGTAGGCAGTAACACGTTACTGCCGAAACAAAAACCGGTTATCAACCAACTTAACTGCCTGATATTTATTTTTCCTTTTTCCGGTACCATTCGTCCCGCCTTAGTTTATTCCGGTTTAATCGGTTTAATGATTAACCCGACCCGGCTGATATTGGCTTTCACGGTCAATTCAACCTTAAGATCGGGAAATAGCTTATCCCATTGTGGTTCAAGCCGTTTCCAAGCCTTAGGATCGGCCCGGTGTACCGCATCTCCGAAACCAAAGATATCGGCATTTAATTCCTTGGCCTTCTTTAAAGCGGCGTTGATTTCGTTTCTGATCGCCGTTGCCTCCCGCCTGGCCAAGCTTTTTAGTAATTCCGGTTTACTAGCGTCCAAAACACCGGTTTGGTCTCCTAGATTAGACTGGACATTTATCTT
The DNA here is from genome assembly GCA_023435565.1 of Bacillota bacterium. Lineage (GTDB taxonomy): Bacteria > Bacillota > UBA4882 > UBA8346 > UBA8346 > JAAYHS01. Next base: position 20,167 of record JAEYRN010000093.1, read on the forward strand.
AACCTTAATTAGAATAGAACTTCCTTTTACTTCCGCCTTGATTTTGCTTTTGGAACGGATCAATTCCAGGCTGACCTTGCCCTTGTCATTGGGAGCTTTAACAACTACAATACCGCTTTTGACCTTACCAATTACCCAGAGCAGGCCGCGAGTTTCCCTTTTGCCAATAAAACCGACCAGTTTGTCCTCTTTGAAGATAGCGGTGCCGGTAAGTTCCGCCTCCCCTTCCTTGTTGAGCAAGATTTCAGTCGCCACTGGAGCAGTGGTCTTACTGACTAGCCTTTCGACAAAATCATGGGCCGTAAAACCCCCTATTTGGGAAGTGGCGGATTGGGCTTCAATCATTTCCGCGATTTCCCTAGCCGGGATCTTCTCCATTTTTCCGGGAGTCTTAATCAAATCCCCGGCTTTTCCAGGAGTAATCAGTACCCAGGCAGTAGGACGAGTCTCCGCGTCCCTGATTTCAAAGTCCAGAAACTTTCTGACTCCTTTTTCAGCAGCGTCCTTCCCAACAATAAAAATCTGATTGTGGGGCCAGTATAACCTCCGGCTAAATCCGGTTATTGCGCCTCTCACCGCCTCAAAGACCGTATTACCGGTACTCTCAACGATCATTACCGGCTGCGGCTGACTACCCTGTCCACCGCCACCCGAAGATCCGCCCCCTTTGACTTCACCCGGTTTGATTACTTGAACAGTTAATAATATTTTCTCCGGGTCTTTGGCCAAATCAATCCCAATCCCGGAGACAATGCCCAACTGGTTTATGTTTCGGTAGTTCCAACATCCCCCGGTAAATAGAATTATTAACAGTATCAGTATTATAAAAGTTAATTTATTTCTCTGACCCATCAGTTTCCTCCGGATTCTCTTTCTGCGGCGGTCTAGGCCTAGAATAATAGTTTTGGCGGAAACGGTCTTGAGCCCCAATGAACTTAGGACGAGTAAACATCGCCCACCAAGGCGCCCGTACCATTACATCCCGTGCCAAATCCCCGATGGCCATCGGGGCGATTGGCGATAATAAAGGAACTCCGAAGGAACGTAACGAAGCCAAATGAATTAACAAAATTAACAAACCGATGGTAATACCGAAGGCCCCGAGAAAACCGGCTAAGATCGTTAAAGAAAACCTGATAATTGTGCTCTCCTGAACCAAGGTGGGAGAGACAAATGAAGTAATGGCAGTGAGGGCAATGATAATCACCAATGGAGCCCCAACCAACCCTGCGGTGACTGTAGCTTCTCCGATGACCAAGGCCCCCACGATGCTGACCGCCTGGCCTATCGGCCTAGGCAGCCGAATTCCGGCCTCCCTTAAAATTTCAAAAATCAAACCCATTACTATCGCTTCTACCACCGCCGGAAAAGGTGTGCCTTCGGTAGCGGCGGCCGTAGTGATCAGTAATTGGGTTGGTAACAATTCCTGATGAAAAGCGGTTAATGCCACATATGAGGCAGGAAGTAAAACACTAATCCCAAACGCTACATAACGGACCCAGCGGATTAAAGTACCAAAAAAAGACCTAAAATTATAATCATCCGGGCTTTGAAAATTCTCGATAAATAAAAACGGAGCGGTTAAAACCACCGGAGTACCGTCAATGAAGATTGCTGCCCTGCCTTCCAGTAATTTGGCGCAGACCACATCCGGCCTTTCGGTATAACCGATAGTAGCAAAGATTGAGAACGGAGCGTCTTCGATAAATTCTTCCAAGGCCCCACTGGATAAAATCCCATCGGTTATGATCCTTTTGATCCTTTGTTTAATCTCCTCAATTAACTTGGGATCGGCAATACTTTTCAAATATGCAATGCAAATCTCAGTTTTTGTCCTGGTCCCCGCTTGCAACGTTTCCAAAGTTAATCCGGGATCCCCCAGTTTGCGCCGGAGTAAAGCGGTATTGGTCCGTAACGTTTCGATAAAACCCTCTCTTGAGCCTTTAACGATTACTTCGGAATCAGGCTGCTCGATACCGCGTTTTTCCCATCCCGGAGTAGCGACAACTAAAGCCTCGTTGTACCCGTTAACCAATAACACTGTATTTCCGGAAAGAATGGCTGAGATAATCCGATCAAAATCAAACTCACGATTTATTTCACCGATGGTAATTACTCTTGAAGCAATATATTCCAACCGACCCTGCGGATCAGTTTTTTCACGAACGGATTCGGATGTTAACATTAAAGGACGGAGGATACTCCATTCGATTTGTTTCTTATCCGTCAACCCGTCAATGAAGACAACGGCCCCTATATCCTTTTCCGGACCGTCAATGGTAAACTCCTTGATGATCAGGTCGGAGCTGGAGTTAAGTTCCTTTTTGATCGAATCCAAATTGGCTTTTAGGTTCGATGACAGATCGTTATCACTGAACTCTTCCTTGGCAAACTCCATTTTAAGCTTGGAAATTTCCCGCTTCATCCGCCACAGAAGCCTTTTACGCGGTTTACGAAACATCTTTTTCCTCTCTTGCCAAATATATTTTTATTATGGAAAAAACAAACAAAAACTATGCATACCATTGCATTATCAAAATAAAAAAACCGGGGATAACCCCGGGCGTTATCTCTCGGATGCCGAGTTTTTGCCTTAAATTGTATGGAAGATCACGTCCATATGCTGCTTTATATCCCGGCTCGATTGTCGGTGGCTTATGTAATTAATATCCTGAAAGGATCAAGTTCTCATGAAATTAAAGAAATTTCAGCTCTGGGTGGTGAACGACAATCGTTTCCGTTTATCGGAAGCAAGACCCGTTAATTCCAGTAATTTTGACTATAACTAACGCATAACGTATTTCTACTCCTTAAAACCCTCTCCCAAGACCTCATGAACGTCGGTTATAATCACAAACGCCCGGGGGTCAATCCGGCGGACTATCTCCTTCAGTTTGACCTCCTCCGCCCGGGAAATTACACATAATATTACTTCCTTGTGAGCGGTTGAGTATAATCCCTTCCCCAAAAGTCCGGTCGCTCCCCGTTGCAAATCATTTAAAATCTTTTCTCCAATCTCAGCCGAACGTTCCGAAATAATAAAAGCCGCTTTGGCATAATCCAAACCTTCTAAAACCGCATCCAAAATTTTACCGGTAACAAACATAGTTATGAGTGCATATAAAGCCAGTTCCGTACTGTTAAAAACTATCCCCGCCAAAGCGATAACCGTACCGTCGAAGATTAACAGCGCATGACCTATCGAGATACCGGAAATCCTGTTCAATAATTGGGCCGCCAGGTCGGTCCCTCCGGTACTCCCTCGAAACCTAAAGGCTATCCCCATACCAGCCCCGGCAATAACTCCACCATAAAGGGAAGCTAGTAATGGGTCTTTAGTCAACGGCATTAAGTTGATGACCGAATCCCAAAACTCAATCATAATTGAGATAAATAGCGCCCCAAACAAAGTCTTAGCGCCGAAGCGGGGGCCGAAACTCCAAAGACAGGCCAGAAATAAAGGAATATTTAATAAAATCATAGTTAAAGCAACCGGCCATCCCCAGAGATGATAAGTTATCACCGCCAAACCGCTAACTCCTCCGGCAGCGATTTTGTTGGGTATTTGGAGCCAAACTAATGATAAGGAGGTTAGAGTGACTCCGAACAAAATACCGAAATAATCGAGGAATTCTCTTTTTATTCCATTCCAATTAAATGAAATAATTCTTATCAAAATCACCCCCAAAAAATTTCTTATTTTAAAAAAAGATACCAAAACTTAGCCAGTTCCGGTAAATGTTTTAGTTTTTTGGGATCCCGGACCATCCGGCAACACCATTCCCAACCGTTATCACGGAGAATTGCCGGGGGCCGTGATTTTTGGCCGGAAATAACCTCAAAGGCCCCTCCGATACCCATCCCAACTGTTGCTGTTAAATAAGGTAATGTTTCATCTAAAAAAATTTCTTGCCGTGGCGAACCCAAACCAGTTAATAATAATATTGGTTTTACTTTTACAATTTCCTCCCGGATCAAGTCTTCATTCTGATCAAAACCTTCCCTGATAATCATTAAACCATTAGAAGCAAATTTTCTTCTTAACCAAAAAACGGTCTCTTTCGAACCCCCGTAACAATACACCCGTAACCGCTCTTCAATGCAAAATTTAAGAAGTTGGTCCGCCAACTCAACTCCCGGAAATCGTTCAGTCCAGAACCCTCTTTTTTTTAATGCCAGCATAATACTATAACCATCCGCAGTTACCAAGTCCGCGTTCCGGATGATCTGTTTCAATCGGGCATTCTTCAAAGCCGTAATTAACATTGTAGCATTAAGAGTAATCACCTGGCGTGGTTTTTCACCTTCAGTCATCCAATTAACGACCGTTTCCCGGATTTCCCTTCTTGGACCGGCGTCAACCGGAATTTCAGCAAAATAATAACGTTGGATCATAGCTTTTCTAGGTATTGTTTTAAAATAGCTTGGTTTTCCAAGGCCCTGGCCTTCCAAAAGACTAGTTTTGATCGATAAGCCATACACTCTTCGGGTGACTTAATTAAATAATTGGAAATGTTATTACAAACACCCATCCATTCCGTTTCAAAGTTCAATATGGTAAAAGGAACTCTCATTTGTAAGCAAAATCCTTCAACTTTCGGATCAGCCGCCAATCCGTAACAGGGTGTCCCTTGCAATACCCCGGCTACCAAGCCGTGAAGTCGCGTACTCACTAATAAATCCAATCCCCCGACAATCTGCTGCAGCTGTTCCCAGCTATCTTCCGTATCTAAAATTGTTAGTCCGTAATTTAGGGCAAATTCCTGTAAAAAGTCACGATCTTTCGGTTGGACGGGAATCAAATAAGTCTCAAAATTCGTTCCCCATCTTAAACAATCAAGCAACTGGTCCCAAAAAGCTCTTTTAATAAAGCTAACTTCCTGAATAATAAATCCCAACTTAATTTGATTACCGGTTTCCAACTGTCCCCAATAATCTTTAACCAATCTCCCTGAAAGTTTATTCAAACCTAGAAGTGGTTCAGCTGTAAAGTGGATTTCGGGCTTCCGAACGTTCAATTCCGCTAGAGTGACAATGGAAAGCCTATCCCGTACCGTAATCAGGTCAACCATTGATAAAACCCAACCGGTTAAAAGTTTTCCGAAACGGTTCTTAATAGGACCGATTCCTTGCCCATAGAGAAAGACTCTGGTATTAAATAATTTAGCAATAATAACTAAGGCGGAATAATAAAAAAGACTTCTTTTACTGGTTTTATCCTGAAAAAGGCTTCCTCCGTTGCCAATCAAGAGATCTGCTTTACTCAATACTTGAAAAATTCCGAAGATATCAAATTTACCTACTGCATTTATCTTATATTCTTTCGCATAATGGTCCGGAGCAGCTGAAATTAGAGTTATTTTAAATCTATCCATTCCCTGCAGCAACTCGATTAAATGCTTTAGGTTGGTCTCATCTCCTAGGTTTCCATATCCAATGTAACCAAAGACCACGATATTTTTCATGAAGCAATCTGTCCCGCTCTCATTGTTTGTAATAGGCCGATTAGTAACCAAAAATATCCGCCGCAATATTGATTCGCCCACCAGGTTTCCAAAAATCCGTCAATTAGAAAAAGTAGAATTACCAATGCTACTGCTTTGGCGCTACTTTTAAGGCCAAAAAAGCCGGCTAAGTTTTTGACAATCACTCTAATAAAAGCAATTAGACTTAAAATCCCGCTTTCCAACCATAATTGCATATACAGTTGATGTCCGTGGAGGACTAAGCCATTGACAATTTGGTTATTCGGAAATACCTCAACAAAACTTCCCGGACCGGACCCCCATTTCCAATATTCGGCTAGTAATTTCAACATACTTTGCCAGATCCGGACCCGAAACCAGAATGTATTCTCAAAGTTTACCGAACTAATAATTCTGGTTTTAAATCCGGTCAAAAAAAATAAAAACCCAATAACAATCAAAACATAAAAAAACCTTCGGGAGAAAAAACGCCTGCCAAACCAACCGCCGACCGCTGCAAAAGCCAAAAACCATGCTGTTCGAGAGTAAGTAAAAAATAACGATATTACCGTTAAAACAAATAAAAGCCACGAAACGATGGGGTAATGGAGGTTAGTTAAGGTTGTTCCCAAAAGAGCGAAGATCAAGATTGATAATAAATAAAGACCGTAAATATTAGGATTCCCAAAAACCGAATAACTACGAACCGAAATCAATAAATCTTCTCCCCGTTCCAGCCAGCCCGAAGGAGTCGGAACAGCCGACCATTGTTGCCAAAAACCAATCAACATCCAGAACAAACTACTGATTAAGATGTACCGTAATACCTTGCAGCTAAAACCAGGCGAAAAAGTCCGTCCGACTAAACCTGCCGTTAGTAACCAAACAGTGATCGGAGCCAGCCGGTTGAGTCCATTAAAACCTAAGACCACAAATGCGCTTACGGCTAAAGAAAGCCAAAAGATGAATAATCCGGTATCCGGGAGCTTTCTTTCCGGGAACCGGATAAGGTACAATAAAAAAGTTAAACCCAATAGTCCTTCCCAAGTGTTTAGGACCGGCATCAAGGCAATCGTCAAGATAATCCCGGCCTCAATCAACTTCCCCCAACGTTGGTCCAAACCTTCCCAAAACGCTGAATTTCGCTTTAGCCGGATTGATTTAAACATTACTCACTGACCTAAACGCTTAATTCGGAGATATTCGATTTCTCCATCAATAGAGGTATACATAGTATGGGCTTTTAAACGGTCTCCAATTCTAATCGCAAATTTTCCAAAATAGACCCCGCTCCGGGAAGGACCGGTGATAATCCGCCCATTTCGTTTTAGCTCTAACCTTATATCAAAATTCCGAGGAGAAGTGGCCGCAATCAGCCGTCCTCCGACTTCCATCACTACTTCAGCAGGCTGGACCTTTTTAATCATAATTTTACCCAAATAAACATGGTATTGATCCAAAAAAAGGTCCTGCCCCACTGCAATATTCTCAACTAAATATGGCGGCGCGCTTTTTAACAATACCCCGTAAGTAACCGGATTTTGTTTCAGTTTCAAAGGTTCGGGACGATAATCGGATACAATCTTTATTCCCAAAATCAATAAAACTAATAAAATTATCAGATCCAACGGATTAATCAGATTAAATAATTTCCCTTGTCCGCTTAAAAATTTCCCCAGATCAATCCCTCCAGACTCGTTGTGGTTAAAAATTATCGTCTCTTCTCAATTTCCCGCTTGAGCAGTTGATTTACCGTTGCCGGATTAGCCTTACCTTTGGTTTCCTTCATCATTTGACCAACCAGAAAACCTAGGGCTTGTTCTTTACCTCCCAAATAATCGCTCACCGATTTTGGATTAGCCTCGAGCGTTTTGGCTGCTAGGGTTTCTAATTCGGGAGAATTGCTAATCTGTGCCAAACACTCTTCCTCTACTATTATCTCCGGGTCCTTACCGGTCCTAAACACCATCTCCATCACGGTCTTGGCGATTTTCCCATTAATCGTTCCTCTATCTATCATTTCTAACATTTTGGCCAATTGTTCCGGCCTTAGTTTCAGTTCGGTAAATTTGATTCGTTCTTGATTAACCAGACGTAGCAATTCTCCCATTACCCAGTTAGCAACTACCTTAGTTTTACTATAAAAAGCCACTGTAGCTTCAAAAAACTCTGCCACAGGACGGGAACTGCTAATCAGTTCAGCATCATACTCCGGTAGTCCCCAAATTTCCATATAACGTTTTTTACGGGAGCCGGGCAACTCCGGAAGGTCCCGTCTGATCTGGTCCACTCGGTCCCGTCCAATAGTTACCGGCACTAAATCGGGATCGGGAAAATACCGGTAATCGCTAGCATCTTCTTTTGAGCGCATGAAAACGGTAACACCCTTGTTTTCATCCCAAGCCCGGGTCTGTTTAACTATTTTTTCACCACTATCTAGTAGTTTCGCCTGACGATCCGCTTCATATTCCAATGCTGCCTGGACGGACCGGAAAGAATTCATATTTTTTATCTCCACCAAAATTCCATACTCTTGTTCTCCCCAGGGCCGAAGTGAGATATTGGCGTCACAACGTAACGAACCTTCCTCCATTTTACAATCTGAGATCTGGGTATATTCAATTAAAATCTTCAATTTTTCCAAATATTCCTTAGCTTCCCTTGGCGAACGCATATCCGGCGCGCTGACAATTTCGATGAGCGGGACGCCAGAGCGGTTATAGTCTTCCAATGCGTATTCCGAATCCAAAATTCCTACCCCGGAATGGACCGTTTTCCCGGCCTCTTCCTCTAAATGTACCCGGATGATCCCAATTCTTTTATCTTCCTCGGCCGCCCTCTCCCCAGTTGAAATCTCCACCCATCCATTCTTACAAAAAGGCAGGTCATATTGGGAAATTTGATAGCCCTTGGGAAGGTCCGGATAATAATATTGTTTTCGATCAAACTTGCTATGCCCGGCAATCTCACAATTTAACACTAATCCGGCGATAATTGTATAATCAAGAGCTTTCTCGTTCAGCACAGGAAGCGCTCCCGGCAAACCCAAACAAACCGGACAAACTTGACTGTTCGGCTCTGCTCCGAATTTAGTGTTACAACTGCAAAATATCTTTGAATCGGTTTTAAGTTCAACATGAACCTCCAACCCGATTACGATTTCATAATCGGATAAAGGCAAGTTGCTCTCTCCTTTCTCTTAGGCATGAGTTCTTTTACTATTCAACAAAACACGCTTAACTATGCTTAACTTCAACTCATCCCGCGTTCATCCCTGCTACCCGTTACCCAAGAGCAGCCCTTCTCTACCCGAAGACGGAATCAACGAAGGTATTTCAGTAGAGAAGGGCAAGGGACATTATCTTACTCCGCTTTTTAAAATCACTATCTTGATCAACCTTTCCTCTCTGCTGAATCGCTTTCAGAATTTTGCTTCCGAGCAGAGAGGCAAGGTGAGTTGATCTTAGGTATTCACTCGTCCCTTGCGCCTAGCCTAGGCTTTTGCCGATGAAAATCAGTAGCCTGTTCAAACCCATAAGCAGCCTGTAACAAAATTTCCTCTTGAAACGCAGGTCCGATTAATTGTATCCCGATCGGCAAACCCTGGTCAAAGCCGCCTGGAATAGAAATTGCCGGGACTCCGGCCAGATTAGCAGTGATGGTACAGATATCAGTCAGGTACATTTCAAGGGGATCTTTGGTTTTAGCCCCGATTTTAAAGGCAGTTGTCGGTGCGGTGGGGGTCAAGATTAAATCGCATTTTTGAAACGCTTTATTAAAATCTTCCCTAATCATGGTCCTAACCTTTTGGGCTTTTAAGTAGTAAGCGTCGTAATAACCGGAACTTAAAACATAAGTTCCGATCATGATCCTCCGTTTCACCTCAGTTCCGAACCCTTCACTCCGTGTTTTTATAAACAACTCTACCGAATCGGAGACCATTTCGGAAGTCCTATGGCCGTAACGTACTCCGTCATAGCGCGCCAGATTGGAACCGGCCTCAGCGGGGGCGATGATGTAGTAAGCTGCTAAAGCGTATTCGGAATAAGGTAATGAAATATCAACAACTTCAGCTCCTAGGTCTTTAAAAACCTTGACAGCATTTTTAACAGCATCACTTACCGATTCAACAAAGCCCTCAGCCGGAAATTCCCTAACTAATCCAATTCTTAAACCTTTAACTCCCTTTTTTAAACTCTCAAAATAATCAGGCACCGGATAATTGACAGCGGTTGAATCACGGCGATCATACCCGGCAACTGCTTGTAACAATAAAGCACAATCAGTTACATCCTTAGCCATTGGGCCAATTTGGTCTAATGATGATGCATAAGCAACCAAACCATAACGTGATACCCGGCCGTAAGTCGGTTTCATACCCACAATCCCACAATATCCGGCCGGTAATCGTATCGACCCACCGGTATCCGAACCTAACGCCAAGATAGTTTCTCCGGCGCAGACAGCCGCCGCCGACCCTCCGCTGGACCCCCCGGGAACTCTTTCCAAATCCCAAGGATTACAGGTTAAACCAAAACTTGAATTCTCAGTGGAAGATCCCATGGCAAATTCATCTAAGTTGGTCTTTCCCACCAAAACCATTCTATTTTGTTTGGTTTGTTCAACCACTAAAGCATCATAAGGTGGTATATAATTCTCCAACATCTTTGAAGCACAGGTTGTCCTAATATTAGAGGTTGATATGTTATCCTTGATCGCAATCGGAATTCCGGCCAAAAGCGGCAAGTCTTTCCCCCTACTAATCATTTCGTCGACCAATTCAGCTTCTTCCAATGCCTTTTCTTCATTCAAAGTAACATAAGCCTGAACTTTTGGTTCAACTTCCTTAATTCTTTGAAAAATCGATTCAGTTATCTCTTTGGCTGTTATTTCTTTTGCGGCCAATAAATCTCGTAATTCATGGGCGGTTTTATCGTATAAAACCAATTCCCCAACCCCCTAACCCTCCAGTATTTTCGGGACTTTAAAGAAATTATCCAACTGATCAGGGGCATTGACTAAAACCTGATTGGGATTCAAAGAAGTCTCAATTATATCGGTTCTCAATACATTATGGACCGGAACCGCATGAGCCATGGGCTCAACTCCTGTCGTATTCGCCTGATTTAATTTCTCCACAAAATAAAAAAAATTATTAAGATGTCGAATATATTCTTCTTTTTCAGTCTCGGTCAAATCCAACCGGGCCAATTTGGCCAAATGTTCTACCTCGGCCTTGGTAAGGTTCATCTTCATTCCTCCTAGACGGAATCAACCAAAAATCCTTATTTATACTTCAGGCCTAAATTTTATTATAAAGAATCATCGATAATACTTTTGTCGGTTTCCCTCGCCTCCAAAGGCAACTCAACCTGAATATTAAAACCGGTTTCGCCATCTGAACCAAACTTAATTAAACCGTTTATTTCATTGACTCGACCGGTCATCCCTATGAGACCGAAACCCGGGGTGATTTTTTGACATCCGTGACCATTATCAAAAATAAAAAGATGAACTTTGGCGGGATCAAACTTCATAATGATATTAATTACTGAAGCGTTGCTGTGACGTAGCGAATTAGTGATAGCTTCTTTGCATATTTTGTAAATAGTGTCTGATAGTTTCAATTTATAAATCGAGGCCGGCATTTTAGTATAAAGCTCTTTCTTTATCACTGAAAATTCAATATTGACGTCTAAATTCCCCATATGATGAACCAGATTACTGATGCTTTCAATAATGTCCATGTCGATAATGTTTTTAGATAATAAACCCGATATTGACCAACGTAATTCATTGAGCTCCGCTTGAGCAATTTTAACCCCTTCCGCGAGTTTTGCTTTAGAGCCGGCTGGATTTTTAATCATTTCGATTTTAGCGGCTTTCATAAGCATAATTAACAAAGTCAACGAGTGACCCAGTGTATCATGAATTTCCCTGGTAACACGGTTACGTTCATTAGCAATTGCCAATTCCTCAACCGTATTTAAATGTTCTCTCAAATGCTGGTTACTAATGGAAAGAGCCAGGTTATTAAGGTTTAATTCCTCCAATAACCTTTTATGTTCAGTAACATTATGAAAGGTAATAATTCTTCCCTGATATTTGTTCCTATGCAGATCCAGCTTTTGAATAATGACCTCATAGGTTTTATTAAAGGGTTCCCTTAGATTAACTTCACCTCTTTCAACTGGCTCTTCCAACCCATACTCGATTGCTTTTAATATTGTTTCAGACTCCTGATTTTTAACGACCACATTTCTTAGATGATTTGCCAAAGAGCTTAGTTTCCCATCGTTATAAAATCTCCCAAAATCATTGATAAATGAGTCATTGAAATTAACAATGGAATTGTCATTATCAATTACCAAAATCGAATCAGGTAAATTCTCGAAGATTTTTTTTAAGGCTCCGGGAATAATATTTAAAAATCGGAACTTAAATACGGCAATCGAATAAATGATAACCGGAATAGAGAATAATGTTGGGGTTAAATCAAAAAATTCGGGGACCTCTATTTTTGCTGTAAACATATATACAGTATAAGTAATTGATACAAATAAAGGTAATATGGGTCCAAAAATGAGGAACATAGCTTGACCTTTAGTAAAGCCGGTTTGATTAGCGGCATATTTAGACAATATTATAGCTCCGGCAATAACAAAACTATAGGTAATAATGGCTGTAAGCCAGAAACACGGGCCATAACTCACATTAATAACGATACTTGGGTCATAACCAATGGTCTTAAAGTATAAATGATGATAATTATTAGTTAAAAAAATGATATAGGTAATCAAAGGGAAAAATATTAATGAGATCACTTTTTTGGCGGACATGACCTCGTCTTTACTGGTAAAATGAATGGCAAATATCAAATACACTAAGCCAACGAAATTAATGGAAGTATGAATTAAATATATTGAAAATATTACCACCCGGTTATCGGTGGCACAATATTGAATCATTTGACCGAAAGGCCATAATAACATAACAAATTGAGACAATACAAAACTAAATAGTAGCGGGGATTTTTTAGCCTTTACAAGATAAAACAGAATGGTAACCGAAATTGATAAAGCCGAGGTTAATGGTAGTAAGGCCTGAGGTCTGAATACCCACATATCCTCTACCTCCTCTCTATTAATATGTAACTCAATTTTCGCACTTCAAATTACAAAATGATTCCTGTATCCAATAATTGTTTAAATTCTTCTTCATTTATGATCCTAACCCCAATTTCTTGAGCTTTTTGAAGTTTAGAACCGGGGTCGCTTCCTGCCAAAACATAGTTGGTGTTTTTACTCACACTGGAAGTAGCCTTTCCGCCATGGTTCCGGATAGTTTCTTCAATTTCTGTTCGGCTAAAAGAAGCAAGGGTCCCGGTAACAACAATGGATTTACCCGCCAAAGTTTGAGGGAAGCCGACTAAAATTTGCTCACTGGTATTAACTCCATACTCAATGAGTTTACGAACCAAATCCCGGTTATGAGGTTCACTGAAATACTTGACAATACTGGCGGCTATTTTTGGACCAATAGTCGGGATGGCGGTGAGATATTCATAAGTGGTATCAATTAATTTATCAATGGAGCCAAACCTTTCCGCCAACTCCCGTGCCGCACCCGCTCCCACATGCCGAATGCCTAGGGCGAATAATAGTCGTCCCAAATTATTAGACTTTGATTGTTCAATGGCCTCTAATAAATTTGTGACGGATTTGGCGCCAAAACGTTCTAATTTAATTAAATCCTCAAATTGTAACCGATATAGGTCAGCCACGTCATGGATTAATCCTGCCTCAATCAGCTGTATCACGATGGCTTCTCCTAATCCTTCAATATTCATAGCGTCCCGTGAAACAAAATGAATTATCCCTTCCCGCAGCTGGGCCGGGCAAGTTGCTCCAATACAGCGCGCCACGGCTTCCCCCGGTTCCCTGTAAATAGCGCTACCGCATTCCGGGCAGTTCTCCGGCAATTTAAAGATAACCTCTTCACCGGTTCGTTCCGTAGGTAAAGAACTAACTACTTCCGGAATTACATCCCCGGCTTTCTGAATTATAACCTGGTCGCCAATTCGGATATCCTTTTCACTGATATTATCTTCATTATGCAATGTGGCCCGGCTAACAGTGGAACCGGCTACCCTTACGGGTTCTAAAATAGCGGTAGGTGTAACTGCCCCGGTACGCCCAACATTAACGATAATATCCAGGACTTTGGTTTTAACCTGTTGCGCAGGAAACTTATAAGCTATTTTTGAACGAGGCGCTTTAGCTGTAAAACCCAATTCGTTCTGGTATAATAAAAGATTAACTTTGACTACTACTCCGTCAATCTCGTAGGGCAGTTCTTCGCGGTGTTCAGTCCAATAATCGCAAAATTCAAATACCTCTTCAATTCCTTTACAGATTTTAGCATGAGGATTCGTCTTGAAGTTATAGCTTTTAAGCAGCTCAAAACCGTCCCATTGAGTTTTTATTTGTCGTCCCTCAAGGTATAGCATATCGTAAAAAAAAGCATCCAAAGGCCGATTCGAAGTTACCTTCGGATCTAATTGCCTCAAAGATCCGGCAGCTACATTACGGGGATTTGCAAAAAGGACTTCGCCCTTTTTTTCACGTTGCCGGTTTAAAGCTTCAAAATCCGCTTTCTTAAGATAAACCTCTCCCCTTACCCCGAGATTCATACCTTCACCATTGGGCAATCTCAAAGGAACAGACTTAATGGTTTTAACATTCGCCGTAACTTCTTCTCCTTCAGCCCCATCACCCCTGGTTGCCGCTTGAACTAATAATCCATTTTCATAAGACAAAGCAACTGTTAGGCCGTCAATTTTAAGTTCAGCGGTATATTCCACCTCTCCGTCCAATTCCAATCCACGCTTAATCCGTTCATCAAAAGCCCTTAAATCATCACGTCCGAAAGCATTATCAAGGCTTAGCAAAGGGACCCGATGGCGGACGGAATTAAAAACGTGAAGCGGTGCGCCACCTACCCGTTGCGTTGGTGAGTCCGGGGTTAATGATTCCGGGTGTTCCTGTTCAATACGGATTAACTCTTGCATCAACCGATCGTATTCAGCGTCGCTTATCTCCGGTTGGTCCATTACATAATATAAATAATTATGCTTTTCGATTTCATCTTTTAAAACACTAATTCGGGATTGTACTTCCGTTGGAACCGTCATCTTCGCCTCCAAAGTATTCTCCGTATTGATCTTTTAATTCCATATTTCCAGATAAGTTATACATCTTGATTAAAAATCCTGCCTTCCATTTATTCCTTATAAATTAAAAAAGACCAGTATCAAACCTGGACTAAGAGCTCTTAACATTATTAGTAATCTATGCTTATAAACGCAAAAAACAAACTAGCTCCTAAAAGCTAGTTCGTTGTTGGTCAAATGCCATGTTTCCAAGTTTCCATGGTCAATTGGCCAACATTAAAGGTTTACCGATTAATCCACATCTCTCGTAGAACGATTTGGCCCCGCTCTGCCACAAATCAGTGGCGACCTCCAAACCTTGGCAATGTTTCTCACGTGCTTTTTTCTGGACAAACTCGACTAAAGCCTTACCGACACCACGTCCTCTAAACTCTTCAGTTACTACCAATTCCTGAATACTGGCAACTTGTCCAGAATAATGGAAAGCGTCAAAATAATACAATGTTACAAATCCAATCACTCGGTTATGGACTGTCGCAACAAAAGCTTCCCGATCACTGGAGTTAAAAAACTTTTTAAAAATATTAGTAAATTCAAATTCACCATAACAAGTTCCAGTTCCGGTCATCTGCCTAAATAAACGATAAACATCCCGGTAGTCGTCATTGGTCATTAGTCGAATCTGTAATCCAATCGGTGATAATTTCATCTCTGTCCACCTCCTTTTATATTGGTATATATTACCTCAACGTGAGCGGGGTCTCACATTGTGATCTACATTGCCACTTTCTTAATAATATTATCGTCATTCAAACATTTTTTTCCACTATTATTTTATTTTTTTAGTAAACATGTAACATTTCCACCATGGATTTTTATAAAATCATATTTAAGAAAAACCTATTAACAAGTATGTATTTTATTTTATGTTATTATAGCCATTTTATTACTAATATATATGAGAAATGTATAATAACTTTAGTTGCCCTTCAGCCATTATAATAGTGATAAACCCAGATATATCTATCAACATATTGTAGGCAGAAACTTAAAATTAAAATTATCCAATTCTCTCATATTACAGTTATCTTACAATATTTTCTATCATAATACAACAAAAAAACTGCCAAAAAATTGGCTAATATTACCATGGTTAATTAGTCTCTCAACCGGTCATTCTATACTTGGGATTTGTAGTGGCCGAGGCGCAGATTGATAACGGCTCCGTCTAAACGACCTAAGGGTCGTTATCAGTCGAGCAACTGATCGGTATGGGTTCGCTTAGCAAGCTGCCCGCGACAGCGGGCGAGGATCCATATCGGTCTGAGCCAGATTGTACGGGCTGGGCCGACTTACTACGGCAGTTGATGAGATTGTCGTAGTAGGGAAACTTAGTCCGTGCAGTCGAGCCCAGATTGTCATGGGAGCGAAAGGGTTTGTTTGCAGTCGAAAGATTGCAGGCAGATCCCCAAGTTTCTATGGCAGTCGGTCAAAGGTTATCGTAGTATGTGTAATGGGTGTTTGCAGCCGAAAGGTTGCAGGTATCCACGTAACGTGGTGCGGTAGCCGGAGATAAGGTCATTACAAGTTCCTTTTTTTATCCTCCTCTCCTTATTTAACTTATTTATTTTTTACATAATGAATTAATTCTTGAACTGTTCCAAAATGACTAATATTAAGTTCTTCATCGTTAAATTCAAATCCGAATTCGTTTTCCAAAACTACTACAATTTTAATGAAATTGATTGAGGATAGTCCCAAACTTGAAATCGGACTATCGAGTGTTATCTTTTCCAATGAACTTTCCGGATTAACATTATTTTTGATAACTTCAAGTATTTTTAAATCTTCATTACTTAACATTACGTATCTCTCCTTTATAAATTTGATTAATCCCGACCGTTTAATAAATTGTAAATGGTTTTATAGTATTGATTTTCCAAGAAATAAATCCGGTCGAGTTTTGAGAGTACCTTGTCAAATGATGCTTTTCGGTATATTAGCGTTAATTTATATTTCTCCAAAATTCCTTTTAACAAATTCCATTCATCAATTATCGACTCCATCATCTGTTCTACTTCCGGGTATTCTAATAATCTATTTATTCTATACTGTTCGGACTTCTTAGCTTTAATTACCTCATTTATCCCGAAGATTAAGCCATCAATAGCATTGTCCAACAGGGATTGGTCCGCTAGTGTCTTTGTCAAATCAAATTCAAAACGTTTAATGTTTTCCAAACCATCAATCACTAAATCTTGATTCGCAACTAAATTATCTTTAAAAATTAATTGATATTTATAATGATCAAATTCATTACTTATTTGATCATCCCGTTGGAGTAAATTGAATTCATAATAACTTGGTAAAGATTCTCCTTTTTGAAAATTAGTTATAAATCCCTGATATGCTTTATATAAATCATTAAAACCAATTATCTTTTCTTGAAAATCCGAGCTATTAAGATCTTCATGTTCAATAATATTAAATATTTTTTTAGACTGATTGAAACCATAAACTAATAATAGATGCGGCCAGTGTGTTTTTTGATATGTATCTTTTCGGGATGGTAAATAAAAACAATCGACGCCGACTATTACCGGTTTGTTTTTTGATAAGGCGGCGATGGTATGTAAAATTAAATCTTCACTAATTATTTCCAATTTTAGTCTAATTCCAATTTCTTTTAAAATCTGTTCTATTCTTTTAGTTTCAATATAACTTACGTTAAATTTCATTCCCGGTTTATTATAGTCATAGCCGTAGACTATAACATCATGCGCAAAAATTACATCAATCTCCCGTTCAAAATAGCGAACTACCGAGAAAAGGGCGTTATTGAAACAATTTCGATAAATAAGATCATTAAATGGTTGAATATTATTTAATATTTTATTCTCGGGCAGATTGCTACTGGCGGCTATCTCTTTCCGAACTTCCGGGATTGTTACGGTTGAATTATGAACCGGCTGAATATGTTTACTCAATTCAGCAATAGTGGGATATTGAAAAATATCAGTTAATGTCAGAGTATAATCTGTTATTTTCGCAACTACCTGCATGGCTTTAAGGGAATGACCACCCAAATGAAAGAAGTTATCGTTAATTCCCACTCTTTCGGTTCCCAGTATTTCTTGCCAGATTACGGATATCTTTTCTTCCAGTTCATTACGGGGTGCTTCGTATTCCACACCGGTGTTAAGGTTTCCGTCAGGTTCCGGTAACGCTTTCCGGTCAAGTTTCCCGTTCGGAGTCATGGGCAATTTATCCAGCTGGATGAAGTATGACGGTATCATGTACTCCGGAAGTTCTTGGGCCAGGTAGTCCCGGAGTTCGGTGATAGTCAGCTCCTGCTCAGCCACAAAATAGGCGTAGAGATATTTATTGCTGCTATTATCTTCTTTGGCGACGACTACGGCTTCTTTGATTGAGTCGTGTTTAAGCAATCGGCTCTCGATCTCTCCCAGTTCGATCCGGTATCCTCGGATCTTTACTTGGTGGTCAATCCGGCCCAGGAATTCGATGTTTCCGTCCGGCATCCACCTGGCCAAGTCTCCAGTTCGGTACATTCGTTCTCCCGGTTTAAACGGGTTGGCCACGAATTTTTTAGCGGTAAGTTCAGGACGGTTAAGGTAGCCACGGGCCAATCCGTCCCCTCCAATACATAACTCTCCCGCTACTCCGATTGGTTGCAGCTGGTTGTTTTGATCTAATATGTAAATGCTGGTATTTGCAATAGGTTGGCCAATCGTGATTTCATTGGTATCGCTTAAATCTTTAACCGTCGACCAGACGGTGGTCTCAGTCGGGCCATACATATTATATATCCTGGCATTGGTTTGTTCTTTTATCCTTTGCAGCAGTGTCTCCGGAAAAACTTCTCCACCGATCATGAGTTCATTTAACTGTTCTAAACAGGCAGTTTTATTACCGCTTAAAATCATCTCCAGTCGTGAAGGTGTGGTTTGTAACATCTCTACCTTATTTTTGATAACTGCTTCATTAATAAGTTGTGGATCAGTTTGGGTTTTTTCATCCGCAATTACCACTATTAAACCCTTAGTTAAGGGGACTAACGTCTCTAACACAAATATGTCAAAAGAGATTGTAGTTAGGGCGAGTATGGTTTTTCCGGGTGTGAAATTAATCTCGTTTACCATACCTGCAATGAAGTTATTAACTGCTTGATGTTCGATCATCACTCCCTTGGGCTTACCGGTGGAACCGGAAGTGTAAATTACGTATGCTAAGTCCCGCGGCTGATTGACTTTTCTCGGATTGCTCCGTTCCCCGTGGTATATGGTTTGGTTATCCAGTTCAATAACCGTGCCATCGTAGCTTATTCTATCCTTTAGTCTCCCTTGGGTCAGGAGTATCCCGGTGTTACTATCTTCCAACATAAACCGGATCCGTTCTTCAGGGTACTCCGGGTCAATCGGTAAATAGGCCCCGCCTACTTTGAGGATTCCCAGGATTCCGATGATCATCTCCGGGGAGCGTTCGACCATCAGTCCGACGATACATTCGGGTTTGACTCCCTTTTTACCTAAGAGGTTCGCCAACTGGTTCGATTTGTCGTTTAACTCTTGGTAGGTCAGTTGTTGGTCTTCATAGACTAACGCTATATTATCCGGGGTCTTGGCCACTTGGGCTTCAAATAGTTCTTGAATAGTTTTATCTTTCGGATTCTCGGCCTTGGTGCTGTTAAACTCAACTATAACTTGATGCTTCTCATCGGCACTCAGCATTTCAATTTCAGAAAGCTTTTGTTCGGGATTGGCCGTAATTTCCCCAAGAATATTTATAAAATGTCCGGCCATTCTCTCAATGGTTTTCCTTTTAAACAGTTTGGTCCCGTACTCCAGGTAAAAATTTATCCCTTCCGAATATTCAATGGCATATAATGTCAGGTCGAATTTTGCGGTTAAGTTTTCATAATCCACAGGGATGAATCGTATTCCAGTTATTTCAATATCTTGATTCCCGTTGTTTTGTAAAACTAACATAGCGTCAAATAAAGGATTCCGGCTAAGATCTCTTTTTAACTCCAGTTTTTCCACCAATTCTTCAAATTGATAATCCTGGTTTTCATATGCCCTTAACGCTGTTTCTTTTATCTCTAAGAGAAATTCAACAACGGTTTTGTTACTTCCGGGGTAATTCCTAATAGCCAGAGTGTTGACGAACATTCCGATCAATTGTTCCAGGTCCGCGTGTTGTCTCCCGGCTATCGGTGTTCCTATGATGATTTCTTCCTGACCAGTGTATTTCGATAACATGATATTGAATGCAGTTGATAACACCATATAAAGAGTAGTTTCGGTTTTAACCGCAAGTCGATTTAGGTCTTGGGCCAATTTCTTTCCAATTTCAAATTTATAGTTATTTCCTGTAAAACTCTGAATTGCGGGCCGCTGATAGTCCGTAGGCAAGTTAAGTACGGGGAGTTCGCCTTGAAAATGATTTATCCAATATTTTTCTTGTTCCTTGAACTTTTCTCCTTGCTTAAGTTTGGTCTGCCATTCGGAAAAGTCTTTGTATTGGATCTTTAATTCAGGTAGGATTTCTCCGTTATATAGCTTAATAATCTCCCTAATGAGAATCCCCATAGAAGTCCCGTCGAAGATGATATGGTGTATGTCGAATAAAAAAAGATGTTTCTCCGAAGTTATTTTTACCAGACACACTCTTAATAACGGAGCATGGTTCAAGGCAAACGGACGGATAAATCCTTTAATAATTTCTCCGGTTTGTGCTTCATTACTTTCCAGGTATTCGATTTGAAGCTCCACTGCCGGATGTATTCTTTGGACAGGTTCGCCTTCGATGATTTCAAAGGATGTCCTTAATGTTTCATGTCGTTTGATTAAGGTATCGAGGGCACGTTCAAACTGTTTTGGTTCCAGTTTTCCTTCGATGTTTATGACTACCGGTATGTTATAGGCGATACTTTCTTTTCCTTCAATTTGATTAAGAATATATAGCCGTTTTTGGGAAGACGAGAGCTGGTAATATTCCCGTTTTCCAACTAATTCAATTGATGAATGGGTGATATTTTCCGTTTTTTGAATATACTCAGCTAATTTTCTAATATAAGGGGTTTGAAAAGCTTCTCTTAAGGGAACTTCCACATTAAACTCTTTAGAAATTTTGGCTACCAGAATGGAAGTTTTCAGGGAATCGCCGCCTAATTCAAAGAAGTTGTCATCGATTCCAATTTCTTTGATCCCTAACACTTCTTGCCAAATCGATGCTATTTTTATTTCAGTATCATTACGGGGAGGAATATATTGATTAATTAAATTCGGGCGGTTATTAAGCAGCTTATCCATTACTTTTTTCTGGCTAATTATTTTTACATCATTCATTTTTAGCCATTTATTGATTCTCTCTTGTAGATTTCCCGTTGAAATTATTACTTGACCTAAATATTTTAAAGTAAATACATGCTCCAAAGCTTTAATGCCTTCATCCGGAGTTATTGCTAAACTGTTTAGCTCTTTTCCAAAAAAATTTAATTGCTTTTTATCATCATCACCAAATCGCCAGGCATCCCAATTAGTACTTAACCATAATGTTTTACCGGGTTTATTCATCTGCTGCGTAAATGCATCCATAAAACAATTTGCAGCAGCATAACCCGCAAAACCTAAACCACCCAATATTGATGACAATGATGACATTACCAAACCAAAATCAAGCTCACGATCTTTGAAGACTTTATAAATGTTTATCAAACCATATACTTTAGCTTGGAAATAATTTTCACAATCAGCTTTAGTCATCTGGGAAATATTTTTTGGTTCCTTGATTCCCGCCGTATGAAAAATTCCATTAATCGCTCCCCACTTTGCTTCAACCTCGCAAATGATTTCTTCCAATTGGCGGTGATTAGATAAATCACTTTGAAAAACCAATACTTCGGCGCCTGAAAATTCAATATTTTTAATATTAGTTATTCTTTGGCAAATAATATCTTTAGGGTCATGGGTAAAAAGATATTTTTCCCAATTAGATCTATCGGGTATTTCTGTTCGGCCAATCAAAATTATTTTTGCTTTTAAAGTCTCGCCTAATTTCCGTGCGATTTCCATCCCTATTTGACCGAACCCACCGGTTATTAAGTATATGCCATTTTCCCGTAAGCGGGAAAATGTTTTAATATGATAATCAAAATCGTTAATCACTGGAATTGACTTATAAATCTGCACCCACCGTTGCATACCCCTATAAGCAACAATGTGAGTATCATATGTATTATATAAAATTTCTTCAATCAAAGAATTTGCTAATAATGCTTCCTGGGAGCTTCCCATTAACGGCAAGGATAGGTCAATGAACCTACAAAAAATCCCGGGGAACTCCTGTGGTATTACCTTGCAAGCGCCAAGAACGGTTGCCTTTCCGGATACTGTTTGTTCTTCGCCGGTAAGTAACAGTGTATTATTAGCTAATACGATAATCGGTAATGATTCCGGATAATTTCCCTTAGCTATTGCTTTAGCTAAATACAATAGGCTATAAAACCCGATATTTTGAATTTCATTAATTATTCCGTCTATATCCTGAATGTTATTTTCAAAAAGACTCCATAAATGTATTATTGTTTTCGGATAACAATCATTTTTCCGAAGTTTACTCAATAATGCTTTATAATCCGATGGATTTTCTGGATTAATCATATAAACATTCGAAGTTAACTCTTTAAATTCCGAACCTTGTTTAACAATAGTTAATTTCGCTTTATTTGCAAGTAAAACTTCCACTAATCTTATATTAAACGAATTATCATTCATAAATATTAAATAATTTACAATTTCATCCTTTAATTGAGTTTTATTTAAGTTTATAAGAGGGCTTCTCTCCCAAGATGGCAAATAAAACCATTCCTGCATATCATTCTTTCTGAGAACCGGTGCGGAAATAGTTTCCGACTGTTCATTTAGCATTAACGGATCTGGTTCGATCCAGAAACGCTGTCTTTCAAATGGATAGGTTGGTAAGGACATCCTATGTCGCTGTTCATTACTGTAAAATCCTTCCCAATCAATATTAACTCCCCGATTCCATAACTTTCCTAAGACTGTATATATATGACGAATATCTGAACCGGCTTCCCTGGGATGCCTCATAATATTGAAAAACCAATGACTTTCTGCTTGAAAAGCGGAATGTTCCCTGATTAAACCAGATAAAGTTCCTCCCTCGCCTATTTCAATAAAAATAGTTGAAGTGGATTTTACTAATTTATCAATACCATCAGCCAATCTGTCTGTGTTAAGATGTTGAGCCCAATATTTAGAACTGGTGGCTTCTTCAGAGTCAATCCAATTACCGGTCAAATTTGAGATATATGGTATCTTCGGAGCTGAAAGCTTGATTTCTTTTATTTTCTCTTCCACAAACGATACCCTCTGTATTACTCCTGTAGATGTTTCCTGCATTAACCGTCCCCGCCAGACAACTAACTTTAAGGCATCTTCCAGTGAAAAAACTTCGGCCAAACAGGCAGCTACGTATTCCCCGATACTATGACCAATCATCTTATCCGGTTTTAAGCCAAATTTCATTAGTAATTTTGCCATGGCGTATTCAACACTAAAAATTATCGGCTGGATCAACCCGATTTCATATATTTGACGCTCCTTTGAATTCTTGGAATACAGCACCGTTGTTAAATCCAGACCCAAAATTGTTTTTAGGATTGCACTACATTGGTCTAGTTCTTCCTTAAAGACTGCTTCGGTATTGTATAATTCCATCCCTACATCCAGGTATTGCGATCCTTGACCGGAAAACACAAAAACTATCTCAGGAATACTAGAACTAGTCATTATCCCTGTTACGGCCTGTTTTGATAATTGTTTAACAGCATCCGAGACATCCTTACAAACAACCGCTCGCCGATATGGAAATTGCGCCCGCCCTATGCTAAGTGTATAAGCAAAGTCGGCTAAGTTAATTCCGGAATTTTGTTCTAAATATCCTGCTAAATTATGGGCAATTTTTATTAAAGCGCTTTCGGTTTTAGCAGAGATTGGAATCAGTTGCCAAGTCTTTTCAACCGCTGACGGTTCCAGCATGGGGGCTTCTTCTAAAATCACATGGGCGTTTGTCCCCCCGATGCCAAACGAGCTTACCCCAGCGCGTAAAGGAAAGGTTTCATTGCACCAATCCGTTAATTGGGTATTAACTTGAAACGGACTGTTTTGAAAATCAATCTTAGGATTAGGGGTATGAAAATGTAAACTAGGGGGTATTTGTTTATGTTTCAATGCCAGTACTGTTTTGATGAATCCAGCGATTCCAGCAGCCGTATCCAAATGCCCAATGTTTGATTTCACGGAACCGATAAGGCAAAACCGCCTCTTTTCAGTATGAAAAGCTTTTTTTAAAGCTTCAATTTCAATCGGATCACCAAGGATTGTTCCGGTACCATGAGTTTCAATATAACTAATGCTTTCCGGATCTACCCGGCTGATTCGTTGAGCAGCCCGGATAACATCAACCTGTCCTTCAATACCGGGCGCCGTATAACCAACTTTCCTTGAACCATCATTATTCACTGCCGTTCCTTTTATAACCGCGTAAATATTATCACCATCGGCTAAAGCGTTTTTTAGCAACTTCAAGACCACTACTCCGGCCCCTTCACTCCAAACAGTTCCCCGAGCTTGCGCGTCAAAAGTCCGGCAATGACCGTCAGGTGAATTAATCATGCCCTCCTGATAGATATAACCGTTATCTCTAGGTAATGCCAAAGTAACACCACCAGCTAAAGCAATGTTGCATTCACCGGTTAATAAAGCACGGCAAGCCGTATGAACCGCCACTAACGACGTGGAACAAGCCGTATACAAAAAAAGGCTCGGTCCTTTTAAATTAAGATGGTAAGAGATTCGAGTTGGCATAAATTCTCTATCAATTAATTGCATCCGAGCGAATTGATCGGCTGGGTTTTCAATGTTAAAATCCATTGTGAGCTTTTCCCAATAATGATTTAGACCGGCGCCTGCATATAGTCCAATTAATCCCGAGTAAACGTACGGGTCATAACCAGCATCTTCCAGCGCTTCCCAAACACATTCATAAAAAACTCGGATCTGTGGATCCAATATCAGGGCATCTTTCGGGGTATATCCAAAAAAGTTGGCGTCAAAATACTCAACATCTTTTACTTGACCTTTAGCTTTTACATAGTTTAAAGCCATAATCTGTTCTTTGACGACACCGGCATTTTCCAACTCAGCATCGGTAAAAAAGGTAATGGATTCTTTACCAATCCTTAGATTATCCCAGAATTCAGATGTATTCGATGCACCCGGAAACCGTCCCGCCATTCCGATTACGGCAACTTCTAATCCTGTTAATTCGCTTTTTGTTTTTCCATTCATTAAGCATATCTCCTTGCCGGATATAAGAATGTAAGAAATCTTAATCAAGATTCTTTATCTTAGATATTAACGAGCTATAATAGCATTTTTCTTGAATTATCAAAATCTTACTAAAAGTAATTACATCTAAATAAAATCCTTAAAAAGCTGTATCTTTTCTTCCATAACTTGAATGGAATCATCTATTTGCTTTAATTTTTCATGTTCTTTAACTACTAACTCTTCTTGCCGAATAAAGAGATTTTGTACTAATGACCGAATGGTTGGATACTGGAATAAATCTACGATGGCTATTTGCCGGTCCAGTTTTTGGTTAATTAGATTATTTATTTTAATCATATTTAATGAAGTGCCGCCTACATCAAAAAAATTATCATTAACTCCTATTTTTTCACTCGTTAATACCTCTCGCCAAATTTCCACCAGAGTTGTCTCGATCTCATTAGCAGGAGCTTCGTATTCTACTCCGGTATTGATCCTTTCATTTGGCTCCGGTAAAGCTTTCCGGTCAATCTTCCCGCTCGGAGTCAGGGGCAGTATCTCTAGTTGTATAAAGTGTGACGGGACCATATAATCCGGAAGTTCTTTGACGAGATGTTCCCGAAGTACGGTTACGGTCAGTTCTTTATCCGCCACCAGGTAGGCGCAAAGGTATTTAGTCCCGCTTTTATCTTCTTTGGCGACGACTACGGCTTCTTTGATTGAGTCGTGTTTAAGCAACCGGCTCTCGATCTCTCCCAGTTCGATCCGGTATCCTCTGATCTTTACTTGGTGGTCAATTCGACCGAGGAATTCAATGTTCCCATCCGGCATCCATCTGGCTAAGTCTCCGGTCCGGTACATTCGTTCTCCCGGTTTAAACGGGTTGGCTACAAATTTTTCAGCGGTCAGCTCGGGACGGTTGAGGTAGCCTAACGCCAATCCCTCTCCGGAAATACATAGCTCACCGGGAATTCCAATAGGACTTAAATTTTTATACTGATCCATAATGTAAGCTCTAACGTTTGGTAATGGTTTTCCAATGGGAATGTTGTTTCTTTCCTCTATTTCGTTCAGCGAATACTTGGTTGCATATATCGTTAATTCCGTCGGACCGTAAATATTTTCAAATTTCACTGTTTTTAATAGTCTTTTTAACTTTTTAACTAAATTGTAGGGTAATGCTTCGCCTGCTATAAATATGTATTTTAAGCGGTTAAGCGACATTATTTCCGGTTCGGGCAATGTATCTAAAAATGCCGTTAACATTGAGGGGATAAAATTGACATGAGTCACTAGGTTTTGATTGATTGTTTCAATAATCTCTTTAGGACTTTTTTCTTGATTGGGTTTTAATATTGCAAGTTTTCCGCCTTCGAAGAACCAACCGAATAGTTCCGCTACGGAAACATCAAATGTATAAGTAGTCTTAAGCAAATAAGTATCTGTTTGTAATAAAGGATACTCCTGTTGTAAGGCTGTTAATATATTTACTACACTGGAATGCTTAATCATTACCCCTTTCGGTCTCCCGGTCGAACCCGAAGTATAAATGACATACGCCAGGTTTTGCGGCAGGTTGATTAATTTCAGGTTAGTATCTTTTCCTTGATAAACCTTTTCATTGTCCATCTCGATTATTTCTTGTCCAAACCCAATTTGATATTTATCCTTCAATAGACTCTGGGTCAATACTATCCCGGCGTTACTGTCTTCCAGCATAAACTTTATTCTTTCTTCCGGATATTCGGGGTCTATCGGTAAATAAGCCCCTCCAGCTTTTAAGACCCCCATTATGCCGATTATCATCTCAAACGACCGTTCTACCATCAGTCCGACTATCGTATCCGGCTTAACACCTTTGTTACGTAACAATCTCGCCAGTTGGTTCACTTTCCGATTTAATTCCCCATAGCTCATCTCTTTATCATCATAGATTAACGCTATACTATCCGGATTCTTGGCTGCTTGTTCCTCAAATAGTTCTTGGATTGTTTTGTCCTTAGGATAAACAGCCTTGGTGTCGTTAAACTTAGTTAGAATCAGCTCTCTTTCCAAATCCGATATTAGTTGGATTTCCTGAATAGTTCTTGTAGTATCCTGTATTTGATCCAGAATATTAGTAATATATCTGCAATACCGTTCAATAGTTTGTTTATTAAATAGATCCGTATTATACTCCAAACGAAATTCCAAACCGCTATTCTTCTCTTCACATAATAAACTCAATTCAAACATGCTTTTTCCTTCGGTCGCCGGTTGAAGGTTTTCATAGGCAAACATGCTGGAAAAAATGGGGTTTCTGCTTAAATCCCTTTCGGGATTAATCTTTTCCACCAACAATTCAAATGGATAATTCTTATTCTTATATGCTTTTAAGTTTTTATCTTTAACGAACCTGAATAAATCTTCAATTGTATCTATTTGGTCAAAGTTAAGACGAATACATATGGTATTGACAAACAGACCGATAGCTTGCTCCAATCCTTCAATATCCCGTTCAGCAATAGAAATACCAATAACAATATCTTTATCCGCAGTAATCTTATTTAATAATAAAAAATAAGTAGAAAGCAACAACATATGCATCGTAAGATTCGATTTTCTGGCAAACTTCTTTATTCGCAACGTATTTTCTTGATCTAAAGTAAATTTAAAAGAACTTCCATTAAAAGTTTGAAGCTTGGGACGAGGAAAATCAAATGGTAAATTTAATATGGGTATTGGTTGGGAAAGTTCCTCCATCCAATATGATTCCATCTCCCTAAAATCTTCTCTTGTCTCCAGCTTTTTTTGTTGGATAACCCAATCAATATATTTCATTTTTACGGGAGGCAGTTGTATTTGTATATTGTTTGCGAAAGATTGATATAATTCCATTAGTTCCTTAAAAAATATATTTGAACTCCAACCATCAATGATGATATGGTGAAAACTAATATATAAACAATACCTATTCATACTCAACCGATATAGCTTAAACTTATAACAACAGCTGGTTAAATCAAAAGGTTGGCGATTATCTTTCTCTATTAGATCATTGAGCATATTTTCCCGGTCTTTCTCTCCGGATAAATCAAAGATTTCTAAATCAAACGCTGCTTCATTCAATACAACTTGATAAGGTGTAGCATTTTTTTCTTTAAATACCGTTCTCAAGGAATCATGGCGCTTTATAAGATAATAAAGAGTATCTCTTAATGCTT
Source organism: Bacillota bacterium (assembly GCA_023435565.1). Lineage (GTDB taxonomy): Bacteria > Bacillota > UBA4882 > UBA8346 > UBA8346 > JAAYHS01. Next base: position 48,383 of record JAEYRN010000093.1, read on the forward strand.
TAATATTGACTATTTCATCGAAATACATAGTAACAGGTATATTATAAGCTATCATATTTGGATCATATTTTTGCAGAAACCAGATTCGTTTCTGAGCATGTGATAATTCATATAATTTTTCTTCATTTTCCTGTTCCGATTCGATATTCGCTTTTTTCTCCACTATTAAAACTTGTCCGGCAAGATATTCAGCTAAGGCATTAATATTTAGATATCTAAATATATCAGCCACACTAATATTATTGCTTAATTGTTTATTAACAATATTAACTATTTTCAAAGCAATGATGGAATCTCCACCCAAATCATAGAAACTATCATAAATATCAATTTCATCCACTCCTAATATTTCCGCCCATATGTATGCAAGTTCTTTTTCTTCATTTGTATAATCATTGTCCGGCTTTCCTTTAAGGACAACATCTTTTGTAATAGCTGTTGATTTTATCTTTTGATTTACGTTTTGTTTTAGGATATCAGTTTTTATTGGCGCGGAAATCCTGATTAGGAACTCTTCAATTACATTAATATAATTTAATTTACCAACAAAAACTCTGTTAATGTTCTTATTTAAAACTTCAAAAAAACCGTGTAAAGCTTCCTTGGTGCCGACCGCTTTAAAAACGCTGTCCTGATTAGCCCCATAATCGACCGCCATACCGGTCTCTTTCCAAGCCGGCCAGTTAATAGTCAAGGTCTTTTTCCCTTTTCCGGCGCGATAAGCCGCATATGAATCCAGG
>JAEYRN010000094.1 GCA_023435565.1 Bacillota bacterium
AATGCTTGGCAACGGAAAACTTGGTAGTATAAATCCGGCAATCGATGGAATCAACAATGCATCTATCAAAAAACGGGTGTTCTATCTCTTTAATTGCGGTCTTCATATCACTTTCAGCCGCTTTTTCCACCCAGCATCTCTTTTTCTGAAACGGGTATGTCGGTAAACTGACTTTTCGGTATTGTTTGTTTTTGTATAATTCATCCCAGTCTATATCCGCGCCTTTTATGTATAATTGGCAAATTTCTTCCAAAATTTTAGTATTGTTTTCATCCAAATATTCTTTTAGTTTTTGATTGCCGATAAGACTCCATTTTTGCTTATCCGCTTCGGTCAATTCGCTTTTCCCAATAATATCCTTATTAACTGATACAATTTTATGCTCATCATAATAAATCCCTGACTCGCTAAGATTTTCAAACCCTTTTTCTTTTATCTTTGTCAATTTCTTAATTAGTTGAGGATAATCTTTAAAAAATATGATTAGCCTATAATTGTAATGTCCCCGCCCGGTATTGGCGGTATAACAGACATCGGAAATGTTCAAACTTTGACTGTTAAAAAAGTCTAAATATTTAGCAATTATATCTTGTAAACTTGTCTTATTCTTAGCTGACATCGTAAATATATAAATATCTTCATTTATTTTTTCATCTTCAACGATCTTCGGCGCTTCCTCCAAGATAATATGGCAATTAGTCCCACTAAGGCCAAAAGCGCTTACACCCGCTCTTCTTGGTTCATAATCCTTTTCCCAGGTTGATAATTTATCACTTACGTAAACTGGTGATTCCGTAAAATTAATATATTGGTTAGGTTGTGAAAAATTTATTAGTCCTGGAATTTTTTGATTTTTTAACATTAACACTACTTTTAATAACGCGGCTATTCCCGACACGCCAACCGTATGACCGATGTTGGTTTTTACAGAACCTATAGCACAAAATTGTCTTTTGTTGGTAAACTTTTGAAAGGCATTAGTTAAAGCTTTTATTTCAATAGGATCTCCTAAAACAGTACCTGTTCCATGAGTTTCAATATAATCAATTGTTTCCGGATTAATACCAGCTTCCCGCCATGCTTTTAAAAGCAATTTTTCTTGCGCTCCGGCATCCGGTGCCGTAATCCCATTTGAGGCGCCATCATTATTAACGGCGCTTCCTTTAATTATTGCTTGAATATTATCGCTATCCTGTAAAGCTTTTCTAAGTGGTTTTAGTAAAATAGCCCCTATCCCTTCTCCCCAAACCGTTCCGGTAGCATTCTTATCAAAAGTCCTTACAATTCCATCGGTAGATTCTACCATCGAAAGCCAATTTTCTTTTTTCCCCGGGCTTAGACCTAAACAAATTCCACCGGCAATCGCCAGTTCACATTCGCCGGAATTCAATGCTTGGCAAGCCAAATGAACCGATGTCAGACCCGATGAACAAGCAGTGTCAATAACCATGCTTGGACCGGTAAAGTTCAATAGATATGAAACCCGGCTTGCCAAAATACCAGCCCACGAACCTGAAATCATTAAAGGATCTATAAAATCAAATAATTGAAGATAATCAAGAGCTGAAGTATGATCTATTCCAACGTAAACACCGGTATTGGTGCCGTAAATCTTTTTGCCCCCATAACCCGCATCTTCAATTGCTTCATAGGATAATTCTAAAAATAATCGCTGCATGGGGTTCATAAATTTCGCTTCTTGAGGGGAAATATTAAAAAATTGAGCATCAAATTTATCTATTTCAGTAAGATAACCTCCTTTATTATATTCCTTCAAATTAAGTAAATTAGGATTTATAAAAGAATCATTCCAGCGATTGATTGGAAATTCTCTGATACAGTTAATTCCTTTAATTAAATTTTCCCAATACTCTTCAATGTTGTTTGCTCCGGGTAACTTTGCCGACAAACCAATAATCGCAATATCATTACCCTGTTTTTGTGTTGGGGTTTGTAATTCATACAACATTTTTTTGGCATCATCTTTAGATAAATTGTGTGCGGCAACTTGTTTATAAATATACTTCTTTATTGTATCCATACAAAAGCCATCCTTTCCAGACAAAAGCGTTTCATAATTACCCTAATTAAATACAATAGCAATTAACCAATTCGAAAGTCTTTTTATAACTTAAAGTAGTTTATCAATTTGTTCTTCCGTCATTTCTCCTTTAGAAAGTTTTTCCAACAATTCCTCAAAACCATCATTTCCCTCCGGTAATTTTAGTTTATTATCCTTAGTTATTTTTTGGGTAACATATTCCGTCATTTCTTTTACGGTTGTATATGTAAAAATGTCGGCAATATCTAACAAACCGGGATATACCACTTCCAACTCCCTATGTAATTTCACCGCTAAAATAGAATTCCCACCGAGATTACTGAAAGTTTCATAAATATCAATAGTATTCAAGCCTAAAACTCGGGCCCAGACATTGGATATTTCTTGCTCAATATTATTAAACTCATGATTACCATGTTCGTTAATGGCTATGGAGTTATTTTTTTTATTAGTATTATTTTCATCAAGAACATCATTTCTTTTATAGGGATACCATTTCAAATCCTGATGCATTTGAATGGGGAATTCTTCTATTAAAAAATGACCTTTATTTAAAGTTCCTATAAATATTCTATTTATATTGCTCTTAATCGCTTTTTCGAAATGCCTTAACGCCTGTTTTGTAAATAACGCTTTAAAAACGCTGTCCTGATTAGCCCCATAATCGACCGCCATACCGGTCTCTTTCCAAGCCGGCCAGTTAATAGTCAAGGTCTTTTTCCCTTTTCCGGCGCGATAAGCCGCATATGAATCCAGG
>JAEYRN010000062.1 GCA_023435565.1 Bacillota bacterium
GATATTACGACTAAGACTGGAAAGAACTTATCAAAAATGATTAAAAGTCAACTCGAACAGTGGATTGCTGGTTTGCCTAATTATATCAAGGTTTATCTGCTGATTTCTTGCTGCGAAAGTTGAGTTATTAAATATGTATTTTTATAATCATCTAATGCAAGGTCATCCTTATTCTTTTAGTCATGATCTGGATTTACAGTTGGCTGCTTTAAGCCGGATTACACCTGAAAGTTTAGTGAAATATCATGATCAAGTCATAACACCTAATAATACCATTTTGTTTATCTATGGGGATTTTAAACTGGACTTGATGAAAGGGATAATTAGTAAGTACTTTAATAATTGGGCGAAGAATCAAATTAAGGTTAAACAGCCTAAAATTAAAGAAAACAAGGCTACTTACGGCCAAATACTATTAGTAAATAAGCCGGACGCTACTCAAGCTAAAATTAAAATGGGTTACAATTTTTTTGATCAAAGTTTTCTTGACCGAAATATAAAAGAAAGAGTGTCTTTTGAGATCGCTAATCAAATATATGGAGGCGGAGATTTTGAAAGTTACTTGATGAATGAAATTAGGTCGGAAAAAGGTTATGCTTATGATATTAATGCCGACTTTTTCAACCAACCGTTAGGCGGGGCCTATTTTATCTCTACCAGTGTTAAACCGGAAAAAACTTATGAAACAATTACAACGATCAAAAAAATTATGAACGATGTTAAAACCGGCAAACAAAAGATTGAAGAAGCTGAAGTCTTTAAAATTATCAACCAAAGAAACGCTTTTTTCCCGGAAGCCTTTAGGGATAACGATAGTATTATCAATAATTTAATCATGAATGTCGAATTTAAAAAAAGGGACCCTGACTATCTTAACCAATATATCCGGTTGTATAACACAGTAACCGTTTTAACAGCCCAAAAGGCCTTCGCGAAATATACTTTTCCGGAAAAGTTTTTTACAGTTATTGTTGGTAATAAAGAAAAGATTCTCCCCCAATTTCAAGTAAACGGGATTGAGGTAAAAATAGTTGAACTTTAAAAGTTAATACGTCCTAACCTGTTTTAAGGTCGTGATGTATTATAGAAATTTAATCCAACTTATTTAGAATCAACTTAGCCTCCTTTGGAATATTCATATAAGATAAAAGTCTTTGGTATGGTCTGTTAGGGGGGCTGACATGATCAAGGTATGTCTGCTGGGATTGGGAAGGACCGGAACGGTCGTAGCGGAACATTTAATTGATTCTCCTGATTTTGATTTATTGGCGGTGTTTACTAAGCCGAAAGGTATAAGTGTCAACCGGAGATTAAATGAGTTGGTAAATAAAAATACAAAACTTTTTATCAAGGACACCAACGCTTTAGCTTCGGAAATTTCTCAAAAAAAAATTCAGCTTGCGATTGATTTTACCAATCCGAAGGCTGCCTTAAAAAACGCCCGTATCTTAGCTGAAAAAGGAGTCCATTTAGTAATCGGAACCACCGGTTTTAACAAAATACAACTAAATGAATTAAAAAACTTAGCGGATCAATATAAAATCGGATTAGTCTATGCTCCAAACATATCTTTCGGTATTAATATTTTACTGGTTATTATCAAAACTCTTGCCAAACTACTCCCCTCCTATGATGTGGAGATTACCGAGTATCACCACCGCCATAAAAAAGACGCACCTTCCGGCACCGCTGTAAAAATTGCAACTACTGTTAATAATGTTAAACAAAATAAAGAACCACGCATTGTATTCGGAAGATCCGGTTCAACAGTGCGAAACAATAATGAAATCGGCATTCATGCGATCCGTGCCGGGGGTATTATCGGAGTCCATAAAGTTCTATTCTCGGGCAATTATGATGAAATTGAAGTTACGCACCGTTCATATTCCAGAGCTGTTTTCGCCGAGGGAGCATTAAAAGCAAGTAGATTTATTGCCAATAAGCAAGGTTTTTATAATATGGAGGACGTATTAACATTTGAAGAACAAGAACAAAATAAACTCCAAACAATTACAACAAATCTGTCCCATTGGTGGAGCCATATGTTAAGGAAAAGTCTGGGATCCCTAAATGGTTATGGAATAATCTCCGGGAGATCCTAAAACAATAAGGTTTAAAATAAACACCCATATAATTGAAAAAAGTTGTATTTAAAAAAAGCTGCCTCATTTGAGACAGCTCTCTGTTGGATTATTTCAACTCAGCGGGTACTCCTCTTTTTTCGATACCCTTTTCCCAGGTAGGAGGAAGCTCAAAAACTAAAATATCCACCCAACGGTCGCTTTCCCAACCTGGATTGGAATCGTATTTATCATAGGGATAGGTTTCCCCATAAGCATAGATTGATATTAATTTTTCATCAATACCATTTTGGACCAGGTAGTCGGCGACCGTTTTCGCTCGCCGTTTGGATAGAGCTACATTGTAGTCAATACTACCATGGTAATCGGCATGACCGCCCACAAGAATGTAAAGATCGGGATGGTCTTTTAAAATGGCGACATTCTGGTCGAGAATGGGTAGTTGGTCATCTCGTATATGCGATTTATCAAAATCGAAAAAGACTGGCTTTAAAAGCCGGAATACTTCCGGAACCGGAATTAAAGGAAGAGGCGCCACTTCAGTTTCAGGTTCTGGTTCGGGTTGTTCCATTGGAGCTTGGGGTTCCGGAATAGGCTCCGGCTCAGGTTGGGTTTCTAATACTGGAGTCGGTTCAGGTTTAGGTTTAGCTCCGAATTTTACGGTAAAACCCAAGGTGGTTAAGGCATATTCTGCGTCCACTCCAAGGTATGGACCTTCTATAGCGTCACCTTCAAAACGGTAAATTCGGTAACCCAGTCCTAAATCCCATCGATCATTAATATGATATAGCAACTTAATTCTCGCCAGTTTAAGAGATTCGTCATCATAAGAGATTCCATCTTTTTCAAGGCTTGAATCAAAGGAAAACCCTATTCCTCCGTCCAGAGAGAGCCGAGGAGCCAGTCGATAACGGAAATCAACTCCTGCCATTGGCCCTTCAATATCGAATCCACCGGCTTCAAGATTGAGATAACTTAAATAAGGTTCGAGTCTTCCCTTTTCCCCTTCACTTAAAGCATAACCCGCCTTAATTTCAATAAGTTTGAAATCCTCTTTCCAACCGTCCCCTTTTTCTTTACCGGATCCAAATTCAAACGCAGGACGGAATCGGCCTATAGGATAACGATAGCCTATTATTATTCCATTTAAATCCGATCTAAGCTTAAGCGGGGAAACAGGGTTAGGATCGGGCTCATCGGGGTCTTCGGGATCGTCGGGGTCATCCGGGTCGTCCGGATCTTCTGGATCGTCCGGCTCATCCGGATCTTCGGGGTCATCCGGAATTACTTTTACTTTTGAAGTTCCATCGGTCGGTTCCTGTTCTATCTGTTCAGCCGGATTACTTGATAGGTCTCCTTTCCCCCAAAAGTAGTCCAATGAAAGCTCGGGTTCAGCCGCCAATGAGGTCGAAATGCCCATTATCAGCAATATCGTGGCGGCCAAGATTATTAGGACCGCCTTCATTAAGCAAACCTCCTTTTTGGATTTTTTTCCTGAATTTACAGGTTATTTATATCCTTATGAGGTTTGCCTAGACTTTATGACTTTTGTATTAAAACTATGCTAACTCATTGATTAAGGTTTGGTATTGGGGATATTTCATTATTAGTTTTTCTTTTGTTAGGAGCTCAAAATCCCGAAAATCAAATCCCGGAGTAACCATACAACTTACCAAAGAATATGAGTCTGCTTCATTGACTTTGGCGCCAAAGATACAACCTGCCGGAATAATCATTTGCAGCTGTTCATCTTGATCCGGATTAATACCGAGTTTCTGTTGAGAAAGGACGCCTTGGGGGGAAATGATAGTGATAGTTAAAGATGAACCGGTGTGAAAATACCAGAGTTCATCGGATTTCAAGCGGTGTAACTTTGAAACATCGGTCGATGGCAGCAAAAAATAAATACTAGTAGCTGAAGACCGTTCCCCCTCACAATCCCAATTCAGGTCTTGAGGAGAAATTGATGTATTGCTACGATAGGCCTCATTGAAGTATCCACCTTCGGGATGCTTTTTTAGTCCGAGTTTATTAATCCAATATTCATAATTTTTGTGCATATAAAAAATCCTTCCTTTCGTTAAGCCTTTGATATGTATTCTTGATTCAGATATAAAAACCTCTGTTATTAATCAGTATAAAGGCATGGATAAATTCATAGCTGCCTTAAGACAGATTTAGAGATTAAAAAAATAAAAAAGCCCAGCGTCTGTATGCTTGGGCCTTAATGCTTTCCAAGAAACCGTTGTTTCGATTTTGACACCTATCTCTCGATAGGTGGGTGATCGCACCATAACCGCTGTCTTCCCCGTAGAACTTTAAGGGCGTGACATTGTAGCTACTTTACTAGAGTAGCATTGTTATGAAATATAAATCTCCCGAATTTGCAATGTAGGTTCAAAATTGAAACTGACGTATATCTCAGAAACTATTTACTAAATCAACCTTTGTAATTTTACATTGAAATTAGGCCGGGGTCAAGTAGAATATTCTGTAATTAATTTGGCTAAATTTATATCTTCCAATGAATTGACTCGCATATCATAAGAATCAAATTTTAACTTTTCGGTTATTACATTTGGTACAATTATACAATAGATCCCAGCCCCTTTTGCCGCTCTGGCCCCATTGGGAGAATCCTCAAAAGCGACAGCCTCTTTCCCGGTGATATGAAAATGGTTTAAAACTGTCAAATACAGTTCCGGATCGGGCTTAATCTTTTTAACCTGTTCTCTAGTACAGATATAATCAAAATAGGTTAACAGGTTAAGATTTTTTAGGTATCCTTCAACCCATTCCCGGGCTGAACTCGAAGCTAGACCGATATATAATCCTAATACTTTTGCTGTTTTAAGGCAATCCACTACTCCAGGATTAACGCTTTTGTCTTTGATAAATGTGGCGTATTTTTGCTTCGAAAGTTCCTTAAGGGAATCACGGTTGACTGGTTGATTAATGCATTTTTCCAAATATTCATAGGGATCGAAAAGTTTTTCATCTGCACCCACGCATTGAGCCCAGGTTTCCACGGGTAGGATCGCACCGTGTTCCCGATAAATCTCTGAAAAAGCGCTAAACCACGGGGATTCAGTGTCAATGATTAAACCGTCGAAATCGAAGATGACTGCTTTGATCATATGTACCCCCGTATCTCATAATTTTAACTGATATAATTCCTTAATCACATTTTCAATCCTTGGTTCCTGAATTGATAAATCACTGATAATACTTGTTTTATTAACCATACCGATAAATTTATTCAATTCATATACAGATAGGTCCAACTCCAATTCGGCCTTATAATCGGAAATCCGGTTGGTAATATTAATTCCCGGAAGGGTCAATTCAGGAAGGGGCCGATCGGTTGAAACGGCGATAATCTTTTTCACTCCCAAATGGCTGCGTAATGTATCAATAGTATTATCAAAGACAACCTCCCCGTGATTAACCACAATGATCCTACGCGCCAGGTGTTCTACATCTCCCAGATCATGAGTGGTTAAAATAAAGGTCACTCCATTACGGTTCATCTCCAAAATGAACTCTCTGATTTTGTCTTTGGCAATTACATCAAGTCCAATGGTCGGTTCGTCCAGAAAGACAATCTCCGGTTTATGGAGCATAGCCATGACAAATTCACATTTCATCCGTTCGCCAAGAGATAGTTGTCTGGTTGGTTTACGAATTAATACCTCCAGGTTTAATAGCTCAACCATTTCATTCATGGTTTTTTTGAATTCCCGTTCCGGAATGGAGTAAATTGCCTTATTCAAATAAAAGGCATCAACAGGCGGGATGTCCCATAATAACTGAGATTTTTGTCCAAATACCGCTCCGATTTTAGCGACATATTTCCTCCGGTGTTTCCAGGGAGTATAACCCATAATATCCACCTTCCCGGAAGACGGGTAAAGAATACCGGTTAAAATCTTTAAAGTTGTGGACTTACCAGCGCCATTCGGTCCCAAAAACCCAACCAACTCACCTTTTTGAATATTGAAGGAAATCTCTTTTAAAGCATCAATATAAATGGGTTTACGGACAAACAGGCTCTTAAAAGCTTCCCTGAAAGTATTACCCCGTTCATATGATTTATAGGTCTTTGTAAGGTTTTCAACTGAAATTATCATTTTATCCACCTGCGCTGGTATATTTTTTTAACATCCAATGCCAAAACCAAAAACCGAATGTAAAAAAGGCGATACTAACCCCAATTGAACCGATAGTTCCCACTGCCGGTTTGCCCAGTAATACCGCGGCCGGTATAAATCCCAAAATAGCAATCGGGATAATTAATGTAATCAATGTTTGTAATCCTTTGGAAAAAATAGCCGCCGGATACATACCAAAGTTGGTGATCGAAAAAAAGATCTCATAGACTCGGAAATTACCGATCCAAACAATACCCAAGCCTGCTAAGATTAAAGCAAACCCGAATAACACTACCAGAGAGATAATAAACAAAGCAATAAATTGGATCCATTCCATTATTCCAGGCGCGGGAATTTGACTAACGGCTAAGGCAAATAAGGTTATCCCTCCTAAAAACTTGCCAAGATCTTCCGAATCAAACCCTGTTACAATTGCCAGGAAAAGCACAGACTTCGGTTTAATCAATAAAAGGTCAAAAGCACCTTCACGCACCCGTTCAATAGTGTTCCAGACGATCCCGAAAAAGAAAGGAAAAGCGATCCCCCTCGCCAAAAGAAAGATCCCTTGAATTAATAACGCTTCATACATGGTCCAGCCAGGAAAGGAAGCCCCATTATGATAAACAAGAATAGTAATCATCGGCGCCAACATTTCTTCAAAAAGCATAATGATAATACTCATGAAAAAGTCGCCCCGATACGCCATTCTTGATGCGAGAGCAGTTTTGATTCCTTGTAAATGGATCCGGACAGCCGAGATCATGCTCCCACCCCCGTAAACCGCTTAATCCCAAAATACCAAAGGAGTTTATAAACTGCAAACATAACCAACACTGCGACCGCTTGTAAACCGACCACCTCCGGGATTGTAAGCTTAATTCCGGCCAATTCATAAGAACCGATAAACACTCTAGTGGGAACATAGGTTACAAACTGAAACGGCAGAAAAAATAATACCTTCTGAATAAGTCCCGGAAATAAGGTTAACGGGATAAAAGACCCGGCGAATAAATCCCTTACTACTAAAAAACCCCTTCTCAGCCCTTCGGTCTTTGTAAGCCAAAACCCGGTAATTCCTATACAATAATTGATTAGAAACACCAGCACAAAACTTAAGTAAATTGATAAAACCGCCCATCCCGGCTCAGCCGGTATCAGTTTAATTTTAAAAATAAAGAAAAACATGAGATAAATCGGGATAAATTCCAACCAAAACGCCAGCATCCGATGGCCGATTTTTTGGCTTAAGGCAAAATAACAATGAGAAAGCGGGCGAAGCATAAATGTCAAAAACTTCCCGGTTCTGATTAACATTTGGAGGTTCCAGTCTGCGGAATCGAAAATAAGATAATTAATAATTGCCGTAATCCCATAATAAGTCAACATCTGTTCCAAAGTCAGCCCGGTAATGGTGGTCCTGGTAGAGTAAACCGCTTTCCAGATAAACATTTGGGTTAGAAAAAATACCGGGCCCACCAGAAGAGAAACCGCCATATGACTCCGGTAGGCGGCCCACTCTTTGTATGTTGCAAAGGCGGTTGCTTTCAAAACTTCGGAAGTATTTTGAATTCTTTTACGAATATTAACTAAATTCATCAACAAGTTTCAACTCCTATTTCTTGGGAACCCTCAACTTTATCAAATCAAGCCTGACCACATAATCGTTCTGGGATTGATAAATGCTTCCGGAATCCAGTCCTCTTTCGACGGTATAAAATAGGCCGCCACCATTTTTTCGGTTGGATCGATATAAAGACCGCTTCTTCCATGTCCTTCGTGATTAAAGGTATCAGGTGACAGCAGCTCGGAAAGGAGTAGATTAAAACCCAAACCATGCTTAAAATCTTGGAATTTTGCTCCCCAATGATAAGCGGGAGTATTTGGTTTCAGGTGATTTCTAGTCATATACTCCAAAGTTTTACGACTGATGATCCGGTTACCGTTGAAAGTTCCCCCATCTAAAATCATTTGCCCGAATTTCCACAAATCATATAGTGTTGTATATAATCCCCAATCCGAGCGGGGAGCTCTGTTTTGATTAACCTCCGATTTATGATTTAGTTCTTTCTTTTCATGTTTCGAGACAAAGCAAGTCCGCTTAATCGCATTTTCCGGTAAATCAAAAAAAGTATCATTCATCGAAAGTGGAGTCAAGATATTCCTACGAATATACTCTTCACAATTGATTCCGGCAACCCTTGAGATAATTTCGCCGAGGACTGTATATCCAAAGGTGCAATAAACCCACTCTTCACCGGGAGGTGTATTCACCGGACCGGAAAGCGCCGCCTTGATCCAGTTATCCTCTTTCCGCCATTCCCGCTCTTCCGGATATGGTTCACCAAAATATCCGCCAACGGGGCATATTCCCGCCGTATGGGTCAACAGATGAAATATATTTATTTTGTTATGGGCAGGTGTATCAAACTCATCGATAATAGTCATCACCGGTTGTTCTATATAGAGTTCGCCGTCTTCAACCAGCTTCATCACAGCTATTGCAGTAAACAGCTTGGTTAAGGAATATAATATCCGGATGGAGTCAGGCATTAATTCAGCCGTATCATTATCATAACACAACTTACCCATGGAACGATGGGCGAAAACTTTACCGTTCCTGGACAAAAGATAACCGGCTCCCTGTATCTTTCGGTCTTGGATCAGCTTTTGAAAATGGGAGTCCAGTTGCCCCAACCTCTCCGGGTTATAATTAACCTGTTCTGGTGCTACATCGACTACTCCGTTATGAATTGTTAAGAGCGAACTCATCAAACATACCTCCCAACTTTGAATTCAAATAAATACATATCTTAAACAAACGTATATTAAACCAAATAATACCATCATTTTCTATTTTGATCAATATAATAAATCAATAAATGGTGTATAATTATCTATGAAATTACATAACCATTCGTTATCGCTTCTACCCTATCGTTAACCTAACCAACTTTTATAGAAAAGTAATTAATTTTATATAAATCTATCTGTTTTTATTAATACTGAGCAAGTGGAATATTTAGTAGAAAGAGACGAGGAGGAGCTATGAACTTTCTTTTTTTGGAAATCGCGATCGGATTGATCGTGGGGGTAATGATGACGGTTCAAGGTATTTTAAACACTGCTTTAGCTAACAGAGTCGGTGTTTATGGCTCGGTTTTTATAGGTGTAGTAATAAATTTAATATTAATTAGCCTAATTATTCTTATTACTCCCAAATCTATCTCCCTCCAAAACTTACCCGGTTGGAACAAGTGGTATTTATATTTAGGAGGGGTATTAGGGATTTTTATCCTTACGTCAATAATAATAATTTTACCCCGCCTTGGCGCGACACAAGGATTTATTTATATCATCAGCGGACAGCTTATTGCCTCCGTTATAGTTGACCATTACGGTCTTCTGGGCATCGAAAAAACACCAATTAATATTACAAAATTTGCCGGCATACTCTTTTTTATACTAGGAGCCTATTTGGTAACTATATCGAAGATAAAAGTATAATTTGCTGTATTAAATCCTAAATTTAGAGACTAAATCACTCAAACGCCTAGTACTTTCTTCTGTATATTGCATCTGTTTCTGTACTTCATTTACTTTATCGACAATTACCGAAGTTTTTTCAGCGATTATTTGACTTCCGGCCGCGCCCTCATTAACTGTTAATGCTACATCGTCAATTGCTTTAATGATACTTTCAATCCCGGCTGTAAGCTCTTCGGTGTTAGCGCTTAAATCCATAATTATATTATTGATTAATGACGCATCGTTGCTATATAGTTCTCCGGTATGAACCAGTTCTTGATAATTCTTAATAACATTATTCTCGATAAATTGCATTACCTTCAAAACACTATTTGAAAGGTTTTCTACCGAAAAGATTACTTTGTTGGTAACATTCTGAATTTCAACCACTGTCTTTTTGGATGTATCCGCAAGCATTCTAACTTCTTCGGCAACAACCGCAAACCCCTTACCGGCTTCTCCTGCCCTGGCGGCCTCAATTGCGGCATTAAGAGCTAGAAGGTTGGTTTGAGAGACAATTTGCATGATAGCGTCGGAAAGAACATTTATTTCTTCGACCGCCTTTGATTGTGCCACAACCGTCTCCAAGTTTGCTTTGGCCTCGCTATAAATTTTATAAGCGGTTTGTTCCGAGGTAACCGCATTGTTCTTCAACTCAACGGCTTTATTGCTTATTTCTCCTACTGCGCGAGTACTTTCATAGGCTCTCCGAGTCATTGAACCGATAGCTAATTCAATCTCATTTGATGATGCGTTCATCTCTTCGGCTGATGCCGCAGCTTCCTCCATACCGGCAGATAATTGTTGAACAGTGGCCGATGTTTCATCGGTTTGATTTATTAAAGCCTGTATTTCGCCGGTAACAATCTGAACTGAATTACGAATGTTGGCAAATTCTTCGATAACCCCTTTAACCATTTCCCGAATGGATTTTTGCATTACATCCATAGCCCTGGCCATTGATCCAACTTCATCCTGAGATTTAAGGACCGATTCCGGAAGGTCGGCACTTAAATCACCAGTTGCCATTCTTTCAATAAACTTTTGGGATATTCCCAATGGTTTAATGATTGATCGGGTTGTTACCATTACCAGAAGGATTGCTATTATAGTGAAAATACTTCCTACTAGTATGAAGCCGATTAATAATCCATTAAGCGGAGACATTAATTCCACTACCGGCGCCGTAATTCCAAGCGACCATTTGGTATCATATTCACCCTTAACCCGTGAAAAAACTACATACTTATCGATTCCCTCATAGAAATAACGCTGGATTCCGGTTTCTTCACTGGTCATCCGGGAAAAGACATTTTTGAGTTCTTCATCGGCATCCGGATCAGTCAATGGATTAAGCTTCATGATAAATTCTTGATTAGGGTGTACAATTACTAGACCATCGCCTCTAATCATATAAGCGTATCCTGTTTCCCCGATTTTGATTGATTTAATCATTTTTTCAATATCGTCAACTTTGATAATACCAGCAACGAATCCAATCATCTTTCCGTCTTTTTTTACCGGCGACCCGACTACGATAACTTGGAAGCCGGTGGACTTGGATATGACCGGATCCGAAATTACCGCCTCTCCCGTAGTTAAACATCGCTTAAAATATTCCCGGTCGGCAATATTTGAACTCGCCCCTAAAGAAGTAAAATAGTCACCGTTCAAATCGGAATAGAAAACCATTACATATACAGGATTCTGTTCCGCCACGGTGGCCAATTGGGGGGTGATTTTTTCTTTATTACCGTTTGCATCAATAATTATATGTGAATTAGCGAGGGTTACCATCTCTGCCTTACGTGCCTCCAGCCATAATCCGACTTGTTCACCGTAAGATCCGGCCAGGGTTTTCATATCATTTTCAAAGTTATCTATTACAATTTTCCGGGCATTTTGATAATTAATGATCGATAGTCCGCTTAAGGAAAGGATTAAAACGGCAACCACAATAGCAGTTAATTTTGTTTTTATACTTCCCCTGAAAATTAATCTTGAAGTCTTGATTTTGGCTTGTTTAAATAATGACTTGTCTTTATGATATTTCATGAAGTATCCTCCAGTTAAGGACTCGATATTACGAACAATGTATTATTTAAATCGGTTTTTTTTTAATTTTTCTTAACAAAACAATATATGTAAATTAATTTGCGCGGCAAAAAGTTCCTTTAACTAACTAAATCTAGGATCTAGAAAATGAATTACTATATATGTTGCAATAAGTTTCTTGGATAAGCGTGGATTATTGCAACATATTTTTCTTGATTCATATGTTGAAAAAAGCTCAATAATTTCGCCAATCACATCCGGCTTCTGGGATGTGAATGCTGTACTCAAAACTTTTTTCAACATATATATTAAAATCAAAAGTTTGGAGGTAAGGTGGCTGAAGAATTATTATACTACAAGTTATAACGGAGTTCGGCGGTTTCATGGATTATTGAGGATTTAGAGTAAAACGTCATCTGTAAAAACTATTCTTGATTGAGATGCTTCCGGATAGCATTTATAAATAAGGCCCCATAACGTTCCAGTTTGGACTCTCCGACGCCTTTAATGGCTAATAACTCTTTGGGTGTGGTTGGATTAATCTTTGCCATTTCCCGCAAAGTGCTATCGGCAAAAACGATATAGGGCGGGACTCCTTCCCGGTTGGCAATTTCCCGGCGCAAACGGCGAAGAGCTTCGAAAAGCGCCGTGTCTTCTTCCAGCTTGGTTTGACGCTTCACGATTCTTTGGTTAACTTGGGTCTCTCCTCGTAAGACAGCGACAGCTTTGGGTTTCAACTTTACCACCGGATACTTTCCTTGGGTCAGATAGAGGTAATCTTCGGCGATTAGCCGGTTAACCAAATCTTTAATATCGGTTAGCGGCATATCGCGCATCGCACCATAGGTAGGTAGGGTATTCAAATTCAATTGCAGCAGTTTTTTAGCGGCGGAACCTTTCAAAACATCGGCCACCATGGTAATTCCGAATCTTTCCCGTAATCGGGCGATACAAGAGAAGACCTTTTGAGCGGGGACGGTAATATCGGCCATTTCGGTTTCATCGTTACAATTACCGCAGTTACCACAGGTTTCTGCCACATTCTCTTCCCCGAAGTATTCTAAAATAAAGCCTCGTAAACAGCGGGAGCAATGAACATAATCAACCATTGATTGGAGTTTCCGGTATTCATTCTGTTTACGTGTTGGGGAAAGCACTGTTTCCTCAATTAAATATTTCTGAATGAAAATATCCTGGGGTGAAAAAAGCAGAATACACTCGCTTGGCTCACCGTCCCGCCCGGCCCGTCCGGCTTCTTGATAGTAGGCTTCCATGTTTTTAGGGAGGTTGTAGTGGATTACAAAACGGACGTTGGATTTATCGATCCCCATACCAAAAGCATTGGTGGCAACCATCAGTTTTAGGTCATCATATAAAAAAGCTTCCTGGTTCTGTTCCCGTTCCTTATCGCTCATCCCGGCATGATATCTGCCGACCGCCAAATGTTTCTTGCTCAGCAAGGTATAAAGTTGATCAACTTCTTTCCGGGTGGCCGCGTAGATGATCCCTGAGTGTCCCGGATTACCAGACAGGTATTTTTGGACAAAGTCACGCTTATTTTCGCCTCGAATTACCGAGAAAGAGAGGTTCTCCCGGTTAAATCCGGTGACTACCATGGCCGGATTTTTTAGTGCTAGAAGTTTGACGATGTCTTCTTTTACCTCCGGGGTGGCTGTGGCCGTAAAAGCAGCCACAACCGGCCGTTGCGACAGTCCTTTAATAAAAGGCCCGATCCGGCGGTAACTGGGACGGAAATCGTGCCCCCATTGGGATACGCAATGGGCTTCATCTATAGCCATTAAACTAATTTCCAGAGAATCAACCAAACCGATGAACGAATCCACTTCCAAACGTTCCGGAGCAATGTAAAGAAGCTTATATGCTCCCTCTTTGGCTTTTTCAATCCTGTCAACAACCTGCCGGGAAGAAAGGGAGCTGTTGATAAAGGCCGCTGAAATTCCCAAACTATTTAAAGCATCAATCTGATCTTTCATCAATGAGATTAATGGGGAGATTACGATGGTTATTCCCGGAAAGAGCAGCGCGGGGATTTGAAAACACAATGATTTTCCAGCCCCGGTCGGCATGATCGCAAAGGTATCCCTTCCCTGCAGGACATTACTGATGATCCGTGACTGTCCCTCACGAAAACTGGAATACCCATAATACTTTTTGAGGATTTCTTCGGCCTGGTGGAGCAAGTTAACCTCCGGGTTTTCTAAAGTCACATATCCATTTCATTTTAACATATTTTGGAACCGGGTGGTTATTTATTTTGCTATAAATATACCATTATTAAATTCAAGAGAATAGATGATTATAATATTCATTATTCGTTGCATCATTATATAAAAAATTGTTCTCAATATCCTCCGTCCATTTTATTGGATTATTGACTATGTAACGGTTAATTCTTTCAAATGAAATTTGGTCCCTGATTATATGGTCATAGTATGATTTCTGCCAACGAAATTTTGGTTGGTGATTTAAATGACGTGATACCGCTGCCTTATATTGTTGTATGATTTTAGGAATTAACATTTTTGTACGGTCGATTTCCGGTATTTCCGGGTTATTATTACGATTATCACAACGATTATTGTGGTTATTGTCGACATCCCGTAGGGAACGCATATATGCGTTCCCTACGGGATATTTCCGGGATTCACAATCGGTTTTATTTTCCGTTATTTGATTTATTATAATGATTCCATGAATATGATTCGGCATTATAACATATTCTCCTAATTCGACACCAGAAAAATGGTATGGAATCTGAACCCAACATTCATTTGCGATTTGTCCAATATCCGATAAAATCATTTTTCCGTTTATGATCTGTCCTAAAAGGCATTCCCTATTACATACACAAATTGTAATAAAATACGCCCCTCCCCTTGAATAATCATAACCTTTTAACCGATTGGGTTTACGGTTTCTATTTCGGACCATTTAATGAACCCCTTGTAATAAAAATAACAATTAATATAATACCAATATTTTACTATATTCCTTTGAATATACAAGTGGTAAATGTTTATTTTAAATCGTTATTTATTTTATGTCCAACTAAATAATTATTGCATTGTTTGAAAATTATTATTAAATTGACAGGAAACAGTTGGTTTGGATTATATGAAAGAAAATGTTATAATTTGATCATTATAATTAACGGAGGGATAAAACCATTATGAAATCAATCGGGATCGTTAGGGAAGTCGATTGTTTGGGTAGAGTGGTTTTGCCGATGGAATTACGTAATATGATGTTGATTGATAAAGGGGATCCTCTTGAAATTTTTGTGGACGATAAAAAGATTATTCTTAAAAAATTCCATATCGACTGTTTGTTTTGCGGCAATAAGGAAGAGTTAAAAAAAGTCGATGGAAAGTACATTTGTATGTCTTGTTTGAAAGAATTAAAAAAGCTTGATACTTAATATAAAAAAGGACTGATAAAATACCATATCAAAAATTTTGAACCATGGTTTAGCATGGTTCTTTTTTATTTGATTCATTTAGTAAGTCTTATATATTTCTCTAGATTAAATTATTATGATTCTGGTAACTTCGGCCATTATTCCACCCTAAAGTGGAGGCTTTCCATAAGGTTCCGTCCAAATCAAAGACCAGCACGTCAAACATTTAGCCCTCCTTTAGATTTTTTGCCGTAACAAGTTCAGTCCCAACCCAATAAACAAGGCTCCCGTCATTTTATTCATCATTTTTGATATCTTTTGGTTTTGTCTTAATTTTTCCGAAATGAATGATGAAAATATTGCAAGGAAAAGACACCAGATTGTCCCGGTAGTTATAAATGTCAATCCTAGTATCAAGAAAGGTAACGCCCCATAATGATTATCAATAGTAATAAATTGTGGCAAAAAGGCCAGGTAAAACAAGGCTACCTTTGGATTTAATAAGTTAGTAAACATGCCTTGTAAATAAATTTTTGTATTACTTTCTTTTTTTACTTGTTGGACATCTATTACACTTGATTTTAAAACAAAGCAGCGAATTCCCAAATAACTAAGATAAGCAGCTCCCAAATACTTTATACCATTAAAAGCCAGTTCCGACCTTACCAAGATGACAGACAAACCAAACGCAACCAACATTGTATGTATTAATGCTCCATTGATTATTCCCAATAACGATAGTATCCCTGCTTTTCTCCCTTGAGTAATGCTTCTCCCCAAAATATATAATGTATCCGCCCCGGGAGTTAAATTTAACAAAATCCCCGAGATTAAAAAAATCCCGTAGTCTTGAATTCCGAACATATTGATTTCTCCCTTCCTCACAATTAAAGAACAGCAAAAAATATGGGGTATTCCACCAACTAACTTTAAATAGTA
Source organism: Bacillota bacterium (assembly GCA_023435565.1). Classification (GTDB taxonomy): domain Bacteria; phylum Bacillota; class UBA4882; order UBA8346; family UBA8346; genus JAAYHS01. The sequence continues at coordinate 16,170 of JAEYRN010000062.1, forward strand.
TTTATATATAGAAAGGGCGTACCAAAGGCACGCCCCAAAAAATCACTCCACCGTCACACTCTTCGCTAAATTCCTCGGCTTATCCACATCGCACCCTCTGGCTTTCGCCGCATAATAAGCGAACAACTGGAGCGGTACTACCGACAGGATCGGCGTCAGCGCCGGATGGGTCGCCGGAATATGCAGCACATAGTCGACGGACTTGGCAGTCTCATGGTCTCCGGCATTGGCGAGGGCGATTACCGTCGCGTCCCTGGCCTTGACCTCTTTAATATTGCTGATCGTCTTTTCATAAAGGTCCGGTTGGGTTACTAACGCAAATACTGGGACCCCTTCTACGATCAGCGCCAGGGTGCCGTGTTTCAACTCACCGGCTGCATAGGCTTCGGCGTGAATATAAGAGATCTCCTTTAACTTCAAAGCGCCCTCCAGGGACACCGCATAGTCCAAACCGCGGCCGATGAAGAAAATATCTTCGCAATTCTTAAAGTCTTCGGCAAAGTCTTTAATCTTCGATTCGGTATTCAAGACCTTCTCCAAATGTTCGGGCAAGTTAAGCAAGGCGTCGATCATCGCCACCCGGTCGCTTTCGGCGATAGTTCCCTTGTGCTGAGCCAAATAAATGGCCAATAAATACAAAGAGAATAATTGGGTGGTATAAGCCTTGGTTGAGGCCACCGCTATCTCCGGTCCGGCCAGGGTCAGAATAAGATCATCGGCTTCCCGCGCCACCGAACTGCCGACCACATTAGTAACGGCTAAAATCCGTGAGCCTAACCGTTTGGCTTCCCGTAATCCCGCCAGAGTATCGGCGGTCTCACCGGACTGAGAAATGATAATCGTTAACGAATCCGGTTCCACCAAAGGGTCCCGGTACCGGAACTCCGAGGCCAGATCGGCTTCTACCGGAATCCGGACCATCTTTTCAATCAGATATTTACCGACCAACCCCGCGTGGTAGGCCGTACCACAAGCAACTACATGGACTTTTTTCAACTGTTTGATAAACTCCGGGGTTAAATGCACTCCCGGCAGGGTTACGTTTTTAGCGCCCCGGTCGATCTTTCCGGCCAAAGTGTCCCGCACTGCCCGTGGTTGTTCGTGGATTTCTTTTAACATAAAGTCTTCATAGCCGCCTTTTTCGGCTGCTTCCATATCCCACTCAACATGATAAGGCTTTTTATCAACCGGCTGCCCGGTAAAGGTCGTGAGCTCCGCTCGCTCCGCAGTGATCACCGCCATCTCGCCGTCTTCGAGAATATAGATCTCTCGGGTATAGGGTAAGATCGCCGGAATGTCGGAGGCTACATAGTTTTCGCCATTACCGAGACCGATAATCAGCGGACTGGCTTTCCTGGCAACCACCAACCTGTCGGGGAAGTCCTCACAGATCACTACCATTGCATAGGCGCCTTCAACTCTAGTTAAAGTCTTCCGGACCGCTTCGGCCAGATCGTCCTGATAATACTCCTCAATCAAATGCGGTAATACCTCGGTATCGGTTTCGGAATTGAAAATGTGCCCTTTTTCCTGAAGTTCCTCTTTGAGAGCTATATAATTCTCGATGATCCCGTTATGCACAACTGAAAACTTCTTGCTGCAGTCCTGATGGGGATGGGCATTCCGGTCGGAAGGACGGCCATGGGTTGCCCAACGAGTATGTCCGATACCGATAACACCCGGTATCGGCTTTGCTTTTAACGCTTCTTCAACTTTGACCAAACGCCCCACCATTTTACAGGTATTCAACTTTCCCTGTTCATATATGGTGACTCCGGCGGAATCATAACCCCGGTATTCAAGCCTTTTTAACCCATCAACCAAAACCGGCGTTGCTTCATTTTTACCTATATATCCTACAATACCGCACATGCGGATTACCTCCTTAAATTTTTTACTCGACTAAATCATAGTGAAAAAGTATTGTTTTTAACAAATAAATAAGCCAAACTCCAAGCCCGGAGTCGGCTTTAAAATACAAAAATATTACACACTAAAAGGAACTCGTATTTCAGGACCTATATCAACAAGTACAAAATTAAAATAGACCAAAATGTCCAAGAGCGATCTGTGTTCCGGGATGGAACGAAGTCACGATAAACATAAGTCTAAAGTGAAGACCCTATCCCTAAAAGGGAATTCGTTAAGCCTTTGGTAAATTTTTAGGGATTTTTTTGGCCTTACTTGCAACGCTCAGCCGGTTCCCTTACAGGGATAGGGTTATTCTTTAAAACATGACTACACTCCGGCTTTTTAAGGGCAAGAGACCAAAATCAAATTTATACAACACAACAAACCAATCAGCAGCCGTTCAAATTTAAAACGGTGCAATTAGAAAATCACCGACTCCGATAAATACCTATTCAATTCACCCGGCCTTATTGTCCCAATCATCACTGATGGTTTTGTCAGGCTTCTAACGGTGGTGGTTCACCGGGGGTCACCCGCCGATTATCCGAGATCCCCCTCCTCGTCAACTCCTAAAAAACAGGAGTCCTGGCGCTAAGGTTTGAATAAATTTTTACTTATCTTTTAATAACTCACCTCCCCTAATAGGATATTATAAAACGGATATTTTAAATCACCTCCTTATCAATCGCTATCAGTCGCTCTCGCAGAGAGCGATCTGAAGGGACCCCGTGGGTATTCACGTAGTGAATGCCAGGGGACAATTCAAACTTCTCAATGATACGCCTATTTTACCATAAAACAATTTAAAATGGTATCACCCAATATTTCCACTATTTATCTATATTATGATCCCAATTCTTTTTTGATTACATTGGCCACTTCATGAACAATCCGATTTAATTCATCTTCATTAGGTCCTTCCGCCATTACCCTGATTAAAGGTTCGGTCCCTGAGGCCCGTACAAAGATTCTCCCTTCACCGCGCAAATGCTCTTCGGCGGTTTTAACCGCTTCTTTGATAGCGGTATTATGGTCCCAGCCTTCTTTATTTTTTACCCGTACGTTTTCCAATACCTGCGGAGAGCGTTGCATTTGGGCCGCTAACTTGGAGAGCGGTTCTCCCGATTTAGCCATTGCTGCTATTAGCTGAAGGGCTGTCAAAATCCCGTCGCCGGTGCTGTTTTTCTCCAGAAAAATGATATGGCCGGATTGTTCCCCGCCTAAGGCTAAATCTTGATTTTGCATGGCCTCAAGTACATACCGATCTCCATTGGCAGTAATGACTACTTCAACACCATTTCTTTTAAAAGCCTGGACCAGACCTAAGTTGGAGTAAACCGTAACCGCCACTTTGTTATTTTTAAGTTTTCCTTCTTGTTTCAAGTTTAGTCCGCAAATAGTAATAATTTGGTCCCCATCAACCGTATGGCCGGTCTCATCAACCGCAATCAAACGGTCGGCGTCGCCGTCATGGGCGATTCCCAAATCAGCGCCGCTTGCAACCACTTCTTTTTGTAGGATGCCAGTATGGGTTGAACCGCATTTAACGTTAATTCTGGAACCATCATTGATATCGTGAAGCGCTACCACTTCCGCTCCTAACCTTCTTAAAACTTGGGGCGCCAAATAATAGGCCGCGCCAAAACCGCAATCAACTACAATTCTTAGTCCGTCAAAACGGCAGTTAACATTATCAGCCAAAAAATCTTCATAGAGTTGAATAGCTTCCAGATCATCATAAATCCGCCCCACTTCCGTTCCAACCGGGCGTTCAATCTTATCAAGCTTGTTTCGGTAAAGGGCCTCGATTTCGTCTTCCACTGCATCAGTCAACTTAAAGCCTTTTTTATCAAAAAATTTAATCCCGTTGTCCTCAACCGGATTATGGGATGCCGAAATCATTACACCGGCAGCCACATCCATTTGACGGCAGAGGAATGCCACCCCCGGTGTTGGAATAATTCCAAGCCGCACCACATCTACCCCAACCGAAGTTATCCCCGCAGCTAAAGCCGATTCCAACATTTCCCCCGAAAGCCGGGTGTCCCTACCAATGATAATTCGCGGACGAGCGCTTTGTTCTCCTTTAAAGTAAGCCCCGGCAGCCCTGCCAAGCCCAAAAGCGACTTCCGGTGTTAAACTCTGATTAGCGACCCCCCGAACACCATCTGTTCCAAATAAACGCCCCAAACCCGATCCCTCCACGGTTTTAATTTATTATATACCTAGATAGCTTTTAATGGCCTTTTGATTACTACATCAAATATGTTGCAATTCATTTATATAAATTGTATATGTACAATTTATCATTCTAGCCACTTAGTCGGTACCCAAGAATCAGCGCTACTACCCTAACGCGCTGAGGTGATACCCTTGCCGAATTGGCTGAACTATCCGTTACTCATTCGCTTCGTCAAAAGTGGTATAGTGCAAGGCGCGCCGGGAGCAAGGAACGGAGACGTACTTGATGTACGTTGAGTACCGCAGCGACCAAGTAACGCAGCAATGTACCACTTTTCACGGAGCATCAGCCAATTCGGCAAAACCCACTTAACCACCCCACTCTTTAACCACAAACACTACTCACAACTCTAACTTTTGATTTTTTATAATCATTTCTGCCGTCTTCCAGCCATCCAACGCTGAACTGATTATTCCACCGGCATAACCGGCGCCTTCTCCAACCGGGTATACTCCCTCAAAACCGGCAGCCTGACGTCTTTCATCCCTGATAATTCTAACCGGAGCCGATGTTCTGGTCTCCACCCCGGTCAGTACCGCTTCCGGCCAGTTAAACTCCTTAATCTTGCTATTAAAATAATTGAGCGCATCCCTAATCGCTGTCCCAATCTCTACCGGAAAAAGTTGATTCAAATCGGCGCCGGTTATCCCGGGTCGATAAGAAGGCCGTAAAGAATTAAACACCGAGGTCGGTTCTTGTTTTAAAAAGTCCCCCACCCTTTGGGCCGGCGCAGCAAAACGCCCCCCTCCGAGTTTAAAGGCTGCTTCTTCCAATCTCTCTTGATATTCTACCCCGGCCAACGGTGAATCGTTACCATAATCCCGTTCATTTACAGTAACGATAATCGCTGAATTGGCTACACCCGAATCCCGCCGGTGATAACTCATCCCGTTTGTCACCACTCGCCCCGCTTCGGAAGCCGCTCCAATTACAAATCCTCCCGGACACATACAAAAACTATAAACCCCGCGCCCGGTTTTCTGGTGTTTGAAGGTAAGGTGGTATTCCGCCGGGCCAAGGCGGGCATGTCCGGCCCACTTTCCGTACTGGGCCTTATTGATTATCTCTTGCGGATGTTCAATCCTTAATCCAACCGCGAAAGGTTTTGCGGAAAGTTGCATCTTTTTCTCGGCCAACATCCGGTATAAGTCACGGGCGCTATTACCGGTAGCCAACAACAACATTTCTGTTTCCACTTGCTCCCGGTGATTTACCTCAATCCCTTGAACTTTCCCATTAATAAAAGTGATATCAGTTAATCGTTTTCGAAATTGAAACTCTCCGCCATAATCGATGATTAACTTTTGCAGTCCTCGGATTACTTCCCTTAGCAGGTCGGTCCCGATATGCGGGTACTGCCAGTACATTATATCAGACGGCGCCCCCAAATTCACCATTACTTTTAAAATTTCTCCAATAGCTAGATCTTTAATTCTAGTCGTCAACTTACCATCCGAAAAGGTCCCCGCGCCTCCAATACCATACTGAATATTCGATTCGGGATCAAGTTCCCCCTCATTCCAAAACTTGGTTATACTGTCGATTCTCTCTTCGAGTCCGGCCCCTCTTTCGATAATCAAAGGTTTTAACCCGGCCGCGGCCAACCTCAACCCAGCAAAAAGACCGGCTGGACCCGCTCCCGCGATCACCGGTCTCCTATTATATGATGGATAAGCTTGCTGGTCCTTGTGCCAACTTGTAACCGTTTTTTCCTGGTATATCTGTAAATTAGGATTATTCTTTAGTAATGATTCAGCTTCATATTCCGTCAATTCAACGTCGAAAATTAAGGTATAAATGAAAAAAAGTTCTCTTTGTCTGGCATCCAATGATTTTTTATTATTTTTCAAAGATTTTATTCTATTAAAAGGCACTTTAATATAATCTGCCAATAATTTATTAATATCGGTTTCATCCGCTTCAATCGAAACCCGAAATTGGCTAATTTTCATCAACATTATTTGGCCTCATTTTTAGCCTGATTGTATTCCACATTTGCAGTATTGGCCGGTTGCTCCGGTCTAACCAATTCAATTAAACGATATTTTATCCTGTCACTATTATATCCTGTCTCCAACTGCCCGTTAAAAGCCAACGAAATACTACCGGTCTCTTCGGAAACTACAATTATTAAGGCGTCACTTTGGTTGGACAGACTTAATCCCGCTCGATGCCGACTCCCTAATTCCTGCGGTAAGATTAATTGATTATCTAGCGGGAGAAAACATCCGGCTGCCTGAATTCTGTTTCCTTTAATTACCATAGCTCCATCATGTAAAGGCGAGTTCGGGTAAAAAATTTGCTCCACTAAAATTTGGGATAATTTGCTGTCAAGGAAAGACCCGGATTGTTTGACCATAGGAAGGGGATCGTTACGCTCAAAAACAATTAGAGCTCCATGTTTGTGCTTGGAGAGGCTTGATACTGCTTCGGCAACAATCTCAATACTTTCCGTCGGAATTTCAGGGGGTTTAATTAACCACTGTAAAATCGGATTCTTTTGCCCTAAAATCTCCAATGCTCTTTTAAGTTCATTTTGAAATATGATCGGTAATGCCACAAAGAGCATTAGCATTATTTGCTCCAGTAAAGCATTAAAATATTCCAAACCTAAAAATCTACTTGATACATTAATTAGAAATAAAATCAAAATTGCATTTAAAAAAAAGATTCCTTTAGCGCCTTTTAGAATCCTAAAAAGGTAGTACAAGATAAAAAAGACTAGGATTACATCAATAACTCTTAAAAAAATTGGCTGATTTCCTAAAAAATTCACTGCTTGCACCACCTTCGGAATTAATTTATTTCTTTGTTATCAATGTTATCCCATTGTCTCCCTATTACAAATACAGGATTTGTAGTAGGTTTGCACCATTTATGTTTTCTATTTGACATTTATTAAAAAATTCCTTTGCTTAAATTATAGTTTCCCAATGAAAAATCCCCCCCGAATGATGGGAGGGATTTTTAAAAAAGTTAATCAATACTGTACAAAAGCTATTTTGTTAAAACAAAATCAACGACAAAAGCAATTACAGCAAAGTACATTAATGGATGAACTTCTTTATACTTACCGCTAAATACCTTTAAAAGTACATAAGAGATTAAAACATAATCGATTCATTTGATAGAGATAGCGCTAATCTGATCACAAACGATTCATGTTTATTTATTAAGGCACAAGCTAGCATCCAAAAATACGAACCCCTGAAACTTAAAAATTTCAGGGGTTCAACAATATCGCTTAAATTAAATAAAGGCCAAAATAATGAAGTTCAAGATAAATAATACCGTAGAAACGACTAAAATTGGATGAACCTCTTTGAATTGCCCCTTACAAAGCTTGACAATACAATAGAAAATAAAACCAGTAGCAATTCCATAAGAAATACTATAGCAGAAAGCCATAAATACTCCCGCAAAGAAAGCGGGGATTGCTTCATTTATATCGTCCCATTTAATTTCTTTGAAAGCAGACATCATCATAATACCAACCACAATCAAAGCTGGCGCAGTCGCCGCAGCAGGAACTATACCAACGATAGGAGCCAGAAAAATGCAAGCAATAAAGAGTAGGGCTGTGGTAAGGCTGGTCAAACCTGTACGACCGCCGGCACCGATCCCTGCTGCGCTCTCAACGTAAGTAGTGGTATTAGAAGTACCAAATAAGGCTCCGACAGAGGTAGCGATAGCGTCTGCAAACAAAGCCCGATCCATCTTAGATTTAAAACCTGCGCTAGAATGCATTGCTTTCTCATCTTCCGCGCTAAAAATACCGCTTTTGCGTCCGGTACCGATAAAAGTACCGATTGTATCAAAGGTATCCGATAAACTGAAAGCAAAAATCGTCATCAATACCAAAGGAATTTTCGCGGCATCGGTAAATAAGGAAAGCATCCCTTGGCTACCCAAAGCCGCTCCAAAGGTAGTGCCAAGTTCCTTAAAGGCCGATAGGATTCCGGTTGTTGTCCCGATAGCGGAAAGATTAACAATACCCATTGGAATACCAATGATGGTAGTAGTGACAATACCGATTAAAATTGATCCCCTTACTTTAAACACCAACAAGGCAATAGTTAATACAAGGCCAATTAGTCCAAGAAGGACAACTGGGTTATTTAAAGTTACCAAAGCGGGAACAGCGCTAGCGTCAGCAATAACCGTACCGCCTTCTAATACTATATTTTTACCAGGATCAGAGGTGAAATTCAGAAGACCTGCGCTTTTGATGCCAATATAAGCGATAAAAATCCCGATCCCTCCACCGATCGCATTTTGGAGACTGACCGGGATTGATTTAATAATGGACTTACGAATTTTAGTCACAGTAATGAGAATATTTACGAGACCGCAGATAAAAACCATTGCTAAAGCTTGTTGCCAGCTAAAGCCCAGTGCAAAACATACAGTATATGTAAAAAACGCATTTAATCCCATTCCTGGAGCTTGGGCATAAGGTACATTCGCAAAAAGGCCCATTACTAAAGTACCAATTACAGACGCGATAATGGTAGCAAGAAACACGGCATTCTGAGGAATACCTGTCTGTGAAAGCATTGCAGGATTAACAAAGATAATGTAAGACATAGCAAAAAAAGTTGTCAAACCAGCTAGAATTTCTGTCGAAGTCTTCGTACCGTTTTCTTTCAACTTAAAAAACTTTTCCAGCATTTTTCTCCCCCTCATTTTAATTTGTAATTTATCGCCTAAAAAACACTAACCCGGAACGATAGGCCATGGGTATACTTCGCCTAACATTCCGGGCTGATTTAAACCGTATTATTACATTAGGAATAAAAACCATTTTACTCCTCCGTCTGGATAATACGGGAAAAGGCAACAAATTACGTTACAATCGTATCAAAAAAATATTAAGAAGTCAATAACTCAACTTTCACAATAATCAATCAGCTTAAAAGGCAAAAATTAAAATGCGAAAGCTATATAATAACTTATAAATCATCTTTGTTCCTTTTGATACACTTCTTCCTTAAGCACTCCGATGAAAGGCAAGTTACGGTATTTTTCTGCGTAATCCAACCCGAATCCAACCACAAAGACATCGGGAATTTCAAATCCGTTATAGTCCGGTTGGATTGAAGTTATTCTCCGGCTGGGCTTATCCAAAAGAGTACATACCTTTATTGACTTCGGTTGGCGGGAACGGAGATTCTCAACCAAGTATTGCAAAGTTAATCCGGTATCGACGATATCTTCAATAATTATTACATTCCGATTTTCAATTTCAATATCCAAATCTTTAATAATTTTTACGGTACCCGTAGATTTTGTAGATGCGCCATAACTCGAGACAGCCATCAAATCGTAAACCACTGGAATAGTAATGGCGCGCATTAAATCAGCCAAAAACGGAAGCGCTCCTTTTAGGATACCGACCAACACCGGGGGGTTAGACTGATAATCATTACTGATTTTTGTACCGAGTTCTTTGATACGTCCCGCAATTTGTTCAGTGGTAAGAATAATTTCTTTTAGATCGTTGGTCATGAACTTCCTCCTATGCCGCTAAGCTAATCTTAAATAGTATTATATCATGTCCAAAACATCTCTAACAAGCCTATACCACTGGTTGAACTGGTAATAGTCATTCTACTCTAGTTAACAACCATATAAAATGAAAAAGCGAGGGCTTTCGCCCCCGCTTCCCCGAGAAAACCAAGTCTATTTAAATTTCAAAATCATCCGGAACTCGGATATTGCTGCATCTTCTTTTAATTCTTTAAGCCGGTATTCGGCAGTCACACCATTAGTAAAATTATACCCGACTGCATAAGCATTGGTGTTAAAATCCTCACGGGCGGCATGCTCGTCTGCAAGGTCTTGTTCATAGATGAAATATGCATTATTGGCTTTGAAATGAAGACCGAGAATCATTACATCATTCTCTCCGACTTGGGAGCCATAGTGTAATTTAGTGGTCAAAAACCCAAGCGGACTAACTTCGGCATTTAAAGTGTATCCGCTGTCTACATCATCAATAGCGACGTCAATCAAGTTCAAATCAGCTTTTAAATTAAGCAGATCATCGTTGGTATAAGCAAGGGTAGCCACATATGCTCCTTCATCAGTCGGAACTTTGGCGTCATAGTCGGAATTTTCATCCAACAAGTATGTCAAACCAGCTGTGAAACCGTTAAAATTCGGGCTGGTATAACCAAGGGTAAAAGGCGCCTTCATCTTACCATAGGTTGAAGCATCATTGTCAATCAGAGCACAATTGTATGTCTTTATTTCCCACATTCCAACTTTAAATTTACCAAATTCACCGTTAATATCTAGATAAGTTTCATTGTTCCAAAAGTAAGATACATTTTTGGTTTTAACATTGCTACCCTCATCAGTATCCAAATCAAACTTGTCGTCCCATTTGAAGTTGGCGTTAAAGGATACAAAATCGTTTAACTTTGAGTTGAACTTTATGCTACCTTCGATTTTATCCTTTTTATAATTAAGATCATCACTATCCTTTGATTCATCTTTTGTTTGATAGGTAGCTGTTAAATCTCCGGAGATATTTGCAGCGCCCAGGGAAATAGCAGTTACAGTCAAAACCATTATTAAAGCCATAAATATTATCATTATTTTTTTCATCTTTTTAAACTTTCCTCCTTATTTTTTACCCTTTAGGAAACTGTAGGATTAGCATAATACTGTTCTCCCGGCCACCCCCTTTCATTCTACCAACCGGAGCGCAGTACAAGGGTCCCCATGTTATCCTCGTATTTCTCCGCGAATGATTATAAATACTAATAACGGATTAGAAAAGTATCACAACTAACCCTAAATTAACACTTCATTATTAAGACAATAATGGAATATTAATTAAACCGGAATTAAGAATTGTTTAACCCTTTAACCACAAAGATCTTAAAATACCATATATATCTAGGGTAGATAATAAATTCAACGCGATATTAAAAAAACCGTGGAGACTTATCTCCACGGTTTTTTTGTGTTTAATCGCATTATCAATTTCAGATATTGTTTTAAATCATCAAGTTCCCGTATTAATCTACGCCTTTTTTCGGCGTCCTAAGCATCGCAATCTGACCGGTTCGGACGATCTCCCTGATCCCGAAAGGTTTCAAAAGCGCGATCAATGCTTCGACCTTAGCGATCCCTCCGGTAATCTCGACAACTACCGCCCGGCTACTGACATCGACGATTTTGGCTCTGAAAATATCGACGATCTGAAGCACCTCTGATCGGCTCTGGGAACCGGCATTTACTTTAATCAAGGCCAATTCACGCTCTACTGATTCACTGGTAGGCAGATCGTTAACCTTGACCACATCGATTAGTTTATAAAGTTGTTTCTCTATTTGTTCGACCACCTGATCATCCTCGGCGTCAACTACAATTATTATCCTTGCCAGAGATGGATCTTCGGAACGCCCTACGGCGATGCTTTCAATATTATAGCCTCTTCGGCTAAACAATCCGGCTACCCGGACCATTACCCCGGAATGATTAACTACTAAAGCCGAAATAATATGCCGCATTAACTATTCACCCCTATCATCTGATGAATCGCTCCACCTGCCGGGACCATCGGCAGAACATTCTCTTCGCGTTCCACATGACAGTCCACCACTACCGGTCCGGGAGTTTCAAAAGCCTTTTCCAAGGTACTCCTGAGCTGCCCAATTTCAGTTATTTTGAAACCCTTAGCCCCATATGCTTCGGCAATTTTTACAAAATCCGGGTTTTGGTCAAGAACAGTTCCTGAATATCGTTTTTTAAAGAAAAACTCTTGCCATTGGCGAACCATTCCTAAATAAAAATTATTAAGAATTACCACTTTAACCGGGATTTGATTAGCCACTACGGTGCCTAATTCCTGAATATTCATTTGAATACTACCGTCCCCGGCAATATCAATTACCAACCGGCCCGGGTTGCCGACTTGGGCCCCTACGGCAGCAGGAAATCCAAATCCCATCGTACCTAGACCACCTGAAGTTATTAATGAACGAGGTTGGGTAAATTGAAAGAATTGGGCAGTCCACATCTGGTGTTGTCCAACTTCGGTACAGATAATGGCATCGCCTTTAGTTATTGAACTTATTTCCTCAATCACCCGTTGGGGTGTTAATTTATCTAAATCATACTTTAAAGGATACTCTTTTTGCCAACCGGCAACTTGTTTCAACCACTCAGGATGCTTTTTTGGCTTTACTTTTTCCAGTATATTTTCCAGTACCATCTTAACATCACCGACGATCGGAATATCTACCGCAACGTTTTTGCCAATCTCGGCGGGATCGATATCGATATGAATCACTTTGGCCTTTGGCGCAAAAGCTTCGATCTTTCCCGTTACTCGATCGTCAAAACGGGCTCCGATTGCAATCAATAAATCACATTCACAAGCTGCAAAATTAGCCGCCGCTGTCCCGTGCATTCCTAACATCCCCAAGTTAAGCGGGTGGTTTCCCGGAATGGCGCTAATCCCTAAAAGGGTAGGGGTAACAGGGGCATTAATTAATTCCGACAGTTTAATCAATTCGGCATGAGCCCCGGCAATAACCACTCCCCCACCGATATAGAGCAAGGGGCGTTCAGCTGTTTCAATCGCATCTAAAGCCTCTTTAATCTGACGAGCATTCCCCACATAATTAGGCTTATAACCGGGCAAATCAATAGTTTCGGGATATTCAAATTTATTTGTTTGAACAGTGATATCTTTTGCTATGTCAATTAAAACCGGGCCAGGCCTTCCGGTACTAGCAATATGGAAAGCTTCTTTAACCACTCGCGGTAGCTCTTTAATATCGCGTACCAAATAATTATGTTTGGTTATCGGCATGGTGATACCGGTAATATCGGCTTCTTGAAAAGAATCGCAACCAAGCATAAAAGTTGGCACTTGTCCGGTAATTGCCACCATCGGCACTGAATCCATGTAGGCATTAGCAATCCCGGTAACCAAATTGGTTGCTCCCGGACCTGAGGTTGCAAGACAGACTCCGGTCTTTCCCGTACTTCTTGCATAGCCGTCAGCCGCATGGGCCGCCCCTTGTTCGTGCCGGACCAAAATATTTCGAATTTTAGAGTCATATAATGCATCATAAATAGGAATTACTTGGCCGCCCGGATATCCGAAAATAACCTCTACTCCCTGCCGTTCGAGGCATTCCAATAGAATTTGAGCTCCGGAAAGTTTCATAGGCATCCCTCATCTTCCTTGAATTGATATTGTACTTAATATAATCCATGAAATTAAAGATGTCAAGTTAATAATACATTTTTAAATACTTATCGTTATTGTCTTTCTTGATTATTAATTACGAAATTAATTGATTTGTAGACTCTTTATTTTTTTACATTTTGTGAAACCCTTTATATATAAGAATAATCTTTAAACCATTAATAAAAAATTTTTTAACCATACCTTTTAAAAAATTATCCTTCCCAACTTAAAACATAGGGGAAGGAAATAAATACTTACAACAATTATATTTACCAATCTTTGGCTTAGGATTCTTCTTTCCTTTTTATAAACCTGATTTCGACTTACTTATTTTAGAACTGCCCCTGTATTCGCCGAAGTCACTAACTTGCTATACCGGTTTAAATAGCCGGTTTTAATCTTCGGCTCAGGTTGGCGCCAAGCAGATTTACGCCGGTCTAATTCTGCTTCATCGATTAGTAAATCCACTCTCTTTCCAGGAATATCGATTTTTATATGATCACCTTCTTGAACCAAGGCAATCGGACCACCTTCCATTGCCTCCGGTGAAATATGTCCAATTGAAGCCCCTCTGGAAGCTCCGGAAAAACGGCCGTCCGTCAAAAGCGCGACTTCCTTGTCCAAACCCATTCCGGCAATAGCTGAAGTCGGGCTGAGCATCTCCCGCATTCCCGGTCCCCCTTTTGGTCCTTCATATCTGATTACCACAATATCACCGGATACAATTTTCCCTCCGAGGATAGCTTGAATTGCAAGATCTTCACTATCAAAAACCCTGGCCGGACCTTCATGACACATCATCTCCGGTGCTACCGCGGACTGTTTTACGACACACCCTGCCGGGGCCAAATTACCCCAAAGAATTGCCAGTCCTCCTTGCTCATGATACGCTGCCTCCAGCGAATGAATCACATCCGGACGCTTTACTTTGATAGCGGCGATATTTTCACCAACAGTCTTGCCTGTAACTGTTTGGAGTTCGGTATGGATTAAACCTTTACCATTTAATACCGACATAACTGCGGGAATCCCACCGGCTTCATCCAAATCTTGGATGTGATGAATTCCTCCCGGACGCAAGTATGCTAAATGCGGTGTCTTCTTACTTATATCGTTAATCCAATTTAAATCGATGGTAATCCCTAACTCATGAGCGATAGCCGGTAAATGTAAGACGGTATTGGTTGATCCTCCAATAGCCATATCCACCGTAAAGGCATTGGCAAAAGCCTTCTCCGTCATGATAGCTCTTGGTCTTAGATCGGATTTAACTAGCTCCATAACTTTCATTCCCGCGGCCTTAGCGAGACGGATTCTCCCGGCGTCTATAGCGGGAATTGTTCCATTCCCCGGCAGTCCCATCCCTAAAACTTCGGTCATACAATTCATTGTATTAGCAGTAAACATCCCTGAACAGGAACCACACCCGGGACAAGCTACTTCTTCTAGTTCCTTTAATTCCGCCTCACTCATTTTACCGGCCGAAACTGCTCCTACTCCTTCAAACATTGAATTTAAATCAACTCTATTTCCATTAAAATTTCCCGCCATCATCGGACCGCCACTCACTACAATACTTGGTAGATTTAAACGCCCGGCGGCCATTAACATTCCCGGAATTATCTTATCACAGTTGGGAACGAAGACTACTCCATCAAATGCGTGGGCTAAAACCATGCTTTCCACTGAATCAGCAATTAATTCACGACTTGCTAAAGAATACTTCATTCCTTCATGTCCCATGGCTATCCCATCGCATACCCCGATTACACTAAATTCAATTGGTGTTCCGCCTGCCATTCTAACTCCGGCCTTAACTGCTTCTACAACTTTATTAAGGTGGATGTGACCCGGAACAATCTCATTGGCGGAATTAGCTACGGCAATTAAAGGTCTTGAAAGTTCTTCGTCCGTATATCCCATTGCTTTAAAAAGTGATCGATGCGGAGCGCGCTCCACTCCTTTTAAAACAAGATCGCTCTTCATTTCCAAACACCTCCATTATTTTAAAAGTTGTTTCGCCATTAACTTGTGCATTCCTGCAAGTTAATTAAAAATGTCTGACATATATTAACCAAAAAAAGAGCCTGTTTAAACAGCCTCTTCTAATTTTATCATTTAAATTATATAAACTAATTATTGTTTTTTCCCAAATTAAATTTTTAAATATTACTAAAGTCAAATTAATAAAGGACCGAATCTATAACTAAGAAATGTTAGCTAGACCCCCAATAATCCCATCCTCCTTTCTTTCTTCGCCGCCCTATTAGGGCGGTTTTTTTAATTTTTTTGCGGGGCTTTAGTTGCTAACAAGTATTGATGGAAAAACCATTCACCGGCTGTTAATGCTAAAGCAATTATCCAGTAACCGCTAGTAGTAAGTATAAATTGAGGCAATGCCTCTGCCATAGCCCAAATTCCAAGCACGAAAGTCCCAAAGTCTACTAAGATTGCTGGTAAGTTTCCAAACTTAGGCAATACCCACAAATCCCCTACTATATAACTTACTAAAACCAAAACTAAACCGGTTATCAAAGTTTGAGTCCAAGTACTTCTTCCGAAAACCGGAATTAGTAGGATCAATAGCAAAAAAGTCATAGCCGTTTTTAAAACTAAATTTGTTAAATTTTTCATCTTTAACTCTCCTGAAACAGACAACCTTAAGCTGTCTTTAATTGATTAAAATTCATCATATTACTTAAAACCGCAATAATCAAAGCTGCAAGTAAGGCTGCTCCTAATGGTACATGCCCTCCATCAATACCGTAAGTCACAAAAAAAATTACTGTCGTATTAACTAGAAATGTAATACCACCTCTGCCCCAACGGCTAACTTTTGGCCCAATAATTTTATTTATCAACCAATCCCCTAATACAGCTAACCCGGAGAGGATGATTAACCATGGTATAGTTAAAGCGCTAAATCCAGCCACAAAATATCCGATTGTAAAAAGAACAACAAACGGAACTAGGAATCTTAGCCCCCAAATCATTAAGTTCATCCAGTTACCTCCTCTATCAACAAACAACTCAACATCAAGTGAAATTTAAACCTGGCAATAATTATCTTTCAATTTAAATTTAATTTTCTATAATTAATTTGAATCTAATGACATCTAAATAGCGAATACATGTTTACCAAGCCGGTTTATAATCCGGCGTGCCCATATCCACCGGTTTCTTGTCTTTGCCGGATTAAAGAAATAGATTGCCCCTCCGGAAGGGTCCCAGCCATTTAAAGCATCACGGGCTGCCTTTAATGACTCGCGACTCGCCGGCCGGTTAACTATACCATTACTAACCGACTCAAAAGCATGGGGTTGGTAAACAACGCCGGCAATGGTCTGAGGAAATTTTGGATTTTGAACCCGGTTTAATACCACTCCTCCGACAGCGACTTTACCAACATAGGGTTCAGCTCCCGCTTCAGCATGAATAATTTTAGCTAGTAAAGTTATATCACCCGAAATACGAGTGGGTCTCCTTCGGGCTGCCGTTCTTCTGACAGTCGGTATTATTATTCTTTGCCTGATTCGAAGCCTGTTGGTCCAAATACCATTCCGGCGCCTTAGTGCTGCTAAAGAAACTCCGGTACGGCGTGATATTTTGTATAACGAATCTCCTCGCCGCACTGTATAAGTCCAATCAGCCAGTGTAATTCGGGATATGACCAATAAGCCCCAAAAAACAAGAAATAATCCTATTAAAATTTTACTAGCTTTCATGTTTTCCCTTCCTCAACATTGATTGTCTCCTATAGTATGGAGCGTTTTTTAATAAATATCCGCATTTATAAAAAAATTTCTCATTAACTTCAATTGTTTTCATAAAGAAAAACCTTATCCTCTGTTCTATATCTCTGAAAATAGAATAGATCATTAGGGGGTGTAGCTTTGATTATTAAAATTATCAAAAACTCATTTCTAATTTTCACATATCATATTTTGCTGATTGCCTTACCCATCAACTTTTTTTTGATCGGTTTAAAAGTACCATTATTTATAGATTTGCTGCCCTGGATATTTTATCCCTTTTTATTTTTTAGTCCGATTTTAACGGTTTTATTATCGATCCACTCAACACCCGCCAACAAACAACCTTTTGGATGGATTTTCCCTATCGTTGTATCATTTGTTGGTTATACTCCGATTATCCTTTCCTTTTTTTTCATTACTTCCCTTACCAATATTCGTGACTGTATTTTAATACTTTCCTTCCCAATCCTCATCGGTTTAGTAGCATTTTGGGGATCACGTCTTTTAACTTTAAGTCGTCACTCCCTGTTTAATAATGCTAGAGAATAAAAAGGATATTATAGGGTTATACCGAATTAATTTAATAAACATCCTAATTACCGGGCCATCTAAGTGGCCAAGCTGTTTTTTAAACCTCATCATAAACGATTCGTAGGGATTCTCTCATACTGGGCAGGGTTAAAGGGCAATTGTTTTCCCTGTTTATTTTTTACAAAGGAGACTCCAATGAATTTAACCCCCCTCTATCCAATTTATAAAAATTATGATGCTAAAACCATTGACTTTCATGGTTGGACTTTGCCGGTCCAATTCTCAAGTATCATTCAGGAGCACCTAACCGTTCGAAATAAAGTAGGCTTGTTTGATGTTTCCCACATGGGAGAGATAGTTGTTCAAGGTCCTGATGCCATTTCTTTTTTAGATTATACCCTCACCAATCAAATCTCTGGATTAAGGCCCGGTTATGTTCGCTATTCACCTCTTTGTTATGAAACCGGCGGAACCGTTGATGACCTATTGGTTTACGCCCTTAAACCTAATCATTATTTATTAGTTGTTAATGCTTCTAATATTGAGAAGGATTTCCATTTGTTACTGCAATGGTCCCATGGCTATAATGTTACCCTTAATAATTTATCACTTGAAACAGCTCAATTAGCCTTACAAGGCCCCCATGCCCTCTCTGTTTTAAACAATTTGACTCAAGCCCCCCTTTCTAGCATGGGCTATTATCAATTTATTGACAATTACAAATTAGCTAATTTTTCTGTATTAATCTCCCGAACCGGCTATACCGGAGAAGATGGTTTTGAAGTTTATCTTCATCCTGATAACGCCGTTCATCTTTGGGAAATATTGATGGAAGTCGGTGCTTCCTTTGGTATTGTTCCTGTAGGGCTGGGGGCCAGAGATACTTTAAGATTTGAAACAGGCCTCCCTTTATACGGCAACGAGCTCTCAGAAACAATCTCCCCAATCGAAGCTGGTTTAAAACGTTTTATTAAGTTTGAAAAACTCAATTTTATCGGAAAAAAACAACTTGAAAAAGAATTAAAGGAAGGAATCCGACGCAGTTTGATTGGACTCTGTATGATCGACCGTGGGATCCCACGCTCGGGTTGTCCAGTCTTAAAAGATGGAAAGGTAGTTGGCTTTGTTACATCCGGCAGCTATTGCCCAACCTTACAACAAAACTTGGCAATGGCTTTAGTTGAAACTGATTTAGCCCAACCAGGATTAAATCTTTCCATTGATATCAGAGGTAAAATCCTCCAAGCTAAAACAATAAAATTACCATTTTATACTCGTTCGAAAGGGGTAAACATATAATGAACCATCCTTACCTGCCTCTAACCGATACGGAACGCCAAAAAATGTTAGAAAAGATTGGGACAACCTCCTTCAACGATCTATTGAGCGATATTCCTAATGAACTCCGCCTAAACCGCCGATTTAATCTTCCACCGGCCTTAACCGAAATTGAACTCCACCAAGAATTTAAAAAAACGTTAAATCAAAAAGTTCCAATTTTATTATCATTCCTTGGAGCAGGGGCTTATCATCATTATATCCCAACCCTAGTTGACCATTTAGCAAACCGTTCCGAATTTTATACCGCCTATACTCCTTATCAGCCGGAAATCTCCCAGGGCCTTTTACAAGCTATTTTCGAATACCAAACTATGATAGCAGGACTTTTTGGCCTACCTGTTACCAACGCCTCTTTATATGACGGGCCTACAGCTTTAGCTGAAGCAGTAATAATGGTGGCCAAAGAAACAAAAAAGTCCCGTTTCTTAGTTCCCGGCACTCTTAGTCTTCATTTAAAACAAGTTTTAGTTACCTATACCAAACATCTGGGTATAGAGTTGATTCCACTTCCCGAACAAAACGGATTAATTGATTTAACTATAGTAAAAAAGGAATTAGAAAACCCAACCGCTGCTTTAATCATCCAAAACCCCAACTTTTTCGGAATTATTGAGAATGTATACGAGTTAGTCAATGTTACCAAAGCCTCGAATGTTATGACAATTTGTTATGTCCATCCTCATTTATTAGGAATTATCGAAGCCCCGGGTAACTTAGGCGCAGATATAGTAGTAGCCGAAGGCCAACCTCTGGGGATTCCAATTTCTTACGGTGGTCCTTATCTAGGAATAATAGCTACAACCGAACGCTTTTTACGAAAAATACCTGGTAGAGTTGTAGGTGAAACAATCGACCACGAAGGGAATCGCTCCTTCGTTTTAACCCTTCAGACTAGAGAGCAACATATCCGCCGTGAAAAAGCAACCTCCAATATTTGCTCAAATCAAGCTCTCTGTGCTCTACGTGCCGGTATATACCTTTCAGTCTTAGGTCCGGAAGGCTTTAAAGAAACAGCATCCAGAGCATATAATAATGCCCACTATCTTCACAGCAAACTAACAGGTCTCGGTTTAAAATCTGTTCACCAAGGGCCTTTTTTTATGGAGTTTACTATAAAGCTACCCAAACCGGTCCCATACTTTTTTACCAAATTAATTGAAAAAGGAATCATTCCCGGGTTGGATCTGGGAAAATTCTACCCGAACTTGAAAGATTCAATCTTAATCTGCGCAACTGAAATCTTTTCAAAAGCAGATTTGGACACTTTTGTAAAAGAATTGGAGTATCTAATATGACACAAACTTTATTAAGTTTCGAAAAATCATCACCTGGTAAACGGTCCTGGTTTTTACCTAAATCCGAAGTTCCAACATTTGACTCTGAGCTCTGTCTCTCTCCGGATTCACTTCGCAAATCCGCCTTAGGTTTCCCGGAATTGGCTGAATTGGATTTGGTAAGGCATTATACTAATTTGTCAACCTCAAATCACGGTGTTGATTCCGGTTTCTATCCTTTGGGTTCATGTACAATGAAATATAACCCAAAAATAAATGAAGACCTTGCAGCACTCCCCGAAGTAAAAGGTAGCCATCCTTTATGGCCGGAAGAGCAATGCCAAGGCCTATTAACAGTATTATATGAACTTGAACAGGCTTTATCCGAAATTACCGGTATGGATCGTTTTACCCTTCAACCCGCAGCCGGAGCTCATGGGGAACTAACTGCATTACTAATAATTAAAGCTTATCTACTAAATCGGGGTGAAACAAACCGCACTAAAGTTTTAGTACCTACGTCAGCTCACGGAACTAATCCAGCCAGCGCAGCAATGGCAGGTTTTGAAATTATTACTGTTAATTGTGACACCGACGGTTTAATAGATCTTAATCATCTAAAATCCTTACTAAGCTCCGATACTGCCGCTTTAATGATGACCAATCCTAATACTCTCGGACTTTTTGAAAAAAATGTCAATGTTATTGCCGACTTAATTCACCAAACCGGTGGTCTTTTATACTATGACGGCGCCAATTTAAATGCAATCATGGGTATAACCCGACCCGGTGATATGGGATTTGACCTAATACATTTAAATCTCCATAAAACTTTTTCAACGCCGCACGGAGGTGGAGGACCAGGAGCCGGACCGGTAGGCGTAAGGAGTTTCTTAACTGATTATTTACCAATACCGGTATTAGAATCCAAATCAGGAATATACTCATGGAATTACGAACGCCCATTGAGCATCGGCAAAATGCTTGGTTTTTATGGTAATTATTCGGTACTCTTAAAAGCGATCGCTTATATTAAAGCTTTAGGTGGAGAGGGGTTAGCCCAAGTAAGTAAAGATGCGGTTTTAAACGCCAACTATCTCCGCGCCCAGCTCAGTGATTACTTTAAAATACCATATAATCGTTCTTGTATGCATGAATTTGTCATATCTGCTATTAATCTAAAAAATTATGGTATTCGTGCTTTAGATGTGGCCAAACGCCTAATTGATTTCGGTTATCATCCTCCAACAATTTACTTTCCTTTAATTGTTGAAGAAGCCTTGATGATCGAACCCACTGAAACCGAAAGTAAAGATACTTTGGATTATTTTTTGGAAGCATTAATCCAAATAACTAACGAAGCAAAAAATACACCGGAATTACTAACTTCCGCCCCACACAGGACCGCCGTCTCTAGAATCGATGAAGCTCTGGCAGCCCGAGCACCATGTTTATCCTGGCTCCCCCCAAACAAACGTTAATAAATAAAGCTACCCTCATTAAAGCCGGGCACAACTGTCCCGGTTTTTTCATCCCTCGCTATCACCGCAACTAATAAAATGATTTTCAATGATCCATTCATATTGTTAATTAAGCGGGTTTCAACATTACCTTTAGTAAGCTTTTGATACAAAATATAGTATCCGACCTTAATAAATCTATCAATATATTGTATTTAAACGAAGAATTAAGATTTATGAAACCGCCTAAATTAGTATTTTCTATATACCATGTATAATAATTGCTATTATATCCAATACTTTGAAAGTAGATATTTTGTGAATAGTATTAATGGCTTTCACTCAATATTTGTAATTTTAAATGACGATTTAGTTCGAAATCTTCAAAGTTTTCTATTTTAGGAGGGTGACCATGTTTATTTCTACTAAACAAATATTAATTACTTCTTTTCTATTAGTAACCGCCTTATTCGGTTGCTCAACCATTTTAGCATCCCAAGCGATAGATTCACTAACAATCGTTAACACATCGATTAATTACCATCCTGAAACTATTCAAGAAAATATCATTGATGGAATGATAACTAGATTCAATCCCAAACTTTCCATTTGTGAAAAGGAATTAATAATTACCACAATCATCGCGGAGTCCCAAGCAACTAATTTCGACCCACTTTTAATCGCAAGTGTTATTGCTGCCGAATCTTCATTTCGTCCTAAAGCGGTTTCACCATGTGAGGCCCGTGGTTTAATGCAGATAACCTCGTGTGTGTCCCAAATTATGAAAATTTCAAATCCTTTTGACATTCAACAAAATATCTATGCCGGTACTCGTTATTTACAAGACCTATATCATCAATTCGAACAATTTGAATTAATTCTTGCAGCTTACAACGCCGGTCCGACACGAGTAGCCAAACTGGGACGAGTCCCCCGTATCACTGAAACAATTAACTATATTAAAAGGGTTAGTCTATTTTATAATGATAATCGTAACCAATTATTAGTTACTATAAATAACCTTATCGGTAAACCTATGTTCAATCCTATTAGAGCCTCTTTGGAATTTTCCCAAACTCCAAAATTGGCTATTGGTTCATCCCTGAATATACCTGTTTGCCAGCCATTGATTATTGAACGAGTTTGGTGTGAGGCTGAACGTTCAATCCGATTCTTGGTCAATGCTTAGAAAATAGTCTTCAAGATTTAACGGGTCCCTTTTTTGGACTTCTGATGTTTCAATCTTTTGTCTTATTGATTTTAATGTTTTTTTCCAGTCGGAATTAACAAATTCTTCTTTGTTTATACGGTATTTAATTATGGTTGAAATTAGTGATTTAATCTCATTAATACACTGATTTACATTATTATGAATCTGCCGGTTTTCATATCTGATTACCATATATCCTTTGTCATGTAATTTCTGATCTTTAATCCGATCAGAACCGGATTTTCTATTGCTTAAATGAGTGAACCCATCTACTTCTATCGCCAAACCAGCTTCTGCAATCCAGAAATCCACCTCATATCCTTCTAATAAATGGTTCTGCTTAAAATTAATATGCTCTTTCCTTAATACTTGAGCTAATTTCTCCTCCGCCTTGGTCCGGGTAATTCCATATTCTGTACTCATTTAAAACGGTTCCTTTCCTGTATGTGTCTAAATATTATTCATCTTGATTATTGAGGAGGAGAGGTGTTTTATGAGGTATTAAATGGGTTAAATCTATTCTCGATGAGGAATCACCTTTAAATTAAACCCCTTGTCTTTAATTTACTTCTCGAAAACCTCAATAAAATTGAGGTCTATCTTTGCCAGATTCCCCATCGAAAAGAAACCTATTACTTTTTTTTAATGTTTAAGATTGAAGTGTTTCTCTAGATCGTAAAGAATTTCTTCTGGCTGTCTACCTCTAGCATTAATTAAAAAACCCTCTCCGATACGGGTCATGTCTCCGGTTAAATTTTCATCCAATCCGCTGATTATATAAGCGTCAACGGATTTTGTTTCCGGGTTTAAATCCACCACTTGGTATCCTTTTTCTTCTAACCAGGGCTTCAAATTTTTGATTCCATCCTCTAAAGCAATAGTTTTTTGCATTAAGTATCTCCTTGTTCTCTAAAAATTTTTTTTATTTCTTCATCACTAACTTGGTGAAACTCTTGATAAAATTGGCCAACCGCCCAAAATTTTTTTGGAATTAACGGGCAAACTACCTGATCTGCTTTTTGTTCCATCTTCCTAATTGCATCCAATGACCCAACCGGGACTGCAACAATAATCCGTGACGGGCCAAAACTCCGGACATATTCCAGTGCAGCTTCCATGGTAAAACCGGTGGCAAGGCCATCGTCAATTAAAATGGTAGTTTTGTTCAAAATAATTGGAAAGCATTTCCCACCTTTATATTCCTTTAATTGCCTTTTAATTTCTTTTAATTGCAGCCTAGTTTGGGATTCAATATATCCTTTGGTCACTACTAAAGTGTCAATAATGGAATCATCTTTTAACACTCTGCCGTCTTGGGTTAAAGCTCCTATGGCCACTTCAGGGTCATATGGAGCACCTATCTTACGGCTTATTACCAGATCATGATCAGCATCAAGAATTTTTGCCACTTCGTCCCCGACTATAGTACCGCCTCTAGGCAGGCTCAGAACAATCGCATCGCTACCAACAATCGATTTTAATTTTTCGCCTAATAGTTTACCGGCTTCTCGTCGGTTGGAATATATTTGCCCTTCATTCATTTTAAACATAATATTTCCTTTTAAGAATCTTTAATTCATCCAAAAAGCATAATTATAAAAATTAAAAAAAACTCCTTAATTAAGGAGTTTTTAATTTTACAGCGGCCACTTCTTCAGGAGTATCGACCCGGAGCACTTTGCCCCGTTCTTTTAAATCGCCCTTGGGTAATGGAGCGCACATTCCTTGTAGATAAGCGCCATCTTCAATTACTAAAGTAATCATTTTTGAATCGCCAATAACCTTAGCTGAGGGTGCTAATTCCATCTTCCCACGGGCTTCAATTGTCCCTTTTATTTCTCCCGCAATAATTACATTCTTGGCAACCACATTTCCTACTACAATTCCACCCTCACCAACTATTAAATCTCCACCAATGTGTAATTCTCCTTCAAAATATCCATCGATTCTAATTGAACCGCCAGGAGCCTCAAGATTACCTTTAAAACTGGATTCTTTTCCAATTACTGTATCGACCTTTCTAGTATTCGTTGTTGGAACCTCTTTACCTTTTGAAATCATGTTGACCTCCCCGTTAATTCTTTAAGAACATTACTGGATTTACTGGAACATTGTTAATTCTAACTTCATAATGGAGATGAGGCCCGGTACTAACACCGCTATTACCAGAAATACAAACTTTTTGGCCTTTGGTTACCTTTTGGCCTTTGGTTACCAATAATTTTGAATTATGGGCGTATAAAGTCTTATAACCATAACCATGATTAATAATAACCACATAGCCATAGCCGCCTTGATAACCGGAAAACTCGACTATTCCATCGGCGGCCGCTTTAATTCTAGTACCATATCTAGCGTTTAAATCAACGCCGGTATGAGTTATGTATCGATGATGGACCGGATGGAACCGGGTACCAAACCCGGATATGACATATGAAGAGACCGGCCAAATGGATGGAGTGTGATCTAGTTTAGTTTCATATGCTAAAAAGTCACTTAACAATTCTCGCTGTGATTCTTGTTCGGCTTTAATGAATTCATCAATTTGATTTAAGTTATTCTTTAATTCCATCAAGTCTGTCTTAACTTCGGTTGAGGATGCCTCACCAATTGAGTTAATCGTATATGGCCTGGGCCTAAGAACAACTCCCCGACTAGTAGTTGTTACTATGCGTCCGCCTTTTTGCTGAATGGCTTTCCAAGAACTCAAAAGCTTTTCTCTTTCAACTTTTAGTCGACTAAGTTCGGCGGCAATCTGATAGCTTCTTTTAAGTGTAGGTTGTACTTCACGTTGTTCTTTCTCCAGTTTGGAAATCCAGGAATTTTTTTGTCTAATTTCATGACGGTATCGCTGTATTTCCCATATTTGGGTTGTGTAACCCACAAAGATATAAATATTAAAAACTATGATTCCAAAAATTAAAAGAGCGGCCGAAAATGGTATAGCGCAACTACGAACCGCCCCTGGTGAATTAGGAACGACTAAAAAGGTAAATCCTTTACCGCATTTTTGTTTTATGTACTTTCTAAACTTACGCAAAAGAAAAGACACCTCCAAAACCATCAAAACTTCTCTTATATGTCGTAATTTTTAAAGGTAATTTAAGATATTCGACACATATTTGTCATTTTCCTGCTAAATTCCAAAAATACATTTTTCTATATATGTCAGAAGAAGTTATAAATTAGCATAGAGTTATTTGACATATTTTAATACATAATTTACCCTTTTTCGTCCACAACTTTGAAGACAAAGATATAAACATATATTCATTTCATTTTAACAATCATTTTTTAGCTTTACCCATTGCAGTCGTAATTGCTTCTTTTTCCTCATCAGTAAGGGGATAGATGGATTGTCCACGTTCTACCGGCTTACAGTATACTCTTGATTCATCTCTACCGAATAAACTACTTAATACTACACCATCACCAGCTGCGTCTAATATCGCTAAGGCAAAACTTTGGTCACTGCCGGTATTTTGAAAAGCCTTAAACCGAATTAATGCCCAATTTTGAAGATGCATTTCTTCACGAACTTGATTACCTGCTACCCGCTGTTCTAATTTATTCAAATTACTATTAAATTGATGGGACTTATCAGATAAATCTATTAATACTGATTCTAAATCTCGGTCTTCATTGCCTTTAAAAAGATAACGGTATCTTTCTAACCGTTTATGTGTAGCTACAAAAAGAAACAACACTTCCAATGTTAGAACAAAATTAATAACCAATAATAACCATAAATTATTTTGGCACCATTCATTTATCACTGCCAAGTCCATTTGGGTAACTCCCTTCCAGAATAAAACTTAAGCCTGATTATATTAATTCACCGCAAACTAACAGCTTCCTTCATGGTGAAACATTTTTCTAAACTGGAAATTAGCTTCATCATAAATTTCTTTTAAAGGTTGGTTCAAGTGCTTAGCAGCAAGTATACAGTCATCATATTCCGGAGAATATTTAATAATTTTCCCATTACGTAAAGCGGTCTTAATTTTGATTTTACACCCTTTAATATCAATCGTTCGATAATCACGGTCCAAACAATGCCGTTCTACTAAACGCTTCCGAATTCCAAGAGTTGAGGTTTCTTTGAATAATAATTCTTCGATCCCGGTAACATATTCCGGTGAAGCTATCACAGTAATCAATATTCCAGGCCGCCCTTTTTTCATATAGACTGGAGTAAGATAGTAGTCACGAGCTCCACTTTTTAACAAAGATTCTCCTAAAAAACCGTATAATTCTGGGTTAAGGTCGTCAATATTGGTTTCCAGTACGACTTGGTAATCATTCTGTTCATCTTGATAAGATTTCCCAATAATTATTCGATGTACATTAGGTATAGTACGATCAGCAGTTCCAGCCCCATATCCAACACGTTCCAAGGACATTTGAGGCATGACTCCCGATGACTTTGCAAAGTATTTTAACAACGTTGCTCCTGTTGGGGTAGTCCATTCTCCTTCATATTCTCCATTAAAAATTATGAAATTCGTTAATAACTCCAAAGCAGCCGGAGCCGGAACGGGTATTTCTCCATGAGCGCATTTAACAACACCAAATCCAATCCGAACCGGAGATGCAAAAATTTCATCTAATTGAAAATATTCCACTCCAAGGCAAGCACCTACTATATCAACAATTGCATCAACGGCTCCAACTTCATGAAAATGAACTTCTTCAACAGACACTCCATGAATCTTCGCTTCAGCTTCAGCCAAAAGTCGGAAGCAACCAATTGCTTTTTTGGTTAACGAATCCGAGTAACCTGCCTTAATAATAAGGTCAGTGATTTGAGTCAAATTTCGATGGTGATGTTCATGAACCATAGCGACATCAAACCATGTTGCGGTAATTCCCTTTTTAGAAACCCTTTCAAATTTAATATCCGGGATCGTTAACGGCAATTTTGATAATTCCGATTTGAGGGTTTCTAGCGGGTATCCTAGGTCAATTAGAGCACCAAGAAACATGTTGCCGCTAATTCCTGCATTACAATCTAAGTATGCAATACGCATTTTACTCCCCCAGCAAATTGATGCGATGTGCTATTACTCCAGCGCCAAAACCATTATCAATATTTACAACCGCAATTCCTCCAGCGCAAGAATTCAACATGCATAGTAAAGGGGCTAAGCCCTTAAAATTGGCACCGTAACCGATACTAGTCGGAACGGCTATTACCGGTTTATCGACCAAACCCCCAACCACGCTAGCCAAAGCCCCTTCCATACCGGCAACAACAATTAAAACTCGACAACTATCTATAATATTTTTTTGATCAAACAAACGATGAATACCGGCAACTCCTACATCATAGATACGTTCAACATCGCTACCTGAAATTTCTGCGCTGACCGCAGCTTCTTCCGCTACCTTTTGATCGGCTGTTCCCGCCGAAACAATCCCGATTTTTCCCTTTGTTTTGGTTGGCTTTCGCCATAACGCAATAATTCGCGCTTTTTCAAAGTATTGAACATCAGGTATTTCTGCTTTTACTTTAATATAAAGTTTTCGGTTGGCTCGAGTAGCCATAATATTTTGGGACTGTCCGGCTAAAGTTTTAAAAATTCCAACGACATGTTCCGGGTCTTTACCCGGACAATAAATCACTTCGGCGCTTCCATTCCTTAAACTCCGATGTGAATCTACCTTAGCAAATCCTAAGTTTTGATACGGAAACCCGGCAAGTTTTTGAATGACTTCCTCCGGAGTCATTTCCCCATTAGCTATAGAGTTCAACCATATTTCAAGCAATGCTTTATCCATTCATTTCACCAATTTGTCTTTTTAGTCTCAAAACTGTTTCACGTGAAACAAGAATAAAAGGTCCTAATTTAGACCTTTATTCTTGGGTTAATCTTTCACAAAGCCTTTCAAAATCTTCATCGGAGTAATAATTTATTTCAATTTTACCTCCGGTGCCTGACGGTTTAATCGTTACCTTTGTTCCCAGAGAAAGCTGTAATTCTTCTTCTAGTTCCAATACGTTTGGATCGCGGTTCGATTTGGCGTCAGTCTTTTGATTTGACTTTTTCGTTTCACGTGAAACGTTGTTGGGATTAACTAGTTGCTTAATTAAATCTTCAGCTTGTCGAACTGATAGTTGTTCGTTTTGAATTGTTTGCCAAACCCGTATTTGTTCTTCGGTGGTGTTTAAGCTTAATAGCGGTCGAGCGTGGCCCATTGTGAGAGTCCCTTTCGCCAGTTCGGATTGAACTATAGTCGGTAAATTTAAAAGACGAAGGGTGTTTGCAATTGCCGGACGGCTGCGTCCAACTCTTTTAGCGATTTCTTCTTGAGTTAGGGTGAATTCATCCATTAAACGTCGATAGGCTTCTGCTTCTTCAATTGGGTTTAGGTCTTCCCGTTGTAAATTTTCAACCAAAGCCACTTCCATCATGGTTTGGTCGGTCATTTCTCGAATAACAATTGGTACTTCGGTGAGTCCAACTAATTTAGAAGCTCTTAGTCTTCGTTCCCCGGCAATTAATTGATATTTGCCTTGATACTCTCTAACTAATAATGGTTGAATGATGCCATGTAATCGAATTGATTCCGCTAGCTCGTTAAGCTTTTCATCGGAAAATTCTTTGCGAGGCTGATAGGGGTTGGGCACTATCAGGTTAATATCGACTACTTGTTGAGCGTCAAGGTTTTCTTCTTCTAATTCGGGAATTAAAGCGCCCAAACCTTTCCCAAGGCCTCGGTTTTTATTCATTGGCCATCACTTCCTTTGCCAATTCAATGTAAGCTTCAGCTCCTTTAGACTTTTCATCATATAAGGTAATTGGAAGGCCAAAGCTAGGAGCTTCGCTGAGTCGGATGTTTCTGGGGATAATTGTTCGGTAAACTTTGTCTTGGAAGTAGCGTCGTACTTCATCGGTAACCTGAGAAGAAAGGTTGGTTCGATTGTCATACATAGTTAATACAACGCCTTCGATTTGCAAATCGGGGTTTGAGTATTTTTGAACTAATTGAATTGTTTTCATCAATTGACTTAGTCCTTCTAATGCGTAATATTCGCATTGAATAGGAACGACAATTGAGTCCGCAGCGGCCAAAGAATTAATTGTTAAATTTCCAAGGGATGGCGGGCAATCAATTAAAATGTAATCGAAGTCTTTTTTAATCGGTTCAATAGCCCTTTTAAGCCTTTGGTCCCGCGCCATCATTCCTACTAGTTCTGCTTCGGCTCCAGCCAGTCTGATTGTGGCTGGTGCAATTTTTAATCCTTCAACTTGGGTTTGAATTAAAACCTCATCTAAGGGAATTTCATTAATTAATACATCATAGATACATTTCTTAATTTCGCCTTTTTTTAATCCAATCCCGCTGGTGGAGTTCCCTTGGGGATCATGATCGATAACTAAAACTTTACGTTTATTTTGTGCTAAACAAGTACCCAAATTAACAGCAGTGGTGGTTTTTCCAACACCACCTTTTTGATTGGCGATTGCAATGACTTTTCCCATACTTAAACCTTCCTCTCTCCAACCCCTTACGGTTTGATAATTGGGGTGGCTCCGAAGTGTTTCCAATTCGGTGTTCAACAATTCATATGCTCTTTGCCGTAATGTTTCCAATGATTTTTTTGATGAGCGCTTCATCATTGTTCACCTTTTTTCCCTTCGGGCTACTTTGATCTTTTTCGAGATGGAGGGTAATCTTCCTTCTTAATTACTTAACTTTCTTAAATGAAAATTCGGCTACAGTGGTTTTTTAAACATAAATAAATTTTGATTATGATTTTAGGTAGTCCCACCTCGGCTAAGCGAGAATCATGAGGATGAAAATGATTTTTTTTAGGTCGTGTTCGTGCATGGATTTTAAATTTACCGTTTTTTGATTACGATTACGCCCACGAGCAAGGTTTTGAAGAACCTGTTTTATGGATTATAAAAACATCGTTGTTTTTCTTTGAAATCAAATTGGTTTCTTATGTGGGATTCCGGATTTACGAGGAAAAACGGATGATGTTTGAATTGTTTTTTGTAGTATAATCAATTCACGTGAGCCAAAATTATAGGGTAGTGAAAAAGATTTAGCCTCAATTAATTCGGCCCCTAGCGATTGTATTGCTTTTGCGCCTTTGATAATCTCATTTTCAGCTTCTTTTCCTTTATAATAAATGGCCGATCCATATAATCTAACGAATGGTATAGTCAATTCAACCAAGATATTTAAGGGGGCCACTGCGCGAGCAACTACCAAATCATATTGTTCCCTGTGTGCCTTTTGTCTAGCGATTTCTTCAGCTCTTCCCCAAATAACGTTGAGGTTTTGGAGACCTAGTTGTTGGCTAGCTTCAATCTGAAAGTTTACCTTCTTTTGAGTGGCTTCTAAGGATATTATGGATTTTGAAGGATTACTAATAGCCAAAGGAATACTTGGAATTCCTGCCCCGCTTCCCACATCAATAACGGTATGTGCTGATTTAAACTGTGGAGTAGTCATGATTACCAAGGAATCATAAATATGCTTCACCATCGCTTCATTGCAATCTGTAATTGAGGTGAGATTAACAAATTGGTTGGCAGTTAATAGAATATTAATGTATCTTTCCAATAAACTTACCTGTTTATCAGAAAGATTAATTTTAATTTCATCCAGCAAAGTGGCTAGATTAACTTGGGTGCTGTTCATTGTAGCTCCTTTTGGTTTTCCAAATAAAATAACAAGGCAGTTAAATCTGCCGGATTTACCCCACTTATCCTAGAGGCTTGACCCAAGGTGCTTGGTTGAAATTTTACTAATTTTTCACGGGCCTCACGCGCCAAATTAGTTACTAAGCTATAATCTAAAGTTTCGGGTATCTTTTTGGTTTCGAGATTTAGTAAACGTTTTACTTGATCCTGCTCTTTCTCCAAATAACCCTGATACTTATAACGAGTACTAATCTCATTAGCGTCGCTTTCAATAAATTCAAGCTCCGGAATTAGTTTTTTAAGAAATTCCGGTCCTATTTCAGGCCGTTTTAATATATCAGCGATACTAAACTTATTTTTTGGAACAGCTATATTATGTTCGATAAAAGTTTGCCGGACATTAGCATCCGGGTTAAGTGAAGTTTTTTCGAATATTTGTTGTAAATGTTCAATTCGATGATACTTAGATTCAAACAGTTTGCTTTGCTTATCATCGATTAACCCGGTTTGGATTCCATAGGGAGTAAGCCTCTGATCAGCATTATCCGAACGAAGGGTTAATCGGAATTCAGCGCGGGAGGTTAATATCCGGTATGGTTCCTGGCTTTCCTTAGTAACCAAATCATCAATTAATACTCCAATATATGCTTCGGAGCGTTTTAAAACTAACGGTGCATTTCCTTGCAAACTTAGAGCTGCATTAATTCCAGCCATTAATCCTTGGGCTGCTGCTTCTTCATATCCGGAACTGCCATTTATTTGTCCGGCCGCATAAAGACCGGGGACTTTTTTCGTTTCTAAAGATAGCTTTAGTTGGTCTCCGGGTAAATAATCATATTCAATAGCATATCCTGGCCTGACAATCTCTAGGTTTTCCAAACCGGGAACGGTTCTTAAAAATATTTCTTGAACCGTCTCGGGGAGACTGGTAGAGAGCCCGGCAAGATACATTTCATCGGTATTGGCCCCTTCCGGTTCGATAAATACTTGATGTCTATCTTTGTCAGGAAACTGAATTAATTTACCTTCGATTGAAGGACAATACCGAGGGCCTACTCCGGTAATTTCACCGCTAAATAGAGCTGCTTCATTAAGATGCTCTTTAATAATACGGTGAGTTTCCGGTTGAGTATAAGTAAGCCAACATGAATATTCCTGTCGAATCTGCCAGGGTTCCCAGAAAGAAAAGCCATGTTCGGTATAACCTCCCGGCTGAGGGATCATTTTACTAAAATCCAAGGATCTACGCCTAACTCGAGCCGGAGTTCCGGTTTTAAATCTACGAAGTTGTAATCCAAGTCCGGTTATGGAATCAGAAAGACCAACGGCAGGTAAAAAGCCCATCGGTCCGGAAGCATAATTTAATTTTCCCATAAAGATTCTACCTTTTAAAAAAGTACCGGTAGCAAGGATCACAGCTTGCGCAAAAAACTTTAATCCGGTTCGTGTCCTGACTCCACTTGCTCTTCCATGAGAATCCAGTAGGATTTCATCAACTTCAGCCTGTCGAATAGATAAAAGAGGCTGTCTTTCCAGTTCCGATTGCATTTCCAATTGATATAGAAGTTTATCGGCTTGAGCCCGTAAAGCCCACACGGCAGGGCCTTTTTGGGTATTTAATAGGCGCATTTGGAGATAAGTCCGGTCGATTACTCGTCCCATCGCTCCTCCAAGAGCGTCTATTTCCCTTACCAAGTGGCCTTTTGCAGGGCCTCCAATAGAAGGATTACAGGGCATAAGGGCAATATTATTAAAATTCAAAGTAAAAAGAAGGGTACGGAAACCCATCTTTGAAGCGGCCAAGGCAGCTTCACAACCGGCATGGCCGGCTCCGATTACAATTATATCAAATCGCTCTTCCATAACTGGTTAAAGGATCTCCTTTGGTTGAATTCAAATTTATTAGTAAAACCGTACGATCGCTAGTTTCGAGCCCCGATATACGAAACGCCTGTCCTAATGAAACAGGCCGGATCATCTCCAGTTTTCGAAGTCCCGCTTCGGTCAAACCTTTTAAATTCTTATAATTAAAATCGGTTGGTATTTTAATTGCCTCCAATTTTTGATGTTCTTTTCTTTGAGCGGATTGTCTTTCTAAATACCCGGCCAATTTAATTTCGGTCCAAATATACTCTCGAATCGGTTGGGGGAATTTGTTTAATTCCTCAAATAGTGATATTAACAACTGATCGGTTGCTTCAGGCCGTAAAGCTAGTTCTGATAGTCGATAGCTGCGTTTAACGGATAAATCTTTTATATTACGACAAAGAGAACTGTCTGGTTTTACCTTAGTTTTAACAACCATTTCTTTAAAAGTGTCCGCCTGGTTGATTAAGTCTAATAATCTTCCTTGTTGTTGATCGTTGTATAAGCCTAACTCGCAACCTTTTTGGCCCAACCTGAATAACGCATTATCAAGTCTTAAAAATAATCGAAACTCAGCAAATGAAGTCATCATTCGGTATGGTTCCTCAGTCCCTTTTGTGACCAAGTCGTCGATTAATACTCCAATATATGAACTGCTTCGATCAGGAATAAAAGGAGCCAGTCCATTTATTTTGCGGACTGCATTTATACCGGCTATTAAACCCTGGACAGCCGCTTCTTCATAACCGGAAGTGCCGTTGATCTGACCGGCAGAAAATAAGTTCTCGATTACTTTTGATTCGAGGCTTGGTCCAAATTGAAATGAGTCCAAGCAATCATATTCAACCGCATAACCGGGCCGGATTATTTCAGCTTTTTCTAAGCCCGGTATGGAAGCTAGTATTTGTTCCTGGACCAATTCTGGCATGGCAGTAGTGAGCCCTAATAAATACATCTCCTCGGTTGATTCACTTTCAGGTTCTAAAAAAATCAAATGATCGGTTTTCTCAGAAAATTTTAATACTTTCCGATCGATTGAAGGGCAGAAATGTGGCCCTTTGCCTGTAACTGACCCGGATTGAATCGGTGATTGCTCAAGATTATCTTGAATAATTCGAATAGTTTCAGGAGTAGTAGTTGTGTACCAGCAAGGTTGTTGAGCTCTTTTTTTAAGTAATCCTTCCCATGAAAAACCCCACTCCTGCTCTTGTAAAGCTTGGGGCGTTAACTTGGAAAAATCGACTGAACGGCGATGGATTCTTGGTGGAGTTGCTGTTTGAAAGCGGCGAAGCTTTATGCCAAGCTTTGCAAGGTTGGCACTAAGCTCCATTGCCGCAGGTTCGCCTTGTCTACCTCCTTGATAACGGTTCTCCCCCATAACAATGATACCACCCAAAAAGGTCCCGGTAGCTAAAAGAACAGTCTGCGCCGAATAAGTTCGTCCTGATTTTAAAATTACGCCGTTCACCCGTTGGTTCGAAACGGTAATTTCCTTAACAATTCCTTGTTTAAGGGTGATATTTGGTTCTCTTTCAAGTCTTAAAGTCATTTCAGTTTGATATGCTTTTTTATCGGCTTGAGCTCGAAGAGCCGCTACCGCTGGTCCGCGGCTTTCATTAATATGTCGTATATTTAAATAAGTTTGGTCTATTACCCGTCCCATTTCTCCACCCAAAGCATCGAGTTCTTTAACCAAATGACTTTTAGCTGCTGGGCCGCCAATTGCCGGATTACATGACATAGTCCCGATTGAGTCGGGGGAAATGGTTATTATTAGAGTTTTAGCGCCTAATCTAGCTGCGGCCAAGGCTGCCTCGCAACCGGCATGGCCTGCTCCGACCACTATTAGATCATAATCCAATTTATTACCTCTTTCCAAATAATGTTTGAATATTAATTCATTTTCCGATACAAAACTGTGCAAAGATTCCATGAATTACTTCATTTGATACATTTTTACCGGAAATCAATCCCAAAGAATTCAAGCAGGACCTTAAGTCTACCGCTAATAGATCTTCGCTTCTCCCGAGGGATAAACCGGAAATGAATTCTTCTAAAGCGGAAACTCCATTTTCTAATGCGTGTTTATGCCTTATTCTCGATAGTAAAGGACGGTCATCTAAGTTGATGCTTCCTAGCCCAACTAATTGAATGATTTTAGCTTCGACTTCATTTAATCCTTTCTTAGTTAACAATGATAATTCAATTATTTGATTCGAGTCAAATCCGGTAAGATCTCTTTTTTTTAATTTCTGAGGTAAATCAGTTTTATTAATAATCACCAATACTTTGCGTTCTGTTATTTTGTCAATTACCCGATTATCTTCAGCGCTCAACGGTTGACTCCCGTCAAGCACTAACAAAATCAAATCTGCTTGAGCGATATAATCTTCAGTTTTGGAAATTCCAATACGTTCAATAACATTTTCTGTTTCTCTGAGGCCGGCGGTATCGATTAGTCGAATCGGAACTCCTCGCAATTGTATAGGAGCTTCGATAATATCCCGAGTTGTTCCGGGGATAGGGGTTACTATAGCGCGTTCCTCCTGCAAAAGCTCATTGAGTAAACTTGACTTGCCCACATTTGGACGGCCTACTATTACTAATTTAATACCGTCGCGTATTTTTTGTCCTTCATTCACTCCCTCCAGAGTAGAGCTGAGTTTTTGATGAATGAACGAGGCTTGTTCAAGCATTTGTTCTTTTTGAAGTTCAGGAATGCCTTCCTCCGGAAAATCAAGAGTTGCTTCAATGGTAATCAATATTTGATAAAGAGCGTTTTCAATTTCAGCCAAAGCTTTAGTCGTTTTACCGGAAAGCTGAGTTAAGGCCAGTTCATGTGATTTTTCAGTTTTAGCTCTGATCAAGTCAATGATTGACTCGGCCTGGACCAAATCAATTCGGCCATTGAGAAAAGCGCGTTGTGTAAATTCACCGGGTTCAGCCATCCTGGCTCCGTTTTGAAGAACAATCTCTAATATTTTGGTGATAAGGTACATTCCTCCATGGGCTTGAATTTCAAGGGTGTCTTCTCCGGTAAAACTTTTTGGTTTTTTTAGATAAAAAAATAAAATTTCATCCATTGTTTGTTTTGTACTTGGATTAGTTATCAAACCATGATAAACCTTACGTTCAATAATTTCTGAAAAGGAAACTTTTTTAATGTTGGTCAATATTTTAAACCCGATTTCGTGAGCGGCGGGACCACTAATTCTAACTATTCCAATCCCCCCTTCGCCAACGGGTGTGGCTATCGCGGCAATGGTATCATCAAAAATCATAATTCCTCCGAAAATAAGCATCTTTTATTTTCCAGAACATCGTTTTTAGTTTAACATAACTTAAGTCATCTTAAAATAGGAGTCGTTAAGTACAGTATGGTATTAGTTGCTCCACAATAAAAAACCCGGCTAGGCCGGGATAATTGTTTCAATGTTGAGGCGTAATTATCACATGACGGTAAGGGTCTTCCCCTTCACTATACGTCATTATATCTTTATAACTTTGTAAGGTTGAGTGAATTATCCTGCGTTCGTGAGGAGACATGGGTTCCAATACTTGCCGTTTCCCTTCCCGTTTGACTTTATCCGCCATTTTAATTGCCAATCGGCGTAAAGTATCTTCACGGCGGCGGCGGTAGCCGGCCACATCAACAATAATCCGTTCTTTTTCTGTTTGGTCCTTATTAACAGCTAAGTTGACCAGATATTGGATGGAATCCAATGTTTGACCTCGTTTACCAATTAAAATTCCAAGATCTTTTCCGTTAATGTTTAAAACTGTGTTATCCGAACGTTTAAAAATTTCGACTTGTGCCGGAACA
Source organism: Bacillota bacterium (assembly GCA_023435565.1). Lineage (GTDB taxonomy): Bacteria > Bacillota > UBA4882 > UBA8346 > UBA8346 > JAAYHS01. Next base: position 53,457 of record JAEYRN010000062.1, read on the forward strand.
CCCATGTTTACTAGCATTTCTCTAAGGAAAAGGCCAGCAACTTGGGCTAAATCTTCTTTGACAGTTACTCGAACCCTAACCGCTTTTCCGCCAAACCCAAAAAATCCTTTGGTGGTTTCTTCCAAGACTTCGATTTTTACTTTATCAGGTTTAACCCCAAGTTCTTCAATGGCTTCCGAAATTGCTTCTTCTTTAGTTCGGCTAACTTTTTCGACTGATTTCACTATATACCTCCTTCAAATCAGTTGGGATTATTTCTTTTTGGTTTCCTCCGAAGAACTGTCTTCTTTATGATGAAGGTGCTCTTTCACCACAAAATATTCATTAATCAAATATTGCTGCGCAATTCCAACTACGTTACTAACTACCCAATATAAGCCAATTCCGGCGTTAACTTGATAAGTAAAGAAACCAAACATAACCGGCATGATATATAGCATCATTTTGGTTTGATCGTTTCCGGTGGTAGTAGGAGTAGTAAGTTTTTGCTGAAAAAAAGTGGTTACCCCGGAAATAATCGCCAAAGCAAGATTCCCTTTATCCTTAAGAAAGAATAAGCCGTAAAAATTAGCGTCTTTAATGACATTAGTGATATAATCGGGGTTTTGCAGTAAGTTAAAAATACCAAATAAAATTGGAATTTGAATTAGTAAAGGAAGGCATCCACTAAAAGGATTAATTTTTTCCTTCTGATAAAGCTCCATGGTACGGCGTTGATATTCTTCGGGATTGGTTTTATAATACTTGTCCTGAATTTCCTTTAATTTTGGCTGGATTGTTTTCATTTTATTCATTGCCTGGACCTGTTTTAACGTGGTTGGAAACAAAACCGTTTTAATCAAAACAGTTAATAAAATAATGGCCCAACCCCAGTTATTGGTCACTGAATAAAAATATTCTAAAACAATTTGAAATAAGTCGCTAAAAGGTTTAATAATAAAATTCAAATCGAAACACCCTCTCCGTTAATAATTCTTATTCCTTTGGTATTGGATCATAGCCACCATTATTAAAAGGGTTACATCGTAAAATTCTTCGTACTCCTAATAATAATCCTTTCCTAACGCCAAATTTGGTGACCGCTTGAAAAGTATATTCCGAGCAAGTCGGGTAAAAGCGGCAACTCTTAAGTAGAAAAGGTGACAAGAATTTACGATAGCATGTTATAAAAAGAAGGATTACACCTTTCATTGGGAATCCTCCAACTCTCCCTTATTTTTCAGTGCTAAAAAATCTACCTTAAAAAGTATATGTTGGATCTCATCAATTATACTATTTAAAGAGGCGTTTATAATCTGTTTTTTAGCGACCAAAAGCATGTCCCAACCTATTTGGTTCGGGAAGGTAATAAGTCTAACCGCTTCTCGTAATAAACGCTTTATATAATTACGATGTACGGCGGAACCCAACTTTTTTCCGACACAGATTCCAAAACGGTTAGTTTGGTATTGATTGCGAAGAAAATAGACCACTAAGTATCTTCCCTGGATTGAGTGGCCCTTTTCAAATATTTGTTGAAACTCATGATTTTTTTTTATAACTTCCAAACTGGTCCATACGTCCTAAATTTAGATAATTAAGCTGATAAAACCTTTCGACCTTTAGCGCGACGGCGGCTAATAACTTTTCTGCCGTTTTTAGAAGCCATTCTAGCTAAAAAACCATGGTCCTTTTTATATTTACGGCGGTTTGGTTGATAAGTCATCTTCATTTGTCTTCACCTCTCATGTATATAGTTAACTTTGAATACTCAAAATTTTTAAATCCAATAAAAGAAAATAATCCGCTTATATTATAATTGTCAAGTTAATTAGTGTCAATAGTTAAATTATAAATAGCAGGGAACGATTATTTTTTAAGATTAAATAAATCATGTTAATTTAAAGGATTACTTATTTAACCAAAGACCATTTCCAATATTGTGGATAATTTTAAATTGCCAAAGCTTAAAGATTTTGTTATTATAGGATCGTCTTTCAAAATAATCCACAGGGTGTTGATTATTTAGTGGATAACTAAAAAACTGTGGATATTTTATATCTTCTGTTAGTAGCCTGTTTTCTCTTTTATCCTTTTGCTTTTAGCCTTATTTTTTCAACGTTTGTTTAAATATTAACAAGTTATTCACAGGTTCTGGATAAACGATTGGGGAGCGATACTCAGCTATGACTAATTTAGATACAGTCTGGGAAAAGACATTAGAATCAATTGCTAATTTATTAAGTAAGCCAAGTTTTGAAACATGGTTCAAACCTACTAAACCGATTTCCTTAGACGGTAGTGTATTAACTGTTGAAGTTCCAAATGATTTTGCTCGGGAATGGCTTGAATCAAGATATGCTTCTCTTTTGTCTGCGACGATTAGAGATTTAATTGAGGAAGAGATTGAACTTCGTTTCGTAACACCGGAAAGAAATGATTCGGTTAAAGTTACAACAGCTGCTCCACAATCGGTTGCTCAACCTTCCTCTCTTAATCCTAAATATACTTTTGAAAGTTTCGTTGTTGGTGAAAGTAACCGTTTTGCTCATGCCGCTTCTTTAGCCGTTGCTGAAGCTCCCGGAAAAGCTTATAACCCATTATTTATTTATGGTGGGGTCGGTTTAGGAAAAACTCATTTAATGCAAGCTGTTGGTCATTTTGTATTAAAAAGTCACCCTGATTATAGGGTGGTTTATGTTTCATCCGAAAAATTTACTAATGAATTAATTAATGCAATCCGATTTAACCGAACACCTCAATTTCGTGATACTTACCGTAATGTTGATGTTCTCTTAGTTGATGATATTCAATTTTTTGCCGGTAAAGAGAGTACTCAGGAAGAATTTTTTCATACTTTTAATACTCTCTATGAATCAGGGCGTCAAATTGTTATTTCAAGCGACCGTCCTCCTAAAGAAATTCCAACTTTGGAGGACCGTCTTCGTTCTCGTTTTGAATGGGGTTTAATAACTGATATTCAAGCACCTGATCTTGAAACCAGAATTGCAATCTTAAGGAAAAAAGCATCAACAGAAGGTTGGCATTTGCCAAACGATGTAATTGTAAATATTGCCGATCAAATTAATTCCAATATTCGTGAACTTGAAGGGGCCTTAATTAGAATAATCGCTTTTGCTTCTTTTCATAATAAACAAATTAGTCTAGAGATGGCTAATGAAGTACTAAAAGATGTAATTTCATCTTCAAAAACTCAACGGGTTACAATTCCATTAATTCAACAAGCTGTAGCCGAATTCTTCAATATAGAAATTGAAGATCTAAAAGCGCAACGGCGGACTAAGAACGTAACTTTTCCTCGTCAAATAGCAATGTATATTATTCGTGAATTAACTGATTATTCGTTACCTAAAATTGGTGAAGAATTTGGTGGAAGAGATCATACCACAGTTATTCATGCCTACGAAAAAATTCAAAATTCAATTAAAGAAGATCCGGAGGTTGACCGTATTATCAAAACATTAATTCACAAATTAGGTTATTAGCCTTAGGATAAATTATTATTAAGTTGTTAATATATTTTGTACACAATAATTTTTATCTTGTGAAATATGTTAATTTGTAGATAAACTCTTTTTTATCAACAATATGTTCTAATAAAAAAGATTGATAGCTAAACGGTTTTTTTAATTTATTAACATTATCAACAGCTACTACCACTACTATTATTTTAATATATATATTATATAAATAATATAAAGCATAATTAGATCTGGGGAAAAGGGAGGCATTTTAATGAAATTTATTTGCGCTCAAGAAGATTTATCGCGTTATTTACAAATTGTAGTCCGGGCTATTGCTACTAAATCTACTCTGCCGATCTTGACCGGAATATTGCTTGAAACAAAAGAAAATAATTTACGCTGTGTAGCTACTGATCTCGAAATTGCAGTAGAAGTTAAAATACCAAATGTTCAAATTCAAAAACCAGGAATTGTTGTTTTACCTGGAAAAACTTTTGTAGAAATTGTGAGACATTTACCTCAGGTTCCCATAGAAGTGGAATTAGATGAAAATACAAAAACTGTGTCAATCGTTAGTAAACATTCATCCTACCAGTTACCTGTTTTACCGGTAGAAGAGTTTCCAACCTTACCTGATATAAAAAATGGCGAAAAATTAGTAATAAACAGTGAGAAGCTGAAAGAAGCGATCCGGCAGACTATTTATGCTACATTAGCGGAAGATCCCCGTCCTTTTCTATCCAGTATTCTTTGGGAAAGCACCTCTGACCATCTTAGACTAGTGGCTACTGATGTTAATCGCTTGGCAGTTAAAGATATTCCAATAAAAACAGGTATCCAAAGAACAGTTTTGGTTCCTGTAAGAGCATTAAGAGAAATATCTAATATATTTGGATCAAATCCTGAAGAAAAATTAGATGTTTATATTGGTGAAAAGTTGATTTATCTCACTGGAGCAGGGATTACTTTTTCATCAAGGTTGGTTGAAGCGCAATTTCCCCGTTATGAACAGGTTATCCCCAAAGAATTTCAAGGAAATATATTAATTAACAGAAATATGTTAATTGAAGCATTGGAAAGAACTTCTTTAGTAAGCAATTCGATTCGGCTTTCAATTTCTAGTAAAGGAGTTATTATTACAGCGAAAGAACCGGACAAAGGAAGATCATACGAAGAAATTCCGGTAGATTTTACTGGGCAAGAAATAGAAATCGGTTTTAATGTCAGGTTTCTTTTAGATTTTTTAAAAGTAGTCGAAGCGGAAGAAATTCTTTTTAAATACATTCAAGAACAAAAACCGGCTTTAATGCAGATTAATGGAAAAGAAGATTATATTTATATAGTAATGCCCCTTAAATTATCAACCTGATTTATTATTTGAATAAAGATAATCTTAATATTGGCAAGATATAACCAGGGAAACCTGGTTTTATCATTTACTTTATTCAAGAATAAAAAGAAACAAAAATATTGTTAAAAAGAGCATTGTGGAAAAACAGTGGATATAGTGGATAAATATTAAATTTAACAATCTCTAATAGTAAGGTAAAATTTGTCATCAAAGCAGGAAAGGTTTTAGAAATGAAGAATTAGAATTACGGCCAGTATAGATAATTCTTCATAAGGAAAAATTTGAATTTTAATGAGAAAAAAATATATTTAATTCTAGTTTGATCTTTTAAATAAGAACCAAGGAAAGCTAATGTACCTTAACTATTTAGAGTTAACAAATTTTAGGAATTATCGAAAACTTAGTCTCAATTTATCAGAACACGTAAATATTTTTTTTGGGAATAATGCCCAGGGAAAGACTAACTTATTAGAAGCCATAGCATTGCTTTGTCTTGGAAAACCTATTCGTACCAAAAAAGATACAGATTTAATTAGGTGGGAAAATGAGTATTGTTTTTGTAGAGGATTATTTTTAAATAGCGACTATCAAACACAGATCGAAATAGGAATCGGGATTAAGGAAAAGAGAATAAAAGTCGATGGCCAAATTGTTAAAAATAACTCTGTTTTCGGGCAAATACCTGTAGTAATATTTTCACCAGATGATTTGCAAATCATTAAGGGACCGCCACAGCAACGACGGGATTTTATTGACTTGTACCTGGCACAAATTGATCCTAAGTATCGGTTTGTCTATTATAATTTCTATAAAGTATTACAACAGCGTAACCGTCTTTTAAAACAAGAATACGTAAACCCGGAAGAATTGGAAACATGGAATGACCAGTTAGTTGAAAAAGGAACTAAAGTAATTAAGTATCGAAATTCTTTAATAACTACAGTTAGACCTAATATTATTGCGGCACAACGAATTATAAGCGGTGAAAAAGAAGAGTTGGATTTGGAATATTTGAGTTTCAATGATCAAATACTCCCTGATGATGAGGAAATAATTAGAAATAAGTTTTTTGAAGAGCTTCAAAATCTAAAAAAAGTGGAGTTACAAAGAGGAATAACTTTGGTTGGGCCGCACCGGGATGATTTGCGTTTAATGATTAATCAACAAGTTGAACTAAAAAATTTTGGATCCCAAGGGCAGCAGCGAACGGCAGCCTTAGCATTAAAATTGGGACTGGTTAATACTATCAAAGAAGCTCGTGGAATTAACCCTTTAATCTTATTGGACGATGTAATGTCGGAATTTGATGATCAACGTAAACAACACCTTTTACAATTATTGATTAGTTCGTCGCAGACTTTTTTAACTTCAACCAGTAAGAAGGATTTTCCTATTAGTGAGCAACAGACCGTTTTTTTTGAAGTTAAACAGGGGGAAGTCCAATTTGCCTAGCGATAGTTTTAAAAGTATCATTGAAAAAATTTTCCGCCAAAATGGAAGTTGGTCAAGATTAAAAGGGGAAATGTCCGTTTATTATTGGCCAAGGATAGCCGGAGCGGAAATTGCCGCTAAAGTTGAGGCGGTCCGTTACAGAAATGGATTTTTATATCTTCAAACTGAAAATCCAGCCTTAGCTCATCAAGTTTCTCTTTTAACTTTGGAAATTATTAAGCGGTTTCAAAAAGTACTGGGTAAAAACATAATCAAAGGGATTAAAATAAAAATAGGAGCGACTACACTTCCAAAAAAACACACTTTTTCAAGTGTTAACGATTATCCTCTTACAGATGGAGAAAAGAATATTATTGAAAATTGTTCAAATACTTTAAAAGACCCTGATTTATCAAGTATAATGGTAAAATTGATTCAATCTTTTTATCAAAATCAAAAACAAGTTTTAGCTGAAGGCGGTCATCGTTGCCAAAATTGTCATACTGTTATCACTGGAGATTATTTATATTGCCCTTGTTGTCAAATAAAGATATAATTTAAAATCAGGGCTATAAGTCAAATAGTGAGTACATTAGGAGGGAAAACCATGTTTATTCACTTGGGTGGGGATACATTAATTAACTCAAAAAGAATAGTAGCTATTCTTAACGCTGACAGTGTCTTAGGGGCTAATAGTTCTAAAGAATTCTTAAAAACTGCTCAAGAAGAAGGATTTATTGCGAATCATGACCAAAAAGAATATAAATCAATCGTAATTACGGATAAGAATATTTACTTGTCTCCCATATCTACACTAACTTTAAAAAAGCGGGCTAACTTTGTTGATAGTTTAAGTGAAATATAGGATGAAGCAAATTTCTTATATAGCCTCGAGAGGAGATTTATTATAAATGCAGGAAGAGAAGAATAATTTACCTAAAAACGGAGTGTCAGGGTATAATGCCGATCAAATTCAGGTATTGGAAGGGTTGGAAGCTGTTCGCCGCCGCCCCAGTATGTATATTGGCAGTACTTGTGTTCGAGGTTTGCACCATTTAGTTTATGAAGTGGTTGATAATAGTATTGACGAAGCTTTAGCCGGAGTATGCGACCGAATAATAGTTACACTCAATGGAGATGGCTCGGTTACGGTTGATGATAACGGGCGCGGGATACCGGTCGATATTCATCCCAAAGAAAAAAGATCAGCCTTGGAAGTAGTTTTAACTATTTTACATGCCGGTGGTAAATTCGGCGGAGATGGATACAAAGTTTCAGGTGGATTACACGGTGTTGGAGTATCGGTAGTAAATGCCTTATCTGAAAAGCTCGAAGTTTGGGTCAAACGAGAAGGTAAATTATATTATCAACAATATCATAAGGGAAAACCTGATGAAGCGGTAAAAGTCATCGGGACAACTGAGGAAACAGGAACAGTGATTAGGTTTTATCCTGATCAGGAGATTTTTGAGGTATGTGAATTTAGTTTTGATTATCTATCCCACCGTTTCCGAGAACTAGCCTTTTTAAATAAGGGCATAAAAATTATTATGAAAGATGAAAAGAATGGTAAAGAAATAATTTATCAATATGAAGGAGGGATTGTATCCTTCGTTGACCACTTAAATAAGACCAAAGATCCGATTCACCGGGAAATAATATATATTCAAAAATTGGTAGATGAAAACGAAATCGAAGTAGCCATTCAATATAACGATAGTTTTGTAGAAAGTGTTTTTACTTTTGCCAACAATATTAATACTCATGAAGGGGGTACCCATTTATCCGGATTTCGATCGGCTTTGACTAGGACAATTAATGACTATGCCCGTAAGAATAATTTAATAAAAGAATCGGAAAACAGCCTTTCCGGGGATGATATTAGGGAGGGGTTAACTGCCGTAATCAGCGTTAAGCTGAGATATCCTCAATTTGAAGGTCAAACCAAGACTAAACTCGGTAACAGCGAAATGAAAGGTTTAGTTGAATCAGTAGTAAACGAAGGTTTGTCTGATTTTTTTGAAGAGAATCCTTCCGTTGCCAAGAAAATTGTTGAAAAGTGTCTTTTAGCGGCAAGGGCCCGTGAGGCGGCTCGCAAAGCAAAGGAACTTACCAGGCGAAAAAATGCTTTGGAAGTGAGTTCTCTTCCTGGAAAACTTGCCGATTGTTCATTTAAAGAACCGGAATTATCAGAACTATTCCTAGTGGAGGGTGATTCTGCAGGAGGTTCGGCCAAACAAGGTCGTGATCGAAGATTTCAAGCTATTCTGCCTTTGCGTGGTAAAATATTGAATGTTGAAAAAGCAAGCCTGGATAAGATTTTAAACAACGAAGAAATTAAAGCGATGATTACCGCTCTGGGAACAGGATTTGGCGATGATTTTGACCTAGTAAAATTAAGATATCATAAAATTGTGACTATGACTGATGCCGATGTCGATGGTTCCCACATCAGAACACTGTTGTTGACATTTTTCTACCGTTTTATGAAACCATTAGTGGAAAACGGTAATGTTTTTATAGCCCAACCCCCTTTATACTATATTAAGCAACAAAAAAACGAATACTATGTGTATTCCGATAAGGAATTGGATGAACTACTACAAAAAATTGGACGTCAAAACATTACTGTTCAGCGGTATAAAGGTTTGGGGGAAATGAATGCCGATCAACTTTGGGAAACTACGATGAATCCTGAAACAAGAACCATTCTTAAAGTTACGCTTGAGGACGCGATTGAGGCTGATCAGACTTTTTCAATGTTAATGGGGGACAAGGTTGAACCGCGAAAGGAATTTATTCAAACCCATGCTTCTGAAGTGCGAAATTTGGATATATAATAATTTTCCCATTGTTTAATGAAAATGTTCTCTTTTATATTTGTAAAGTGATTGATCGGCAGTTGTAAATAATGCTTGATAATTACGGGCATCATTTGGGAAAAGAGAGAAACCATAAGATATGGATAGCTTATTCTCGGGAAAACATTCTTCACCGGGAAAAAGGTTTGATTCAATGGACAGGTTAATTTTATTTATTGTGCTTTCTACTATAGTTTGATTAGACTCGGGTACTAATACAATAAATTCGTCACCTGAATGCCGGACAGCGATATCTTGAGGGCGAATACTTTTATTGATAACCTTTCCAATATTGATCAGGAGATTATCCCCAGCTGAATGCCCCCAATAGTCATTGTAATATTTGAAGTAATTAATATCAATTAGAACCAATCCAAAATTTTTATTTGACTTTATTTCTTTTAAGACTGCAGATTTGAGAAAACGACGGTTGTATAGTCCCGTTAATTCGTCGTGTGTTAATAAACGTTCTATTTTTCGGTTATAGTGGTTATAAGAGTGATGAAAAGTTCTAATAATAGTTAGACAGGCTCCGGAACAAACAATTAATGTAATATTTCGAGCTATAATATAAAAAGTTAATGGGGTTGCGCTAAAAACTAAGGTAAATATAACAAAGAGAGCTGTTATTAGGTAATTCCATATACCGATAATTGTTCCAAATTCAGCGCCAAATAAGATAACTGGAATTAATATAATTCCTAGTAAAGGGCTATGAGATGCGCCTGAAATTAATATTGTCCCTGCTAAAAAAAGATTCATAATAACCATAATTGCGTAATCCGGAAGCTTAATCCGAATATCCGCCAAAACAGTCTTGGGACGATGATAATCAACTAATAATAAAGTAATACCCAAAACAGTTTGAATATAATATACTAAACGTAAATTACGGTTAATCAACCAATAAGAACTGATAATTACTAACAATATAATAATTGACCGGATGTTCCGAAAAATGGTTCTTTGTCCAATGGATTTTCCTTTATGAAGATATAGAAGCATATAGTTCACCTCGGCTTCTGTTTGATCATCATGGAATAAACAGGAGAAAACGAATAATTCTTTAGTGGGAGACTAAAAACCTGTTCTGGGGTTAAAACGGGTATAGAGTAATATTAGATATAGTTTTAATATTTAAATTATACCATCACATTAAAAATATGACAACAAAGAAAAAATAAGCTTTTTTGCATTTTTATTATAATGATAGATTTTTATAGATTTTGAAAATGACCCAATTTAATTTCTTAGAATTACAAAAAATATTAAGATTAGGAAAACAGGCCTATTTTTTTTCAAAAACTCACCTTGAAACGGATTCATTTTTTATGGTAAGATAGTGTTGGTGTCAAATGATGAAAGATCTAATTCATCCAGACCGTCAATTCGAGAGGGATCAAGTTTTCATGCGGGAGGCGATTCTGGAAGCCGGTGAAGCTGCCCGGAAGGGAGAAGTACCCATCGGGGCAGTAATTGTTTTAAATGACCATATTATTGCTAAGGCCCATAATCTACGGGAAACAATCGAAGATCCGACGGCTCATGCGGAAATTTTGGCGTTACGTGAGGCCGCCAAGGTTATGAAACATTGGAGACTTTTAGGAACAACACTATATACCACTTTAGAACCTTGTCCAATGTGCGCCGGGGCGATGGTGATGGCAAGAATCAAGCGTTTAGTTTTTGGAGCCTTGGATCCAAAAGCAGGGGCTGCCGGAAGCATAATGAATATTGTTCAAGATATTCGTCTTAACCACCGCTTGGATGTTACCGGTATGGTCATGGAAAAAGAATGTAGCGAACTGATAAAAGAGTTTTTTAAAGAAAGACGTTATAACCAAAATAAGAACAACCCCCGGAGAGATGGCTGAGCGGTTGAAGGCGCCCGCCTCGAAAGCGGGTAGGGATTTACGTCCCTCGCGAGTTCGAATCTCGCTCTCTCCGCCATTAAATGTCAATAAAAAAAGCTTTATTAGTAATATAATTTCTGTTATAATATTCAAGCAGTATTTATTAAGCCTAGTATTTGGAGAGATGGCCGAGTGGTCGAAGGCGCACGCCTGGAGCGCGTGTAGGTGTAACAGCCTCTAGGGTTCGAATCCCTATCTCTCCGCCATAATAATTTAAACCAGCTGTTTGGCTGGTTTTTTATATTTTTAAACATGCCTTTATTTGATAAGAATAACAAAAGAATGTATTAAATAAAACAGAGATATAAATAGTAAGTTAAAGTTAATAATACACTGTTACCATCCACAAGGAAAAAATTAAAATAACTCGAATAGATTGAAAATAGTTAGGAGTGGTAATGATGTTAAGTTTAGAAAAAATAAGTTTAAAACTTGGTCAAGGACGGGAAGAAGCTGATATTTTAAATGAGATTTCATTAAACTTTGAATCAGGAAAATTATATGTAATTACCGGACCAAATGGCGGAGGCAAGACTTCAATCGCTAAAGTAATTATGGGAATTTATAACCCTTCCTCCGGAAGGATCTTCTATGAAGGAGAAGACATTACTAGTTTGAATATTACTGACCGAGGTAAACGGGGTATTAGGTATGCTTTTCAAAATCCGCCTCGTTTTAAAGGAATAGAAATTGAAAGACTCTTAAAGCTTGCAAATCCAGATATCAATACCAAAGAACTTCGGTCTACCTTGGTTAGGATCGGGCTTTGCCCTGAGGATTATCTTGAGAGAATGGCAGATAACTCACTTTCGGGAGGGGAAATGAAACGCCTGGAGGTTGCTTCAGTATTATTAAGCCAAACTAAAGTGGCGATCCTAGATGAACCTGAAGCTGGAGTTGATCTTTGGGGGTTTGAACAATTATTAAATCTAATAATCTATTCTCACCGTCAGGCCGAGGAGCGAACCACCATTATCATCTCTCATAGCGAAAGGTTTTTAGAAACAGCAGACGAAATTATTGTGGTGGCGGGGGGTCAAATTCAAGAACGGGGAAGGATGGAAGAGATCCGGCCATTGATTGATGAAGGGATTCATTGCCGTTGGCGTAAAACATGTTTGGGGGAGGAAGAAAACATTGCAACTCAATGCTCTAGATAAAGAGCTATTAAGAGAAATCGCTGATTTACATAGCGTTCCGCAGGGAGCTTTTAACATTCGCAAAAATGGCGCGGCAATAGGGAGAGAGTCTAAGGCCGGCATTACAATAACTCCTAAAGAAGACCGACCGGGAATCGATGTGATAATAGATCCCGGTACCATTGATCAATCAGTTCATATCCCGGTAATTTTAACTATTCCGGATTTACACGATGTAGTCTATAATACTTTTGAAATCGGGGCAAATTCTGATGTTCTAATTGTAGCAGGGTGTGGTATCCATACCTCTGCTGGAAAGAGCCGCCATGATGGGATTCATGAGTTTTATATTCGAAGAGGGGCCAGAATTCGTTATGTAGAAAAACATTATGGTTCAGGAGGAGGTACCGCCGAACGGGTATTAAACCCGGTAACCATCCTCCATTTAGAAGAGGGGGCTATTGCCGAACTGGAAATGGTACAAATTAAGGGTATCGACAATACTGATCGAAAAACTGAAGTGTATCAAGAAGCCCAGAGCCGGCTAATAATAAATGAAAGGCTCTTAACACATGAAAATCAAAAAGCAAATTCTGAAATTACCGTGCATCTTAAAGGCGAGGGAAGCAGTTCAGAGGTATTGACCCGTTCGGTCGGACAAGACCAGTCGGTCCAAATATTTAAAGCTAGTTTAATCGGATACGGTAAATGTAAAGGTCATTTATCATGTGATTCAATTATTATGGGAGAGGCTGATATTCGTTCACAACCGGAAATATGGGCAAAAAGCTCCGAAGCGGAGCTTACCCATGAAGCTGCTATTGGGAAACTATCCGGGGAGCAGATTACGAAATTAATGACATTCGGCTTGAGTGAAGAAGAGGCTGTAAGGACCCTACTGGAGGGTTATTTAAGATAATAAAAGGAAATCCTCTGTCTAGCTTTATAGATCGGAGCATATTTAGAAATTTATATAGTAAATCCCTATATCAACCGATAATTTAAGAGAATTTTAAAAATTCGCTTAATGAGGAGATTTTGATGGAAGGGTTTAAGAAACTAATTCCCACTCTAGTGGTTCTAGTTATAACCTTAGGGTGTACTATTGGAATAGTTCAAGGAGCGGTTTCTAACGCAGAAGTCCGGGATTTTACAGTAATCGGTGTATCAGAATCAGGGCCGGACCAGGTACAGGTTTATCGGGAGGCAATGGAAAACGGACTACGAAAGGCCTTTGCTCTTGCTCGCAATACCGATCCTAATAAATCACTATTGGCCAATTATGACAATGAAAAAGATTTGGTAACTCTTCAGCAAGAAATAGGAGTAGTTGATTTTCGGGTCTTACGTTATTGGACTGAAGATAGTAAATTTCAAATAGAGCTTAGAGTTTGGTTGGGAGATTCCCGGTCACAACCTCCCCGGGCCGGAAGCTTAAGCCGTCAACCAAGGGTAACTTGGAGTAGGGAAACGGTTGATCGGATCGACTCAATCTCAAAATACGAACTTTCTTTAGTGGTAAATACGCTTCAATCGTTTGAAATCATTAATCCAAAAAGCGGTAGATTGAAAAGACGGATTAAAACGGGTTTCAAACCGCACCAGTCATATAATGACCGTTACTTGGTTAAAAATCTCCAATACTTGAAGGTCTATAGCCTGGAACTAATTAACATCTATAGTTTTACCGATATCTGGGACCAGCAATTACCGGATTTGATTAAATATTATTTAGTAAATGATACATTGATAGTAGTCGAGCAAAATGGGACTGTGCGTGCATTTAATTGGGAAGATGGACTTGAGGTGTGGCAGATGCCTGCAATTACTCAAGTTGAAATTGCTTACGGAGGAACAGATCGCACTTTATTGGTTTTCCCAACCGGAGAACTTTGGGCTGTTAATCGAGGAGGCCAAAAGTTATGGGTCAAAAAGTTTGAAAGCCCTTTGGCAACTGTTCCAATAGTTGACAAAGAAGACATGGTCTGTTTTTTAAATGATGGTCAGCTTAAAATATTTGATTCAGAGACCGGAAGAAGCGTTGCTTCATGGAAAACCACAATTACCAGTGGCTTCCGTCAAATGAATCTTAGTATGGGCAAGAATGAAGTCTATTTACTTTATAACGATTCGTCAAACAAAGGGCACTTATATGTCTATCATCGCTGGACGGGTCGTTTATTATGGAAAGTCGACTGGGAAGAGGCGGTTATACCTAATCTAATTCAGATTTCCGATGCCGTTATTGTAGGTCTTTCCGGGACTTTCGAAGCTAGAGAGGGTTTATTTGGACTGAAAGTATGGGAGGAACGTTCTATTGGTCGGATTACCGGATTATACTATAATGATCCGAATTTGTTAGTGATATCGGGAAATAGAATTTATAATTATCAACTGTGATTAATCAGTTTAATATAAATCAGGTAATTATGAAACTTGCCCACATAATAATTTTTAGTAACCACAAAATAACTGTTGAATCCGTATTGTAATATGATAAAATAGATTTACTTCGTTTTCAAATAAAGTTTATGGTCGTGCTAGATGGGGAGGTAGCGGTGCCCTGTAACTTGCAACCCGCTATAGCAAGATTTAATCCCTTGTTTGAGGCCGGTTTTCATGAGTCCGGCCGGATTAAGCGGTGTTGATGATTGGGTCTTACGCGACAAAAACTTATAAACCCCGTCAGGTCCGGAAGGAAGCAGCGGTAAGTAAGATTCTTTGTGTGCCGTGAGGTAGCCTGGTCGGAGCTGGCTGATTCGGAACGTTTGGGGAAACTTGGTCGAGATAAGGTGCACGGCCATAATTATTGGCACTGGTATTTTACCGGTGTTTTTTTGTATGCCGGGTAAATAAAAATTTAAGTTTGTTAATTTTTTCATTCTAGAATCCGAATGATAAATAAATATTAACATCGGGAATTGACGTAAAGAATGTTCCAAATAGTTTTTATAAACTCAACCGGGATATCTTGGCAGGAATTAAAAAAATAACGGCAAATAAGTATACAAAAAAATGAAAGATAATAATAATGAAAATTTTTGCTCCAGCTAAAATTAATCTAGCATTGGATGTAATATCCCGAAGGCCTGATAGTTACCATCAAGTCGATATGATTATGCAGTCAATTGAATTGGCTGACCAAGTGACCATTGAGCCTTCAGACGGTCTCGAATTATATTGTGATATGCCTGGCCTTCCCATAGATGAGCGTAACCTAGCTTGGCGTGCTGCGCGTTTGTTACAGGAAATAAGCGGCGTCAATAAGGGAGTAAAAATTATTATTAATAAAAAAATACCTATAGCTGCAGGATTAGCAGGGGGAAGTACTGATGCCGCTGCAGTACTTATCGGATTAAATAAACTTTGGGAACTTGGTTTTTCTCAACCGGAATTAATGAAATTCGGATTAAAGCTGGGGGCGGATGTACCTTTTTGTATAATGAAAGGAACAGCCCGGGCAAGAGGGATTGGTGAACAATTGACACCAATTAACAATTGTTTAAAGAGTAAGGTTTTACTGATAACTCCTAATATTCAAGTGTCTACCTCAATAATCTACCAGAAACTCCAAATTGAAAAAATTAAACGTCATCCTCAAATTGTTTCAGTCATCACCGCATTGGAAAATGGGGATTCTAAAAGATTATTTGATCTTTGGGGTAACGTACTTGAAGAAGTAGTTTTGATTGAAAAGCCTCTTGTTACAGAAGTGAAATCGTACTTTAATAGGTTTGGTATCGACCATTGTTTAATGTCCGGGAGTGGTCCGACAGTATTCACGTTAGATCCTCCTCAGGAAATAATAGAACCGTTTTTAGCCGAACTACCTTCAGACTGGTTTGGCTGTTTAACTAGGTTTTTAAATTAATAGAATGGGTGGGATAAAGTATGGAACGTCAACCTTTAGTTCCAATACGGCTTGATAACTATAAACCGTTACGGGAATTAGTCTTTGAATCCTTAAGGGAAGCGATTATCTCCGGTCAACTTCGGGCCGGTGAACGTTTAATGGAAATCCAATTAGCAGAAGAAATGGGGGTCAGTAGGACTCCGGTCCGAGAGGCTATTCGTAAACTTGAATTAGAAGGGTTAGTAGCGATGATTCCGCGGAAGGGTGCTTATGTCGCCGGTCTTTCATTCAAAGACATTGTTGATGTTTTTGAAATTCGGAGAGCTTTGGAAGGTTTAGCCGCTGAACTGGCTGCCGAGCGGATCACCGAAGATGAGTTGGAGGAGTTGGAACGGTATTTGGTCAAAATTGCGGAAGATATTGAACATGGTGATTTGGAAAAGGTGGTTGCTACCGATACGGACTTTCATAGTATACTTTATCAAGCTAGCCGTAATCAACGATTATCTCAGATAATAAATAATCTTAGAGAGCAAATTCAGCGTTTTCGGACAACGTCACTTTCATATCCGGGACGTATGAAATCCGCTTTGGAAGAGCACCGTAAAATAGTAGAAGCTATTTCGGCTCGGGATGGTGAGCTTGCCAGTAAACTGGCGCATGAACATATTGAAAATGCCGAAAATAGCATGATGAGTATGATTCAACAGGATAAGAAATATGGGGGTGGCTGAATGTACTCAATAGTATTGGCCGGGGCTCCGAACAAAGGACCGTTACGTCAGGTTAGCCCGGCGCAATATGAGGCGGAGATTGAAATAGCCGGTCGGCCAATGCTGGAATATGTAGTGTTGGCTTTAGAAAGAGTCCAATCAATTAAAAAGATAGTTATTGTCGGTTCAGAATCAATGCTCTCAAATAGCAAATCAAAAAAAGAACAATTTATTTTTGTGAAACCCGGGTCTTCGGTTATTGACAGTTTGGAGAATGGTATTAGTACTTTAAACGTAAGGGAACCGGTATTAATACTAACTTCTGATATTCCGCTAATTACCAAGGAAGCTTTGGAAGATTTTTTAGAACGGTGCCAGGATAGGCCCGGGGACATTTATTATTCATTTGTTCCAAAAACGATTAATGACCAAAAATATCCGGGCGTTCAAAGAACTTATGTCCGACTTAAAGAAGGTACTTTTACCGGGGGTAACTTGGTACTATTGTCTCCGGAAATTATCCATGAAAAATTTCCAACCCTTAAAAAAGCTGTAGCTTTGCGCAAAAAGCCCTTAAAATTATGCGCGATGCTAGGCTGGTGGTATATATGCAAACTAATATTAGGAGTTTTAACCATTAAGGAGATTGAAAACCGAGTGGCAGAAATTTTTGGGATAAAAGCAGTGGGGATAGTGTCTCTTTATCCTGAAGTAGGGATTGATGTTGATAAACCAAGTGATTTAAAATTAGCAAGAGAAATTTTGACAAGATAGCAGAGGCCCCCTCTGCTATTTTTAATTTATTCTATGTGTAATTTATCATTAAAAAATTGTCGGTTGCCTGAGTAATTATAAATAAATTTATATACCTATTACAGCTGTAATAAGCTGAATTAAATTTACTAATTTTTTCATCTCGTTCGGTTTTAGGGACGTGATGTGGGTTAAAAAAATTTAATCCAACTTTTATTAATTGTATGAATTTTTTGAATTTGACTATCAACCAAACCTTAGAAAAATCACCAACTGCCAGCGTTAGAAAAATTTAGTAAATATTTCATTAAAATAGAAGGAAATTTAATTTTTTTATGGAATTTATTATGTATCCATTACAAGCATAGAAAGGTGAGTGGACGGATGAACATCACAGACGTACGCCTTAAAAAGGTAAATACCGAAGGCAAAATGAAAGCAATCGCTTCGATTACAATTGACGATGCTTTTGTGGTCAGAGATATCAGGGTAATAGAAGGACAAAACGGATTATTTGTAGCTATGCCGAGCCGTAAAACACCAGATGGCGAATTTCGTGACATTGCTCATCCAATAACTTCCGATGCCCGAGAGTTAATCCAAAGCGCAATCTTAAAAGAATACGAAAAAGCGGAATAATTATACCTTACTATATGAGAAGTATAGCCGACTTTGCAGTTGGCTATTTTTTATTTAATTATTTCCATTTGAAATTGATTGTTGACATCCTGTTAGAGGATTGGTATACTAAGGAGTGCATTCACTGGGGCGTAGCCAAGTTGGTAAGGCACGGGACTTTGACTCCCGCATGCGTTGGTTCGAGTCCAGCCGCCCCAGCCATATTAAAAACAAAGCTTAGAACTCAAAGGGGTTCTTTTTTTATAATAAGATTTCTTATTAAGGTTTAAATTTTTTACTCAAGGGGAGGTATTTATGGTAAATCTAAACGCTATTGTTTTGGCAGCCGGGCAAGGTACTAGAATGAAATCTGCATACCCCAAGGTTTTACATAAAATACTTGGTCAAACCATGTTGCAATTTGTAGTTGACTCGGCTAAACAGGCAGGAGCCGGTTCAATTATAGTGGTAGTTGGTTTTGAGGGTGAACAAGTGATTCAATCTTTAGGTTCAAATTATTATTATGTTTGGCAGCGGGAACAGTTAGGGACAGGTCATGCGGTTTTAATGGCTGAATCAGCTTTAAGCCAAATGGAAGGGGACTTATTAGTTTTATATGGGGATACCCCTCTTTTAGAACCGGAAACAATTAAAGATTTAGTTGTAAAGAAACGTAACCAGGGAGCAATAGCGTCGATCTTAACTACAGAATTAAATGACCCGTCCGGTTATGGGAGAATTCTTCGGGACTCTCAGGGGAATATCAATGGTATTATTGAAGACAAAGATGCTTCACCCGAAGAAAAAAAGGTAAAAGAGGTCAATACTGGAGTATACTGTTTTGAGATTAAGCACCTGTTAAAAGCGTTAAAATTGCTTTCGCCACGCAACGCGCAAGGCGAATATTATTTAACCGATGTTTTTAAAATCTTCGTCGAGCAGGGTTTGCCTATCGTAGGAGTCATGACTGATCAAGCGGAACAGGTAATGGGTCCTAATGATCGGGTACAACTGTGTGTTACTGAAAACAATTTAAAGTTAAAAATTAACGAAGGCTTGATGAAACAGGGAGTTACGATTACCGATCCGAGTTTTACCTATATTGCTCACCAAGTTAAAATTGGCCGTGACACTATTATTTTACCTGGTACTTTTTTACTTGGAAATACAATTATCGGTGAAAAATGCATAATTGGGCCTCATACCAGGATTATTGATTCGATTATTGATGATTTTACCGAGGCCGCTTTTAGCCAAATTGTCGGAGCACATATCGGTCCTGATAATCACGTGGGTCCGTTTGCTAATATCCGGCCGGGAACGATTAGTGATTCCCATGTAAAAATTGGAGATTTTGTCGAGATTAAAAATTCTCAGGTAGGTGAAGGGAGTAAAATACCGCATTTAACTTATCTTGGTGACGCTCAGGTTGGTAAGGATGTAAATATTGGCGCCGGTACAATAACTTGTAATTACGACGGAGTTCAGAAATATCAAACAAAGATTCATGATAGCGCTTTTATTGGAAGTAATGCTAATCTGGTAGCACCGATAACGATTGGGACTGAAGCTACAGTTGGGGCCGGTTCAACAATAACCAAGGATGTTCCTGACAAATCATTGGCAATTTCCCGGAGTCGGCAGGAAAACATTAAGGGATGGAAATTACCTCGAGAACGTTCGAGAAAATAATGGCAATAATTGTTTACAAGAGACAACTAGAATGTTATAATGTGAGCGATCTTTTTTTATGTGCTAACTATGAAAAGTTAGTTAATGCTAGTTTAGGATAAATATCAATAGCCTACTTTAGGAGGAGTTACTATGGAAATTACAGTTGCGGTTAGAGAAAACCTTGGTACGGGAAACGCAAAAAAATCCCGAAGCAGTGGAGAGATACCGGGAGTGATATACGGCGAAGGCAAACCTACCGAACATCTTACCATTAATGCTCAAGATTTTGGCCGTTTAGTTTTAAAAGAGGGTACTGGTAAATTAATTAAATTGAAGATTCAAAAAGGAAAAGCTGCGGAACAAGATCAAGTACTTATTAAAAACCTACAACGTCATCCTGTTAAAGGTAATATTATCCACGTAGACTTTTTAAGAGTGGCAATGGACCACCCGGTTACAGTAAAAGTGCCTTTATATTTGGCAAGTGATGAAAGAAAAACCCGTGACGGCGCAATTATTGAGGTTTTAATGCATGAGTTAGAGGTTAGTTGTTTACCGGCAAATATTCCGGACCGAATTCAAATTCATACTAATAACTTGACAACTGGTGGTAAAATTCATGTTAAAGATTTGGAATTAGGTAATGGAGTAAAAGCTGTTAATGCTCCTGAGGAAACGGTTGTTCACGCAATAGCGCCTACGGTAGCAGCCGAAACCGAAACGGCTGAACAACCTGCTACAGCTGAACCGGAAGTTATTAAGGAGAAAAAGGAAGAAGCTTAATTACCCGTGGAGGGTGGTTCGCTTGTTTTGTGTGATTGGATTAGGCAATCCAGGTCGTCAATACTTTCAAACCCGGCATAATGCCGGGTTTTTAGTGATCGACCGAATTACGGAAGATAATAATATTATACTGGACAAAAAAGGGTTCCAGAGTATATATGGTAAAGGTTATATCAATAACAAGCCGGTTATTTTAGTAAAACCGCAAACTTTTATGAACCTCAGCGGAGAAGCTGCTGGACTTATTATTAATTATTACCGGATTCAGCTCGACCATGTTTTAATAATATATGACGAGTTGGATTTACCGCTGGGAACGATTCGAATTAGGCTTTCCGGAAGCGCGGGTGGTCATAACGGTTTGACCTCCGTCTTATCTTCTATTGGTTGTCAGAGTGTTCCAAGGTTGCGTGTGGGGATAGGTCGCCCAACAACCGGGACAGTCGTTGATTATGTTTTAACGTCGTTTAGCGGCCAACAAATGGTAGAATTTAAAGAGAGTATAAATAGGGCGGCCGAAGCAACGATTTCCTTTATAACTAACGGGCCTGAGTATGCCATGAATCAGTTTAATCATAATCTGACAAATAGCGATAAAAAAAGAGACCAATAATCATTTAACCTGAATATTTCTTTTAAAGCAGGCAATCATATTTTTGGAATGAGACTGATTGCCGCCGTTTGTCTGACATTAAGTTTAGCTTGGCTTTGGGACCGATTATTGCGTCTTTTAAAATTTGAGCAAAAAATACGAATTGGAATTGGAGTGCCAATAGGGGAAGAGGCCATCAAATATTTTATGGCAGTGGCTTTCCATTTTCACCCTTTGATTATCTATTCATTATTCGGTTTTGGAGAGGGATGTTTAGAGACATTTCTCTTAAAAAAGCCGTCTGCTTTAAAGCTAATTATTGCCGGTGGATTAATTCATTTCTGTTTTGGAGTATTTTTTTTATTTCCAATTCCGCCCATTTTCAGTTTAAGCTTTGGAATCACTGCCCACTTATTATGGAATAATCTTTTGATTAAAGATTAATGTATTTAAACAAATATATTAAATTCTGGTGCCTTAACGAATAAAATATAATGTTTAATCCCCCAGGCCTTCAAGCCGCTAATTGCATTTTGCCAGGAGGATTTATGAGATATTTAGCTTTAGATATTTCTAAACACCATGACTTTAAACAGGTAAAAGAATATTTTATCCATAACAGTCAAGATTTGATTACAGGAATCAGTGGCAGTCAAAAGGCATTGACTACTGCTGGTTTTGTTTGGGATCAACCTTATAAATATTTAATTATCAGTTATAGTAATAACCAAGCAAACCGCCTAGCCCTGGACTTAGATAGTATACTTGGTTCGGATAATGTTGCTTTTTTCCCTAGTAATCAATTACTTCCTCATGAAGAAGCATATGAACCCGAGGTAACAGCTCAACGGGTTGAGGTATTGGGACGCATTTTGCAACAAGAACAATTAATAGTCGTAACTTCATGGGAAGCATTGCAACGACGGTTGATCCCTCCAGCCAAATTTTTAGAGTTTGTGATTTTACTCCGGCTTAGAGCAGAAGTATCAATACATGATTTATTAAACCGATTAACAGTAATGGGTTATGAACGGGTCGATCTAGTACAGGCGGTTGGTCAATTCAGTCATCGCGGTGATATTCTAGATGTTTTCCCGTTAAATCAGGACCAACCAATCCGATTAGAATTTTTCGGAGATGAAATTGATTCCATTCGTTGTTTTAACATTGATACGCAATTATCTTCCGGAAACTTGGAATCGGTTTCGATCTTGCCGGTAAGGGAAGGTTTGTGGTGTTTGGAACAATTTCAACAATGTGTTCCATTCATTGCGGAAGCCCTTGCCAAACAAGTTACACGCTTGGAAAATGTAGGACGAATAACAGAAGCTGAAGCCTTAACCAACAAGATTAATGAGGCTTTGGAGAGACTAACGGGGGGCCATCAGCTACCAGGAGCTGACCAATTTTTACCATGGGTTGAACCGGAGTTGGTTAGTTTATTAGATTATATGGCCAATGCTCGGATTATTCTCGATGAACCGGTACGGGGCCGTGATTCATATCGTCTTATTTCCGAAGAGACTCTTAGTATATTTGAAAACTTTCTAGAAAAAGGTGTAGTTCTTCCAAAAGAACAAGAAATTTTTCTAACTTTGGATGAACTGGAAAATAGGATCTGGTCAAAGAGTCCTTGGTCCTTTTCGTTATTGTCAAAGACCCCAAAAGGGTTAGCCCCGACCCATACTTTAACGCTTCCATTTAAAAGCCCTCCCTCTTTTCATAGTAAAATCGAACAACTGGTTGACGAGCTTAATGCCCGTCTTCGAAGCGGTTGGACTATAATTCTAGCAGTAGCTCTAAAAGAAAAAGCCCGCCGTTTACGGGAAATATTAAGGGAACACGGGATCTCTACCTCTTTAGCTATTGAAAAAACCAATACTTCTCCCCAACCCCGAACGGTTACAATTGAGGTCTGTGATCTTGAAACCGGTTTGGAATGGCCAGCCGGAAAGTTGTTGTTATTAACCGAAATTGAAATTTATGGGAGACAGAAAAAAAGATATCAAGCGCGGTTTACCGAGGAAGGGGTTAAACTCAGTTCTTTTACGGATTTAAAAGTCATGGATTATGTTGTACATATCAATCATGGAATTGGGCAATACATGGGAATAGAAACCTTGGAGATTGCAGGCGGTCACCGAGATTATTTAAGAATTCAGTATGCAGGTGAAGACAGGTTATTTGTCCCAACTGATCAGATAAATATGCTCCAGAAGTATATTGGAGTTGAAGATTCTCCACCTAAACTAAATAAAATGGGCGGGGCTGAATGGCAAAAAGTTAAAAACCGGGTTAAAGAATCAATTCGGGACTTGGCTGAGGAATTATTAGAGCTGTATGCTAAGCGGGAAGTAACGCCGGGCCATGAATTTTCGACGGATACAGTCTGGCAGCATGAATTTGAGGAGAGTTTCTATTTTGAAGAAACCCCTGACCAATTACGGGCTGTCTCCGAGATTAAAAAAGATATGGAACGGTCGAAACCTATGGACCGTTTGCTGTGTGGCGATGTGGGTTATGGCAAGACTGAAGTGGCGATGCGGGCTGCCTTTAAAGCTGTTATGGATGGAAAACAAGTGGGAGTTCTTGTTCCAACCACTATTTTGGCGCAACAGCACTTTTTAACCTTTAGAGAAAGGTTTGCCGGTTTTCCGGTCAATATTAAAGTGTTAAGCCGGTTTCAGACAGCCAAAGAGCAGAACCAGGTTATTGCCGGGGTCTTAAGTGGAGAAGTAGATTTATTGATTGGAACTCACCGTTTACTATCTACGGATGTTCACTTTAAAGATTTGGGATTACTAATCGTTGATGAAGAGCAACGTTTTGGTGTAGTCCATAAAGAAAAGTTAAAGGAATTAAGGCAAAACGTTGATGTACTTACATTAACGGCTACTCCTATTCCCCGGACCTTGCATATGTCATTGGTGGGTATTAGGGACATCAGTTTAATCGAAACTCCGCCTCGTGACCGTTATCCTATACGTACCCATGTATTGGAATATAATGAGGAAGTGATTCGGGAAGCCATTCAACGGGAGCTGGATCGACAGGGACAAATCTATTTTGTTTATAATAGAGTTGAAACCATTGAAAAGATGGCCGGATATCTCCAAAATTTGCTTCCAAAAGCTAGAATAGCTGTAGCCCATGGCCAAATGGATGAAGATCAACTCGAAAGAGTAATGCTGGAATTTTACGATAATGAGGCCGATATTTTGGTTTGTACTACCATCATTGAAACCGGTTTGGATATCAGTAATGTTAATACTTTAATTGTATATGACGCTGACCGGTTCGGCCTGGCTCAATTATATCAACTTCGGGGTAGGGTAGGACGAAGTAACCGTATTGCCCATGCTTATTTTTGCTATCGCAAAGACAAAACTTTGTCGGAGAATGCCGAGAAAAGACTAGCAGCGATAAGGGAATTTACCGAATTAGGATCAGGTTTTAAAATAGCTATGCGGGATTTGGAGATTAGAGGAGCCGGTAATTTATTAGGTCCTGAACAGCATGGCCAAATTGCATCCGTAGGATTCGAACTTTATTGTAGATTACTAGATGAAACCATTCGGGAGCGGAAAGGAGAAACTGCTCCGGAACTCCCCGAACCAGTGGTGGAAATTCCAATAGACGCTTATATTCCTGAAGATTATATCACTGATGGCAAACAAAAAGTGGATATCTATAAAAAGATAGCTGTAGCCGGTACAGTCCAAGTAGTTACCGACATTACTGCGGAAATTATTGATCGGTTCGGTACACCACCCAGACCGGTTGCCAATTTATTAGATATTGCTAAATTAAAGGCATTAGCTCGCGAACTGGGTTTTTCTTCTATTACTAAAGAAAGGGTCGAAGTTGTCGGTAAACTACACGTTGGATTGGGCGTTGATTACGAAAAAATCTTATTAATCCTCCAAAAATACAAGAGCCAGTTTCGTTACCAGCCAGGAAGGCCTCCGGTTTTTAAGTGGAAAGCCGGTTCAGCTTTGGAAGATTTATTAAAGGTTATTTTAAATAGTTTAGAAATGTTGAGACAACAAGCTCAGTAAAAATCATAATTATATAATAATAAAATACTAATTCATGTTTTATGAGTATGCTTTGACAAAAAACGGGTAAGCTAACTTCGACCTGTTGATAGTATAGGCTGACTAAAAAGCAAAATGAGCGTTTCATAACTAAATATTGAGACCGATAAAACATAAAAATTAACAACGAATTATAGAATATTAAGCCAAATTATGGTAATTATGAATCTAGCTCAAATGAATAAAAGTGTAAATTTAACTATATACTATCAATAAAAGTAGTCCCAAACCAAAGTTATTGTTAGGTAGACGGGTGGCAGGTCCTCTGACACCAAATTTAAAAAAAAACAGATAGAGCAAAGGGGGGAATGGGGGATGAAGGCTACTGGAATAGTAAGGCGAATCGATGATTTAGGTCGAGTGGTCATCCCCAAGGAGATCCGGCGAACTTTACGGATTCGAGAGGGCGACCCGTTGGAGATTTTTGTAGACCGGGAAGGGGAGGTAATTCTTAAAAAATACTCTCCCATAGGTGAACTAGGTGATTTTGCAAAAGAATATGCTGATTCTCTGTACGAGTCAACCGGTCATATCGCTTGTATCGCCGATCGGGATATGGTAATCGCCGTAGCGGGGGCCGCCAAGAAAGAATTTTTAGACAAACCAATCTCAAGAGCAGTTGAAAAAGCGATTGAAGAGCGAAAAGTGGTATTAATGCCTAAACCGGGCGAACATAAATTCTGTGATGCCTGTCCGGTAAAAGAAGACGAAGGAAAATGCAAGTTTACAGCCCAGGTTATTGCTCCGATTATAGCCGAAGGAGATCCAATCGGTGCGGTAATCCTATCTAGTAAAGAACCAAATGTGGTAATGGGCGATTTGGAAGTAAAAATAGCTGAAACTGCGGCTGGTTTTCTAGCAAAACAAATGGAACAATAATTAATAAAAACATAGGTTAAGTTTAAAGTGGGGATAGTACCCCACTTTATTTTTATTAAACAACTATCTAATCAGCAGGTTCTTTACTGTTAGAAGTATGGTTGGTATTGATCATTCCGATTAGGGATTTTAATATGCCGGGGTCAAAGTTTCCTTGCTCAGTGTTAACTGCTAAACCTAGGAGAGCGGGTAGTAATTCACGAAGTACATTATTATTGTTATCGTTATTATTGAAAAGATTTAAAATCCCGCTAAAATCTGGTGTTGAAATTGGACTTTGGTTGAAATTTATAAAGAAAGAGAGTAATTTTTGTCCGTTAGCACTTAGAAATGGTATAGCCATAGTAAGGATTGTTAAATCATTCTTGGATAAAAACGGATTAAGTTCCTCAGAAGAAGAGATAACTTGTTTAGGTTCATTTTTTATTTCTTCCGAATGGCGATGACTCATTAGTACCACCTCTTTATTTTATCTATTATTAAAATATGTGATATTGGTTAGGGGTGGAACTAGTACTTAGTCCTTAACAAAAGGTGAATTTGATGGTAAACTATTCTCAGCTTCAAACAAGGAGACCGATGGGGAATGCAGAATAATATATGGAATTTGTCTTGGCGATACCAAAATATGTTAAACTTTAGCCTGTTTGACTTATTAAGTTATAGGCAAAGAACCTTTTGGTAAAAATATGTTTAAAAACTTTTCAAATGCGAATATTTGCTTTGAAAAAACAGTGGATAAAACTGGTAGCTTCAAGGAGGAGATTTAATGTCGGAGATCAAATTTGGAACAGACGGTTGGCGGGATTTAATGTACGACCGTTTTAATCTGTCAAATGTAAAACAGGTAGTAAATGCTATTGCCCGTTACACAAAGGACAACCATGGTGAAGAACGTGGGGTTGTTGTGGGGTACGACGCTAGGTTTTTTTCGGACTTTTTTGCGAAAAAGGCTGCGGAAGTTTTGACCTCACAAGGAATCAAAGTATATTTTAGTGAAAGGGATTTCCCTACCCCTGTTATCGCCTTTGCAGTAACCTATTATCGGGCTTTTGGAGCGATAATGTTTACGGCAAGCCATAACCCGCCGGAATATAATGGAATAAAATTTATTCCGGAATATGCCGGGCCTGCTTCACTTGAGATTACTAAAGCTATTGAAGCAAACCTGGCTAAATATATTGAAGCCGATTTTGTGGTTGGACAACCAAACTCTCAATTAATTACCAAGATTGAACCTACGGAAGCATATTTAAAACAATTAAATAATTTAATTGATATTGATGCTATAAAAAAAGCAAAGATAAATTTGGTGATTGATCCGATGTACGCTACCGGCCGGGGATTCCTCGCCGAATTGTTCAAAGATTGTTCCGTTACCGAAATTCATAACTGGAGAGATCCTCTATTTGGTGGGACTATGCCAGACCCGCAAGGGGAATTTTTGGGAGAATTAATGGCTTCGGTAAAATCCAAAAACAATTCAATCGGTTTAGCGACTGACGGCGATGCGGACCGTTTTGGGATTGTGGATAGCGACGGTACTTATTTAAATCCAAACCAAGTGATATCCTTATTAATGTGGCATCTTATCACTAATAGGGGCTTGAAAGGAATAGCAGCTCGAACAGTAGCTACTAGCCATATGATTGACCGTTTAGGGGAGTTGTACGGAGTGGAAGCAGTAGAAACACCGGTGGGTTTCAAATACATCGGTGAAATGATGCGAACAAGACAAGTAATCATTGGTGGTGAAGAAAGCGGAGGCTTAAGTATTCAAGGGCATCTTCCTGAAAAAGACGGGATTTTGGCCTGCGCATTAATGGCGGAATTACGGGCCATAACAGGTAAACCATTATTAGCTACTTTGCAAGATTTATATAATAAAGTTGGGCAATTTTACTCTAATAGACTTGACATTCATTTATCGGAAAAAGCCAAAGCAACGGTTTTAGACTGCTGCAAAGCAAATCCGCCTGAAACAATAGGTGCAATCAAGGTCAAAGAAGTTAGAAAGATTGATGGATTTAAGTTTGTTTTATCTAATGGTAGTTGGTTTCTGATCCGGCCTTCAGGAACTGAACCACTAATTCGGATTTATTTTGAGACCAACAGTGCCGGGGAATTACAAGAGCTAATTGATAACGTCCGGCGTCTAGTTGAGCAATGGAGTAAAACTGCTTGACCATACGAACCGATGCAATTGGTAAACAATTATATGTTGAACTGAAACGGGATTTTCACCTACAAGAAGTGCCGGTGAAATTTGGCGATCAGTCTCTTGAATTAATTAAAGTAGCAGACATGGATGAATTATTGGAAGGAGTTACTGATGCCGACCAAATCCCGTTTTGGGCTGAGCTATGGCCGGCATCGCTTGGTTTAGCACGTTACATATTTAATAATCGTCAATTTTTACAGGAAAAATCTATTCTTGAGCTTGGGGCAGGTATTGGATTAGCCGGTATAGCTGCCAGACTTGCCGGGGCTAATCTACTGCAAACAGATTATGCAGAAGCAGCTTTGCGATTTATTAGGGCGAATTCATTAAGGAACGGGTTGACCGAACCTCAACTATTACTAGCCGATTGGCGGCGCTTTCCACGAGTGGGACAATTCGACTTAATACTTGGGGCGGATATTCTTTACGAAAAAACGCTTCATTCAAAGATAGACGAGATAATTACAAATACGCTGAAACCAAACGGAATTGTTTGGTTGGCCGACCCTGGCAGAGATTATGCGTTAGAGTTTGTGCTCTCGATGATGGAAAAAGGATGGCTGGCAAAACAAGTGCGAGTGCCGGTGATTTATGAAGCGAAGACATATCAAATTGATATTTATCAATTGCAACACGGGGGAACTGATACTGAATAAAATACGTTGTAGAAAAGTATAAACATGTAGAATCAATTAAGTTGAACGGGGGAAGCCAGGATGAACCAGTTCCGATTTGACATGCAAGAACGCCATGTACCGTATATTTTAACAGCAATTATCGGTGGTATTGCCGGTGCGCTGATGGTAATAATTGCGGTCAAATTGACCGGACTTGGAACCGCTTTGGTGAATCCTATGACAGTTGAACCGGTTTCCCAGCCTCAGCAGCAGATTCAGGTCGAACAGCAACCAATGGGATCAACTCGTTCACTATCTTTAAATCAATATGAGCAGGCAACGATCAATGTAGTTAAAAAAGTAAGCCCTTCGGTAGTTATGATTACCACATCAACAGTGGTGGAGGATTTTGACTTTTTTACCGGGCCCGAGGTCAAAAATATTCAAGGATTAGGATCCGGAGTAATTTATCGAAACGATGGCTATTTATTAACTAATAACCATGTAATTAGTGGCTTAAAAGGAACAGGGGCAGTGGATCAAATCCTTGTGGTCCTGGGGGATGGGAAATCTTATCCGGCTAAAGTGGTAGGGGCTGACCCCCAGACTGATCTGGCTGTCTTAAAGATCGACCATGATAATCTTCCGGTACCGCAATGGGCTAACTCAGATAGGGTGCAAGAAGGACAAATGGCTATTGCTATAGGTAACCCGCTTGCTGAAAATCTAAAAAACACGGTAACTGTAGGGGTAGTCAGCGCAAAACGAAGAATGGTAAAGGTTAATAATGACCTTGTAATGCGAAACATGATTCAAACCGATGCTTCAATCAATGCTGGTAATTCAGGCGGTCCGTTACTTGATAGTAAAGGTAATATCATTGGTATTAATACATTAATAGTTGCCAACTCACAGGGAATTGGGTTAGCGATTCCAAGTAATACGGCTAAGGCTGTGGCTGACCAGTTAATTTCCAAGGGTTATGTCAGCCGCCCCGGATTGGGAATCGGCTATTATATATTAAACCCCGAAAATGTAACGGCATTGGAGTATCGGCTCCGTCGACAGCTCCCTGTTGAAAATGGTATTTTAATCGTAAGAGTTATTAAAGGTGCTCCTGCTCATTTGGCGGGGTTACTTCCGGGAGATATAATTGTGAAAATTAACGGGCAATCAATCGGTGCGGAAGATTTCCGCGAGGTGGTCGGAAAATATAAAATCGGGACCAAGCTCAAGTTGGAATATTACCGGGGTAGTGAGTTAATATCGACTACTGTGACAATTGGAGAAATGAAACCATAAAAAAGAGGCATAAGCCTCTTTTTTAAAAACAATATATTGTTTTTCGGGTTATTAGGAGTGATTATGCTTACAATCAAAATTGTTACTGTGGGAAAACTAAAGGAAACATATATTCAGGCGGCGCAAGCGGAGTATTTGAAAAGGTTGAAGCCTTATTTGAAGTTAGAGATTATTGAAGTGCCGGATTTACCATGTTCCGATAATTTCAGTCCGGCCCAAGAGGAACAAGTACTAAAACGGGAAGCTGAGTCAATTTTACGGCAGCTTTCGGAAACAGAATATTTAATCGCCCTCGATCGAAAAGGCCGGCAGGTTAATTCGATTCAATTTGCAGAAATAATTAAAGAAAAAGAGATGAATGCAACGCCGATAGCTTTAATCATTGGAGGGTCGTTGGGATTATCTGATGAGCTATTACAAAAAGCCGATTTCAAATTGAGTTTTTCAGAGTTCACTTTCCCCCATCAGTTGTTTCGGGTAATTTTATTGGAGCAGATTTATAGAGCGATGAAGATAAACCGGGGAGAGAAATACCATAAATGACTCACCGTTAGAGCTATAACGAATACTAAGTTACTTTCAAACAGTGGATTGTATATAAGCTGATCATCTGATATGAAAGGATGAATTTTAAATTTTTTTTTTGGTTCATAAAACTATAGCATTGATGAAAATTGATAACCAGAACATTCTATGCTTTTATATACTTTAAATTAAAGAACTTATCGTTGAAACAATTATCTTGGGTCAAGTTAGTCAAATAACTCTTTAAGTTGTCTTGCTTAATATCATTGACTTTTTTCAATGAAATATAAATTGCACAATCCTTCCCACTTTGTTTTGCCTTATACAAGGCAAAATCGCAGAGATTTATTGTTTGTTCTAAAGATAAAAGCTCTGTAAAATTTGTATCTAATGGAAGGGAGGTAAAACCGATAGAACAAGTTTTAGTTATTTCCATGTCATTGGGTAATTTGGTTGGATTTTTACCAACTGCGTCCAGGACTTTTTTGGAAAACATATCCAGATACTCAAGTTTGGTTTTGTTTAATATAATTAAAAATTCTTCTCCCCCCCATCTGATAATAAAATCATCTTTTCTGATTATATTCCTTAAGATATTGGCAATGTTTTTCAAAACTTCATCGCCGGCCGCATGCCCAAATGTGTCGTTCACTTTCTTAAAATTGTCAATATCAATCAAAAAAACACCTAGTACATTAGCCCCAATACTTGAATCCCTCTTTTGGTTATTGAAATATACTAATGTTTTTTCTTTAATGAAATTCTCCGCCACCGATGATATAAATTCATACATATATCTTCGATTATGTAATTTAGTTAAGGGATCGTGCAAGGTTAACTCTTTTAATTCAATATTCGCCAATTCCAATTGTTTGGTTCTTTCATTAACTTTTTCTTCAAGCTTTTCATAAAGTTGAGCATTCTCAATCGATATGGCAACTTGAGAAGACAGTATTTTTATAATTTCAAATCTTTCAATATTGAATACATTTACGGTTAAGTTATTTTCTAAGTAAATAACGCCTTTAAGATTATTTTGATATATGATTGGCGTACATAAAACGGATTTAATTTTTTTGCTTTTAATATAATCATAATTTTCATAGTCTGGGTTTTTATAGGCTTTATCGATGACAATGTTTTCCCCGGTCCTAATCACATATTGAAGTATTTCAGGGCAGAAATCATGACTATCACTAATAGGGGTAGGATGTTCCATAATTGATATTTCTTCTAGATCCTTATTTTTAACCGCTCTAACA
The DNA here is from genome assembly GCA_023435565.1 of Bacillota bacterium. Taxonomy (GTDB): domain Bacteria; phylum Bacillota; class UBA4882; order UBA8346; family UBA8346; genus JAAYHS01. The sequence goes on from JAEYRN010000062.1 coordinate 85,505, forward strand.
TAGAGCTTGTTATCGGTGTTGTTCGTTAAAATGATACAGCCATTTTGGGCGCCTGCATTTTCAATGATTGTCTTCATTAATACTTTTAAAAGATTATCAAATTTGATTTCACTTGAAATTGCTTGTGCTATTTTAAATATTGACATAAAATCAAGTGACATAGAAGAATTATTAAAGTGTTTTGAAATCAAGAGATTATTAGTAATAATAGATTTATGATAATTTGTAAAAATTTCGGAATATTTTTTTTCTAATTTAGCGGTTTTGGCAAAAGCACCCCATTGCGTATAAAAATAGTATGCTTCTTTAAGGTATGCTTTTCCGGCAATTTCATCCTCTCTTTTAAGATAAAATTCACCAACCAATTCATAAATTATTGCTCTCATATGAATAAATTCATCCGGCGATATCGAATCCACGGCTTTTTTATACAAACTGGTAATTTTCTCTAGAGGTTCTTGGTTCATTCCAGCTAATTCCGCAGCAACTACATAATACTTATGGGCAAAATTTGAAGGACAATTTTCAGCCCATTTTTTTAAATCGGCTAAATTTTTATTCAGGGCAATTATTATCTCATTTTGTTCGTTTTTAGATACCTTTTCAAATTTTTTGATTAATACTAATGATTGAAACATATAGTGGTCAACCTGACTGAAGAGTCCAACTCCGCCCGATAGGTAATTATTGGTGAAATCATTCCATTTATCTGCCGCTTCCATATTTCCTAGTATATAATTGACCATTAGATTGAATTCTCCAAATATACAGAAATATAACATAATATTAGATTCAAAAATTTTGTCCAATAAACACCTATCATTTTCCTCATTATAATCTAACTGTAATTGATTAACAGTATGTTGCATTATTTCATTAAAAAGCACCAACAATAAGGCTTTATTATCTTTAATAAATGTTTCAAGTTCCAATTTACAGTCACTTAAGTTTTTACCGACATATATATTGCGATGAATCCTATGAGTTAGGGAATAGGCATAACATTGAAGATCTCCCGTTTCTAGGCCACTTTTTATAGATAAATCATAATATTCCAAACTTTCTTTAAAATGTGCTCGCCAATGAGAAAGAAAGCAAGCAAATACATAATAAGAGGCTGATTTTTGGGACTCGGCTTTATAAATATCGATAAGATTAAATGCCGCTTTACTTAATTTATAGGCTGCTTCATAATTACCGAGAATTGGCCCTTGAGTTAAACCTAAGTCCACTAAATTTTTACATGAAACCTCGGTTATGCCATACTTTAAAGATATATCAAATATTGTTAATTGGATCAAAATATATAAAGGCAGGCAAGTTTGAAAAGCTACCGGTAATGCTTGAGTCAATAAATTCATTGCCATAATTTTGTTTTGATCTTCCATTCTTGGCAGATTAACCAACTCATCAATGGCAATCCTTTCTAAATGTCTTTGCATTTTTCCAATACCTTCGTTAACTTTTGCTTCAATCTCTTGGAGGGCAGAAGGTAAATTAATAGCAAATAGTTTTAGCCCTTTTCGGATTTCCTCAATGACTATTTCCCTTTTATCACCTTTAAAATCAAGTACTTTTGCTTTTAGATTATGTATTTTGGCTTTTTTAACGATATCGGTCACTGACTCATATAAATCCGAGCACATTTCAATAACTTCTTCGGTATCTCCGGATAAATAACTTGACTCAATATATTCCAAAGATATATCAAAAAATTTATCTGGATAATCATTCCATTCCAGTTTCGATAATAAGGACTTACCAATTCCAAAATAATTTTTGGCGATATCATAAGCTGAACTGCTTTTGGCCATTTTTCCGGATCTATAGTTTAAGTCGCTAAGACGAATGCGATCTTTTTTTGTTTTAATCAAACTTCTTGCGATATTAAGATGATTTGTCAATTCAAAAATGGTGTTTCCAGCTAAGTTGTCATTCAAATGGGATTCCAATAAAATATTCCCGATTTTTTGATGGATGTATGCCTTTTCTTTATCTGACACCAGTGAATATACAGCTTGCTGTATGCGATCATGATTAAACCGAAATTTCATTTCAGTATTTGAATCTAAAAATTGATCTTTTAAAATATTTGTAAGGAGTTTATAATTACTATTTAGTGGAATGATAAATTCCCTCTCAATGGTATATAATAATGAATCATTAATATTTTTAATTTTTTCATCAATTAAATAGAGTATTTTTAAATCAAAATAATTACCGATACAAGAAGCTAATTTAAGGACTTCCAACGAATCGGATGGAAGTGAGTTTAAATTTTCGACTAAAAATCCAAGGACATTATCACTGATCTGCGATTCTTTAATCTCTAATAGATTCCAATTCCACTTCCGCTTCTCTTCATCAAACCAAATAATACCTTTTTCATATAAGGATTTTAACAGTTGCTTTGTGAAAAAAGGATTCCCTTTTGTCTTTTGATATAAAAGGGTTGTTAATTCAAAAGTATCGGAATAACCATAATTTAAAGTATCGGCAATCATTTGATTTAAAGCTTCTTCTTTTAATGGTTCAATAAATAATTGATGTAGGGAATCAGAATTTCCAAAATGGCTCTTTATATCCTCCAATATCTGTAATAACTGATGTCCCTGTTTTACTTCATTATCTCTATAAGCGCCGATAAATAATAAATTATTGATATCAGTTGCAGTCAAGAGATATTTCAGTAAATCAAGAGTTGATAAATCACTCCATTGTAGGTCATCTAAAAAAATAACCAGTGGATGTTCTTTACTGGCGAAAACACTTATAAAATCACGGAATACTAATTGGAACCTATTTTTCTCTTCATTTGGGCTTAATTTAGCTAATTCAGGTTGCTTGCCGATGAGCTGCTCTAATTCGGGAATAAGCCCGATGATGACATTACCATTGACCCCTAATGCATTAAGTAATTTTTCTTTCCACATATCAAAATATTTTGTTTCCAAAATTAAATTTTTAATTAGACCCCGAAAGGCTAAATTGATGGCACTATAGGGATTATTATGTCTTAATTGCTCGAATTTTCCAGATAGAAAGCGACCACCCTTATTAATAACAGCATTAATGATCTCTTGGATAACGGCTGTTTTTCCAATACCCGAGTAGCCGGATACAAGTAATAACCCAGTCTGGTTTTTATCGATATTGTCAATAGTATTTATTAATGTATTAACTTCTTTTTCTCTACCATATAGTTTTTGGGGAATTTGAAATCGCTCCGATACATCATTTTTGCCAATGGTAAAACATTTTAGATTCTCTTTCGAATTTAAATTTGTGAGACAATATTCTAAATCAAATTTTAGACCCAAAGCACTTTGATACCTATCTTCAGCGTTTTTCGATATTAACTTCAAGATAATATTGGATATAATCAGAGGTATCTCGGTATCGATTTCGATTGGCTTTTTTGGTTCCTTAGCTATATGGCCGTGAATTACTTCAATGTTATCTCCGTAAAAAGGAAGCCTTCCCGTAAATATTTCATAAAATGTTATCCCCAAAGAATAAAGGTCGGATCTATAATCGATGAATCGATAAATTTTCCCGGTCTGTTCCGGAGAAATGTAGGGGATAGTACCTTCTAATATTGAAAGAGTCTGGGGACTTTCATTATTTAGGTGCGTGGATAGACCAAAATCAATCATTTTTATCTGATTGGTTTCTATATTCCAAATAATGTTGGAAGGGTTAATATCTTTGTGAATAACGCCTTGCTTATGAATTTGATTTAATGCATCAGTTATTTTGACGGCTAATAATAACTTTTCTTTTAAATTTAATTTCACGGTATGAAGAATCTCAGCAAGAGATTTTCCATCAAAATCTTCCATGATAATTGCAATAGTATTATTAATCTTTTCAATCCCATATACGTTAATAACTTTATCACCATAAGGTTTAATGGTAAGTTCGTATTCTCTTTTAATTGTGGCAAGTTCAGCTATTGTAGGGTATTCTTTATTTGAAAGTTTAATAATAATATTTCTGCTGTCAGAATTTCGGATCCCTTTGTAAATTATAGAGTTATCACCATTATATAGTTGCTCCTTAATTGTGTAACCTGGAATACTAATCATTGAGGGATTACCACCTTTTTTAACAACGTAAGGCTCTTGAGTGTGTTTATGATTAGATTATCGACATATTTATTTTTTTTATTGAGGTATTGGTAAATAAAATGAGATAAGCAATCTAAAGTCGTGTCGATAACAAAGGGTGTGCAAAGGGTGTGGGACAGGATAACTAAGTCATTGTTTAAAGTTAATCGAGTCGAATCTAAAGAAGGATTTCAATAAAAAAAGTATAGGTGAATAGGGACATATGTCAAATATGATTCAAGGGATGAATAGGAAACAAAATCTTAGAAAAAAATTTTAATCCATTTGAAATTTAAAGGTTTAAACCGGATCGTGATAATTTAGAAGAAATGTTGAAAGGCTCAAGCGCCATACCGATTTTTTATCGAAAATATATTAAATTAAATGATATTGATTATATAGACGGTGGACTCGCTGACCCGATCCCGGTTTTAGAAGCATATCGACGTAAAACACAGAATATTATGGTTATTCGATCACGGCCGTATTCTTATACTTTGAACCAGAACCGTAGTAATTATTGGCAGAGATTGTTTCTTAAAGAGTCCTCCAAATTGATTGAGGCTTTTAGTCAAAGAGCATAAGCTTATCAAAAAGCTATGGATTTTATATCGGAATCCTCCGGAAGGCATACGGATTATCAAAATAAATCCGCCGGAGAATTTAAAAAGATTAACTAAGGATATCACTCTTTTTAAACAGGGTTATCGTTACGGCATGAAGCCGGTATAAATATCATAGAACAGTGGATGAAGAATTGAAGTTAATGCATAACAACTATCTTAGAATGGGAATATTACTTTTTAAAGGGATTCCTAGAAAGGATGGTTATTATGAAAAATAAATTGGTTATTCCGATTTTGTTTCTTGCTCTCGTCTGTGTTGGTGGTTGGGGCTACTCTCAATATCAAGCGAAACGGCAATGGGAAATTAGCGCCGAAAATCAATATCAACGAGCTTTTGAGGAATTAACCGGACATGTTAATAATTTAGAGACCCAATTAACAAAGTCTTTAGTGGCTGCTTCGGTCCCACAATTTATTCAACTGATGACCGATAGTTGGCGGGAAGCAAATGCATGTCAGGAAGATATCGGTCAGCTTCCATTGACTTCGCTTGATTTGTCAAAGACAAAAACATTACTGGCTTCAGCCGGAACATTTTGTTTGAATACCGCTCAAAAACAATTGACCAAAGGAACCAGTCAAAATGAAGCTCAATGGGATACTATTAGAAAGTTCCGAAACCAATGCCGAACAGTTACCGAAAATCTTCAGAATTTAAGGGATGAATTTTATAATAAGCGTGCCCAGTGGTTGGAAGTAGATCGATTGGGAACATTGAGCGCTGTTGCTCCGGCGTTGAATGAAAATAAAGTTACTAAGGCTTTCTTAATGCTCGAAGATGGATTACGTCGGGTCCCCGATATAGAATTTGAGGGAAATAACCTTGATTTCGTCCCCAAACCCACCGGTCTTACCGGTCGTAACATTACTTCTCAAGAAGCGGTAAGAAAATGTAAACAAATATTAGGCCCTGAGTATAAAAATGCCCGGTTTGAATATGACCGGATCATTAGAGGAGATTTTCCAAGTCATATGGTTACTGCCTTAGATCCGGATAAAAGGGAACAATGTAAAGTAAGTGTAAGTGTTAAAGGCGGACATCTAGTCTGGATGTTGACAGATCGGGAAGTTCCTAGTAAGAAACTTAATTTGGACCAATGTGAAGCCAAAGCAAAATCATTTTTAGAGCAAAAAGGTTATCCGCAAATGGAGGGGGTAAGTCGCGAGGAATTTGCTAATGTGGCTATTCTCACAATGGTTCCGAACCGAAATGGTGTTTTACATTACCCGGAATTGATAAAGTGCCAGGTGGCTCAAGATAATGGAGAAGTTTTGGGGTTAGACGCCGTATCATATTTGACTTTTCATCAGCCAAACGCCTCCCAGCCAATGACTCCTCGCTATTCGGAAGCTCAAATCAGGAAGAATCTAAATCCACACTTGGAGGTTGAACGGATTCAGAAAGCCCAAGTGCTTGATGAAATGTATAACAAAGTTCCCTGTTATGAGGTTGAAGGAACACAAGGCGCCGATCGGTTTTTAATTTACTATAATGCTAATACCGGAAAAGAGGAAAAAATACGGCGAATTGATCGAAACGGTAATGAAATTCAATAAATAATTAAAGACACATAAATAATTAAAGACAATCTTGACAAGTTATTCCTTTAGAAGATATAATACATTATAAATAATTAATGCCATGAAGAGGATCAGTATCCATTATTCGGCTTCAATAGAGAGCTGGTGGTTGGTGAAAACCAGCACTGATTATGGAGAATCCCCCTCGGAGCAGTGGGAAGAAATAATAGTAAGTCTCACCGGGTTAGCCCGATATAGCTGTAAAAGAACCGGATTATTTCCGGAAATAGGGTGGCACCACGGCCTTTCGTCCCTAACCCAGACGGAAGGCCTTTTTATTATATTTTTTAAAGGAAGGTGTATTGAAAGATGACTCGTATTTTAGTAAGCGATCCTATTACCCCGGCCGGCATTGACCTATTTAAACAGGCTGGATTTGAGGTTGAGGTCAAAACCGATCATACTAAAGAAGAATTAATAGCTAAGATTAAAAACTATGATGCCTTAATTGTCCGGAGTCAAACCAAAGTAACGGCGGATATTATTGAAGCAGCTTCAAACCTAAAAGTGATCGGACGTGCCGGAGTTGGCGTCGATAATGTAGATGTTGAAGCAGCTACCAAAAAGGGGGTCATTGTCTTAAATGCCCCTGACGGAAATACTATTTCTACTGCTGAGCTAAGCGTGGCTATGCTTTTAGCATTAGCCCGCAACATTCCTCATGCCCACGCTTCGTTGAAAGGCGGAGCTTGGGACCGAAAAAGCTTTACCGGGATTGAAGTAAACGGTAAAACTTTGGGAGTAGTGGGAATGGGCCGGATTGGAACCGAAGTGGCCAAACGGATGTTGGCGATGGGGATGACGGTTTTGGCTTATGACCCGTTCTTTGCTGAGGAGAAGGCGGCTTCTCTGGGAGTTAAAATGGTTAATCTTGATACAATTATTACTGATTCAGATTTTATAACGGTACATACACCATTGACCGCTGAGACAAAAGGGCTTTTTGGGGCAAATGAGTTTGCTAGGATGAAAAAAGGAGTACGCCTCGTAAACTGTGCCCGGGGTGGTATATATGATGAAGTGGCCCTAGCAGAAGCAATAAAATCTGGTCAAGTAGCAGGCGCGGCAATTGATGTTTATCCTGTGGAACCGCCTACCGACCGGACCTTGATTGAGACGCCACAGACGGTAGTTACGCCACACCTTGGCGCTTCGACAAAGGAAGCTCAGGAAAATGTAGCAGTTGATGTGGCAATTGAAGTAATTAAAGTCTTAAAAGGTGAGTCATTTAAAAACGCTGTCAATTTACCGCCACTCCGGCCTGAAGTACGATCTGCCCTTGAACCATTTTTTAGTCTGGCGGAAACTTTGGGAAAATTTATGGCCCAATTAATACCCCCTCAACTTAAAAAAGTTGAACTTAGTTATTTGGGAGAAATATCAAAGCAGGAGACCTCGTATTTATCAATGCTTTTTTTAAAAGGCTTGCTCCAGGCTAGTCTGGCAGAGGAAGTCAATCAAGTCAATGCCCTTTTCTTAGCAAAGGAACGGGGCCTTAAGGTCAATGAAAATAAATCTCTTGAAGTCAGTGTTTATTCTAGTCTAATTAAAGCTGAAGTTAAAGTTGACGGTGAAACTTATAGTATAAGCGGGACCGTTAATGATAAAAACGAAGCCCGGATTGTGGAAATTAACGGTTACCATTTTGATATTGCTTCATCCGGTAATATAATAGTAATCGACCATATCGACCAGCCGGGAGTAATTGGTGAAGTAGGGACTATCATCGGGGAAAGCGGAATAAATATTGGCGCAATGCAAGTGGGTCGAAAACAACCTGGTGGAACGGCAATTATGGTTTTAAATGTCGATGCTCCAATTGAGCCAAATTTAATTCAAAAATTGGAAAAGGCAAAAACTATTTCTAAAGCACGGGCAATTAGTTTTTAGGAGCCAAACCCTTTTTGAAAACATATAATAAACGATAAATCCTGAAATTTGTTCCGGTAAAGGAGGGGATCCGGAATGAAAAAATCTCATACTCCTAAAACCCTCCACCTATTAATTAAGGCTAATTGGTTGGTTGATAGTATTACTAATCTCGGTAGCGGCTATTTGATCCATCTGACTTATAAGTTATCGGATATCGATCCGGAAGTGCTCAAGGATATTAAGGACCAAAGGTGTGGAGAAGGAGTTTTGGGAGAGATTATCCAATTAAGGTCGGAAGAATACCGGCCAGTCGCAGCCGTTGAAGTTTTTAAAATTGAAAATCAAGATATTGGTTATCGATTTGAACTTCGCATTTTGGAGGTAAAACCTTATTTGCGTAAGAGAATTGTGGATTGTGATTCGAACTACTCTTGTCATTATTCCGAAAATCCGGCCTAATACGCCGGATTTTTTAACGAAAAATAGTTATCACGAGCATAAGATTGGCTAAGCGTCCCATATTATAATTAACTATATTGGATCGGAGGGCGTCAATTGTTAATCGATGTATTAGTTTTACCCCAATTAGGTAGTAATAGGGATCAAGTTAATAAACGAGTTGTAGTGCTAGATATTTTGAGGGCTACCAGTACTATTGTCACTGCTTTGAATAATGGAGCGGCGGAAGTTATACCGGTTCAAGAATATGATGAAGCATTAAACCTGGTTCGGAGTATCGGCCGGAACATTTGTTTGTTAGGAGGTGAGCGTAAAGGATATAAAATTGAAGGATTCGACATGGGTAACTCACCTCTTGAATATACCAGAGAACGGGTCGAAGGTAAAAAAGTAATTTTATGCACAACCAACGGTACTAAAGCTATTAAAGCATTTCAAAATGCGGCCGAGGTTATGATCGGGTCTTATTTAAATATGAATCGATTAGTCGATTATTTGTCGAAGGACCCTCAGGATTTGACTATTGTGTGTTCTGGGCGAGAGGGAAATCTTTGCCTTGAGGATTTAGCCTGTGCCGGGATGATTACCCGATTGGTTTCGGAGGAACTTGCAGTTGACTTAACTGATGCCGCTAAGGTGGCTCTTTTCACCGCCAAACAAAATAGTAGGGTTAGCTTAGAAAAATTCATTAGTGGGACAGAGCATGGCCGGTATTTAAAAGAGATTGGAATGGGAAATGACCTTAAAATTTGTACGGCTTTAAATAGTTCTCCAATTTTACCTCGGTTTCAAGGCGGAAAAATCGGTACTGATCTAAAAATTAGTTAGTTAAAGCCTGTAATGGGGCAGGAATACGTCCGCCTCGCTTTACAAAACGTTCTGAATTGAAAGCGCGTACCGGCATGATTGGAGCACTACCAAGCAGACCTCCGAAATCAACCTGTTCACCGACGGTTTTTCCGGGTACTGGTATGATCCTAACTGCGGTTGTTTTGTTATTGATCATACCGATGGCCATCTCATCGGCGATAATAGCGGCAATGGTTTCAGCTGAAGTGTCTCCGGGAACTGCAATCATATCCAAACCAACTGAACAGACTGAAGTCATCGCCTCCAGCTTTTCTATACATAAAGCCCCGATTTTTACCGCTTCGATCATTCCTGCGTCTTCACTAACCGGAATAAAGGCCCCGCTTAGGCCTCCTATTGATGATGATGCCATTGCCCCGCCTTTTTTTACTGCATCATTTAGCAGTGCAAGGGCCGCGGTAGTACCAGGTGCACCGCATCGTTCAAGACCCATTGCTTCTAAAATATTAGCCACACTATCTCCTACGGTTGGAGTTGGCGCTAGGGACAGATCAACAATTCCAAAGGGGACTCCTAGACGTTCCGATACTTTTCTTCCGACCAACTCTCCGACTCTGGTAATTTTAAAAGCGACCCGTTTGATTTCTTCAGCCAAAGTTCTAAAGTCACAGTCGGGTAAACGCTCAATCGCCGCTTTCACCACGCCTGGGCCACTAATACCGATGTTAATGACTGCCTCACCTTCACCACTGCCATGAAAAGCTCCAGCCATAAATGGGTTGTCCTCCGGAGCGTTTGCGAAGACAACTAACTTGGCACAGGCGATCCCGTGTTGAGATTCAGTTTTTTCAGCGGCTTTTTTAATAACTTGGGCCATTTGATAAACCGCGTCCATATTAATTCCGGCTTTAGTGGTGGCGAGATTCACCGAGGAGCAAACTTTATTGGTAGAGGAAAGTGCTTCAGGGATTGACTCGATTAGTTTAGTCTCGCCGGGAGTCGCCCCTTTATGGACTAAAGCCGAATAGCCCCCGATAAAATCGATACCTAGTTCAGCTGCTGCCTTATCAAGGGTTTGGGCAAGGAATGAGTAATCATCAGCCTCAGTTGATTGAGCTAATAAAGAAATTGGTGTAACTGCCACTCGCTTATTGATAATGGGTACTCCATAATTTTTCTCCATTAAATGTGCGGTTTCAACCAATTTGGAGGCAAACCCCATAATTTTGCTATAAACTTTTTGAGAAACGGTTTTCAGATCCGGACCGGCGCAATCTAGGAGATTGATACCCATAGTTACGGTACGAATATCGAAATGGTAATTCTCAATCATCCGAATGGTTTCTAGAATTTCTTGGGGGGTATATGGCATTAAATCCACACTCCGATTATTAATATAGTCGCTATCTCCTGATTCCTAAACTAATGTTAAATCCGATGCATATAACGGAAAATATCTTCGTGTTGGATGACTATTTTAACTCCCAGCGCTTCTCCGGCCGTTTTTAACGGTTCTTCCAAGTCAGCCAAGTTATATTTGGATTGGGAGATATCAACCAGGAGGATCATTGCGAAAATATCATGGAGAAGCGTTTGGCTAATGTCTACAATATTCAGATTGTAATCAGCCAAGACTTTAGAAACACCGGCTACGATGCCTACCCGATCCTGGCCCATTACTGTAACAACAACATGTTCTTGATTCGCCAATAAAATCACCTCGATGTCGGTTTATATTCTTTAACCTCCAGCTAATTCCTGCCTGGTGAATTCAATATAACACAAATGTAAAATTTGATTTGTTCTACGTTTCTTTTTGGTATAAATAACTTGACTAAAACCAATAATAACCTGTATTTATATAAAATTTACGATATATTTAGAATTGATTGTCTTGTTTTTAGGTTACAATGGTGTATGATACGGATAAAATATCTATTGAACGAATTGGTCCAAAGGAGGAGAAGTCCATTGCCGTACCAATTAGTTAAAGAATTATCCTCGGACAGCTTATTAGTGCAAAATGAAGAAGGGGAGAAGTTGGTTTTCGATCGAATACCCTTTGCAGTTCCTCCCCGTGAAAATCTCCGTAAAGAAATGCAAAAAGAAATTAAGGAGATTGTTGAAGAAAATAAATCAATCAAAGCTCCGGGTTTAATTAAGTATATAAGTATGGAGAAATATCAAAACGAGTATTATTTGGTGAGGGAAAATAGCCGTTCGCTATTTCTAAAAACAGTTTCGGACGGCAGTATTGAAGAAATCTGTCAGGCTTTACTACATGCTTTAAAAATGATTCAAATCTACCATAGAGGTGGAATAATACTGGGTGGAATAAGTATTGGCCTAATAAGGCAGGGGGGTAAAAGTAGCTACTATCTGCAAGATCCGTTAGTTCTTAATCATCTCTCGAAATCATTAGAACCAATCTACCAAATTGACCGCCCCCCCGAATTAATAGCGGGACATAGTTGGAGTACGGAATCAGATATATTCAGCTGGGGAGTAGCTGCTTACCATTTAATTACCGGGATAGAACCATATCGGGCCGACTCTTCAGAAGAGAAGGTAGCCAAAATCCAGAGGGGTAATGTAATTCCCGTAAACGATTTTAAGCCGGAAGTTAGTCTGTTACTAAATAAATTAATTATGAGTTGTTTAAACAAGAACTTTCTAAAACGGCCTAAAGTTGAAAGTTTAATTTCTCAATTAACTAAGATTTTGGAAAATCAAGAAGTGGTTTTATCAGAGGCTGAGGCCCAGAAACAACAAGAACGGGCCGAGTTAAATCGAACCAAGTTTAAATTTCAGGAATCGCTTTGGTTTTGGTTTCGAAAACATGGGAAAATTGCCGGGATAAGTTTAGGGATAATAATCATCTTTATCGGTTTATTATTTGGGTTTAAACCAAAACCGACTATTACAGTTTTGACAAAACCGGACCAGGTAATAAACTATTATTTTGAAGGGATAAAAACAATTAACGTTTCGCTAATGGATGAAGCCGTTTACAAAGCAAAAAATTCTTTGACGGATTTTGTATCCATGGCCCATGTTATTAATGCTACTCTTCGATCAAAATCCCCTGCTGCGTTGGAATATCTTACAAAAATAGAGATCGAGGGACTTCGGCTAGAAAAAATATTTGAAAAGCCGAAAGAGGTTAAATATAGGGCCGAATATCGACTTAAGGTTATTAGATCAGGAGTTGTTGAATACCTGGAGAGAAAAGATGAGTTTAGTCTGAAGCCAATTAAAAAAGTCTGGCGGATTACCGACGTTAAAGTATTGTTCAATAAAAATTGGAAGGAAGAGATTGAGCCGGTTATAATCCAATAAATAAATAATATAAAAATTGATACGCACCCTCCTTAAACGGCATGCATAGAGTACCAAAGAAGCTTTTGGTATCATTGACCAATGCCTTTGGCAATTATAAGGGAGGGTTTTTTATTTGAATTTATCGATTAAGTTGGAAAAGCATGAAACTGATGTGTTAATCATCGGAGGCGGAACCGCGGGCTGTATGGCGGCGGTTATTCTAAAAGAGACCGACCCGAATTTAAAAGTAATGATTATGGAGAAAGGCAATATCGAACGGAGCGGTTGCCTAGCCTCGGGGATGAATGCTATCAATGCCTATTTGAATCCCGGCGAAACACTGGAATCTTTTACTCGTTATGTGCGATATGACGCTATGGGTTTAATCAGAGAAGATTTGGTATATTCAGGCGCTCAAGAAATAAATGGAATAGTATCTAAGGTAGAGGAATGGGGCTTACCCATTGTAAAAGATAAAACAGGGCGTTATCTGCCACGGGGGCGTTGGAATATTAAAATTAACGGCGAATCCTTGAAACCGCTCTTAGCGTCTAAAGTCAGGGAATCCGGGGTGAAAGTTTTTAATCGAATTTTTGCCAGCGATTATTTGATCAATGATGAACGTGTGGTCGGCGCACTTGGGTTCGGTATAAGGGACGGTTCAGCACATCTCTTTAAAGCCAGAACAGTAATCTGTTGTACCGGAGGTGCTTCCGGTTTATACCGCCCAAATAACCCAGGTATGGCTGCGCATAAAATGTGGTATCCGCCTTTTAACACCGGTGCAGGTTATGCTATGGGGATCAGAGCAGGGGCTGAATTTACCAGTCTTGAAATGCGCTTTATCGCTTTACGTACTAAAGATATGATTTGTCCAACCGGTACATTAGCTCTAGGATTTGGGGCCAAACAAGTAAATGCAAATGGCGAAGAGTTTATGAAAGCACGTTACCTACAATATGGAGGGGAAGGGTCTCCAACTTGTATGCGGATTTACGGACCAACCCGAGAAAAAAAGGAAGGGCGGGGGCCGTGTTATTTGGATACACGCCATTTAAATTCAGACCAGGCCAAACAATTGAAGGCGGCTTATTTGGATATGTACCCCGGGACCGTATTGCAATGGGCTGCCAATGGTTTTAATCCTTCCGATACTCCGGTAGAAATTTGCGGCACTGAGCCTTATGTAATGGGAGGTCATTGTCAAGCCGGTTACTGGATCGATGAAGCAAGAAGGACCACTATTGAGGGATTATACGCCGCCGGTGATGTGGCAGGTGGTTATCCATATAAATTTGTCAGCGGTTGCTGGGCAGAGGGTTATATTGCAGCACGAACGGTGGTTATGGATCTTCAAAAGGACGTTGAAGTAAAATCGATCAATCTTGATGATCTGTCTCAGAAATTGGAACGTCTCACTAAGCCTTTATTTAATCAGGTGGCTGAAGGAGAGGAAATCCGGCCCGAGGAGATGGAGGAACGGCTCCAGAAGGTAATGGACGAATATGCGGGGGGAATCAGTTCGTTTTATGAGATTAACGAAGCCGGATTGGTCAAGGCCAGGGAGGAATTAGGCCGTTTGAAGAGGCAAGAAGTCCATTTGAGCGCCACGGACCCTCATCAATTAATGCTTTGCCATGAGGTACTAGACCGGATTGCAGTTGCCCGGCAATTGGTTGAGCATTTGATTCACCGGAAAGAGACAAGATGGCCGGGATTTCAGACTAGAACTGATTATCCGGAGCGGGATGATTTTAACTGGTTAAAATTTGTGAATTCGGTATATGTTTCGGATACGGATGAAATAAGGATAATTGAACGTCCTTATAAGAAAATAATCTCCGGGGAACGATATTTGCCGAGGTAACGTTGATTAGAAACAAATATTCAAATCGGGAAGGTTAATTATGATAGATTGAGAATTTTTAATGGAAAGAAAAACGGGTGGTGAATTCATTTGGAATATAACATAGCAATTATCGGAGCTGGTCCGGGAGGTTATGTTGCGGCACTTCATGCGGCGCGGCTGGGAATGAAAGTTTGTTTGATAGAAAAGGAAGAAGTGGGCGGGGTTTGTTTGAATTGGGGTTGTATCCCCACCAAGACCTTGGTTGGATCGGCAAAGGTTTTTTCACTTATAAAAAAGGCAGCGGAATATGGAATTGAAACCGGGTCCGTTGCCCGTCCGGACTGGAAAAAAATCATGGAACGAAAAAACCAAGTGGTTGCCAGACTGGTTAAGGGGATTAATTACCTGCTGGAGCAGAATAAAGTCGAATTAATTAGCGGTATGGCGGCTTTCAGCTCCGAACACGAATTAGAAGTCACACTTTCTGATGGAACCCAACGGCCGATTCAGGCTGAAAAAATTATTATCGCAACGGGTTCCGAACCCCATATTCCTGAAGTTTTTAAGTATGATGGTTGTAAAGTTATTACCAGCAATGAAGCTTTAGAACTTCCGGAACTGCCGGATTCATTGGTTGTCATCGGTGGTGGGGTAATTGGTTGTGAGTTTGCCTCGATCTTCGCCACTTTCGGGGTGAAGGTGACCATTGTGGAATTAATGGACCAACTGATTCCCAATCTGGATTTGGAAGTCTCCGGGAGCTTACGGTTACAACTTAAGAAAAAAGGGATTGAAATCCTGACCGGAACATCAGTAAATGAAGTTAAAAAAGAAGAAAACGGGATCAGATTAATACTATCAAATGATAAGGAGCTATTTGCCGCAAAAGTTTTGGTTTCTATCGGGAGAAAGCCTAACTCCGGTCAACTGGGTCTGGAAGAGATTGGAATAAAGACCAATACCAAAGGGAGGATTCAGGTAAATGAACATTTGCAAACCAATCTCCCCGGAATCTATGCGATTGGCGATGTTAATGACCAACCTTGGGACCTGGCCCATGCCGCTTCTTTTCAAGGTATTACCGTAGTTGAACGGATTGCGGGAAAACCGGTTGTTTGGTCGGATGAAGCAATGCCGAACTGTATCTTTACCGATCCGGAAGTCGCCACTGTTGGAATAAACACTCAGGAAGCAGATGAGCAAGGTTTAGAGGTTGTTACTGCAAAAGCAGCATTTTTGGCCAACGGCAAGGCATTGGCCCAGGGGGATGCGGTTGGTTTTGTGAAAGTGGTTGCCGAAAAGAGCTGCCGCCGGATTTTGGGAGTGCAGATCATCGGTCCGGAGGCCAGTGATTTGATTGCCGAGGCCGCTTTGGCGGTGAAGCACCATTTGACTGTGGAGCAATTGGCGGGAACGATTCATGCCCATCCAACGCTGGCGGAGAGTTTGCATGAGGCGGTTCAGTCCGTTACGCTTTAAACGTATAGCGTTATGAATGTAATGTTCAAACATGTGCATGGAATTATTGAATTGTGGAAACATTTACCGTTGATGTTATTGGTTTTTGGGATGGTAATGGTGATGGCGTTGTCGTAGGGGCGAATAATTATTCGCCCCTACATCGTTTACCGAATACCCAAATACCACCGAATTACCAAAATGTATTACCATAAACCACCAAATTAACTACTCCCATTCAATCCAAATGGCACATCGAAAACGAATAAACCTACAAAGCTAACCTATCAATTGGTAACTGCTCTCCTGGATCCATCTTTCTGAAAAACAGATCCGGCCGTTCCGGCACTTCCATAGGAAACTTGACAGGATAATTCGTAACTCCTACCGGGCCGTTCAGGTCAAAGTTATGCCAGACGTTAACCATCGGGGAACCGAAACTGACCTCAACGGTCCCGGAGGTAAGATCGAAAATCATCGACCAAAGTGTGCCAAAATAATCTTTGTAATAATGGCAGCTCAAACCTTCAGGAATTGGTTTGGTTAAGAGTTGGCGCAACTGATCTTTGGTAATTTTGGAAGAAGGATTTTTCAGAAGCGACGCTATTTTTTGGTAACGGGCCACCGACATCCACATCCGGCCTTGATCATAGGGGATCATTTCCGGTAGACTGTAATGATTTGTGGACCAGATTGTTTGTTCCTTAGTGTTGGGACCGATTCGTTTGATCGCCCGTTTTGAAGAGAAGATTTCAATCAGCGCCGCTTCACCATGCTTGTCGGTGATCAATAGATTGAGATGGAATGAGATGGGGATGCTTTGGACGACCTCCAAGGCCTCCGGTACCGATTTACATCGGTCCAGTACAGTTCGAACTACTGCCCAGAACCGACATCCTTCCTCTTCCGGTTGGATTTGGGGACATCCGTTGGACATAGTGACGCAGAGGCCGTGTTTGTTGATTCCGTCAATCCGGCCGAACTGTAGTAAGGAAAATCCCAGATGTGCCGCATTTCCCTTGATTCGGGTAGTACAAAGACGGAAGTCGTCCTGGAGGCTCCACTCATAGTTCCGTGCCACATATATGTGTCCGTCCTGCGTAGCTGAAGGAAGAAGCGCCAAATGGCTACAGTTACTTCCGCGGGAGTAAGAAAAGGTGTAGTAAAGAATGTGCTCGACCGGAACGTTAAGCGCGTCAGCGAATCCCTGGATTTCTTCGTTCAATCCCGGACAATGTTTGTCAAAGAATTTTAATAAATGCTCCGCTTCTTGAGCGGTAGGATAGTTTTGACCTTCCAACGGCGAGGTGAAGAACTTGATTGCGTTCGAATCTTTTTGGATCCATTCGCCTTGAAACTTCCCGACCTCATAAGCCGTGCCTTCCAATATTGCTTTTTGAAAAATGATTTCTTGAATAGTAGTTTCATTCATTGTTATGTCCTCCTTTGTTTTGATATATCGTAACATGGATTTGAATATAAATCCTGTCTTTACTTGCGATGATAGGATAGGTTAGTCTAGCATTTCTATCAATTAAAATAATCGCCTTAAGTAAGAGGAAGGGGAATTAGGGAGTTTTATTGAAATATCATAAAAAATCTGATTTTTACACTTACATTTTACTTTCACATTTATTACGGAGGTTAGGAACTGATTTGGAATGGTTGCAAAGAATGAAAGACGCGGTAGACTATATGGAGGAACACCTTGAAGGAAAAATAGATCCAGTGAAAATTGGCCAAGTCGCCTATTCTTCCAGTTTTCATTTTCAGCGGATGTTTCATATGCTTACCGGTAATACGGTGGCGGATTATATTCGTAAACGTAGACTCACTTTGGCAGCACAGGAATTGACTATCAAAAAAACAAAAGTTATTGATATTGCTTTGAAATATGGGTATGAAACACCGGAGTCTTTCGCTAAAGCATTTAAACGGATGCACGGAGTAAGCCCCACTATGGCCCGACTACCGGGAACAAGTCTTAAAGCGTTTCCGCGCATATCATTTCAACTCTCAGTCAAAGGTAATCAGGATATGGATTATAAAATAGTGGAACAGGAAGCCTTTCAAGTAGTGGGAAAGGTTATTACGGTCAGCACCAAGTATGGGGATAATTTATTAAGGATTCCCCAGTTTTGGACGGATTCTAACCGGGATGGCACCTGTAAAAAGCTCTGTAATGAATTTCAAGCCCAAGAAATCTTAGGTGTTTGTATGGATATGGAATATGAAAAAGAGCAATTTGCATATATGATCGCTGTTAAAGAAAGCAGAACATATATTGGTTGCGACTTCACCATGAGAACAATTCCAGCCTCCACTTGGGCGGTATTTACTTCCGTCGGGCCCATACCTAACACAATTCAAAGAGTGTGGGAAGGTATCTTTCAAGAGTGGTTTCCGGCCACCGGATATGAACATGCCTGCGCCCCTGAATTAGAAGTGTATCCTCCGGGTAATATAGACGCCGTCGACTACAATTGTGAAGTTTGGATACCGATTATTAAAAATAGTTTTTGATGATAACTCGCTATGAAGCGGGTTTTTTATTTAAAAAGAAAACAAAAGCATTTAAAGCAATTTTTAGATTATAACAAAAGGAATTGGAAAACAAATGGCGAAGTTAAAAAAGTTTAAATACCATAAAAGGTGCGGTCGTTTAAATGTATATCAAATCTTTATATCAACAAAAAAAGCCGGTTTTGTCCTTCGAAATTTTTCCGCCTAAGCCGGAATACTCTTTGGAAACAGTATTTAAAACCATTGAAGGACTAAAGGATCTTAAGCCTGATTTTATTAGCGTTACATATGGAGCGGGCGGTTCGAACCGGGGTCGGACGATTGAGATAGCTTCCCGAATTAAAAAAACCTATGGTATAGAGACAGTGGCTCATTTAACCTGTGTGGGCCATTCCCCGGCGGAATTGGATCAAATCATCACCCAAATGAAAGCTGAGGGAATCGAAAATATCTTGGCTTTAAGAGGCGATCCGCCGCGGGATCAGTCTGATTTTACCTTTCAGCCGGGATACTATCGTTATGCAGTGGAATTGGTAAAACATCTAAGCCAACATACCGGTTTTTGTATTGGCGCGGCCGCTTACGCCGAAGGACATACCGACAGTAGGCGCTGGCAAGACGATTGGGACCATCTCCGTGGTAAAGTCGAGGCCGGAGTCGATTTTTTATTAACGCAGCTTTACTTCGATAACCGGATTTTTTATAATTTTAAAGAAAACTTATTACGTATGGGAATAACAGTGCCGGTTTCCCCCGGGATTATGCCTGTATTAAATCCCAATCAGATCAAAAGAATGATCTACCTTTCTGGAGCATCTCTTCCGGCCAAATTGTTACAGCTGTTCGATAAATACGGCGACCGACCTGAGGAGTTTGAAAAAGTCGGAATTGAATATGCTATCAATCAAATTAATGATTTAATTGAGAGCGGGGTTGAGGGAATTCACCTTTGTACCATGAATCGGGTAGAGCAGACTCGGACTATTATTGAAAATCTGAATTTGATGGGAAGAACATGTTGAAAAATAGCGATACTAATAAAGAGCTAAAGAAGTTAGTTGGAATTACAGCCGCCCGCTTGGTCGAAAACGGAATGATCTGCGGGATCGGCACCGGTTCAACAGTAGTGTTTTTCATTGAAGAGTTGGGCCGGAGAATTAAAAATGAAAAGATAAAAATCACTGGGGTTCCGACGTCCTTTCAGTCGAGACTCCTTTGCCAAGCTAATAACATTATAATCAAAGAACCTCAAGACTGTTCAAAATTGGACCTGGCCATTGACGGTGCAGACGAAGTGGATCCTGAATTAAACGCCATAAAAGGCGGAGGAGCGGCCCATACCCGTGAAAAAATAGTAGCAGCGATGGCTGAACGATTTGTGATCATTGTAGACGACTCTAAACTAGTCCCGACATTGGGGACCGCTTTTCCGGTCCCGGTAGAAATTATCCCGTCCGCTCTTGAATTTATAAGTGCGAAAATCCGTGAATGGGGTGGAGAGCCGCAATTAAGAATGGGAGTCAAAAAAGACGGACCGGTGGTCACCGATAACGGCCAATTTATAATCGATATTAAATTTAAACCGGGAACCGATTTGCGGAAGATCGACGCCCTTCTGCGCCAACTTCCCGGCGTGGTCGAAACCGGCCTCTTTTACGATCTGGCCAAACAAGTCTTGGTAGGGTCAGGAAAAGAAATGACAGTGAGGACGATAGAAAGGCAGTAGACAGGAGTAGTATTACGTGTAATTTTTAGGGCCAATTTAGAGCGGAAGACAGGGAAATTAAAGTCAGAGTTCGGCAAATAATTAGGGCATTAATTTCAATATACTATCCTGACTTCCGTATTTTGACAACTATTAACCCTTGAAATCCGGCTTCAGATAAAAGAAGAGGTGTATCCATGGCTGAGTTGACTGATGGAAAAATAATTCCGATAATCCTGGAAGAGGAGATGAAAAAGTCCTTTCTTGATTACGCTATGAGCGTAATTTTAGATCGGGCGCTACCGGATGTTCGCGACGGATTAAAACCAGTTCACCGTCGAATTCTTTACGGTATGTATGAATCGGGAACGACTCCGGACAAGCCTTATCGTAAATCCGCACGTATTGTCGGTGATGTAATGGGCCGATATCACCCCCACGGTGACTCGGCAATTTATGATACTATGGTCCGAATGGCGCAGGATTTTTCTTTTCGTCATATGTTGGTTGACGGACACGGTAATTTTGGATCGGTTGACGGCGATTCTCCGGCGGCAATGCGTTATACTGAGGTCCGGATGTCGAAACTGGCCATGGAAATGTTACGGGATATCGATAAGAAAACCGTCGATTTTAAACCTAATTTTGATGAAAGCATGGAAGAACCGGTGGTTCTCCCTTCACGTTTCCCCAATCTGTTGGTTAACGGCTCTTCAGGAATTGCGGTGGGTATGGCTACTAATATTCCTCCTCATAATCTGGGTGAAGTCATTGACGGAGCGGTGCAATTAATCGATAATCCGGAAACTGAAGATAAAGACCTGCTTAAATTAGTTAAAGGTCCCGACTTTCCTACCGGAGGTATTATTTTAGGGCGGGACGGGATAAAAAATGCCTATTTAAAAGGAAAAGGTTCGGTCAAGATTCGCTCGAAGACGAAAATTGAGGAGATGAGCGGCGGTAAACATCGGATTCTTGTGAATGAATTACCCTATCAAGTTAATAAGGCCCGTTTAGTTGAACAAATAGCGGGATTAGTTCGTGAAAAAACGATTGACGGCATTACCGACTTACGGGACGAATCCGACCGGAACGGAATGCGGGTCGTTATTGAATTACGCCGTGATGTCAACCCGAATATTATTTTGAATCAACTTTTCAAACATACGACGATGCAGCAAAGCTTTGGCGTTAATATGATGGTTTTGGTGAACAATGAACCCAAAATTGCCACTTTGCGCGAAATATTATATCATTATTTGGAGCACCAAAAGGATGTAGTTACCCGAAGGACCCAATTTGATTTGGCAAAAGCCGAGGACCGAGCCCATATCTTAGAAGGTTTGAGAATTGCGCTAGACCATATTGATGAGGTTATTGCCCTAATCAGAGGCTCCCGGACAGTAGATATCGCCCGGGAAGGATTAATGACCAAATTTGGACTTTCGGAAAAGCAAGCACAAGCAATTTTAGATATGAGGTTACAGCGCTTAACAGGTTTGGAACGGGATAAAATTGAGTCCGAATATGCGGAACTACAAAAGCTAATCGCTTATTATCGAGATTTGCTGGCAGATATAAACAAGATAATGCAGGTTATCAAAGAAGAATTGAGTGAAATTAAGAAAAAATTCGCTGATCCGAGGCGAACAGAGATTACTGTCGGTGAGGATGAAGAATTTGTAGTTGAGGATTTAATAGCTGATGAAGATATAGTTGTAACCATTACTCATTTCGGTTACATTAAACGTCTTCCGGTGACGACCTATCGTAGTCAACGACGAGGTGGGCGAGGGATTACCGCTATCTCAACAAAAGAAGAGGATTTTGTGGAACATTTGTTTATAACCTCTACCCATCAAACGATTCTCTTCTTTACCAACCAAGGCAGGGTATACCGTTTGAAGGGGCATGAGATCCCGGAGGCGGGGCGTCAGGCGCGGGGTACCGCTATAATTAATCTGGTCCAAGTTGAACCGGGTGAACGGATTAACGCGGTAATTCCAATTAAAGATTTTGACGGTAATAATTATCTCCTGATGTGTACAAAAAAGGGGGTAGTTAAAAAGACCTCTCTAACTGAATTCCAGACCAGTCGTAAGGGTGGCCTTATCGGGATTAACCTGGATGAACAAGATGAATTGATTGATGTTAAACTTACCGATGGGAGTCAAGAAGTAATTATAGTGACGGAACATGGCCAATCAATTCGTTTCCGTGAAACCGAAGCCCGTCCTTTGGGACGAGCGTCTCGAGGGGTAAAAGGGATCACTTTAGCAGTTAACGACATTGTTGTCGGGATGGATATTTCCAGAGAACGGGCGGATTTATTGGTGATAACCTCCGCCGGTATTGGTAAACGGACTCCTATCTCCGAGTATCGTGTTCAATCCCGGGGCGGTAAAGGTATTAAAACCATGAAATTAACAAAAAAACACGGGTTGATTGTAGGCATTAAAGTAGTGTCGGAAACTGACGAATTAATGGTAATCACCGCCGAAGGAGTAATTATTCGGACCAAGGTGCAAGCTATTTCGGAGACCGGTCGTGACACTCAAGGGGTAAAAATTATGAAACCTGATAAGAAAGATAGAATTGTGGCTTTGGCGAGGGTAATCGGTGAAGATAAAGATGAGGAGTAATTTGTCGGGGGAAGGTCATGGATTATTATTTTTTGGGTAATACGGGAATCAAAGTATCAGCCCTTTGTTTCGGGGCATTACCAATGGGACCGCTCCAAGCCGGTTTAAGTACGGAAGAAGGCGGCGCGTTGCTCTTGGCAGCCTTGGAAAAAGGAATTAACTTCATTGATACTGCGGAGCTTTACGCCACTTATCCCCAGATCAAATGGGCCCTTGAACGTTACCAGGGTCAAGTGGTTTTAGCTTCCAAATCTACGGCTACTTCTTACCGGGATATGAAAAACTCGATTGAAAGAAGTCTTAATGAACTAGGGCGTGACCAAATTGAAATTTTCCATCTTCACGCTGCCCGGGACTCTAACCCCCTTGATAACCGTAAAGAAGCTCTGGAAGCAATTTTAGAAAATAAAAGGAAAGGTTATATTAAAGCAGCCGGGTTAGCAACTCATTCGGTAACCGGGGTTCAAAAAGGCGGAACTGATCCTCGAATTGACGTTATTTTCCCCCTGATCAACAGGTTGGGAATGGGTATTCTTGATGGAGGGATCCCGGAGATGGCGGCTGAAATCAAATCGGCTATGGCAAACGGAAAAGGATTATACGTAATGAAAGCCTTGGCCGGAGGCCATCTAATCAAAGAAGTCGAAAACAGCATCAAATTTGTTAGGAATGAGGTCGGGGTACCTGTAATTGCGGTTGGAATGTTGCGAAGGGAAGAATTAGAGATGAATCTGGCAATTTTCGAAGGGAGACCGGTTCAAATCATTCCCCAAACCGATAACTATCGGAAGCGGACCAAAGTCACTTTTCTCTGTAAGGGTTGCGGACGCTGCCTAAAAGTATGCCATAGTGAAGCGATAAGTATTGTAAATGGGCAAGCCCTAATTGATAACGATAAATGCCTTCTTTGCGGTTATTGCAGCAGCGAATGTCCGGAATTTGCAATCCGGGTTATTTAACTTGACAACTATTTATTAAATTTTGTTTACGCTATGCCATTCTATTGCGCTAGCTTAACAGTTGAGATAAAATAATTGAAAAAAGAGACGGACCGGAGGATTTGATAATGGAAACAGGAACAGTCAAAGTTAAAAGAGGGCTCGCCGAGATGCTTAAAGGCGGAGTAATTATGGATGTTACCACTCCTGAACAGGCAAAAATTGCCGAAGAAGCCGGTGCGGTAGCAGTAATGGCGCTGGAAAGGGTTCCGGCCGATATTCGGGCCGAGGGTGGAGTGGCGCGGATGTCCGACCCTGAAATCATCATTAAAATAATGGAGGCCGTAACCATACCGGTTATGGCAAAAGCCAGAATCGGGCATTTTGTTGAAGCGCAAGTCTTAGAGGCATTAGAAATTGATTATATCGATGAGAGCGAAGTTTTAACCCCCGCCGATGAATCCTATCATATCAATAAACATCTTTTTAAAGTTCCGTTTGTTTGCGGCGCTCGAAACCTGGGAGAGGCGTTGCGTCGGATTGGTGAAGGAGCAGCCATGATTAGAACTAAAGGTGAAGCGGGTACCGGTGATGTTGTGGAAGCTGTCCGGCATATTAGAGCGGTTAGTGACGATATTCGGAGGGTGGTAAACGCCCCGGATGAAGAATTAATGACAATTGCTAAAGAATTGGGGGCACCCTATGAATTAGTATTGGAGGTTAAACAATTAGGCAGATTGCCGGTGGTAAACTTTGCAGCCGGAGGAATCGCTACGCCCGCCGATGCGTCGCTAATGATGCAATTAGGCTGCGACGGTATTTTTGTCGGTTCCGGTATTTTCAAGTCGGATAATCCAGCCAAAAGGGCCAAGGCAATCGTAGAGGCAACCGCCCATTACCAGGACGCCAAATTATTGGCTGAAGTATCCAAAGGTATAGGTACAGCCATGCGCGGTATAAATGTTGGCGGAATGAAACCGGAGGAAAAAATTGCCGGGCGGGGATGGTAAAGCAATTTACAATTTATTATTGATAATTGACAATTATTAAATTATGTAGGGGCGAATATAATTCGCCCTGCATTCCATTTATAACAATATTACGATTAACCATTGACCCGGGATAAGAAGGTGTATCAACATGAAAATAGGAGTTTTGGCCCTACAAGGGGCTGTCAGGGAGCACTGTAATTCCTTGAAAGCTTGTGATGCGGACCCGGTTGAGATTAGATATAAAGAACAACTAAGTGAAATAAAGGGGTTAATTATTCCCGGCGGGGAGAGCACCACAGTAGGTAAATTATTGGTTAGGTACGAAATGCTGGGGCTGCTTACAGACATGGGGCGAAACGGTTTTCCAATCTTTGGTACTTGTACAGGCTTGATCCTTTTAGCCCGGGAAATTAACGGGAGTGAACAACCCAGATTGGGGCTAATGGATATCTCGGTTGAACGGAATGCTTTTGGGCGACAGATTTCCAGTTTTGAAGCGGATCTAGATATTGAAGCAATCGGATCGCCTCATTTTCACGCCATATTTATCCGCGCACCATATATTATGAAGGCTGAGCCAAGGGTCGCCGTCCTTGCTAAGTTAGATACGAAGATTTTAATGGCCCAACAAGACAACTTATTAGCTGCCGCCTTTCATCCGGAACTCACAAACGACTTAAGAATTCACCGGTACTTTATTAGTATTTGTCAATCCAATTCTAATAAAAATGAACTTTTGTTTACTTAAAAAAAGGGAAAAAATACATAATAACGAATATAAAATCTTAATCGTGTTTTATAGTGATCAAATTTACAATTAAAACAATACCTTAAGTTTTTTTTTTATTTTAGAGACATAAGGTGATCAATGGACTGGATTGAAAAACGCAATCGAACAATATTAGATTTTATAAACAAGGCTAATAATCCGGAAGAAATCGTCACCAAGGTTAAAGATGATCCGTTAATCGGTAAATCACCGCCCCGGGCCTATGGAATCCGGCTGTCTTTGGCCAAATCAATACTACAAAAACGCAACTCATTACCGGGTGAGCAGTTTACTTCAATAGCTGAAATTCATTCTATTCGTGGGGTTGGTCCCGACACATTAAATGATATTTTCTTCAGTTGCGCTCCGGCGCAATTATCCTGCGATTATCCTGTTCTTCTATTCCCGGTTCGGTTGGAGACTCGGTTTATAGACAATGAATTATTGGTCAGGATTTACCCGGACGATATTTGCATCGAGTTACATAACCGTAATTTAAGCGATATAGAAAAAGAAGCCGGGAAATCCTTTCTGGAATTGTGGAATACCGCTCTGACCACTGAATCAAAACGAGATGCCTGGCATGGTTTCGCCGAACGTTTCGGACCGGGAAGAGCTGCCTGGATCTTTAAAAAGGTCCGGGAGTCAATTATTGATGAATCGGTAACATCAGGGCCGGTGGTTCGGGTATTGCCTGATTGTTTCATGGTAACGCTGTATCAAGGGGATAAGAGTTTCAATTTTATCGGAAATCCGATTCCGGATAAACTTCCTTTAATGACCGGGCCTGCCGATCAACCGGATCTCAGAAATCCACTCTATAATAAAGACGCCGCCTGGGTATGGGATTTCAACTCCGCAGTAAAATTGGGGATGGCTTTAAGAATAGATTTAAATTCATTAGATTTACAGGATAACACCTATTTCGACCGGATCGTTGTAGTCGGTATCAACCGGAAGGTGAATCATGATGAAGGCCGGGCTTTGCTCGGACAGTTGTTTGAAAACCACCTCTATACTCACGGACTATCATTTCTTCCCTACGGGACCCCTACCAATAATACTCAAAATGTTAAATCCGATTATTCAAAATCCGTTTCAATATTCAAAGATGGGCCTGAAAAAGATAATATAATTAGTGATACACCAAATTACGCGGTTTGTTTGGCTGAATCATTGGGAATTGATACTTCAATATTGATTCTTTCCGGTAATAGTAACCTTTCTGAATTCCCATTAATTAAGGAGTTTCAGGAAACTCTCTGGCCGGCGTTGGGTGACTATTACCTTAATGTTATACTGTCAGCTGGTTTATCTAACCAAGACCGGCTCAATGTTTGGACTCATTTTTCAAAATTTGTCCGGGCCCGCGGCCCCTTACCGGCTATTCGAACCGGTAAACAACCTTATGGTGTATTATCGGTAACCGCAATTAGAAATTGGGGACCATCGGAATACGATAATGAAGCGGGTCATTCTAATTTGAGACAATTCGACACCGAGCTCCATAGTATTCTAAAGAATCTTTTTGATATGTGGCTGAAGTTGGCTGAAAGCCCCGAACAGCTAGTTCCAAAAGTAGGAAAAGACGAAGATCCCGATCGTGAGCTGTTACGAATTTTAGCAATGGCGCCCCATGCCGTCAGCTATAAAGCACGGCTTCAATTAGATGAACGGTTTACGGCCTGGTCGCTCAATGCTACTAAGAAACAATTATTTGGCGGATATGCCGATATTCAAGCAGAAGAATGGGCCCTCAAGTGGTTTGAGAAGAAAGAAGCGGGTTCCCAAGTTTTGAGCGGTATTTACAACAACAAGAACTGGTCGGATGCTAATATTTTAAAATTATTCAATTGGGCCCAAGCCAAGGATATTCCGATCCCATTTGCTCGAGATCATACAACACCTGAAAATCCTCTTGAATATCTTAATTTATTTAAAAATGACGAGATTCCCGGAGAAGATCCTTCAAAACCATTATTGTATGAGTTACTACGTTGTGGGATCTTATTTCAGAAAAAGCTTAGTAATCCTCTATCCTCCAACGGGACCCATTTAAGGTCGTTAATCGATCGGATTAGCCAAGTTAACCCCGATGTCGACCAACTTGAAAACCTGTTGCGCGATATTTTTGATCTTCATTCACATCGTCTTGATGCGTGGTTGTCGTCATTTGCGGTCAAACGATTACAGGCCATGCGGAAAAAACCCGGGCGCGAGCAAGGTATTTTTATTGGAGCTTATGGTTGGATTGAAAATTTATGTAGGGCGCCGAAAGAAATTACATCAAATGAAGGTGGATATATTCATGCTCCATCGTTAGGACAGGCTGCCGCCGGAGCAGTTTTAAGAAACGCGTATTTAACGCATCGCCGGGATAACCAGGGTAATTCCTTTAAAATTAATCTTAACTCAAGAAGGGTTCGACGGGCCCTCCGGATTATCGACGGGGTCCGGGAAGGCCAGAGACTGAGCGATTTGCTCGGTTATATATTTGAACGCGGTTTGCATGACCGAAACCAGGATATATATATCAGCGCTTTCCGTTCCGCCTATCCTTTATTGGGAAGACAAGGTTCCGCCGAAAGTGTTGAAACGGAAACAATCGCTACACGGAATGTGGTTGATGGCTTAAGACTAGCCGGAGAATGGCGGGATGACCAAGAAAAAGTACGCCGGGCGATCGCCCTAAATATATCGGAAAGTGTAATCAAGGAGTTAAATGAACTTACGGACGCATTGGACAGTGTTTCTGATCTGCTGCTTTATGAAAGCGTTTATCAGTCGGTCCAGGGTAATTATGAAAGAAGTGGCGCTGCCCTGGAAGCTATGTCGGGCGCCGCTTTTCCGCCTTTAATCGAGTCCGTTAAGACCAAGCCTACCGGAACATTATTTGGGCAGAAGGTAAGCATTATCTTAAATGAGAAGAGAGATTTTTTATCTCAAGGGGTGCGCGAATTTATAGAACCTACACTGGCCGCTTGGTTTGACGGTTTACTCGGAAATATGGATGATGTCGGGTGTAGCGTTTATATTGACCAATATCTTGATGCTCAAGGGCAATCGTATCACCCGGTAAATTTGAACCAGGCCCTCCAATCGGAATTAGAGAATCTCCCGGGGATGGATCGTGAAAAAGCAGCGGCAATAGTTGAGTATCGTTGCCATCGCCCTTTTTTTAGGATGGAAGATCTTAACGATGTTCCGGGAATGTACCCTTATTTGGTTGATAAACTAAAGGAACAAGGTCTGATCACAATTAATCCTCTGGTAGTAAGGTTGGATCAACTGAGAATCGGTCCCCTTGACTTTCTTTATTTGGCGTCGGTTTTACCGGGGGAAGGAGAGACTGAGCTTGAGCAACGTCTTAAATATTATGTGCGGCAGCAAAACCAGCTGGATCCAAATTCCGAACTGAGGATTGATTTTGATAGGACGGACGGATTTACCGCTCGAAGCTTCTCTGAAGCGGTCGAACTGGGCCGCCGGGTGTTCGAGTCAATTTCCGGGGCAACTGCTTTAGGTCCTGAAGCGCTATGTCATCCGGATGAAAAAACAAGTGGTTTTACATATGATTATTCGGGGCTTCATTTAAAATTGAGATTGTCATGCCTGGATTTATCAAGCTTAGCGCTTGAATTAGAACAAGCGGTAGAATTACCCGACCCAATGATCTATTTTTATATCGGTTATTATGGTATTGAAGGGTCAATCCCGCCTTCTCCGCTGAGGGACCCGGATCCGGAAGGCCGAAAAAATTCCGTCTTAAAAATTATTCATTCTAAAACGGAAAAATGCGACCAATTACTTAAGAAAGCTGAAACAAATCAAGATGTAAAATTGCTGATTGACGCCGCTAAAATAATTTTCGGGAATTCTTTCGTGGTTATTCCGCCTTTTACTGCATCCTCCCATAATTATCAATCAATGATCTCTTCCGATTATCAAAAAACCAGCTTGAAGATTAAAAACAACGAACGTATCTACCTTTGGCTGCAGCAGGCGGCTGAAACCCATGAAGCAATAAGGCGGTTTGAAGAGATGCTAATGGCAGCCGAAGCTTGGCAAGCATCGGAGGGTGATATTAAACGGGCGGAGAGCAGCTTAATTCCCAGGGTAATTCAATTGGCTACGGAACAATGTCCCTGGATGGCCCTATCAGATGAAGAATTACGGACTTTCTTCAACAAATTAAGTTATCAAGAATGGCAAAATAAAATAAAGGAAGAAGGCCGCCCCCGGGGGGTCCAATCAATTATCTGCCTCATGCCGCAGGATATTGACTTTACCAGGCCGATCGCCGGGTTTTTAGTTGATCAATGGGACGAATTCATTCCCGGCGAATCACAGGTCACCGGCGTCAGTTTTAAATATGACCGTCCCAACGCTCAAGCGCCCCAGGCTTTACTGGTGGCGGTACCCGGAACCTGGGATGCGAATGAATCCTGGACCCATCTGAAAATACAAGAGATTGTAAATGATACGGCGGACCTAGTTAAGGTAAGAACAGTTGATCTGGATGCAATGAAACAGATGGGACAGTTTACACCGGCCTTATTTTTGCCTTCTAAGCCGGACAATCCCCACTGGTACAGGGAAGCGGCTGTCTTACATGCTGATTTTACTGAATTTGGGGAAGGAAGCACTTTAGGTGAGTCTTTTGAGATTAAAGGATTCGTCTTTAATAACCTTTCAAAAGAGCAACCGTTAAAAATCAAAATGGTGGATTTTTCTTTTCCTGATTTAAAGCTAGGTGACTCTTACTACGACGGTATTATGCCGAAAAAGGCGCTGGAATTTGGCGCCCAGGGTATTCTGATCGACCTCCCGTGGCCCGCCACGAGGATTCAACTTAATGCCGCCGTTCATTCTTCGCCTTTTATTAAGATTTACTCTTTGGATCGGCAAAATCAAATCATTGCTGAGGAAACCGTAACAGATTTCAACCATTTACCTACTTTTTATTTAGATAATAGTTTATCCGGAAAATTGATAACTAAAGTTAAGTTAACCGGGGGCGGCGGTCAAGGTGTTATCAATCAGATAGTAATCCGTATATAGAAGCGAACAGTCATTAGATAAGGGTGAGAGGAGTTCAACAATGAACTGGTTTGGGGAAATACCGGATGATTTTGATAAATACTTTGGATCATGGGTACGCTTCGAACCACGGGCACGGGCGGATGATTTTAGCCAAGGCTTGGAGGCAAGAATTGCCGATCCCTTGTGGATGCTGGCCCGCCAGTGGCAGATGGGCGAGTTTCAAGGCGAGGACAACGGTTCTCCAGTTAGGGTAAATTTAGAATACCAAAACACAAAACTCGATCGCGTTTATCACGGCTTCTCTAACTTTGCGGTAAACCTGGAATACAATCAAGTGAATAACCCTCACCTGGAATCCTTATTGGAAGGTTTGGATATTTCATTGCCACTGGATCAGCTTAATCGGGTCCGGAGGCCCAAAGATTTAGGGCAGTTAATTCCGAATGAATTAGGGATTGAGCCGGGAGATCTAATCGAAAAAAGATCATTGCCGTTGGAAACGATAGTGGAATGTGAAGAAGTCCCTATGGATTGGCGCTCTCGAATCCGAATCGGTCAACAGTTCGAGCGGTTTTTAAGACACAGGCTCGGAGATAAAGCTGTTCCTATTATTCTTGTCTTTAGAAGTGAAGGCTTTTTCCCGGTAGAGTATCCGGAAGGGAATAAGTCTATCGATATCGATTATGCCACCGAGCGTTTCTTAAAATTAGTGTCTGGAAAATCCATTGACGGCGGGAAACTGATGGAAGCAATCAACAACAATTCCATCCCCGTTCTTCCGGAAAATATTTTGGCTGAAACCGGCGAAGCGGCATTACAACAGGTATACAATGATTTGATAATCTGGAGTGCAAGTCTTAATACTCAACCGAAACCAAGTCAAAAAACAGCCTGGCAAGGGCCGAAACTAGAGTCCCGGTTTAGAACCGGTTCTCGAAATCAGGGATTAAGATTAGTGGCTCCTGATTACCGGAGCGGAGAACCGGATTGGTATGTTTTTGATATTCAAAGTATTCCATCAAATATTATTGGGGCCCGTACCACCAAATATTTTAACCCAACCAGGGTCGGGTTTCCGAGTAAGCCGAATGAGCGTTGGTGGACTTTTGAGGACCATCGGATTGATTTTGGAAACCTGGAAGCCGGCGCCACAGATATCGTCAAATTAATCCTGATGGAATTTGCTCTGATCTATGGGGATGACTGGTATTTGATACCTCTGGAGGTTCCGGCCGGGAGCGTCACTAAAATTGTTTCATTAAAAGTTACCAACGTATTCGGCGAAGTCTCCCAATCGATTCCGGTAGCCAGAAATACTGAGGGAATGTCATTTGACCACTGGGACCTCTTCTCTCTTACCGGTGATTCCTGCGCCGACAAGTTGTTATTAGCACCCCCGCCTACCGGTTATCGGGAAGAATCATCTCCTTTACAAGAAGTACGTTTTATCAGGGACGAGGGCGCCAATATGGTTTTTGCGATTGAACATACGGTCCAGAATATGCTAGGGGCACCGGTACCCGGTTTTGAAGCCCAACTGGAAAGGAAACAACGGGAAGCGGTATCCCGGGAAAAAAATAACCAAGTCAAAAATGATAACATAGACAGCCGGAAGACGCCCCGTTATCGCTTGGCAAGTGTGGTGCCGGAGAACTGGATTCCCTATGTCCCGGTCAATACCGGGCAAACTGGATTCCCCGTAGTAAAACTCCGCCAGGCTTTAATGCTTCGTAACGATGGCGCTGAGCAACCTACTGAAATTCAGCCGATGAGCAGGTTGCTATCGGATCCGGATACCGGTTCGAAACTGGAATGGATTAATGAGGAGAGCGTTCCCCGGTCCGGAGTTAAAGTTCAGCTGACCAAGCAACGGATGCGATGGATTGATGGAAGGACCTATATTTGGTTTGGACGCAAGGCCGAAGTTGGACGGGGTGAAAGGTCAAGCGGATTGAAGTTCGACTATTTGGAATATGAGAAATAGCTGATCCGTCAAATAATTGTATTGGGGCCAATAACAGTTAAAACGGTTATTTTTAAAACTAGGGAGTGAATGGTATTGACTGAAGATGAACTTGAAGCGACCCCTGTTCCTGATAAAGTCTTTATCAGTCTATTAATGTTCACCCATCGGTATCGGCCCCATAATCGGACAATAGCCGGCGACCATCATAATATTCTTTTTTTAAGCGAAGGTTTTACGGTTGAGGAAAGATCGGTTTTTGACTCGATAACTTTAGAAACAGCGAAACAGTTTTTGAAAATCGCTCCTTTCAACTTACATATTGATGAGGAGACGTCTATCAGAAATAAATTTATGTTTTATAGCGCTTTTATTCCTTCACCGGTTTCCGGTATTTCGATTGAACCCGAAGTAAAATGTGATTTATTTGATTATGCGATTCCTGTTTGTAAACCGACTGACGATACTTTCAAATTAAAATATAAAGATTCCGCCTTAGGTTTAATTTATGACTTCCGTAAGGAAAGATTAACAATTCGTAGTAAAAAGAAAGATACGGACTTAATACCGCAAATTATTAACAGAATTTTTTGGGATATTGATTCATCAAATCCTTATGTTGACCCGGACATTCCCGGGTGTTGGCTGGAGGGCGGCAGGGATTACGGCTTGGTTTGCATATTGGTAAACGATGATGTGAGTGGTGGGGTTTCCTATACCGATAAAGGTTATGTAATATGTACAATTAAACATTCTAGTCTTTTTAGATTAACTCCAGATAAAACCGACCATTTCCCCAGATCCAATAAGTATTTAGATTATGTAGAGATTGCTTCCATAATGGCACATGAGTTCGGACATTCTTATTTTGAGTTGGGCGATGAATATGTGGATGTGAAAAACTATGAACCTAATCCGGAAAGGGCTATAAAGTACAAAAATATATTACTTCGGGAAAATATTCCTTGGTTTTCAGGCACCGAATCGAATGAAAAATGGCTCCCGATATTAACTTCTTCGGAAGTAAGAATCTACATGCGTAATAATAATAAACCCCTTAGTGTAACTAAGGATGTAATGAACGGAACTAAAGCGCAATTTCCCGACAAGGAATTTTGGGACCAAAATCCCGGTCTTTCCAGCAATTCACCTTGGGAAATTATTGGTTTATATGAAGGAGCTTATTATAGTTTTAAGAATATTTATCGCCCGGCGGGTTTATGCTTGATGCGCAACAGAAAAAGCTGTACGGCGGTTTCGGTGACGCAGGTCCCGCCAATTATTGACTGGAAAAAACTTTCGGATATTGATTATCGACCCGAAGAAAAGCTTATCTACTGTTATGGAAAAATGCTTGAATCGGTCAAAGATAATCTAATAACGTTAGCAGGAAACGAATATGAAGAATTCCGCAATGCTGTTGAGCAATTATACCGGCTTACTCATAGTGAAGAAGCCAACATCATTAACCGTCGCGGTTTTTGTTTTGTTTGTAAGTCCTATATTTTTGATAAATTGGAGCAAGACCCGGAAAAACATAGTAAACTTCGAGAAGTCTTGAATAAGGAATACCCTGTTTTTAGCTATTCTAAAAAAGATCATCAAGATTAATGATTCTGGTATTATTGCTAAAAAATTGACCGTTGAAAGTTAATTCGAATTTACCAAGTATCCAATTGAAATTAAAGGGTGTCGATCCATGAAAAACGAAAAAGACATATTAACATTGGTTGAGGAGGAAATAGCCAAAGCTGCTTCCTTGGTAAAAAGGGTATTCGGTGATTTTCCTTCCGATCCGCTTACCTTTTTGTATTTCATTCGGAGCATGGGCTGGGATATACCTATTGATGATCAGCAGATAACAGCGGCGCAAAACAGTAGCGGAGATGTAGTTGATTATATTGAAAATCTTTTAGACGGAGCCGGTGAAGGGACCATTAAATATGCCGCTTTATTTATAGGCATCAAGGACTTTTTGGATAAACTTAACATCCAACCGCCCAATGGGGATGTTGTCGGTTTTAAACAAGAGTTTACCGCCATCTTTCCAAGGCAGTTCTTGGATTACCTATTAATTAATTATTTAGAGGATAGTCATAGCAAGATATATCAGATATTGTCCCTTTTGGGTATTATTGATACTGGCTACCAAGGACCGGTACCTCCTTACCGTATGGGTTACTTAAAATGTAACATTAATTGGGACAGGTTGTTTACCCTGTTAACCAAACCGCAAAACCTTCCGGGGCAAGTTTTTGGATGGGGGACCAATAATTTTGAAAGCATTCGGTTATTATCGTTATTACAAGATGTTATGGCCGCTTTTCGAATTCCCGCTTATTATGTTAGATTTGATCCGGAAATTGAAAATACGGTGGCCAGTCTTCTGAATATTGAACAGTTTTCGTTATGTATACCATTGATTGAACGTGAAGAATCACAAATTGGCTTTCTAATTCACCCCGTTACCGCCGATAATGAAGGGCAAAATAATGCCGGATTGGCGGTATCGCCGTATTTAATCGGAAATGAAGCGCATGAAGTAGAAATTGATGATTATTTTCGTTTTGCAATCGAAGGCGATTTGAAGCTTGACAAAACAATGGGGTTGATTTTAAGGCCCGGCGGGGAGTTAGAAAACGCTCTAGCGGTCG
This sequence comes from Bacillota bacterium, assembly GCA_023435565.1. Taxonomy (GTDB): domain Bacteria; phylum Bacillota; class UBA4882; order UBA8346; family UBA8346; genus JAAYHS01. The sequence goes on from JAEYRN010000062.1 coordinate 120,819, forward strand.
ATATGTTTGGATTGGGTCCAACTGATACAATATCCGGTAGTATGAAAGCGGTCCTAAGTTTTGAGGAAGAAGAACGGACGATTCTATTGGGCAGTCCCCAAGGAGCCCGTTTTGAGGTAGGCCGAATCGGTTTAGGAATCTTTGCCAGCCTAAATCCAAAAGAGGCCGGGGTTGAATTAGCGTTGAAAGACGCCTCTCTAGTGATTGCCGCCGGGGAAGCCGATGGTTTTCTCCGTAAAATTTTACCGTCAAGTCCGATTCAAATAGATTTTGGTCTAATCGCAGGAGTTTCCTATCAACGAGGTTTTTATTTAAAAATTGACGATACTCCGGGATTGGAATTGACTTTACCTATTCAGGCCAACATTGGGGATATTTTAAGTATCGATTCATTATATTTATCCTTGGAACCAAAAGAAACGGTTTTGCGAAATGTAATCGCTCTCAGCGCCGGAGCAAAGCTGGGGCCGTTCATTGTCTCCGTCGATCGGATCGGACTGGCTTTAAACTGGGAATTAACTGAAGAGAATAATGGTAATCTGGGGCCGGTTGATCTGCATATGGGCTTTAAGAGCCCCGACGGATTGGGGCTGGCCTTAGACGCCGTGGTTGTAACCGGGGGAGGCTATCTGAGCTATAATGAAGCATCCCAAGGTTATGAAGGAATAGTCCAAATAAAGCTCTTGGAGATCGGTATTACCGGTATTTGTTTGATCGCTACCAGAATGCCGGACGGTTCGGAAGGATTCTCCATGCTGATTATTCTCTGTGTGGAGTTCTTCCCCCCCATTCAGCTTTCCTTCGGCTTCACCCTTTCCGGCATCGGAGGCTTGGTCGGTGTAAACCGGACGATAGCGATTGAAGCTTTACGGACTGGCTTACGTAACCGGGCCTTGGACTCGATTTTATTTCCTCAAGATCCGATTCGGAACGCGCCTAAAATCATCAGTGATCTCCGGTCAATAATGCCGCCGGGGGAAGGACGTTTTGTTTTCGGACCGATGGTAAAAATCGGTTGGGGTACGCCGAATATTATCACTGCCGATATTGGAATTTTTATTGAGTTACCTGACCCGGTTCGGATTGTAATCTTGGGACAAATCGCGGCGGCATTACCCCACAGTGAATGCGCGTTAATTGCGCTAAATATCGATGTAATGGGCGTACTCGATTTTGGTAAGAAAGAATTGTCTATCGATTCCACCCTTTATGACTCCCGGATCCTTAATTATACATTGACCGGAGATGCAGCGCTTCGGTTATCATGGGGTGATAACCCATGTTTTGCCATGTCGTTAGGGGGTTTTCACCCCCGGTTCACACCGCCTCCCGGATTTCCCGATCTGCGCCGTCTAACCCTCAGTCTTGGAGTAGGGGACTATTTTCAGCTTGATAGCCGGATTTACTGCGCTTTGACAACCAATTCACTGCAATTTGGTTCGGAAACCGCGCTTTATGCCAAAGTTGGCGGTATTACCGCTCAGGGTAATTTATCGTACGATACTTTGATTTATTTTTCACCTTTCTCATTCGCTGTAGATATAAACGGACATCTAGCGGTGCGCTTTAAAGGGCATAAGCTGTCGGCAGTCTACCTTTCGATGCAGCTGTCGGGTCCAATGCCATGGAACGCTAAGGGCTCAGCCGGATTTGAAATTTTGTGGTGGGATCTTTCACTAAGTTTTCATTACTTATGGGGTGATTCCCATGAAGAAACCCTGCCCGCAGTTGATCCTCTGGTTCCGCTAAAAGAAGCATTGGACCGTCCGGAAAGCTGGGGCGTTATTCAACCGCGTCAAATTCCGGAAATTATAAAAACTCAAGAGCAAATCGATACAGGAGTCTTGATCTTACATCCCGCCGGTTCCCTGGAAATACGCCAAAATGTGCTGCCGTTCGGAATTAAGCTCCAGAAGCTGGGTGTTTCACCGGTAAAAGATCATGATTGGTTTGAAATCGGGGCGATTATAATTAATAGTCACCAAGAAAATTACTCGCTTCCTTTAACGTTAATTGAGGAGAATTTTGCCAGAGGGCAGTTTCAGGATTTGCCGGAGAGCGAGCGACTATCACGGCCATCTTTTGAAAAAATGACTGCCGGAGCAATTGCCGGTTCTGATATTATCCAATATAACGGACAAGTCAAGGCCAGAGAATATAAATATAACTCCAGTTTGTTGTTGGGGAAAGGAAGAGCTTTGGCCGCCGAGACCACAGCTAAGCCCGGTGCGGGTAATCAGGCTATTTTGCCTGGTGGTTGGGACTCAAATCAAAAGGCTGTTCGTACCGGCGTTTCCCCGGCTAAAATGAAACAAACTAAGGGATATGTAATCACCCGTAAAAGAGACATGACACTGGTGGATTTGGGCCCGGGACAGCCGGTAAACGATGGTACCCTTACCCGAATCAGGGCGGATCAGGCATTGGCTGAGTATTTAAAAATTCACCCCTGTGAAACCGGCAAACTTCAAATCATTCCCGCATACGAGGTGGCAGTATGAGTTTGAATGATAAAAGTTATTTTCTCCCTTCCATGCGGCGGGGACTGGCTACGGGGACAATCGAGCTCGATGAAACCGGACGTAGCGCTATTGATGTAACAATTAAACTGAATGGTCCCGGTCTGGAAACAACCGGTGAAATTCCTAAAAAAGTATTTCTGTACGGACCAGGAGACCTGATAGGTTTTGATCCGACAATAATCTTACGAACCGATCCTGTATCAGGCGTCAATAACTTCGAGCAAAATCTATTTCCAGCCGTTGAATTTTCCGAGCCCGATTTCCCATGGCGGTTTACGCCGCTAAATGCGGACTCCAACGGAAATCTTATTCCCTGGATTACCCTGATAGTCTTATTAGCGGAAGACATTCCCGATCCGGGTCAACCCGAAGGTTATAAATATAAGGAATTTATCCCTCAACAAGCCGGCGGAGATCTGCCCGGACAATGGATTATCGTCGAGACCGCTAATTTGCCCGACCTAAACCAAGCATGGCGTTGGGTTCATGTTCAGGCCACGAATGAAAACTTATCTAACGCTATCGCCCGGTTAATCTGTCCCAGATGTTTACGGCCGGAAGCCAAATATACCGCTTTTGTGGTCCCAACTTTTGAGTTAGGCCGGAAAGCGGCGGTTCCCAACAAGCTTCAACGCTCTATAAATGCTGAGGATATAACGGCGTTAACCTTAGCTTGGGATATTAATGTGAATGAAGAAATCGAGCTTCCATATTATTTTAAATGGGAGTTTCGGACCGGCACACAAGGGGATTTTGAATACTTGGTCCGGTTATTGGAACCTCGTCACTTACCTCATCTTGGTATTAGAGACCTGAATTGTTCCCAGCCAGGTTATGGATTACAAGTAGCAAGAGAAGATTTAAATTGCGAAGATGAAAATTCTCATATTTTAGGGTTGGAAGGGGCTTTAAAAGCGCCGGGAATCCAGTTTACTCCCTGGGGAAAAGACCTCGGGTATGACCAAGACGGAAATTTGATTCAACATGAACCTCCCCAATTTCAACGGGATCTGGCTGCTTTACTAAATAAACCCCGGATGGACTTGGAAAATCCGGTCCAAGAAACACCGCCGGTAGTTGTGCCGCCGATTTATGGCTGTTGGCACGCGGCTAAGGATGAAGTAAGTCCGGAAGGTGATAAATGGATTGATGAATTGAACCTTGACCCACGACATCGTACCGCTGCAGGTTTAGGAGCCGCAGTAGTCAGGCAAGAACAGGAAAGATTGATGGCCTCGGCTTGGAAGCAGTTGGGAGATGTTTTAGAAGCCAATGAGATTATCCGCCGTTCCCGGTTTGGCCTGGAAAGTACCTTACCTCTTGAAGAACGGTTAAACCTGTTACCGATGGGAGATTTTCTGAGGACGACTTCTACGGTTCATCCACAGGTACTATACGGTAATCAAACAATCTTTCAAAATTTTTACGACAGTAAAATCCCGACTGCAATATTCGATCCGTCATTTCGCCGGGTAAGCAAATTATTTGGGGCGATCCGCAAAAAACAACAACCCAATCACTCTCAAAAGGACGTTATAGTTCGGTTAAATGAAGGGACTGTAATACCGGCCGGAACACATCCTATTCCCAAAGGGACTTTTTCTATTGATGATATCAGCGAGACCCTTCCCGAAATAACCGTTAACAATCCGCCGGTTTTTATCAGTAGGCCTTATAACTATGGAGATTCTAGGATTTTCTTATATGATATCCGGATTGATGACCCGGACGTAGAACAGCAATTCCAAATCGAACTGGTGGAAGTTTGGCATAATATCTCCTCTTTACAGGTTGAGTTTAAAAATATTAGTAATAAAGCCTCACAATTAAAGATAACCTTTCCACAACTTGATTATGAATGGGAAAATCAAGTCGGGGTTGAATTATCGGTTAAAGATAACGGAATTCCACAAAAAAAAGCCGGACAAATTTTTTCAATTTATGCCGTAAACCGTTTTGTGACAAACCCGTGGGAGAATACGGATGACCCGGGATCAGGGTATGGTGACGGACAGGGTTACTATGGAACACGGAGTTATAATGCCGTTTTTAATTGGGAAGTTTACGGTTTTATTCAATGGAACGACCCTCCGGTTCCATTGCCCACTGGGGTTTTTAATGCTGCGAGTATTACTCCCGATAATGTTCAACCGGAAAATTCCAACAGTCAGGATCCGGAGATAGTTAACGCTGTAACTCATGCTTTGAACGGGTTTCTGGCTTTGATACCGGAACCCCCGGATGAACCAAAAACTGTCAACCTGGGATATACTGCTATAAAACTCAAACGTTTTCTCAATCCTAGAAATTCTTTTGTCCGGATGACCGAAAGCTTATTGAATTCTTTAGCCATCCCCAACCGGGAAGAAGGTTCGTTTGAGATATTGTTTACCAATCCCGAATTTTACCAACCGATGTATGAACCTTTGCGGGATATTTCCCCGGAATTATTGCTTCCGGGTATAGGTACCGTGCCTCGCAATACGGTCGCCATCCTTGAAACCAACCGACGGTTTATCGAAGCCTACCTGTGCGGCTTAAACCATGAATTCAGCGGGGAGTTGCTCTGGAGGGAATATCCTACGGATCAGCGAGGCACATATTTCCGACAGTTCTGGAGCGGAGGCGGATGGGATATAAAATCAATCACTGCATGGAACAGGGGATTGGGAAGTAATCGAGATCAAACTCTGAATGAAGAAAAACTGGTTTTATTGATAAAAGGGGATTTAATCGCCAAATATCGTAATCCGGTTATGTACGCCGTGGTCGGGGTCCCTGCCTCTAATGGAACAATGCCGGCGTTGGCCGAATTCGGCCAGGTACCCGGCAGAACGATTTACCCCGTTTTCAGAGGTGATTTAAGCAAGGATACTTTGCTGCTGGGTTTTGAAATTAGTGTGGATGACGCCTGGGGTAACGAACAATATCCTTGCGGCTGGTATTTTGTTATCGAAGAACGGATTTCAGAGCTCCATTTCGGACTTAATACCAAAGGAGAGAGTCCGGCAATGGAACTGGGAAACTGGGACCAACTTTCATGGAGTCATATTCCGGGAAATATGGATATCGGAATAGTACCCCAATCAATTAGTTATGACGCATACATTGACGCCAACACACCTCCGGTTCCGGCTAATTCTGAAGATCTTGTTTGGAATAATAGTTCCGGGGATATTGCCGGTATTACTATGCAAAAGCCGGTACGGGTCTTAATTCATACCCGGCAGATTTTGAGCGTTCCTCCAAATGCAAACCCACTGGTAAAAGTAAGTTTGAGGAAAATAGTCTTGGTAGCGGGTAACAATCCGGGTTCGAATAGTGGAAGGATTTTTGCCGAATTTATTGTTGAGGACGGATTTAAGACCGAAACCCACCAAATACAATCTACCGGAACATTCGAGATGGATGATAACACTGCTCAAGATATCAATATCGTAATTTTTAACACCGAATGCATCGGAAATGCGTTAAATATTATTATCAAAATCCGGGAAAGCGATGCCGACGAACTTATCGGTGAAGAGACTTTAATCTTTGATTTAAACCATAATTGGGGTAAAGGCGGAGAATATGTCGTTGAATTTCAATATTCCGATTCCAGCGGTCATATTGATTTTCACTTGCAAATTGAATAGTCTTACTTAAGTAGATCGCTTCTACAAGGCGTTCATATTATAAATAAGCAGATTAATTCCTGTTGGAGGTAAAACAGTTGCCGACCTCGGTGCCTCAAAACGTAAAACTAAAAATTGTTGCCAACTATGGTAACTCACAAGAGTTAAAGAATGTTCTTTTTTTAAGCGAAGGTTTTGCTCAAAACGATGAAGAATTGTTTAACCGTGCGGTTCATATCATCATCTTTGAAATATTGAGAACATCCCCGTTTGATTTATTGAAGGACAAGTTCATTTTTTATTCCGCTTTTACTCCATCCCCTCAATCCGGGATTACCGTTACGGCTAAAGTTGATTGCAATGGTTTTCCGGAGGCTTCATATCAATTTGAAGAAAATAATATCGCCGGTATATTGAACCAAAAGGATTCAGCCTTGGGTTTGAAATATGGTAATGCCATGGATATCGGACCTAAAACAGGGGATGAGGAACTGATCCCAAATTTATTGGCGTCTTTGGACCATCCTAGTGAACAAGGTATTTCAGCGGTACCGGATTGTTGGCAACGGAGTAAGAAAGATTTCGGTTTGGTATTTGTATTAATAAATGATGATTATGCGGATGCCAGACATTATGGTAATTACGCAGTTATATCCATAGGAACGAGTTCTAAATTTTCAATACAAACTACATCGGAGGGGTTGGATCATCAACCGGATGCTAAAACCGATAATCAACTAAGAAGGATTGCCCAAACCCTGCTTCACGAAATGGGGCATGCTTTTGGGCTTGGTGATGAATATGCCGATTTTAAATTGACCAGCATATTTGAACCGGAAGACTCCGAGGGAATAATTAATTTAGTTACCCGGAGTCAAATTTCAAAGAAAGATAGTAATGGACAAACTATCTTTCCGGTATTCAATAATCACGCCGGTTCGATTAAATGGCTTGATCAGCCGCTTTTTCCCGGCAGCGACCAAAAAATTGTCGCTCAGGAAGTCCGCGATTTTATGGCAACAGGAAAAGCACTTTATGAAGTTGACTATGATACAACTAAGGGGGTTTGGAATAATAGAATAGCATATCCGATCAACGATTTTTGGAAGAGATATCCTGAATTGAAAATCCGTTGGCGTTACCATCCCGGTATCATAGGATTATACGAGGGTGGGGGCTATTACCCGAAAAATGTGTTTCGGTCGGCCGGTATCTGTAAAATGAGAGTGGGTCAGGGGTTAGAAGCATGTTCCGTCAAGCTGCATAGTTTACCGCCTGAAGTATGTTTTTCAGTAACAAATGAGTATCGAAAAATCTTTTATGATGAGGTTAACCAAGAATTAATATGCTATGGAGAAATGCTAGAATCAATCTATAATGATTTATTGTCATTGTCCCAAGACAGTGAATATCAGCAAGCGGTTAAAATATTATTTAAACTGTCCAATAGTCCGGAGCATAATGCCGTGTTTTTTCATCAATTTTGTTACTGGTGTCAATACGTTATTGTTTCCAAAGTGGACCAGAGTAGATTGGAGGAACTGGCTAAAAAAAGATACCGGGGCTATTAAGCCAGGCAAAGAAAGCCTTCAATTGTAATAGGTGGCAGATAATTGGCATTACAGGTGTTATTTTTTTGTAAAAGGGCTTTCGTTGATGCTAAAAATACGATATTATAGGAAGGGTAATTATTATTAATGTTATGTAAACTATACCAATTACCTTCATTAATCTACTTTGTTTAAGGAGACATCGATATTAATTTGGAGAACGGTCAGCCATGATAGTAATATAATCGATGAACCCGTTACACTGATGGCAAGCGACGATAGCATTTAAACAGAGTAGAGTTAAATTTTTTCAAATAATTAATAATAGATAGGGAGGATATTTATGGCTAAAAAAGTTACTATCGATGGCAACACTGCAGCCGCCCATGTGGCTTTCGCCTTTAGTGATGTTGCCGCCATCTACCCGATTACACCATCATCAGTAATGGCCGAAGTAATTGATGAATGGTCGGCCCATGGCCGGAAAAACCTGTTTGGTCAACCGGTACGCGTGGCTGAAATGCAATCCGAGGCAGGAGCCGCAGGGGCGGTTCACGGTTCACTTGCTGCCGGAGCGTTGACCTCTACTTTCACCGCTTCGCAAGGTTTATTATTAATGGTTCCAAATATGTATAAAATCGCCGGAGAATTACTGCCTTCGGTTTTTCATGTTTCGGCGCGGGCAATTGCAGCTCATGCTCTTTCAATTTTTGGTGATCATTCGGATGTTAATGCTACCAGGCAGACCGGCTTTGCGCTCCTGGCTTCAGCTTCGGTACAAGAAGTAATGGATCTGGCTTTGGTAGCTCATTTAGCTACCTTGGAGTCAAGAGTTCCGTTCCTCCATTTCTTTGATGGATTTAGAACTTCACACGAGATCCAAAAGATTGAGGAAATTTCCTATGAGGATATGGCCAAGCTGGTTGACTGGAAAGCGGTTGAAGATTTCCGGAAACGGGCTTTGAACCCGGAACATCCTCAACAACGCGGTACCGCTCAAAACCCAGATATTTATTTCCAAGGTCGCGAGGCAAGTAATCCATTCTATGCGGCCACACCGGGAATCGTAGCTCGGATTATGGGTGAGGTCGGTAAGTTAACCGGACGTTCCTATAAATTGTTTGATTATGTTGGAGCTCCTGATGCTGAACGGGTGATTATCAGCATGGGTTCCAGCTGCGATGCTATCGAAGAAACAGTAAATTATCTTAATGGTAAAGGTGAAAAGGTTGGCTTGATAAAAGTACGGTTGTACCGTCCCTTCTCAGCGGAACATTTTTTATCCGTTTTACCGAAAACCGCCAAGAAAATTGCGGTATTGGATCGGACCAAAGAACCCGGCTCCTTGGGTGAACCTCTTTATGAAGACGTATGTACCGTATTTATGGAGAAAAAAGAGACCCCGTTAATTATTAGCGGCCGTTATGGCTTGGGTTCCAAAGAGTTTAATCCGTCAATGGTAAAAGCAATTTTTGACAACCTTGGGTCAAGTCAACCGAAGAATCACTTCACTGTCGGTATTATTGACGATGTTTCCAAAACTTCATTGGAGATTAAAGAATTTGTCGACGCCTCACCAAAAGGGGTCCATCGTTGTAAGTTTTATGGCCTGGGTTCCGACGGTACCGTTGGTGCCAATAAGAACTCGATTAAAATCATTGGCGACCATACAGATATGTATGCTCAGGGTTATTTTGTTTACGACTCTAAGAAATCCGGAGGAATTACCGTTTCTCACTTAAGGTTCGGTAAAACCCCGATCCAGTCTTCATATTTGATTGACCAGGCTGACTTTGTCGCTTGTCACAACCCGTCCTATGTCACCCGCTACGATTTGTTGGACGGCCTTAAAGAAGGCGGTATTTTCCTGCTTAACTCCCCATGGAGCGTGGCGGATATGGATCAAAAGTTACCGGCAGCCATGAAACAAATTATCGCTAAGAAGAAAATTAAATTCTATAATATCGATGCGGTAAAAATCGCTTCCGAAGTCGGACTAGGCGGCAGAATTAACATGGTAATGCAGGCGGCTTTCTTTAAAATCGCCGATGTGATTCCGGTTGATGACGCCTTTAAATTTATTAAAGAAGCCATTAAAAAGACCTACGGTAAAAAAGGCGATAAAATTGTAAATATGAACATCGCAGCTGTTGATAGAGCTGCCGAAGCCCTTGAAGAAATTAAATATCCGGCTGATTGGGCTACCGCTACTACCGGCGCAACGATAGAAGTTGATCAATCTGAGCCTGATTTCGTTAAAGATGTCATGAAGCCCATGATAAGTTTGGAAGGGGATAAATTACCGGTTAGCGCTTTTACTCCTGATGGAACATTCCCTACCGGAACCACTCAATATGAGAAACGTGGGATCGCCGTCAGTATTCCGGTATGGGACCCGGAAACTTGTATCCAGTGTAATCAATGCGCGTTTGTTTGTCCCCATGCGGCTATTAAACCATATTTAGCCAAATCCGGTTCTCAAGGCGTTCCGGCTGGCTTTAAGATCAAGACTGCTACCGGTAAAGAGTTCAGCGGTTATGATTTCAGAATGCAGGTTTCTCCGTTGGATTGCACCGGTTGCGGCAACTGTGTCGATATTTGCCCGGCTAAAGAGAAACCGTTGAAAATGGTTCTACTGGAAGAGGCTGCTCAAGCTGAAATGGAGAATTATAAATATGCACAAGCTCTACCGATTCCGGATATTGCAATCAATACCGAGACTGTCAAAGGAAGTCAATTTCTAAAACCGTTATTCGAATTTTCCGGAGCTTGCGCCGGTTGTGGAGAAACTCCGTATGTGAAACTAATCTCTCAATTATTCGGCGACCGGATGGTTGTCGCTAATGCAACCGGATGTTCTTCAATTTACGGCGGTAGCGCGCCTTCCAATCCGTATACCGTTAATGAAAAAGGACACGGTCCAGCCTGGGCGAACTCGTTGTTCGAAGATAATGCCGAGTTCGGTTTTGGTATGAATTTGGCCTTTACCCAACGGCGTGATCGGTTGGCGGACTTAGTCAAGCAAGCGCTGGAATCCAATATCTCCGCTGGACTTAAAGAAGCTTTCAATGAATGGATGGAAGGCCGGGATGAAGCGGTAGCTTCCCGGAAAGCAGGCGATAAGATCAAAGAATTGATTGATAACGAAGTTAATAAAGCATCCGGTGATATTAAATCCATCTTGAGCGAAATTGTTAAAATGAAAGATTTGTATACCAAGAAATCGGTCTGGATCTTCGGAGGCGATGGATGGGCTTACGATATCGGTTATGGCGGATTGGATCATGTACTCGCCTCAGGCGCCGATGTTAACGTATTGGTCCTAGATACAGAAGTATACTCAAATACGGGCGGACAGTCTTCCAAATCGACTCCGACCGGAGCAATAGCCAAGTTTGCCGCTGCCGGTAAGAATATCAAGAAGAAAGATCTTGGTTTAATGGCGATGGCTTATGGGTATGTATATGTGGCCTCGGTATCAATGGGCGCAAATAAAAACCAGCTCTTAAAGGCTGTTTTGGAAGCGGAAAAATATAAAGGACCGTCCTTGATAATTGCTTATGCTCCATGTATTAACCATGGCATCAACATGGGCAAGAGCCAGGAAGAAGCCAAATTAGCGGTTGATGCCGGTTATTGGCCTTTATACCGTTACAATCCGGATCTGGCCTTGGAAGGAAAGAATCCCTTCACTTTGGAATCCAAAGATCCGACCTTAAGTTACCGGGATTTCCTCATGAGAGAAGTTCGGTATGCTTCATTGGCGAAATTGTTCCCGGATACCGCAGAGAAAATGTACACCAAAGCCGAACAAGAAGCAAAAACGCGGCATGAGATGTATAAACGAATGGCAGCTAACTGATAACTAGTTAAAATTGTTGCACTATTGTTTAATAGTGTTAATCTTAAAAGAGGCGGATTTTATTCCGCCTCTTTTTTTACGAATAAACAGGTCAATTTTATAAAGTTCATTCTGGAAAAACCCGATATAAATATGTATAGTCATGTTTCGGAAGGAGAAATAAGATGCCTTTTAAGGGAAAAGTCATCAAGAAATCGGATTTTTCAAGTTACATCCGGTTTTTAATGGGGTTGTCTTTGCTGTTTTTAATAATAATCACTTTGCCTGGACATCAATGGGAAATATATGGTAGTAGTTTAGATGATCCGATTACTGAAATTACTGAACTGTATTATCGGGGGAGGTTTACCGAATCTCTCCTTAGATTTAACCGGTTAGTGAACCAAGACTCTAATAATGATCAAGCCAGGTTAAATTTGGCCCGTTTATTAAAAGAGAATGGTAAACATCTAGAGGCGTTAACACATTTAAAATACCTCGCCAAAAAAGAGCCGACTAATCCCAGATACCGTTCTGCTTTAGTTGAAACCGCTTATTTAGCCGGTAAACCAGGGGTGGCAACTGAATATTTTTATTCAAACGAAACCGATCCTGAAATTTTGTATTGGTTAGGTTTAGCTTTTGCTGATTTAGGAAAAATTGATACCGCGCGGGAAGTTTTGAAGGAGTCTATTAAACAACAACCATATAATCCTATGGCATATTATGCTTTAGGATTATTGGAGCAGAAAACCGACAATATGAAAGATGCCTTCACCCGTTTTCAGCAAGCCTTATCTCAAGAGCCTAATTTAGGTAAAAGTTATTTTCCTTTGGCCAAAAATTATATCGGGTCCCAAAAACATAAAACAGCTTATAACATGTTAGTACGGGCGGAGTCGACTAAACCGTGGACACTTCCGGTTAATCACGATTTTCAAGCATCCCAAGAGAAGAATCAAAGTATTTTAGAGGAAACGACGATCGAAAATCCGGTCGATTTTTCGGTGACGACTGTCCCTTTGGTTACCCCGGTAACCGATAACAGGGAAGACATACCGGAGATTAGGATTGGATTGGCGTCAAAGATCCAAAGGCTCAAAATTAAAACCGGAAGTAAGTACCTCTTAACAGTTAAAGGTGGAGGGTCCTTAAACGGGGAGGCTAATGAAATTTTATTATTTGTCCGAACTTCCCAAGGAATAGAGGTTTACAATCAAAGCGGCGGCCGACTCATTAAATCCTGGCAAACATTCACTCTTTCTTACGAAGATCCAGGTGCTACTTCACTAATTTTTGATGCGAAATTTGGGAACGGATCCTATTGGTTAAAAGGGAACCCTCGTGTTTATAGGGGAGTAATTGAATTATTGCCTAAAAACATTGGTTTAACGGTTGTTAACCGGGTTAACATGGAGGAATATTTATATGGTGTTGTGCCCGCCGAAATACCTGCTTCATGGCCCAGAGCGGCCTTGGAAGCACAGGCGGTAGCTGCCCGTACTTATGCTTTAGCTAACTTAGGAAGGTATCGAATCCAGGGATTTGATTTACTGGCGACTCCCGCTTCCCAAGTTTATATTGGCGTTACTCAGGAGGCTCCCCAAGTTAATGAAGCGGTAAACGCAACTCGAGGAATGATTTTAACCTTTGAAGGGAAACCGGCCGGCGCCTTTTACTATGATAATAGCGGAGGTTATACCGAAAGCGGTGCTTTTGTTTGGGGGGATGATCGTCCTTACTTACAAGCTCTTCCTGAAAAACCAATGGCTGTTCGGACTCAAAAATTGACTCCGGATGAATTGTCGGCTTGGTTAACCAGTCAACCTGATTGTGCTACTTATCGGGAGGGACATTTTGTTAGGAGCGCTTATCGTTGGACCCTATGGATTACCCGCGAACAGATTGAATCACGAATCCATCGAAAAGCCAGAGTCGGACGGATTAAAGCGATTATTCCTATGGAACGGGGTATCAGCGGCAGGGTAAAACGGGTAATGGTGAAAGGGACGGCAGGTTCTTATATTGTCAATAGCGCCAGCATTCCATACCGATTAGGCGGATTAAGAAGCACTCTGTTTGTGGTCCAACCCAAATTAGGGAGGGACGGACTTCCGGAGTCATTTATCTTTAATGGAGGTGGCTGGGGGCACGGTGTTGGCATGTCGCAAAGCGGAGCTGCCGGTATGGCTTTGGATGGCGCATCAGCGTCCGAAATATTAAGTTACTATTATCCGGGTACGGAATTGGTGAATAAATATTAGTTAATAAAAAATGCTATTGGGTTGAAGTGCATGTTAACAACCAAACACCTAAGTTTTGACTTGTTTACATTTGACTTTAAAGACTGGAGATTGAAATGATTGCTATTGTAAATGGGAAAATAATTCCGATTACCAGCGATGTTATTAATCAGGGAACGATCTTAATCGAGAATGGTAAAATTAAGGCTGTTGGTAAAGAAATTGCCGTCCCTGAGGGGGCGGAAATTTTTGATGCAGATGGTAAATGGGTTTTGCCGGGCTTCATCGATGCTCATAGTCATTTATCCTTATATGGAGAGCCTTCAGTCCAGGCCAACTTGGATTTAAACGAAATGACCTCGCCCAATACCGCCCATTTAAGAGCAATCGATGCCCTTAATCCGGATGATCCGGCATTTGGAGATGTTTTAGCCGCAGGGATAACTTCGGTTTATACCGGTCCTGGCAGTGCCAATATTATTGGAGGTATTGGAGTGCTTATTAAAACATTTGGCCGGGTACCCGAGGATATGGTCGTTCCCGGTACCGAAGGGATGAAAATGGCTTTGGGAGAAAACCCCAAGCGGGTTTACGGAGAAGGAAAAAAGCAGTATCCGGCCACCCGGATGGGGAATGCCGCCGTACTTCGGGAAGGGTTAGTTGCTGCCCGTAATTATCTTGATAAGATAACCAAAGCTGTTGAAGAAGCTGAACAGAATGGAAAACCGGTCAATTACCCTGAAAGAGATTTAAAATTAGAGGCTTTAGGAAGAGTATTAAAGAGAGAGATTAAGGCAAGGATTCATTGCCATCGGAAGGATGATATTCTAACTGCCATCCGAATCGCCGAGGAATTCAATTTGGATTACGTAATCGAACACTGTACGGAAGGATACAAAATTGCCGATATTTTAGGAGCGAAAGGAATTAAGGCTACTGTTGGTCCGTTGTTAATGAGTAGAGAGAAAATGGAGATCAGCCAAGTTACTTTAAAAAACCCCGGTATTCTTAGTAAAGCCGGGGTAAAGGTTGCGCTTCAAGTTGATGCTGCTTCCGAAACCAAGTGGCTTCCGCTCCATGCCGGGATAGCAGTCCGGGAAGGTATGGAAGAAGCGGATGCTTTTAAAGGGATTACAATTAATGCCGCAACCATAACCGGAGCAGCAGACCGGATAGGTAGCTTGGAACAGGGCAAAGATGCAGATATTGCCATCTTTTCCGGTCATCCTTTTTGCACTTTTACAATTTGCGAACGGACTTATGTCAATGGTAAATTGGCTTACCAGCGGAATGAATATCCGGTTCCGAAACACCATTGTAAAGGATAACCTATTATAATTTTGATTGGATGGAATTTAATTCGTCTTCACATTGCTTAATTTTATCTATTAAAGCCGTTAATGAAGAGGCCATATCCCCGCCTTCCTTGACAGCATCCTCAAGTAATGTCAGGGCGCAACTCAAATTATTAACGGCCATAATGACTTTTGCTATTTGTGAGTTAGACATTGGATTACCTCCAACTTTTGAAGAATAGTGCGATTATTGGAAAGAATTTACTGGCGCGATTAAATTAATTATACTATATAATGCTGCAAAAAACCAAACTTTTATAGTCATTAAGTCAATAATAGCTTAAACAATATATTATAATCAATATTTAAACCGGATACCGATCCGGACAGTGAAACCGAGAGGTTTCATTGTATTTTACCTTTTAATGGGTTATAATTAATCAAAATAATTTGAAAATCTAGAATCGACTAAAGGAGTGGCGGCAATGCTCGATATTAAACTGGTCCGCAATGAAACCGAGAAAGTTCGGGAAGGTATGGCCAAACGCGGGGCGCAGGTTCCGTTGGACCAATTTTTAAGTTTGGATGAAACACGGCGTCGCAAATTGACTGAAGTTGAACAATTAAAAAATAAACGCAATACTGTTTCTAAAGAAGTAGGAAGGTTAAAAGCGCAAGGTCAGGATAGCGCCGGTTTAATACAAGAGATGCAGGAAGTAGGAACTAAAATTCAGGAACTGGATCAAGAAATCCGCGGAATAGAAGGACAACTGGATGAGATTTTAATGGTGATCCCAAATATACCTCATGAATCAGTACCAGTGGGTAAGGACGAAACGGGAAATAAGTTAATTAGAAGTTCGGGCGAACCCCGAAAATTTGATTTTGAGCCCAAAACCCACGATGAGATCGGAACCGGGATTGGAATAATGGATTTTGAAAGGGCGGCTAAGATTAGCGGCGCCCGGTTCGTTGTAATGTCCGGTTGGGGCGCAAAACTGGAACGGGCTTTATTCAATTTCATGCTTGATTTGCATACTCGGGAACATGGTTACACTGAAATCTTCCCGCCTTTTCTGGTTAACCGGGCCTCCATGACGGGGACCGGGCAGTTACCAAAGTTCGAAGAAGACATGTTTAAATGTACACCCGGTGATTTCTACTTAATACCCACCGCTGAAGTGCCGGTAACAAATTTCCATCGGGATGAAATCCTTGATCCGGGACAGCTTCCGATTAAATACGCCGCTTATACTGCTTGCTTTAGGGCCGAAGCCGGTTCCGCCGGACGCGATACCAGAGGAATCATCCGGCAGCATCAGTTCAACAAAGTTGAACTGGTCAAATTCACCAAACCGGAAGAATCTTATTCGGAACACGAAAAATTAGTAAGTGACGCTGAGAATGTCTTACAAAGGCTTGGTCTGCCTTATCGGGTAATGTTGCTATGCAGCGGGGACCAAGGATTTTCGGCAGCCAAATGTTATGACTTGGAAGTTTGGCTCCCTTCATTCAATACATACCGAGAGATCTCCAGTTGCAGCAACTTCCAGGACTTTCAAGCCCGTCGGGCCAATATCCGTTATCGTCCCGCCCAAGGGTCCAAACCGGAATTCGTGCATACTTTGAATGGTTCCGGATTGGCTGTCGGCAGGACCGTGGCGGCTATTTTAGAGAATTATCAGAATGAGGACGGTAGCGTGACCGTTCCGGAGGCGCTCCGGCTGTATATGGGTGTGGAAAGGCTGGAAAAACCAGGTTTAAGATAGACTTTATTAACCCTGTAGGAATCCGAAAACTTTTACAGATTTGTTTGAAGGATCGGTTACCCGATGTAAGTTATTGTTTCCTACCGGTAAATCAATGGTTCCTACGCATTCGCCGATGGTCTCTACCGGATTGGGAACGGTTCCTACTTGTCCGGCAATGGTTCCTACGGGGTGGTGATTGATTCCTACACGCTAGGGAACGATTCCTACTTCTCCGGCGTCGGTTCCTACGATTTGGTTTATAATTCCTACAAGAAGGTCCGGTATTCCTACGGGTTGTTTTAGAAGATGGGATGGAGAAAAGGCCACGAGACTATTAAAATATTTAAAAGGAAAAAAAGAATAATTCTTAAAGAGCCGGCGGAATACCACCGGCTCTTGTCTGTATTATCTACAATTTTATAATAAAATCAATGGAACCCCGCTTGTCCAGACTGAAAGCCGCCTTCTTATCAGTACAACTCAACTCATAATCCCCGAAGAATCCGCAGAAATCTACCTTGCCATTCTCATCAGTGACGAACTTTGTAGGAGCAACCCACCATTCTCTCTTAACTTTTTTCAATAGTTCTTCATAGGCGGGTTTAACGGAACCATCCTTTCTAACCAGACCGCAGGGAGCGTTCAGCCATTTTCCGTCGGAAAAGTCCCACCAGGTGATCCCTTCCACCAGCGGATGGGCAAAGAGAGTTTGATAATGTTGCAGAACTTCCAGAACCTGACGATCCTCACCTTTAGAGGTTGTCGGCCAATCCGTCACTTGATAGTCGTTGAGATCCTCATATTCGGGGGGCATTAACCCACCTGAGATAATAGTGGTTTCAGTAAAGTGAATCGGTAAATTGAAACGGGCAAATTGCTCTAATATAAACTGGGTTTTTTCCACTCCCCAATAACCCTGGTGCATATGGGATTGAATTCCCAGGACATCAATTTTAATGCCCGCAGTCAGGCAGCCTTCGACTAAAATGTCATAGGCGGGGGAAACGTCGAAATCATTGAGTAAAAATGTGGCGTTGGGGTTGGCTGCGCGGGCCGCCTCGAATACCCGTCGTATTGTTTCGATCCGCCCCAATTCTTTGCAGAGCCGGGTAAGTCCGTTATCATACTTGTCAAAGATCGGCATGATTACAACTTCATTAATGACATCCCACATATCGATCAAGCCTTTGAAACCAGTAACATCCCGTTTGATCCGTTTTAGCTGGGTCGCCAAGATCTCCTGGTTGCTCATGGATAAGAGCCAGTCCGGAGCCAGAGTATGCCAACTTAAGGGGTGGCCCTTAACTAACAAATTATGCTCGATACACCACCGGGCGGCATTGGTTAACCGTTTGGTATCGGGTCGTCCGGCTTCCGGTTCGAAGCGCCCCCAATAAAAAGGAAGGGTTGCAAAGTTAAAAAGATCAAGGAATTTGGAGGCGAGTTTCTCAACATGTTCCTTTTTTTTTCCGGTCAATTCATCATTAGCGTAGGGAACGAAATCGAAACCGTTACATCCAAAAAGGAACTGATGCTTGGTTTGCTCAATCGTAATTTCTTGATTGACCAAAGGGGTATTGTCTTCTTTTAAAACTGTTAGGGTTGCGGTAGTAGTCCGGGATTGTTTAACTTGAGGGTCCAGATTGCGGATTGAATCAGAGATGTTATTCATGTAAATGCTCCTGCTTGATTAAGTATTTTTTTAATCATAAAGTGTTCACGTGGATGACTTAGAAAATACTTCAAACCATAAGAATTAAATTGAATGCTCAGCAAGCTGGGTAGTGGACTACTTACCGATTCTGATTATGCCAATATCGCCCTGTGAATCAATAATGGTCTTAAATTGACCCGAATAAGTCCGCATATCGTTAAGGACTCTTTGGGCGTCGGCGCCTCGATGAAGCCGGGGTTGAAATTGGACCTCAGGATTAAGAACATTAATTGGATAAATCTTGGCTTGGAGCAACCTGTCTTTGGCGCAATCGATCTCTAAGATAATGCTATCTTTAACTCTTTTTGAATAAGAACCAAATACGAAATTCCCGAGACTATATGCGATTAACCTATTCTTATATATTTCAATGCCTTGCAGAACGTGGGGATGATGTCCTAATACAACTGAAGCGCCGGCGTCAATACATAACCTGCCATAATTTTTTTGGTAAGCGGAGGGGTAGTATTGTAGTTCATCACTCCAATGAAATGAGACAACTACATGGTCAACTAAACTTTTAGCTTTTTTGATGTCCGGCACAAAAACAGCAGGGTCGCCATATGGGGTCCCGGGACGGGAAGAGTTGGCCCAAAAAATTTCCGGATAAGTCAGTGAGTAAGAGAGAAAAGCGAATTTTGTGCCATCGGGAGTGGTAAACATAGCTGGTTGACGGGCTTCATTAAGATTCATACCCGCGCCGGTACGAGCGATTTTAGCATTGTCCAGTGCCGCGAAAGTATCTTGCAACGCGATAGGTCCGTAATCCATGATATGGTTGTTGGCGAGGGTCAGGACGTCAAAGCCCGCTTTAGTTAATGCGCCAATTGTCCGGGGATCGGCTCGCAAAATCCAGGTTTTTTTAGTATACTCCGAGCCTCGGTTGGATAAAGGAACTTCTAAGTTTCCTACTAAAATATTGGCGTTATTTAAAACATCGGTGCAGCCTTTCCATGGATATTCGAAGTTCTTCAAGATCAGACCTTCGATACTGTTAAAGTTAATATCTCCTACAGCAGTCATGGTAATTGGTTTAGTTTCAAGATTGGACTGATAATTGGCAGTTGAAGAAGTCACCGACGATTTTGTTTCAGCAAAAACAACCACAGTTATAAAAAAGATTAAAACTAAAAAAAATGGTATCAGCCTTTTCATTAATGCCACCTTCTAAATAATATAATATCCCTTTTTAACTATAGTCAGTTAGTCTTAGATTGTCAAGCTTAATGAAAATGGAATAGGGCATTGATTGATGTGGTGTAACAATAAAGTTTTTTTATAGTTGAAAGTTAAAGCTATAACTAAATAATTAAATGGATAAGCTATGGTTGAGGTGATAGAAATTGGCAACCCCTTTATCAATAATGGGTATTTTAGTAGATGATCGAGCTGATTGTGCGCCCGAAGTCCAAGAAGTGATAACCAGGTTTGGGAGTGAAATTCTCTGCCGGATGGGGATCCCCGGCCCAAAAAAGGAAAGAGGATTAATAACTCTTGTCATTGAAAGCGATTTGGAAAAACTGGTATCGTTCCGGCGCGAACTGGAATCAATTTCGGGCTTGACGGTCCAGACCTTAAGCTTCCCTCAATAAAATTGAGAGAGTGTTATCTCGTAAAAGAGGTGATAACAATATGTTATCGAAGATAAAATTTTGGCTAAAGGCTACTAGAGCGCCTTTTTTTACTGCTTCAATAATACCGGCGCTTGTCGGAGCAGCTTTAGCTGAACGGGAAGGCTACTTTGAAATACGATTTTTAATATATGCATTAATAATCGTCATATTTGAACATGCCGGAGCCAATTTGTTAAATGACTATTTCGATGCCGATGGAAGTGATAAGATTAATGAAACCCCCACGTTATTTAGTGGGGGTAGCCGTTGTATTCAAAAAGGTATTCTATCAAAAAAAAAGTGTTTAAAAGGATCAATTTTCTGTTATAGTGCAAGTATTTTAGTGGCGCTTTTTTTGTCAATCTGGCGGGATCAATCGTTAATCTTGCTTATAACTATGGCGGGAGCAGCTTTGGGAGTATCTTATAGTGTTTCTTGGACCTTTGGGATGGGGCGGTGTTGGGGTGAGTTGGCGGTAGGGTTGGCATTTGGCCCATTAGCTGTTTTAGGGAGTTACCTTCTTCAAACCAACACAGTTGACTGGAAGGGGTTTTTAGCGGGAGCGCCGGTTGGATTTTTTATAATGGGGGTATTGGTCTTGAACCAAATTCCTGATTATCAGGCGGACCGTGATACCGGGAAAAAAAATTGGACTGTTCGGGCGGGAGGGGAACGAAGAGTAGTCTGGATTTACTTGGCCATTGTTACCGCCGCTTATGTAACTGTTTTGACCGGGATTCTCGGGGGTGTATTTCCGGTAAAAGTTTTGTTTGTATATGGCACTATACCTTTAGCGATTTGGGTTGGTTTAAAAATATGGCGGTATAAAGGACAAGTTACGGAATTGGTGCCGGTCCTGGCCGGGAATATAGGACTTCATTGTTTAGCTGGTTTATTAATTGGGTTGGGGCTTTGGTGGGGATAGTAATAAAAAGTGAAAAGTTTAAAGTGAAAGTTGATAATATATTTATGTTTTAATCCTTAGCTTTAAACTTGTAATGATTTTTCATGAAAGGAGATTTGGGGCGGATAGCGAAATAGAGATAGATTAATTGAAGATTAATTATGATTATACGTATATATAACCGGAGGCGGCGATGGAATACCAAACATTATACCGGCGTTGGCGGCCCAGAGGTTTTAATGATTTTGTCGGCCAAAGCCATGTGGTGACCACCTTGGTAAATGCAGTAGCGGGAAAAAGAGTTGCCCATGCCTATCTTTTTACCGGGCCGCGAGGAACAGGGAAAACCAGTATTGCCAAAATATTAGCTAAAGCTCTTAACTGTGAAAACCCAAAGGGAGCCGAACCTTGCGATCAATGCTCAAGTTGCCAGAGAATTAATGATGGTGTATTTATGGACGTGCTGGAGATTGACGCCGCATCTAACCGGGGAATTGATGAAATACGGGATCTCCGAGAAAAAGTTAAATTTGCTCCCTCAGAAGGTAAATACAAGATCTATATTATTGATGAAGTGCATATGTTAACCACGGAAGCGTTTAACGCCCTCTTAAGGACCTTGGAGGAACCGCCGGAATTTGTGGTTTTTATCCTGGCAACCACTGAAGTCCATAAGATACCGGCCACGATTCTCTCCCGATGTCAACGATTCGATTTTAAACGGTTTACTATTAGCGAAATCAAAGGGCGTTTGGAACAGATATTGATGGCTGAGAAACTAGAGGCATCAGACTCAGGGTTGGAACTAATCGCTAAGCATGCCGATGGCGGGATGCGGGATGCTGTCAGTTTGCTTGAACAAGCGCTGGCCCACAGTGAAACCAAATTGGAAGAGACTGATGTACGGGCGATTTTGGGTCTAATTGATCAGGAGGAGATTGACCGGATTACTTCGGCCATTAAAGAACGAGATACTAAAAAGGCATTGGAGCTTTTGGCCGATGTGAGCCTTAGCGGTAAGGACCTTTGGCAATTTGGACGTAGTTTAATAGAACATTTTCGCGAGTTACTTTTAGCGGCTTTGGGAACAGAAAAAGAGGTTGGGTTTTCTTCCGGTGAATTGGTCCGAATAATCGAGATTTTAGCCGGTGCTACCTTGGAAGTTAAACGGAGTCAACAAAGTTTGTTACCCTTAGAATTAGCGTTAATAAAACTAACCACTTTAACGCCGGTAAACGATTTGGAGTCAAGAGTTGCAAAATTGGAAGCATTGATTCAGGGAGATATAAAAATCGCTAAAGCTGATCCTGTTCCGGCAAAAGAAAGCTTTACCCAGTCTATTTCAAAAACGGATACAGTGAATATAAAACCAAAAGTTGAACAACAAAAAACGGCGCAGACATTTGAACCGTTAATTAATAATCCGTTGAAACATTGGGAAGTCTTTCTGGAAGTGATTAAAAAGAAGAAGCGCACTTTAGCCGCTTTAGTCCAAGAAGGCAAACCCCTTCGTTTTGAAGGGGAAGAATTTGTTGTGGGGTTTCCGCCAAACCTAAAATTTCACCTTGAAAATGTTAAACTTCCCAATAACAAAGAGTTGCTTGAAAGTATCTTAAAAAATTTATGCGGACGGGAGCTGAAACTTAGTTTTGTGTCGTTAGAGGACGTAACCTCGAGTGAACAGAATAAGGCTTCAGAAAATGATATTCTAAAAAGAACCGTGGACCTCTTCGGAGGAGAAGTACGGCCAGTATCAAAGGAGGAAAAATGATGAACCCCAATATGCAACAAGCGATGAAACAGATTCAAAAAATGCAGTCCGATATGGCTAAGGTACAGCAAGAGTTAGAAGAAAAAACCGTATCCGCAACTGCCGGCGGGGGCGTAGTTGAAGTAACCTTTTCCGGAAAATTGGAGTTGAAAGGGATTAAAATCGATCCTGAGGTTGCCGGAGAAGATCTGGAAATGCTTCAGGATTTAATAACTGCCGCCGTAAATGAGGGTATCAAGAAAGCTCAAGATTTGGCTGCTTCCGAAATGGCCAAAGTTACCGGAAACATAAAAATCCCAGGCATGCCTGGTTTATTTTAATCAGGTGGAAAGATGTTATACCCTCAACCAATGACCAGATTGATTCATGAATTAAGCAGGCTTCCGGGAGTAGGTCCAAAAACTGCTCAACGGCTGGCTTTTTATATTCTTACCCTTTCCGAGGATGAAGTAAGTAAAATGGCGGAAGCCCTTTTGAATGCAAGGCATAAAATCGGTTTTTGTTCTATTTGCGGACATTTAACTGAAACTTCACCCTGTTCAATCTGTGAAAATCAGGGGCGAGACAGATCGTTGCTTTGTGTGGTTGAGGAACCTAAGGATGTAATCGCCATGGAGCGCACCCGGGTGTATAAAGGTTTATATCATGTTTTGGGGGGAGCTTTGTCCCCCTTGGAAGGGATTGGTCCTGAAGAGTTAAAAATTAAAGAATTATTGCACCGAGCATCCGAAGAACAATATAAGGAAATAATTATCGCAACCGATCCCAATGTAGAGGGTGAGGCTACCGCTTTATACCTTGGCAAGTTATTACGCCCGATGGGGTATAAAGTAACCAGACTTGCACGGGGCTTACCGGTAGGCGGCGATCTTGAATATACCGATGAAATTACCTTAGGAAAGGCTTTTGAAGGGCGGATCGAGCTGTAATGCATAAATTTTCCTCCGTTGGTTAATAATTAAGTTATTAATACAACTTTCACTTACGGAGGATATCATGCATGAGTCAAAGCATATAAACGGCACAACCCAAAAATTGGTTCAAAAGATTTGGGGAATATTTCGATTAGACGACCCGGGGATTGGTCCTTTAAAAAAGCCTGATATAATTGAAAATTTAGAGGCTGCCTGGCGAGATTGGCAATATGCTAAAAATTATTTTAATAGCGTATCGGATCCCGACTTAATTGATCATGCAATCTTTAACATTGGTGCTACTGAAAAAAAGTATGTTTATTTACTAAAGCAAGCAAGAGAAAATGGAATCAATGTAGAACACTTTTCTTTTAACAATCGAAATGGATAAGCTTTAGAGAGATCATATAAAGGGTCGGGTCTAAAATAACATTCCCTCCAATAAAATGTTTTTGAGGAGGGAAATAATATGCCGGCAGGACTGATCTTAACCTATTTAGTTGTTTTAGGGTTACTTTATATTTTGGGAAAGAATTGTTGGAAACCGTTATTTATATGTTTTAATTTACTGTTTCAAGGGGCGCTGGGTGCTCTGGGTTTGTATTTTTATAACTTTATTGTCTCCAGTTTTAGTTGGGGTTATGAGATCCCATTGAATCCATTTAACTCAATTTTTACTGGTTTTTTGGGAATTCCGGGGCTTGCTTCGCTGGTGGTTTTGAAATATTGTGTAAAAATATGAAAGACGGGGACAGACACGAATCCGACTCCATCAACATAGGAATATAATAGATTGGATAACAATAAACGGAGGTATGGTTGATGGATAACCCTGAGTGTTTCAGTTGCGGAGCATCTACTACGGGAGGTTTAAAAATCTTAGGGCAATACCTCTGTAAAGATTGTGAAAAGAACCTAGTAAAAAGCCAAATCGAAAAAATAGATTATCAACATTGGATTGATAGTTGCCGCCGATTTTGGGATAAATCCAGAGTAAATTTAAATAAAACTGAAAAAGAGGCTGAATAGCCTTTTTTTATTTGATTTAAAAAGTCCGCATCCTTCTTAGAAAAAAGGAAAGCGGAAAATACTTGTCGAATTAAGTTTAATAATGAAGACTGAGTTTTCCCAAAAAGAAGCGCCGCTTTTTGAAGAATTATTACGATATTCCCGTCGACCATTGGTGCCTTTCCATACTCCCGGCCATAAAGGGGGAGCCGGTTTAGAACCGGAATGGACCCAATCAGGACTGGCAACAAGAATCGATTTAACTGAAATCACCAGCCTTGATTGGTACGGAGCTTTAGCAAAAGCTCAACTGATAGCGGCCGATTTTTTTCAGGCTGATCAGAGCATTTTTTTAACTCAAGGAGCTTCGCAAGGAATTATTGGGGCTTTGGCTGGGATCTTTGCTCCGGGGGATAAAATTTTAGTTACCCGTAATTGTCACCTATCGGTTATCAAAGGAATTATCGTTGCCGGGTTAATTCCGGTTTTTATCGAAACTGATATTTTACCTGATTGGGGAATACCCGGCAGCATAAATGAATCCGCATTAAAAGCAAAGATTAGGGAGCATCCCAATTTCAAGGGTTTAATTATCACCAATCCAACATACCAGGGATTAACCGAACGGATCTCAGATTATCGCGAGCTCATTGGTGAAAAAATTTTAATCGTTGATGAAGCCCATGGGGGCCATTTGGAATGGTCCGGGATAATCGGATATAATGCTTATGAGTCAGCGGATCTTTGGGTCCAGGGTACTCATAAAATAATGGGGTCATTTACTCAAACCGGCATGCTTCATTTTAGAACGGCTAGGATTAAACCGGATTGGGTTGAACAGGGAATCGAGTTAATCTCAACAACCAGCCCTTCTTATATTTTATTAGCTTCACTCGATTCTAACCGGAGGTTTTTGGCTGAAACAGGATGCAACTTATTTAGAAAAAAATTACCTGAGTTGATAAATCTCCTTTCACGCATCGCGAATTGTAGTGGTGTTCGTATTTTGGAGGGACCGTTAAAAGCTAACCAAGTGATTGATCCCTGGAAAATTACACTTAGTTTTCGTCTTTTGGGATTGACAGGGTACCAAGCCGCTAGTCTATTAGTGAATGATTTTCGGATTCAACCGGAATATGCCGATTTAAACCAAGTAACTTTTTTGGTTGCGCCTTGGCAGGATCAGACGGGACTCGATGACCTTTATCTGGCTGTGACTGCAATTTCTAACCGTAAAACCGGGAAGGAAATACCTTTAAATAGCTTTACGACATCAATCCCGCCCCAAGTCATGTCGGCCCGTGAAGCGTTTTTTGCCTCAAAAACTTTAACAACTTTGGAAGGTGCGGTTGGGAGAGTGGCCTCAAGTATTATTGCTCCTTATCCACCGGGAGTCCCATTACTTATTCCCGGGGAATTAATTGGTAGGGACCAAGTTGAAAGCATCAAGCAAACGCGCCTCTCCGGAGGGATTGTACGTGGTTTGGATTTCGACCATAAGATAGCAGTGGTTAAGGAGAACAGATAACAAAGATGGAGAAAGGTTATTTTATTACCTTAGAAGGAATTGACGGTTGTGGTAAATCGACACAAGCCAAGCTGCTTTTTCAATATCTTAAAGAGAAGGGCTGCCGGGTATTGTTAACTAGAGAACCGGGTGGAACTGATCTGGCGGAAGAGATTAGAAAGGTAATTTTGACTCCCGGGAAAGAGGAGTTGGATCCGATGGCTGAAATCTTACTTTACGCCGCTTCTCGGGCCCAACATGTTAACAATTTGATTAAGCCGGCTTTAGAAGCCGGGCAAGTGGTCATTTCTGAACGGTTTGTTCTTTCCAGTTTGGCATATCAAGGATATGGCCTGGGGAGAGATTTAAAATTAATTCGGGAGATAAATCGTTTGGCTACCGGAGATATCCGGCCGGATCTCACTTTTTTATTAGATTCAGCCCCGGAAACTTCAGGAGAAAGAGTGGAACGGCGCTCCAAAGTCAACGGCCATGATTCCGACCGAATCGAAATGCGAGGGTTAACATTCCAAGATCGGGTTAGGACTGGGTTTTTAGAATTAGCAAAAGCAGACGAGACAATTGTTTCTATTAATACTACCGGTAAAAACATTAAAGCCGTATTTACGGAGATGGCGGGGATTATTTCAAAAAAGCTCAACATATAAAAATCTATAAAGGGAGTTGATGGTAATGAGATTAGTAATTGCAATGGTACAAGACCAGGATGTTAACAGATTATTAGGTGTATTGACTGATCACAGCTACTATGCAACTAAACTCGCTAGCACTGGAGGATTTCTCCGACTAGGTAACACAACTCTATTAATTGGTGTTGAAGATAATCAGGTGCGGGAAGTTGTTGATTTGATAAAGGATACTTGTCATTCCCGGAAACAGTTGATGACGCCCCTAGCATCAGTGGGGCGCTCGATGAATAATTATATTCCGGAACCGGTTGAGGTTTCAGTGGGCGGAGCTACTGTTTTTGTAGTGGATGTACTGGAATTCTCCAAGGTATAACGGAGGTTTGCCGAGATGGAAGTAAAACCAACCGGTTCAAAACAGATAAGCGCCGGAAGTAGTGAAACTTTTGGAAGGGGTTCCGGAGTAAACGCGAAGCAGTCAGCATTTGTGGAAACTCTCAAAGAAAGCGACAATGAACGGCGTCGTCAGGCTTGTGACAAAATATTGCGCCAAATTGATGCCCTTAGTGAGGAGCTGAAAAAAGCCCCGACACCAAGCGGTGTTAAAAAATACCGCCGTTTAGTTGCTTCTTTTATAAGAGAGGCCATGGACCAGACATATGAACTTAATGAAGAAACTCATTGGGATCGAAGCGGAAATCGAAAAAGTTATATTACAGTTCGAAACATTAATAAAGCATTGGAAGAGTTGACCGATGAAGTAATGAAACGTGAGAAAAAACAGATAGATTTAGTTGCCAAATTAGATGAAATTAGAGGGATGTTATTGGATTTATATTTTTAATTGTATGGAATACCGCATAATTGCCTAGATTCATCAATTAACTGGCCTAACGTTTGAATTAATAAAATAAGCTAAACGGAGTACGATTGGTGTATTTTTCTGATATAATAGGGCATAGGGAAATTATTCGGGCTTTAAATACAGCCATTGATGAGGCTAAAGTCGGCCATGCTTACTTGTTTGTCGGTCCGGCCGGAATCGGAAAAAAAACCCTGGCAAAGGCATTTGCTTTTCGGTTACTTTGTCATGAAAAGGTTGCAAGTCCGGACTGTCGGTGTCCCGGGTGTGTTAAGGCGCGAATGGACAGTCATCCTGATTTTATTACTATTTTACCGGCTGGTAATTCTATTAAGATTGAACAACTCCGCCAATTGCAGCATGGCCTTTTTTATAGACCACTATTAGGAGAACGTAAGGTATGTTTTTTCCCGGATGCTGAATTGTTAACTGAAGCAGCAGCTAACAGTTTTTTGAAGACTCTTGAAGAACCTCCGCCGGGAGTGATTTTTTTATTTACCGCAGTCCGTTCGGATTTGATTTTACCTACTATTCGATCCCGTTGCCAGGTATATCAGCTTTTTCCTGTATCCAGTGAAGAAATTACCGAAGCTCTGGTTAAAAAGGGGATGGACCCTTGCAAAGCTTCCGAAATGGCTAAATTGAGTCAAGGGTTACCCGAGAGGGCTTTACACGATTCAAATGGAGCTCAAACAGAGCAGCTACTGGAATTAACAGAAGTCCTTTCATTGAGTTTGTTGGATTTGTTTAAAATCGCTAATGAATTAGAAAAAAAGGAACGCCGTGTTATCTTAGGGTTGTTTAAAAAGTGGGAGATTCAGGCTAGGCAAGAATTGTTAAAAACCCCTGCATCCGGTCTAGAACTCGGTAAAGTCAATGAATTAATCTTTATTTTAGAAAAAATTGGACAAGTAGTTGAAATGGTTGAAAGTAATGTTAATCTCAGATTGGTAATTGAGGAATTCTTTCTAACTATAAAGCAACAGGGAAGCAAATTAATAATTCGGTAAAATATATTGGTTAAACCAATAATAAT
Source organism: Bacillota bacterium (assembly GCA_023435565.1). GTDB lineage: Bacteria > Bacillota > UBA4882 > UBA8346 > UBA8346 > JAAYHS01. Next base: position 149,614 of record JAEYRN010000062.1, read on the forward strand.
GTAATATAGGGAAGTTTACAAACAAATATCGTATAGGTTTATTTTTGGGCTATCAATAATCATATGAAGATTATGAAAGCGTCTAATATCGGTAAATGAAGGGATTGAAGTATTTATGATAACTGTAATAGGGGTCAGTTTTAAACTGGCAGGTAAAGTTTACTATTTCGACCCGACCGGTTTTGAAGTTAAACAGGGAGACCACATCATTGTTGAAACAGTAAGAGGTATTGAATTTGGTAAAGTAATGATCGGTCCTAGAGAAGTTCCTGATGAAAAAGTTACTTCTCCATTAAAAAAAGTTATTCGGATTGCTACTCCGGAAGATCATGCCCAAGTTAAGGAGAACGAAGAAAAGAGCAAGAAATCATTTGAAATCTGTCTTCAAAAAATTAATCAACATCAATTAGATATGAAACTGGTTGATGTAGAATATACTTTTGACCGGAGCAAAATTATTTTTTATTTTACGGCGGATGGGCGGGTTGATTTTAGAGAATTAGTTAAGGACTTAGCTGCGGTTTTTAAAACCCGAATTGAGTTGCGTCAGATAGGAGTAAGGGATGAAGCGAAGATGCTTGGAGGCCTTGGACCCTGTGGACGTCCACTTTGCTGTGCTACTTTTTTAGGAGAATTTGAGCCAGTTTCGATAAAAATGGCTAAAGAACAAAACCTATCATTGAATCCGGTTAAGATATCCGGTATTTGTTCCCGGTTAATGTGTTGCCTCAAGTATGAGTCGTCTTCTTATCGTGACGCTAAATCCGATTTACCACTTGTAGGTGGGAAAGTTAGAATTGACGGAGCGGAAGGGACTATTCTCGAAACGTACCCATTGAAGGAATCAGTTTTGGTAGAATTGGCCAGTGGCGCTAAAAAGGAAGTACTTTTAGCCGAAATCGAGGAGATCATTTTGGATCTCCCGGAAACCAATAAAGATAATAATAATGATCACAAAAAGGATACTGAATAAAATTTGTCAGACAAAAAACCGAAATCATATTGACAGCCGCAAACTACTTCGTTATAATGATGTTTAAATATTAATTAATTGCTATGAAGAGGCCTGTAAGATGGTATGGTTATAGAGAACTGGTGGATGGTGTAAACCAGTACCTGAACATCTGAAACTCCCCTCTGAGCTGCCCGCCCAAAGAGTTCGAGTAGGCGGAGCCGGTGGATTTTCAAAGAAAGTCCAGCCCGTTATCGCGAAAACGTCTTTCTATAATCTGCGTGGTTATAGAAGAGGTTATTAAGGCCATTTGAAATGGTAAAATTGGGTGGTACCACGAGAGTTACCCTCGTCCCGAAGTTCGGGATGAGGGTTTTTTGTTTTACCGCGATAAATTTCGTGTTAATCAGGATCAGATTATTCAAAGTGTTTTTTTAAAAGGTAATAATATCAAATTTAGGAGGTAAATAGGATGAAAATGATTAAAATTTTTGATACCACTCTTCGGGATGGAGAGCAGTCTGCCGGTATCAACTTAAATGTGGATGAAAAATTACAGGTAGCCAGGCAGCTGGCCCGGTTAAATGTGGACATTATTGAGGCTGGGTTTGCTATTGCCTCACCGGGAGACTTTGCCGGAATCCAAGCGATAGCCCGCGAGATTAAAGGGGTAACTATTTGCTCTTTATCTCGTGCGGTTAAGGCTGATATTGAGCGGGCCTGGGAGGCTTTAAAAGAAGCGGAAAATCCCTTGATTCATACTTTTATTGCTACATCAGATATCCATATGAAATATAAATTAAATAAGGAACCGGATAAGGTAGTGGCAATGGCGGTTGAGGCCGTAAAGTATGCCAAGAGCTTATGTCCAAATGTGGAATTTTCAGCTGAAGATGCCACCCGTAGTGATTGGGATTTCCTTTGCCGGATCTTTGGAGAGGTCATTAAGGCTGGAGCAACCACAATTAATGTACCGGATACGGTGGGTTATGCAATCCCTAGTGAATTCGCCAGGTTAATCCGTTACTTAAAAGAAAATACCCCGGAAATCGATAAAATCTCTCTTTCGGTACATTGCCACAACGATCTGGGATTGGCAGTTTCTAACTCCTTGGCGGCCGTGGAAAGCGGTGCCGATCAGGTCGAATGCACTATCAACGGATTAGGAGAACGGGCCGGAAACGCTGCATTGGAAGAAGTCGTAATGGCTATTAAAACTCGGGCGGAAAACTTTAAAGCCGAAACCCGGATTGTAACGGAGCAAATACATCGTTCCAGTTTATTGGTGTCAACTTTAACCGGAAAACCGGTCCAACATAATAAAGCAATTGTAGGCTCAAACGCTTTTGCCCATGAGGCCGGAATACACCAAGATGGAATGCTTAAGAACCGAATGACTTATGAGATTATGACTCCGGATTCCATCGGCTTAGGCCAAAGCAATATTGTTCTAGGAAAACATTCGGGTCGGCATGCTGTTAAAAACCGGCTTGAGGAATTGGGTTACAGTTTAAGTGAGACTGAAGTGGATCAAACATATCAACGTTTTATAGAATTGGCGGATAAGAAGAAAGAGGTAACCGACTCCGATCTGGAAGCATTGGTTAGGAATGATTCGCAAGTCATAGCCGATAAATATGAATTGGATTATCTCCATGTTAGTACCGGTAATTCGACAATTCCAACAGCTACCATTCGCCTGAAAGTCGACGGTGCTCCAGTTCAGGAAGCATCTTGCGGTGATGGGCCTATCGACGCTATTTATAAAGCGATCGACCGGATTACTAATATTACGGTAAAGCTTGACGAGTATAATATCAAAGCGGTAACTTCCGGAGAAGACGCTCTGGGCGAAGTAATTGTAAAGGTTAGAGAGAACGGCCATGCTTATGTAGGTCGGGGTTTGTCAACGGATATCATTGAAGCCAGTACTTTAGCATACCTTCATGCTATTAATAAAATGGCACATGCCATTAAGTAACTTTTTATAATACAGTGTAATGATAGCGAGCATATAGCTCGCTTTTTGTTTTTTTACACCTAGTTATGTCCTACTAAAGTTGAATAAAAAAGGAGCTAGAGAGGTCGGTAGAGACAAATTATTCTATTTCTAGAGTTAAGAAATACAATAAATATACTTAAGTATAATTGTATACCGAAATGTATATGGAAATAACGTTGATTTATAGAGTTCCTGGCGTTATAACTATAACAATAACATTATAAAGGAGTGATTCTAATGAGGTCAAAAGCATTAAAAGTAATTTTTTTGGTAGGTTTCATGTTAGGGATTATATCCATGTCGGCGTTAGCGGCGGATGAAGCATTTCTTATACAGGCAGCAGACACCATCTGGACCCTGGTTACCGCATTTTTGGTCTTCTTTATGCAAGCCGGATTTGCAATGGTAGAAGCAGGGTTTACCAGAGCAAAAAACTCCGGGAACATCGTCATGAAAAATCTAATGGATTTTGCAGTAGGGTCAATTGCCTTTTGGGCTGTTGGTTTTACTTTCATGTTCGGCGTGGGGAGTTTTATCGGAAAAGGACCATTTTTCCTAAGCGGCTCATTTGAATATCTAGGATTGAATATTTCCCTACCGGTCTTTTTACTCTTTCAAACAGTTTTCGCAGCAACTGCGGCAACTATTGTATCCGGGGCTATGGCCGAACGGACCAAATTTACAAGCTATCTGATTTATAGCGCAGTTATTTCTTTAATTATTTATCCGGTAGTAGGCCATTGGGCTTGGGGTGGCGGTTGGTTATCCAAACAAGGATTTATTGATTTCGCCGGTTCGACCGTAGTACATTCGGTCGGTGGCTGGGCGGCTTTGGCCGGGGCATTTCTCACAGGCCCTCGAATTGGTAAATATGGTAAAGATGGAAAAATCAATGCTATTCCCGGACATAATTTGGTTATTGCAGCTTTAGGCGTATTTATCTTATGGTTTGGCTGGTTCGGTTTTAATCCGGGGAGTACTTTGTCCCCGTTTGCACCTAATTTGGGGTTGATTGCCGTCACTACCAACTTGGCTGCTGCAGCCGGAGCATGTGTGGCAATGATAGTCAGTTGGATTAAATACGGTAAGCCTGATGTCTCAATGACATTAAACGGAGCGTTGGCAGGGTTGGTTGGGATCACCGCCGGATGTTCTACGGTATCCGCGGCGGGCTCGGTTGCAATTGGCTCTATCGCGGGTTTTGTAGTAATTTTTGCGGTTGAATTTTTTGACCGGATTCGGATTGATGATCCGGTAGGAGCTATTTCGGTTCATGGAGTTTGTGGCGCATTAGGTACATTACTGGTTGGTCTCTTTGCTGTGGACGGTGGCCTGTTTTATGGCGGCGGGGTCAAACAATTGGGAGTACAGGCAATCGGCGTATTAGCCACATTTGGTTGGACTTTATTGACTGCCGGTGCATTATTCCTAGCTTTAAAATACACTGTTGGGTTACGAGTCAAGGAAGAAGAAGAGATTGAAGGTCTTGACATCCATGAACACACAGGTTACGCTTACCCCGATATGTTTTCAACATCTACAGTTAAGATATAAACTATACTATTATTGAAGGGAGGCATTTAAATGAAGAAGATTGAGGCTATTGTTAGAACTACAAAGCTTGATGCTGTTAAAAGTGCTTTAAACTTAATAGGGATAGCCGGTATGACAATTACTGAAGTTAAAGGGTGCGGGCATCAAAAAGGCCATGTTGAACTTTATCGCGGTTCTGAATACGTAGTAAACTTGTTACCAAAAGTTAAAATTGAAGTCGTTATTAAAGACCAGGACTTATCTAAGGCTACAGAGGCGATAATTGAAGCGGCTCGAACCGGAGAAATCGGTGATGGTAGGATCTTCGTATATGATGTTGCTGAGACGATTAAAGTTCGAACCGGCGAACAAGGTGAATCCAGTCTCTAAAAAAAATCGGCTGAGAAATCAGCCGTTTTTTTGTTTGGGAGGGCAAAGATAATGAATAAACCTATAGAACTATTATTGGTTTAGTTATTTATATAAGCAAATAATTAACAATAAATTGGAAAATTAAAAATTAACTTATGATCCACCCCTTTTTTGGAGAAAATATACCGGAAAGGGGTGTTGATATGAAGTTAAAAGTCGGAGTAATTGGGACCGGATTGGCCTGGGAAAGATTGCATTACCCGGCATTTAAAGAATTAGCCGATAAATATGAAATAGCTGCTCTCTGTGATATCGATAGAGGTCGTGCTGAAAGTTGGGCCCGGCGTTTGGGATTAAATATTCAAAGGGATGTATTTACGGATTATTATTCGATGTTAGAAAGGCCGGACTTAGGGGTCATTGATATTTTGGTTCCGATTATTGAGAATCACCCTGTGGGTGAAGTCGTTGCCCAAACCGGTAAAGCGGTAATTTTAGAAAAACCTATGGGTGCTACTATCGAACAAGCTCTAGCAACTAAAAGGATTTATGAGAAATATGGAAGCAAAATATTAATTGCTGAAAACTATCGTTATAGTGAAGAGTTTAATCTGATTAAAAACTTAGTACAAGAGAAACGAGTTGGGAATCCGGTTTTCTTTATTTACCATAGTACCAGTTGTTTTCCTTGTGCGATGACTGGGGATACGTTTTCGGCGACCGAATGGAGGCAGCATCCGGATTATCCCGGAGGCGATATTTTGGATGCCGCTATCCATAAACTGGCTGGAATACGAAATATTTTCGGTGAAATTGATCATCTGCAAGCTTACGGGGTGGGGCAAAAGGATGATTTTAGTCCCTATGCGGCAATTACTGTAAATATCAAATTTTTTAATGAAGTAATTGGAGAGTTTTCTTATTATCCTGCTGGTCAGGAAGTCCAAAAGCCGTTAGTGGGGTTAAGGATCTTTTGTGAAAACGGTATGATTTATCTGGAAGATACTAATTGTGGAATTATTAATATCTTCCATAATGATGGAAGGCAAGAACAGATCAATTTCCAGCCGGATCGTGGTTACTACAATGAGTTGCTTAACCTATATAATGCAATATTGTATAATGAGCCGATCCAAGTTACTCCCGAAGTTGAGCTTGGGGACATTAGGACGGTCTTTGCGATTCTACAATCTATTAAGGATGAAGAAATTGTAAAAGTCGACCGGATACGGGAACTTGTATTTGCTTAAGGTGCGCTCCTCTTTTCAGGTAATAAATTTTGACCTTTTAAAGTTAAAGTTTCCCAGTCATTTAAGCGGCGATCAAGTTTCTGAACTATACGGGTAATCGCTAAACATAAGACGGCTAACAAGGCGGCGATAATATGGGCTTTAATAAGATCGCCGCCCATTATTGCCCCCCATATGGATAAAGATAGTGTTTGCGTTTTCCCAGGAATATTTCCAGCCACCATGAAGGTAGCCCCGAATTCGCCCAATGCCCTAAGAAAAGCCAACATTATTCCTGCAATGACTCCTTTGACCGCTAACGGTAACCTAACTTGAAACAATATTTGGGTCTCAGAGGCGCCATCCAGACGCGCCGCTTCCAATACTTCCACAGGAATGATCTCAAAAAAGGACTTGCAAGATTTATAAACAATCGGAATAGCGGCCAGGGAAGCGGCAATAACAGCTGCAGTAGGAGTAAAAATTAGTTCCAGTCTAAAGAGATTATTCAAGAAGTGTCCCACAAATCCGGTTCTTCCTAGGGTAATCAAAAGATAGAACCCCATAACCGTAGGGGGAAGAACCAGCGGTAGTGAAATCAAACTTTCAATTAGAGTTGACCAAAAAGAATACTTTCCAAAAAGCATCCAAGCGAGGAACCCGCCCCAGAGTAGAGCGATTAGGGTAGCTAGACCAGCCACTTTAAGGGATAGAATTGCAGGAATTATAATTTCTAAGATATAATTGGAATACACCTCTTCAACTGGTGTAACAAATATTTTTCCATCTCCAAAAGAACCTTTTTCTCCTGTTCTGGCGCTTTCCATAATGGTTTTAACCACGAAATCCTTGTCTTTATCAGGAATAACCACGATCAATAATTCTTTCGGAAGCTCGTCATAGTGAATTTCGCCGACTTTTAGTCCGCGTTGTTTTCCCCGGCCAAATACGGCAACTTTGGTTACGGCAGGAAATCCGGCTTCCATTAATGACGCTAATACATCGTCGGATTTTTCCGGTCTAACAATCGCTCTAATCATTAACATCAATAAATCCTCCCTTTTTTGACTACTTGATTCATAGTTAAAGGTTACCAAGTAAAAGCTATCGATGCTTGTCGATCCACGCCAATTCATTTTTCATATTTCATGCGGGTCAATCGGAAATTGACGTGGAAGACTAATTTGCAATTGCAAATTCGATTAACAGTTGTTCCAACTCATCGATGGAAAGAGGCTTCGGGATTACAAACATCTCATTATCATCAATACGTTTGGCCAAATTACGATAATGATCGGCTTGTTCGTGGGACGGATCATAATCAATTACTGTCTTCCGGTTAATCTTCGCTTTATGGACCATATTGTCACGGGGTACAAAGTAAATCATTTGAGTACCTAAACGTTTGGCCAATTCTTCAATCATTTGTTGTTCATTATCTACTTTGCGGCTGTTACAAATCAAACCTCCCAATCGAACACCGCCGGCTTCGGCATATTTTCGAATTCCTTTACAAATGTTGTTGGCTGCATACATCGCCATCATCTCTCCGGAAACAACGATGTAGATTTCTTCAGCTTTTCCTTCCCGAATCGGCATGGCGAAACCGCCACAAACAACGTCACCTAGAACATCATAGAATACATAATCTAATTTTCTATCTTCTTCAAAAGCACCCAATTGTTCTAAAAGATTAATCGATGTAATAATTCCACGCCCGGCACAACCGACATCAGGTTCAGGACCACCGGACTCAACACAAGAAGTGTTTTGAAAACCGGTCCGCATGACTTCATCCAATTCTACATCTTCGCCTTCGTCACGCAGCGTGTCTAAGACGGATTTTTGCGCTAACCCCCCAAGTAATAAACGGGTTGAATCGGCTTTTGGGTCACAACCGACCACCATTACCCGTTTTCCCATTTCCGCCAAACCGGCGACTGTGTTTTGTGTGGTGGTTGATTTACCAATCCCACCCTTACCGTAGATTGCGATTTTTCTCATTTTTAAGCCCACCTTTCTTTAGAATATTTGTGTTGGGTATATTTTACTTGATGCATACTTTATAGCAGGGAGAAACTAAAGTCAATGGAACCAACGATACAAACACAGCAATACAGCTATAGATTAGGTTGCATAATTCGGCACAACTTGTAAAAGTGTCTATTCATAGGAATTTCAAAGAATATAATATACTTTTTAAATAGATCCTAAATGGAAAAATATTGCTTGCTTTTTATATCAATTTTTACCGAGTACATATTAGCGCATAACCTTGTGATTACAAAAATAAGCTGATTTTAAACTCAGCTCGTCATTTTAAATATAAATTAATCAGAATTTAAGCTTTTAAGATCGCCAACCGGCAGGAAAACTGGTAAACAAAGAGAATAGTCTGGGAAAACGGGAAAAATTTATTATGCTAACCGGGTATTAAGGAATTGCATAATTCATGATTTAAGCTTTAGCTCACAATATATTGATAGTTACATCTGGGTTAGTCACTATATATTGTGGCCAAAGGGTTTATTAAGGTAATTATGCAATTCCCTCGGTATAATAAAAGGAATTATCAATATGGAAATCAATAAGAGTGAGTATGGGGGTAAAATCGTGAAAAAAGATTTAAGTTTGAATTTATCGAAAACAGCTCCATATATTGAAGCTGATGAAATGAAATTCATGGAAAGCCAGGTACACGCAGCTCATGACATGCTTCATAAAGGTGATGGACCCGGAAGTGATTTTTTGGGTTGGGTGGAGCTTCCTGTTAAATATGACACAACGGAATTCCAAGCTATTCAAAAGGCTGCAGAGAAAATCCGGGAAACTTCGGAAGCGTTGGTGGTAATCGGAATCGGCGGTTCGTATCTTGGAGCAAGAGCTGCCATTGAAATGTTGAGCCATTCGTTTTCTAATCAGTTTCCAGTGCAAAAACGGAGTAATCCTCAAATTTATTATTTGGGTCAGACGATTAGCCCTACCTATACGGCTGAGTTGCTTGATGTGTTAGCGGAAAAAGATTTTGCGGTAAATGTTATCTCCAAATCGGGAACAACTACCGAACCGGCTATTGGATTTCGCTTAATTAAAGAGTTATTGGTTAAAAAATACGGAGTTGCCGGGGCAAAACAAAGGATATATGCTACTACTGATCGTGCCAAAGGGGCCTTAAAAAAATTGGCTGATGCCGAAGGTTACACTCAGTTTGTAATTCCGGACGATGTCGGTGGCAGATTTTCGGTATTAACTCCGGTGGGTTTGCTTCCGATAGCGGTGAGTGGAATTGATATTCAAGAAATTATGGATGGTGCTGCAGCCGGTTATAAAGCGTATCAGAAGCCTAATTTGGATAAAAATACGGCTTACCAATATGCAGCTGCCCGAAACATCCTTTACCGTAAGGGAAAGCTAATTGAAATCATGGTTAATTATGAACCTAGCCTTCACTATTTCGCTGAATGGTGGAAACAATTGTTCGGTGAGAGTGAAGGGAAAAACAAAAAAGGGATTTTCCCGGCGGCCTGTGATTTTTCTACCGATTTACATTCGATGGGGCAATATATCCAAGAAGGTCGACGTGAATTAATTGAGACTGTGCTTTGGGTAGAAAAAACCAGGCGCTCTTTAACCATTCCTAACGATCCCAATAATGTCGACGGACTGAATTTTCTCTCTGGCCAGACCATGGAGTATGTAAATGAAAAGGCATTCGAGGGAACATTATTGGCCCACCATGAAGGGGGAGTGCCCAACATGGTAATTCGAATTCCGGAATTAACGCCTTATTATTTTGGAAAGCTGGTTTATTTCTTTGAAAAAGCCTGTGGCCTAAGCGGTTATCTTAACGCGGTCAATCCGTTTGATCAACCTGGTGTTGAGGCTTATAAGAAAAATATGTTCGCTCTTTTGGGTAAGCCAGGATATGAAGCTGAGAAAGAAAAATTACAAGCAAAATTGAAATAAATTGTCTAGAAACCTAAGAGAAAGTTACTTGATCCTGAGGTGAACCGAATGTTGGACAGTAATTATTATGAGGTGCCGACAATCGAAGGTCCCTTACACTTTTCAGTAGTAGTGCCCGGTTCAAAAAGCATAACCAACCGGGCTTTATTGATTGCTGGGTTATGTGACCGGACGATGAGACTTAACAACGTGCTCTTCAGCGAAGATAGCCGTAACTTTATGGATTGTTTGAATAGGCTGGGATTCAATACTGAAATAGATGAGAAAGCGAAAGAAGTAAAGGTCGCCGGTAAAAACGGGGTTATTCCAAACCTACGGGCCAATATTAACGTGGGGAGTGCGGGAACGGCCGCTCGCTTTTTGACTGCGTTTTTAGCTGTATCTCAAGGTGAGTATCAAGTCGAAGCATCTCCTCAAATGGCGGTCCGGCCGATGAGGCCATTAATCGCGGCATTAAAGTCATTAGGCGCTCAGTTTGACTTTCTTGGCCAGCCGGATTGTTTACCCTTTCGCATTAAAGGCGCCGGTTCACCGGATGGGTCGGTATTGCTTGAAGCCAATATCAGTAGTCAGTTTTTAAGCGCGATGTTAATCGTTGGTTGCTTGGGGAATACCGGATTGGAAATTGAAGTTCTAGGGGAATTGGCTGCCAAGCCTTATATTGAAATGACCATCCGGATGATGAATGATTTCGGTGTGAAAGTTGAGAATAATGATTTTCGGAAATTTAAGGTGCCGGCCCAACGATATGTTGGGCATGATTATCAGATAGAACCGGATGTCTCCAACGCCTGTTATTTTTGGGCGATGGCCGTTCTCACCGGAGGTTATGCATTGGTAAAGGGAGTTTCTTTGGATTCGCTTCAGGGGGATATGCAATTTTTAAAGATCTTGAAGGAATTTGGCGGTCTAGTAGGTGAAATAGATGGCGGGATTTATGTCGAAGGACCTCCCGAAGGAAAGTTCCAAGGGATTGAAGTTAATCTCGGTGCGACTCCGGACCAAACAATGACTCTGGCGGCTTTGGCTCCCTATGCTTTATCACCCACAGTGATACGAAATATTGGCCTAATTAGATTCCATGAATCTAACCGAATCGCTGCGATTATAAATGAGTTAAAACGGGTGGGAGTCCAAGCGGAAGAGATTGAAGATGGGATCGTTATTCATCCTGGTAAACCTCATTCAGCCGAGATAGAGACTTACAATGATCATAGGATGGCGATGGCTTTTGCTTTAATGGGATTAAGAACACCAGGTATCAAAATTAAAAATCCGGGTTGTACCGGGAAAACGTTTGAGGATTATTTTGAAATTTTTGATAGGATTGTCCGGGGTGTAAGTAGTTGATTAATTTCCCCACTATCCGGGAACCTTCCCATAAAAATCTAGCGAAGAGCTATTGATTTAAACTTCAGTTTATAATATAATAACTAATGCACTATATTGTGGCGGTGTAGCTCAGTTGGTACGAGCATGCGGTTCATACCCGCAGTGTCACTGGTTCGATCCCAGTCACCGCCACCATTATTTATGCGGAGCATAAATAATGGAGTTTGAAGAGTGAAGTTTGAAAATTAAATATTTGCGCCATTAGCTCAGTTGGTAGAGCAGCTGACTCTTAATCAGCGGGCCCTGGGTTCGAGTCCCCGATGGCGCACCAGTTTTGGATATAAAGATCTTTGTGATATATTACAAAGGTCTTTTTTTATCAGCGGGCTGGGTTCGGGAAATGGTCCACTGGACCATTTCCCTGATGGCGCACCATTATTCATACTTAGACCTCTATAGAGTAGGAGGTCTTTTTTTATTAGCTGGGTTGGGTTCAAAAACGGTACTAGTCTGTTTCCCTGATGGTGCATTAACGAAAACTTGAAACCTGTTTTTATGAGAGAAGTTTGAGTGTCCAATAAGTTTAAGGCATAGTTATTGCAAAATTTAGAAGCAAATAAAAAGATACTAAAAAAAGAGGTGTAGACCTCTTTTTTTAGTTATACCAGACAAGGAGAGAGTTTTTTTACTTATACATTTCTTTAAAGTTTTGGAATGCTTGGCCTACGGCTTCACGAATTAGATCTTCGGCTTTTCCGGTCTCTCTTTGGATTAATAAATCCATTAATTTTTCCTTATTAAGTTTCTGAGCTGACTGAGCACAAGCTTCCCAACTCAATACACTGCGAACGATCCGATCAATTGCCTGATTTTCATTATCATAAGCTCTAGGTACCATATCATGACCTTTCCAGCGGGCGTAACCTGCGTTGGCGATCAGTCCGGCAATTGCTATATTCATACCATTAATTCGGGTACCATGATCGATATCATATTTACCTGGGCCTCCTAAAATGATACCGTCATTATAGCCCTGGCTGTTCAGATGCATATGAACCATAGCGTCATTGTCAAGTTCTTCGACAGTATCGTAAATGTGGTCAAGCCCAATCATCTCCGAATGGCCAAATTCTTTATTGACGCCCTTCTTTTGGCGTGAAACCCCAAATTCCTCTTCAATTCTTCGGAAGAGTAGTAATGCAGAGGCTACTGTGGGAAGCAGCATTGCTGGATGGCCTTCATTGGGTTTAGGCTCTATACCAATATAGAGTGCATTTCCTTTTGAAGCTTCATATTTACATAGTTTTGCTATGCTTTCTTTTAAGTTTTGATACATGGTTCGAACTGCTATGCTTGCCAGATCGTATCCATAGGAACCATTCCAAAGAACAAAAGAAGGGGCTTTTGCCGCATCTGGATGCCAGGCTTTTTTGAGGGGTCCATATGCAAGGTCAACGGTTTTTAAACCTAATGTTTCGGCAGCTTCACGTTCTTTGGGGTCTAAGGATACAATACCGCCATAACCAAAGTGGCTATGGGCACCTGGGGTAATCATAGCTAGGTACATTTTGGCGTCGATAAGGGCATCGGCGATGGCCGGAGCAGTCTTTTCATTTACTTCGGTGTCATAGTGAAGTTCTAATCCTAATTGAACATTTTCAGGTAAACGGGGTGCAATTTTATCCTTGATGATCCCAATAATTCCAACCACGTCAAGTTTGTCTGCGCTCCAGGCAGGTCTGATGTTTGCGGGGACAAATCCTCCTTTACCCGCATTAAAGGTCCAGCGACAAATAGCATGTAATGATTTTTCCATTTGAAAACCTCCTTAATTATTTATGGATTTAAGTTGGGAAGATAAGATTTTTTGCCATTTTTGATAAGCGTTATGGTAAGCCTCGGATAGAGTCGAATTGGGTTCGATGGTTTTAACAAGTTCAACCCCATTAAAGGCTTGTTGATAATTTTGGTAAATTCCGGCCCCGATACCGGCCCCACGGGCCGCTCCTTGGGAACCATCGGTGTTATAAAGCTCGATCCGAGCGCCACTGATGGTAGCAAAGGCCTCAGCAAAGACTTGGCTTAAAAACATATTGGCGAATCCGGCCTTAATGGTAGAGATGTTAATCCCCATTTGGCGCATGATTCCCATCCCATAGTTTAGTGAGAAAACAATTCCTTCTTGAGCTGCCCGTGCTAAATGGGATTGACTATGGATATTAAAGTCTAAACCATGAATTGAAGCGTCAAGTTTATTATTTTCCAGGGTTCGTTCAGCCCCATTACCATAAGGTAAAATGCTTAATCCGCAAGAACCTGCCGGAACACTGGCCGCCATTTGGTCCATCTCACGATAACTTAAATTACCCATCGAGTTGTTCTTGAGCCAACGATTTAAGATGGCGGTACCGTTGATACAAAGTAGAGTTCCATAACGGGGACTTGAAGAGCTATAATTGACATGGACAAAAGTATTGACACGGGAAAGGGGGTCATAATTCGGTTGATCCCCAACACCATAGACTACACCACTGGTACCAGCAGTAGCGGCAATTTCACCTGGTTCCATCACTTTTAAAGATAAAGCGTTGTTAGGTTGATCACCTGCCCGGTACGAGACTGGCGTTTCCTTCTTTAATCCTAATTCTGAGGCCGCCTCCGAAGTTAGTGTGCCTTGGATTGAAAACACCGGTACTACTTCTGGAAGAAACTCAGGAGAAATCCGATAATTATCTAGGACTAAGTTGGCCGGCTTTTGGTGTGGGTAATCCCATAAAATTCCTTCCGATAAACCGGAAGGTGTGGTCTTAATTTCACCGGTTAACCGCATGGCAATATATTCTCCGGGTAACATCATTTTAAAAATTTGAGAATATATTTCGGGTTCGTTTTCTTGAACCCATTTAAGCTTAGAAGCAGTAAAGTTTCCGGGAGAATTAAGCAAAGTTTGAAGACATTGGTCCTTTCCTATAGAAACAAAAGCATCTTCACCGATTTTAACAGCACGACTGTCACACCAAATAATCGATGGTCGTAAAACTTTCCGGTTTTGATCTACAAGAACCAAACCATGCATTTGATATGCAATACCAATCGCTTTAACTTCTTGAAGATCAATACCGTTTTCGTTACGGATCTTCGCCGTAGCCAGCTTGATATGTTTCCACCATTCCTCCGGATCTTGTTCGGCCCACCCCGGCTTTGGGGCTTGAATCTCCATTTCCTCCGAGGGAGATACTGCTGAGGCAACTGTCTTTCCTGAATCAATCTCCACTAGGGAAGCTTTAATAGAAGAACTTCCGATATCAAATCCCAGCAAATAACCCAAATTCTCTCTTCTCCTTTCATTGTAATTACTAACTTTTTAATAAATTGTCAATCATTAAACTACCGACTCCTAAAGCTGTAGCCCTGTTTTTTAACTCGGAAAATTGAAGCGAGACACCACGATATGAGTATTCAAAACAATGATCTTTAATTTCTTTTAAGAGCCGGTAAATGACTAAGTTTTCAGCTTCGATAATTTTGCCGCCGATAATAATCGTTTCCGGGTTTAATCCATTAATAAGATTGGCTATGCCTAAACCCAAATAATAGATTATTTCATCAAAAACTTTAGCGGCGATTGGGTCTTGTTTAAAAAAGGCGTTTAATAATTCTTCGTAAGAGTTAAGTTCGGTACCAGAGTATTGATGATATAGTTTCAAGGCGGCGTTATTTGACGCATAGACTTCCCAACAACCATTTTTACCACATCTGCAAGGGAGTCCGTTAGGTACGAGAGACATATGGCCAAATTCGCCGGCTAAATAATTGTGACCGTAAAACAGATTGTTGTTAAGGATTAAACCAGTACCAATTCCTAATCCAATGGAAATATAAATTACGTTAGAAATTCCTTGGGCGGCTCCAAAATTAAACTCCCCAACGGCTGCAGCTTTGGCCTCATTCTCAACGATAACCGGTAAATCAATGGGTAAGATCGAGGACAAATTTACGTTTTTCCAACCCAAATTAGGAGCAAAATCAACAATTCCGGAATGGTGATTAACTATACCGGGAACACCGATTCCGATACCGGATATTTTTGATATGGGTATTCTTGATGAATTACAGATTCGAAAAATGGCCTGGTGTAAGAGGGAAGCTATTTCCCACTCATTACTATTATTAAATTTTACCTCTTCAATTCCGAGAATTGATCCCTGAAGATTGATTAAGAGCATTATTAAACGATCAACTTGTAAGTCAACTCCAATAACATACAAAGAATCGGGATTAAGGCGGTATAATTCCGATTTACGACCTCCACTGGATACGGCATTACCGAACGCGACTATCCGGTTTTCATTTAGTAGTTCTGTAATAAAAGTAGCTACAGTAGTAATGCTGATGCCTAATTTCTGAGCGGTCTCTCTTTTGGAAACCGGTCCGTTTTTACGGATATATTCCAAAATCTGGCGTTTGTTATTGGTACGCATAATCCGGTGGTTAATAGCCTTTTTCATTAAAATCTCCGGTGGTAACTTTTTAAAAAACTTTTCAAAAGTATTTTATTATTAGTTTCGACGGAAAAGAACTTTTTCCTTTTTTTTTTAAAAAATAAAAACCCGGTTATAAATACCGGGTTTTCAAAGTATTAAATGAAGCCGTTACTGTAAATGCATAATCCAGTTAGCACCGTTATTATTATCCCAGTTGGCGGCGCTGTCTTTAAAACAAAAGTTTAGTTCTTGATTACCGTTGGCCTTAACTTCCGTTGAAAATTTGTCGCCGATTCGTTCCATTTTGATGGTATTTGCGGGAGAATTCCAGCTGTCAAATGAATAATGAAGAAACACCGAATCGGCACCGGAGTCTTTGAGAAGGCCATGGTAGCTGATTTGAACTGTATCGCCAGGACTTGCAGGTGCAGGATTCCAGGAAATGCGGTGGTCTTCAAAACTACCTATTTCAAAATCGTTCCGTTTATTTTGGTTCAAAAAATTCCTCATAAAATTATTCAAAACCAACCCTCCTTTTATTTTTCTACGAAGCTATTTTTCCCGGAGAGAAATAAATTACGCCCGGAAACCAATGCCACTCTTAAAAAAGGTTTTCCTGCAAAGATGGTTACTGGTAGGTTAATCGGACAGATTAGTTACCCAACTAGTTAAAATAATCGATTATTCCTAGAAAAATTCCTTTAGCAGCATCTTCTTTAAAAGCGTCTGAACTAAGTACAAGTTCTTCCTGCTGGTTGGAGAGGAAACCTAATTCTATTAAAATACCGACCATTGGAGTCTCGCGAATGACTACAAAGTTATTAGTTTTAACTGAGAGCTTCTTTAACCCGGTTTGCCTAGTTATCAAATTCAATATTTTAGTAGCCATTATTCCGGCTTTGGAACGATTGGGGTTATAAAAAACTTCAATTCCATGAATTTGAGGTTTGGGGTGGCTATTTGTATGAATACTAACAAAAAAGTCAGCCATCAAGTAATTGGCTAAAAAGGCCCGCTCATAGAGACTGATATATGTATCTTCAAATCTGGTTAAAACTACATTAGCCCCCGCTTCTTCCAGAAGATTTTTAAGGCGGAGAGATACTTCCAAATTCAACTCTTTTTCAATTAACCCATTCTTCCCGGAAGCGCCATTATCCATACCGCCATGACCCGGGTCAAGAACAAAGGTTTGATTAACCAATGGCGATTCTTGAAAAACTAAACGTAATTGACGTTTATTAGGAGAGAGATCCATAACGTAGCCTAAATAGTATTTTAGATCAATTTCCACTCGGACCTGATGAGAATTAAGCGTAGTTAAAATGACATCTTTTCCTTGATTACCACTTAAAATAGGGCTTGTTAAACCAGGTTGGAATTGAGTATAGTCTAAATTAAGCAGAAGGCGTTTAGCATTTTTCACTTTTTCAACCTCTGCTACTATCTCTCCGTCTCCTTTAATCACTAATTGACTTCCTTGACTCAAGTTTGTCCATTCTATTCCGGTTATAAGCTGGACTTTTCGGATTTGAATCAAATTGGGGTTGTCCTGGGCCGGGGTTACAAATAATTCTTCAGATTTTAAAAGAGTGAGGCTTAGCCGGACCGTACTAGGTTCAATTTGTTCTACCAAAACTTCTTTTATTAATTCACCATCTCCGGAAATGGTTTTTTTACGGGTTTTTAAAACAGCACTATGAAAATCAATAATTAAACTCCGGGAATCATTTTGAACCACTTTATAGTCTGCCGGTGAAGATGTTTTAATGTTGATTTTGATCTCCTCTCCCTGGTGAAAAAGGGATAAATCCTCTAAAAAATAATTGAATACAATCAAAACCCGTTCGGGAAAATCAGGATCGGTGACGACTTGGTATCCGGGTGATGAAGACAAATCGAAAGCCAGAGTTAGAAGGTGGTTATCATCCTCACTAAAGCGCACTTTTTTAATAAAGGTATTCCGAAGATTAGTTAGCTTAGTGAGGGCAACAGGATGAACTTTGGCGTTGGAAAGTTGACAAACTAGCCGATCAGGTTTGGTTAACAAAAAATTTTTAAATCCGGTTGTTTCGGTTAAAATTAATTCTAGACCAGGACGGTCCCGGTATTGAATGAAATCCAAATCTAAAAGGTAGGTTTCCCCCCATGTTAATCTTAATTGACGATTAATCCGGCCTGATTCGGATATATCCAAAATATTAAAAAATTCCATAGGAAGCCATAAAGAATCTTCTTGTATAAAGGGGTGATTACTTAATTGATAGTTTTTCCCATTGAAAATTAGTTGGGAATAATCGGGTTTAAATTCCAGTTTTGAATTGGCGAAGTTAATTTTAATGATGCCTTTATCAATTTCCCAATTAGTTTTAGTCTTAAAAATATATTCTAATAAAAGTTGATTAATATATAAAACATTCTCCTTCTCTATATATTTGATTTTTGGGTCAAGTTCATGGTTACCCAAAACAACTGACGATGGGGAGGTTTTTTCAAAGGCCAAAGAAATTTTCTGAAACAAAAATGTAAAAAGAACTAAAATTATAAAAATTTTGATAAATTTGTACAATGTTCCTCTCCCCTTGTCCCATCATTCAATGTCAGCAAGGGTAGTTCCTGTCACCAAGCAGTCTTGGGAGAAAATACTTAATTTGAACATAATAATTAACCTATTTAATATTAAGATTATGATCAAATATGTTAAATCCGGACTTTAGCACAAAAAATAAAAGAGATAATATAATTAGAATTTATAATGCTCCTCCAATGAAAGGCTTGAATATACTAGACTATGGCATAAAACTTATTGCGGCCTAGATAGATTGATATGGAGGCTGACGTTTAATTGATGAACAAAGATTTATTTACACCATTAAGTCTGTTGCTCTCCCAAGAAAACATGCTTCAGTTCAAGAGAATTGTAAATCAATTTAATGATGTTTTTAATGATGACTTTTGGGAAAGCGTCTCTAGGGTTAATCAGTTTGTAAAAGGAAAACCCGGAGGAAATATACCGGTTGAAATTTGGGAGAACAAAAACCATTTTTACGTTATGGCTTTAGTGGCCGGGATTAAGGATAAACAAAATATTAAAATCAAGTTTAAAGATAATAACACTATAATTCTTAAAGCCAAATATCCGTTACTGAAACCTGTTGAAGATAGTTATATGGTACAAACTGAGGTTTCGAGGTTTGATGAAAGAGAGATTAGTTTGGCCCAGCCAGTGGATAGTAATAGTTATGAACTTGAATTAAATGAAGGGGTAATAACCCTTATTTTAGATAAGCAATTATGAAAGAAATTATTGCTTAAATTGTTATTAAGCGGCCCCCAAAGGGCCGTTTTCATCTTAATTTTTTGGCAATCATTGAGAAAGTCAATTAATTAAACATTTCTTTTCTTTTCCCGATAATAATAGAGTAAGCAAGGATTGTAGGCGTAATGAAAAATTTGGAGGAGCCTGATAAATGGCTGATTTTCCAACTCGGAATTTTACCGCGGGAGAAGTGATTTTTACCGAAAGTTCATTAGCTTCGGTAGCTTATATTTTAAAAGAGGGTAGCATAGAGATCTCAGTTAACCGTAAAAATAAAAAGGTAGTCTTGGCGGTACTTAAACCTGGAGAAATTTTTGGAGAAATGGCGTTATTCATAAATGACCATAAACGGACCGCTACAGCAACTACCCTTGAGGCAAGTGAAGTTATAGTAGTATATAAAGATAGTTTTTATAAATATCTTAACGAATCTTCGGTTGTAATCCGGACTTTAATAAATAGTCTAATTGAGCGGCTTTACAAGACCACCACGATGTTGGTGGAGACGGAAGACCTTTCTTACAGAATCAGTCAAATTTTAAGGTTGTTGTCACTTAATGAAATAACTATATTGCAATATGATGAGACTGTTAAAACTTTGTCCCGGACTTTTAGAATAGACCCTAATGTCATAGGAGATAAGTTAGAACAATTGGCTAGGTCGAATTTGATTGAATTTACCATGACCAATACGGGTAAGAGAGGTATAAAAATCAATCGTAATGTGGTTTATATTGATTAAGTTATTAAAAGTAAAAAACGGTCCTAATAAACGGACGGTTTTTTACTTTCAAGAGGTATGGTTTAATCATCACCACGATCCGATACATCCACACCCTGGCTTTCAATGGCTTCTTTAATGTTTTGGATGTTAACGATACCTGGGGTATAACTTACCAATACTTTTTTGGCCCCGGTGTCTACCTTAACGCAATTAACTCCTTCTAAAGCAGCGACGGCTTTTTTAATTCCTTCTTGATCAGCGCTGTTAATAATGTTCACAATGTCAAAACTCCGATCCAAATTGGCCATCTTATTTCCTCCTTTTCAATATTTTCTCCAAAAAAATGAGTTTAATAAATATACATGAGGCTGGACCGTCAAGGATAAGATAAAATCACTTGGAGTAATATAAATTTTCAATTGAAATTTTAAGAGGTTAATATGGCGCATTTATGGGATGTTGTATGGAAATCTTTGATGGTATTTCTTTTATTAGTAATATTGACCCGCTTAATTGGAAAAAAATTATTAGCCCAATTAACTTTTTTTGATTTCGTAGTCGGAATTACCATTGGAACAATTACCGGGGCCTTCGTCACTATGACAGTTAGAGGAATTTGGGTTATGATTAGTCCTGTTTTATTAACGGTTTTTACTGTGGCCTTGGGATTTTTAAACCTTAAAAGCCTCTTTTTTCGTAAAATATTTGAGGGGGAACCGGTAGTTGTAATTCAAAATGGGAAGATATTAGAAAGAAACCTGGGAAAACTCCGTTACCATTTAGATGACCTGGAAATGCAACTTCGGGAGCAAAAAATTTTCGACTTCGGTCAAGTGGAGTTTGCCGTCCTTGAACCCCATGGTAAACTAAGCGTCCTAAAGAAATCCCAATACCAGCCTATTACCCCTAAAGACCTAAAACTTAGCACTTCGTACCAGGGAGTTGCCAGCGAAATTATTAAAGACGGGGATGTAATCGAACAAAACCTTAAACAGAACAATCTCTCTTTGGAATGGCTTTATCAGGAGTTACGGAAACAAAATATCGATAAGATTTCCGATGTGGTTTACGCCGCCCTTAATACCGATGGGACTTTATATATTGACAAAATAAGGGATGGGTTATCTTATGTACAGGAAGTTGAAGATAATCCCGACTAAATGATGAAAAATAAGGAGTGTATGAAATGTATCAAAGAAATGTCGCTGATTACGTAATAGAACAGTTGGAAGCTTGGGGGGTCAGAACAATATATGGCGTTCCGGGGGACGCTATTTTACCGCTGCTTGACGCCATCAATCGCCATCCCAAAATGGGATTTATTAGTGTTAAACATGAGTCAGCCGCAGCTTTGATGGCATCAGCCGAAGCCAAACTAACGGATGGAATCGGTGTCTGTATTGCCACCAGTGGACCGGGTACAGCGAATCTTATCAATGGCTTGGCCGATGCTAAAAGCGATCGGGCTCCGGTCCTGGCAATCACCGGGCAGGTGGATAGTTTTAATCTGGGTACCAATTATAAACAATATATTGACCAGCATCTATTAATGGGGGAAGTAACCGATTACTCGGGATTGGTCACGGTCCCTGATTCTTGTAATGACGTCCTGGTAAAAGCGCTCCGGGAAGCTCTAAATAGGGGTACTGTAACTCATGTTGGTTTTACCAAAGATGTATGGTTATATCCGACCGAAGAGGCGGTCCGGCCGTCGGAACCTTATTT
This sequence comes from Bacillota bacterium, assembly GCA_023435565.1. Lineage (GTDB taxonomy): Bacteria > Bacillota > UBA4882 > UBA8346 > UBA8346 > JAAYHS01. Next base: position 171,252 of record JAEYRN010000062.1, read on the forward strand.
GAAAACCATGGCTCAATCATCACCCGAAGTAATCGCCGAAGCAGTAAAGCGGTTGGGAGTAGCTCAGCGGCCGGCTATTTTGGCAGGTCGAGGTATCCGGTTCTTGGGCCCTAAATTAATTGAACTGGCTGAAAAATGGCAGGCCGGAATTTGTATGACCATGCCAGCCAAAGGGATGGTGCCGGGCATTCATCCCCTGGTTATGGGGGGACTGGGAGAAGGGGGCAGTGAGGCGTCTACTGTTATGCTGGCTGAGTCGGATTTAATATTGGTGGTGGGAGCAACCTGGTGGCCGGAAAAATATACGCCCAAGCTAACTAGAATAATTCAATTGGATGCAGTACCGGATAATATCGGTCGGCAAATGCAGGTTGAATACGGTGTAGTTGGCGATCTGGCCCGGCTTTTACCGGAAATAACTCGTAGTATTCCGAATATGGAAAAGAAACTCTGGGTTAGTCGTTTAAACTCTTTGAGGGGGCAATGGTTAGAACAAATAAATAAAGATATTTCATTTGCCGGAACTCAGGTTAATCCGGGATATCTAATCAAAATCTTGGAGAAAGTTACGGTCCAGGATGCGGTAATCACTCTTGATGTAGGTGATCATACCGTTTGGTTTAACCGGATTTTTAGTGGTAGCGCTCAAGATATATTAATATCCGGTTCCTGGCGGACAATGGGATTTGGGCTACCGGCGGCCATTAGCGCTAAGCTGGCTCAACCGGAACGCCAAGTAATCGCTTTGGTTGGAGATGGTTCACTGGCTATGACCTTAGGCGAATTTTTAACCGCGGTCCGTTACCATGTATCGATTACGGTAGTGGTGATGAACAATGGATACCTGGCAATGGAAAAAGGGAAAATGGAACAGAAAAACATGGATCCGTCGCTAACAACCGTAACTAATCCGGACTTTGCAAAATTCGCCGAAGCTTGCGGCGGGATTGGATACCGAGTTGAACGGTCTGATGATTTGGAAGCGATTTTGAAAGAGGCGATTGACAGTAACCGCCCGGCTTTGGTTGACGTGATTACCAGTCCGGTTACTTTTCCGGGGTTGGATACCAAAAAACAACCGGAAAAGGAGTTGGCGTTGGTTTAAGGAGCATAGGTAACCCGGATGAAGGCGAGGCGGTCATTGCTGACCATTCAAAATGTAGCGACTCGGCTTAAAAAATTTGAAGGGTTTCAATTTTAAAATTGCTTGGCTTAGATTTCAAAATTTCGCCAGTGAAATTAAAAAATTTTGCTGGCTTAATCCAAAAATATCGCTAGCTTAATCTAAAAGTTTCGCTGGCTTAATTCAAAAATTTCTCTAGTGAAATTTCAAAATTCTCGAACCCCTCGATTTTATGTTAAAATCGACTTAAGTCCTTTTTAATAAAGTAGTTCGGGGAGGAAAAAGGTGTTAATCAGCGCCAGCCGGAGAACGGATATTCCTGCCTTTTTTGGGGAATGGTTCGGAAACCGGGTCAAAGAAGGTTATTTCTATCGAATCAATCCTTACAACTCAAACCAGGTGAAAGGCTTCAGTCTGCTTCCGGAGGATGTGGACGCTTTCGTTTTCTGGACCAAAAACCCCCGCCCTTTCTTCAAACAGTTGGACCTAATCGAAGGAATGGGATTTAATTACCTATTTCATTATACTTTCAACGATTATCCTCCTGTTTTCGAACCGGGGCTACCCTCCGTTAGCCACCGTCTGGACGCTTTTAAAAGCTTAAGCGATAGAATCGGACCGAAGCGTGTCATCTGGAGGTATGATCCGGTCATTTTAAGTTCGATAACACCTGTTGAATATCATATTGAGAAAATAACCAAGTTGGCTCAAGAGTTATCCGGTTATACCGAACGGTTGGTCATTAGTTTTCTGGACTTCTATGGTAAGGTCCAGAGAAACTTGACCCGGTTAACCGCTTCTAAAGGTATCCGATGTGAGGACTGGCGCGATGTTAACAATTTAGGGTTACTCGACAGTTTTGCCGCTCAAGTCCCGGCGATTGCGCGGGATAATGGAATTCAAACTTTTACATGTTCCGAGGCAGTTGATTTGCATAAGTATAGTATCCTTCCCGGAAGTTGTATCGATGGGAAGCTGATTAGCGGAGTCTTTGGACTCCAAAAACAGTGGAAAAAGGACTCTTCACAGCGGGAGCACTGCCGATGCGCCGTTTCGGTAGACATGGGAGTCTACGATACCTGTAAGTTCGAATGCGCTTATTGTTACGCCAATACCAACACTAAAACGGTAATGAAAAACAATGAAAAACACTTTCCGGACAGTCCTGCTTTAGTTGGGAGGTATAAGGATAGAGGAGATATTAAAATTGAGCGAGATCCCTTACCGCGGGGAAATACTTTAAAACAACAGATGGAATTATTTTAGATTATGTTCCAAGATTATTAATTTATATTGCATATTTGATTTTTGAATAAATAACCGATAATTCTGCAATAAGCTTTGAACCATCATGAGTTGTTTTACGTAAGATAAAACATCAAAACACAGGGAGGTGTTTTTGATGAGTGAAACCATACAATCCACAGCATTAATCTCCATACTCGAACAAGTATTGAACAGTTTAGTAGATTTCGTTCTCAACCTCTTAAGAGCGGTTGTCGGTTTGTTGGATGGGTAAAAGAAAGGCCGGTTAGGTAACTAACCGGTCTTTTTACATATGGCTGCGTAATTAGTTGTTCGTGGGGCTACAAATTTTTTTAAGATAATAATGAGTCCTGCTACATTTCCGATTTTTGAAAACTTATCCTGAATGACATTGAGGATGTCAGTTGAATTATAAAACATTTTAAGTCATGATTTTTTGTATACGAGCAACAATCTTACAAATAATATTCTTTGGAGGAGGGTTTTCTTGGACAAAGTACTTTATTCTCTTTCTGCAACCTTTTTAGCCTTTTTTTTGTATTAGCTTTATGCCGGATAATGGGAAGAAAGCTAATTTCGCAAATGACCTTTTTTGATTATGTTGTAGGGGTAGCCCTTGGTTCTACTATGGCGAATCTTGCCTTAGGACCAAACAGTACCGCATATAACTCAACCACAGTTTTGTTGGTCTTAACCGGATTGACGGTAATAACCGGTTATTTGCATATTAAAAATTTAAAGTTTCGGAAGTTAGTTCAATCCGAACCCACCACCATGATTGCCAATGGCAAGATTGTTGAAGAAAACATGGCTAAAAACCGGGTTACTTTGAATGAATTATTAATGCTGTTACGGGAGAAGAACGTTTTTAACTTAGCCGATGTGGAGTTCGCCCTATTAGAGGCTGACGGTAAACTTTCGGTGCAGCCGAAATCACAAAAGCAACCGGTGACGCCTTCGGATTTAATCCTGCCCACCGGGTATAAGGGACTCACCCGGGACCTGGTGATGGACGGCAAAATTATGACTGAAAACTTGAAAGACGCCAATCTGGATCAAATCTGGCTTTTAAGCCAATTGCAATCCCAAGGGATCAACAATATACGTGACGTGTTTTATGCCGGATTGGATACGGCCGGCAATTTATATTATTCCCTAAAAAAAGTCGAAGCTGAAGACCATGGAAAATATGGTTTGGAATAACCGGACTTTACCTTGGGGGAGAGATAAGATGAGTAACCGTCTGATTACTCTCGGGCTTTTTTGCCTAATCATGATTATTTTCGGCTCCTACTTTATCGTGCAGAGAATAAACTTTCCGGGCGGAGAACCGATTAAAAGTTATTTTCAAGGCATAATCCAGGACGCCAACCGGAAGGAATGGGATGGAGCAATGCTGAAAGCGGACCAATTGAAAGAATTTTGGCGTCAAAAAAGATTTTTGGTAATGCTTAATTATTCCGAAGCGGATTACCAGATTTTTGAGGATTCAATCTACCGGTTAGCCTCTGCAGTTCAGACCAGAGACAAATATCAAACTATCAGCCAGGCGATGGTTGGTATGGAACTCTGGGAAAATTTTATTAAAATTGTTCCGGAACCTTAGGGAGAGTGCCGTGGAATTATTGGTTTATGCCGCGCGATGTATAGTGACTTCTTTAGTGGCATGGCTGGCGGTACGGATTATCGGCCGGAGATCCATTTCACAAATGACCGCCTATGATTTTGCGGCAATCATGATCATGTCCAATGTGGCGGCGGAGCCTTTGGTGTATAAGATTGGTTCCAAATCATTGATTGGCTCGTTGATAATCGGGTTGATGTCGATGTTCATCGGCTGGCTATCATTACGTAGGCCTTTATACAATATCGACGCCAAGCCCAGTATTTTAATTGCCAACGGGAAGATACTCCGGGATGAACTCGGTAAAAATCGGATTAACCTCCCTTTTCTGCTTTCTTTGTTAAGGCTGGAAGGTTACGCCAACGTTTCCGACGTGGAATATGCCATCTTAGAGCCAACCGGGAACCTTTCGGTCCTTCCCAAATCCCAAAACCGGCCGGTGCAAACGAAAGACCTCAAGATTGAAACCGATTATCAGGGATTAGCTTTGCCCTTAATCATTGACGGGGAAATCCAGTACAACAATTTAAAATATACCAAGTTAGATACGGAATGGCTAAACCGGGAAATTAGAAAGGCCGGTGCTGACAAAGTAGAAGAAATATTTTTAGCTGAACTGAAAAGCACCGGAGAATTATATGTGGATTTTTACCGGGACAAGTTTATTCAAAAACCTAAAATGATTTAAAGATGGTGACTGATTGAACGAAGCTTTAGTTGTATTTGTCAGAGGAATAATTTCTTTTCTGACGCTTCTTATTTTTGCAAGGTTACTCGGGAAACAGCAGGTAAGCCAATTAACTTTTTTCGACTATATCCTGGGGATAACCATCGGATCGATTGCCGCTTCGTTAACCACCGATTTATCCAGCCGTGCCTGGCCTCATTGGATAGGATTAGCCACTTGGATGGGGGCGGTGTGGGCAATCCAATGGCTAACCATGCGTTCCAGGGCAGTTGACAGGTACATTAACGGCGAACCGGTTGTTCTGATCATGAACGGCGTCATTATGGAAAAAACACTACGCAAGATCAGGTATACTGTGGATGAACTATTGGAGCAATTACGGCATGAAAAAGTTTTTGACCTGGGAATGGTGGAATTTGCAATCCTAGAGACTGACGGGAAAATTTCGGTACTAAAGAAAAGCCAATATGAACCGGTGACCCCAAATGATTTGAAGATACCCACCAGATATCGGGGAATCAGTACTGAACTTATTTACGACGGTGTAATTATCGAAGAGAACCTCCGCCGTCTTAATTTGGACCGGTTATGGCTTGATCGACAGTTGAAAAAATTACGGATCAAAAGCCCGGGGGAAGTTTTTCTAGCTGTTTTGGATACCGGGGGCCAGCTATATATAGACAAGTATGAGGACCATCTCAAATCAATGACCGATATAAGCGATTTTCACAACCTTAAATGATAGGAGAGGGATCATTATTAAATTTGTATTATACAAACTAATACCTGTTTTAACTTTGGCCTGGTTCATTTTAATGATGAATAGCGGGAATTTGTTGAAACAAACATTTCAGGTTAGTATCTTAAAATACCTATCGCAAGTGAAAACCCATGTAAATGAAAATAGATGGGATAAAGCGTCACAAGATTTAAAAAGAATCCAATCGGCCTGGGGTAGAGTGGTTAAACGGATTCAGTTCAGCGTGGAACGGGATGAGATAAATAATTTGCAGCATAGTTTGGCCCGTCTAAAAGGATATATTGAGGCTCGCGACAAGCCGGGCGTTTATGCTGAAATGGAAGAGGTAAAGGAGACGTGGAACGACTTGGGAGAATAATCTTATTTTTTTGATATATACAACCCTAAGTCCTGTCTCCACTCCGCAAAAAAAACCTCTTTTTCATTATCGATGCCTTGTTTCCTTAATTGTTCCATTAACCATGGTTGGTCAAAACCGGCTGATTTCAAATTCTCCTTCATAATGTTGCCGTCGCTGATTAAGGTTACCGGCAGGCAAACCTCTAGTGGTGGCAAATTAAGATCCTGCCTGGTTGGATTTTGGGAATTGGAATATTTTAATATATTCAAGGCTCCGTCCGGTTCTAAGATGGCGTATTTTATATCTCCTATCCAAAACACATCCTTATGGCGCATTAGGTTAAGAAGTTGGTTGATGTTCATTTTATTTTTTTTCAATTGATTACGATCAATTATTCCATCTCGGATAATGATGGAGGGATTTCCCTCAAAAAAACCCCGCCACTTGATGAGTTTTTCGCCGAGTATTTCAGAGGTATAGATTAGAGAACCCCAGATTAAAATGGCATATAGAACGATTAATAAGCTTACTTTGTTATCGTAAAGAGCGTTACCCAATAATTCGCCAAGGACAATGGAGGAGATGAAATCAAAAGGGGTAAGCTGGCTGATTTGGGTCTTACCCATTAGTTTGGTGAAGGCAAACAAAGCAAAAAATCCGATGAATAGCTTAAATGATAAGGGAAGAATTAAATTAGTCATTTCTAAAATTCAACCTGGGGAGGCAGGATACTGGTCACTTTGATTAGGTTGAGATTGCCGATGCCCGCATTTAGCAGAGCATTATCAAAAGCGTTTAACTCACTGGTCCCTTCGGCACTTCCGGCGACCAGGGAGAATTTTTTCGGAATTGGCAGCATTGGATTCACTCTCCTGATTTGCTTCGGTTAGATTTCGAGTTCAAACTTAAAGGTCGCTTACGGCAAAGAAGAATAACTCGTTGTAAACCAATTTCTTAAATTTTTTCAGTAAATTGACTTTAAAGTTATTGGCCTCAAATATCTTGAAGTATTCTTCTTCATTACGGATGTATTTACCTTGGTCAAATAGGGTCATCAAATTATCGGAAACCATAGAGGATGTCAAATAGGGTTCAATGGAAACGATTCCGCCGCCGGGGCGTAAAATTCTTTTAAATTCGTTAAGATGTCGGTGGATTTCTTCCGTAGGAATATGGTGCAATACGGAGATGGCGATCAGATAGTCAATGGTACTATCCTCTACAGGGATTTTACCATTAGAATAAATTGAAAAATGATGGTTGGGATAGTTTTTTTTGGCGAACGCAACCCGGTGAGGGTCAGGATCAATTCCCAGATATAATCTGGGAGTAAATAAATTGCAGACCGAACCGGTGCCACAGCCGAAATCCAATACCGTTTTATGGCTAAAATCGAAGTGTTCGGTTAAGAGATTTGTTATATAAAATTTTGTCAACCACTCCGGCCTGATCAGCCGGTGATAGATTGAAGGGGATAATATCATTTTTTCCTCAGTTATCGAATCAACCGGTATAGTATTCTTCCTTTCGGTTTGAATAAAACTACTAGTTTTATCTATACCGGGAAAAGTTTACCGCTAAGCTTGATTAGACATAGAAAGGTAAATTATAAGTGATAACCGGAAGAAAGATCCGGTCAAGGTATATTTCCCATGCTTTCCGGTAATAATCTCAGTTATGAATCTAGGGCAAAAAAAGTTAAAAATCGGAATTCCCGGAACTCTTTTTTCCTCCTATCATCTTGCATACTGGCATGAATTGCTAACCCTTTCCGGAATGGAAGCGGTATTATCAGATGAAAGCACCAAGGAGACGGCTGATTGCGGCGGTAGGCGATTACCCCATGAGTTTTGCATTCCCGTCAAAGTGTTTATCGGACATGTCCTGAATCTCCTGGAAAAAGAAGTCGATCAAATCCTGTTGCCCCGGATGATTACCCGAGGGAAGGCTAATTTTTTCTGCCCTAAGCTTATCGGGTTACCGGAGATCGTGCATTTTACTACCGGTCTTAAAGCGGAACAGATGTTTTCCCCGGAGATTATCTGTGATGGTTTGAGGTTGCGGATAATTAGATTCCCTGACTTAGGCCCAGCAATGTTAAGGCGGATGAAAACTGCGGCGCAGCAGGCGGATAAAGATTGGGAAGGCATTTTAAACATATGCCGGGCACAAAAGCTCACTCTTCCGGAAGCCACCGGTGTGATGAAAACCGGGAGGACGGGAGAACGGCTTAACATTGGGTTGCTGGGTTATGCATACAGTCTCTATGATCCTTTCATTAGCAAAAAAATAGTGGAGAAACTATATCAATTAGGGTGTGCCATAATTACCTGGGAAATGCTTGATCCCCTTCGAATTGAAAAGAATCTGGCCGGGTTAAAAAGGCCTTTGTTTTGGAACTTCGGTAGGATGCTCCTGGGAGCGGGGCTTAGTTTTATCAATGATTCCAAAGTCGACGGCCTTATTTACGTTACCGCTTTCGGATGTGGGCCGGACTCGGTGGCTACAAAAATTTTGAGTATTGAAGCAAGCCAAACAGAAAAACCTTTATTACTAATCAATCTGGATGATCATCAGGAAGACGGACATTTAAGGACTCGACTGGAGGCTTTCACGGATATGCTGGCGACATTAAAGGAGGAGCAGGCGATTTGAAGATTACTTTTCCCTATATGGGCCCAGTTTTAATTTATAAAAAATTCTTTGAACGGCTGGGGCATGAGGTTATTATGCCGCCTCGGCCAAGCCAGAGGACAGTCGAATTGGGTACCAAGCATAGCCCGGAATTTATCTGTTTCCCCTTTAAAATCATTTTAGGCAGTTATCTGGAATCCCTGGAACAGGGAGCGGAAATGATTGTCACTACCGGTTTTATCGGCGCTTGTCGGGCGGTTTATTACGGTGATTTAAGCGAACGGATTTTACATCAGATGGGATATAAAATTAAAGTAATAGTCTTTGACTCACCGACTGAGGGTTTTCAAAGTTTTTTGCGGAACTGCCGGGAAATCGGCAATGGCCGGGCCTTACCGGAAGTTATAAGAATTTTAAATCTGGTGATTCGACTGATTTATGCCAGTGACTATTTTCAAAAACAAATTACTCATTTACGCCCCTATGAGCTGGTTCCGGGAACTACCAACCGGAAATGGCTTGAAATACAAGCTTTACTGGCAAGCTGCGAAAATCTAAAGCAACTAAAGAAAGCTGTTAAAGAAGCCGGAGAAATCATTGCCGCCATACCGATTGATAAAAGCAGAGAGGTTCTTAAAGTTGGTTTGGTCGGTGAGATCTATTTGGTAATGGAGGGCTGTTCCAATAATGAAATTGAAGAAAAGCTGGCCAAGCTAGGGGTTGAAGTTGTCCGCAAACAATACATTTCCAATTGGTTTAATCACTTCATTTTTCCACCTCGGAAGTTATTACGCGAGGCCGACGCTTATCTCAAATATACCGTTGGCGGCCATGAAAAAGAAAATATCGGTTATATCCTGGAATTTAAGAATCAAGGGTTCGATGGAATCATCCATTTGTTACCGTTCGGGTGTATGCCCGAACTAGTCACTCAAACCGTTATACCGGCTTTAGCCACTGACCTGGATCTACCCATCCTTTCGCTTTCCCTCGATGAACAAATGGGATGGGTGGGTAATATGATCCGGCTGGAGGCCTTCGTAGAATTGCTCTGGACCAGGCGTGAACTGCTAAAGGAGACTAGTAATGGCAAAGCTATTTGTAGGTGTTGATGTAGGTTCAGTAAGTACTAATATTGTCATTTTGGATGAATGGGGATCGCTTCTCTTTGAAAAGTATTATCGCAATGAGGGCCAGCCATTACAGACAATCCAAGCGGGTATGGCTGAAATTAAAGAGCGTTTTAAGAATTCAATAATTAGCGGAGTGGGGACAACCGGTAGCGGAAGAATGTTAGCAGGGGCGGTGTTAGGGGCTGATGTTGTAAAAAACGAGATTACGGCCCATGCCACGGCTGCAATCCATTTTTACCCCGATGTCCGTACTATTTTAGAGATCGGCGGTCAAGACTCAAAAATTATAGTGGTCAAAAATAGGGTTGTTATGGATTTTGCTATGAATACGGTTTGCGCTGCTGGGACCGGATCGTTCTTAGACCATCAGGCGGAACGGTTAAAGGTACCGATTGAGCAATTTGGAGATCTTGCATTAACTGCAGTCAACCGAGTAAAGATTGCCGGAAGGTGCACCGTTTTTGCGGAATCGGACATGATCGCCAAACAGCAATTGGGATTTTCTAAAGCGGAGATTATTAACGGTCTTTGCGAGGCTTTAGTAAGAAATTATCTGACTAATCTTGCCCGGGATAAAGACCTAGAGGGGCCGGTGATTTTTCAAGGAGGGGTCGCGGCTAACCGGGGAATCCGGGCTGCTTTTGAACGGGAGTTAAAGATTGGGCTTATTATACCTCGCTATTACAATGTAATGGGCGCAATTGGCGCGGCCCTTTTGGCCAGGAAACGCTGGGAGAAAAACGGGGACGGAACACGTTTCCGGGGCTTCCATCAATTAAACTTGGAGCTTAAGCCTAAGGTATTTGAGTGTAAAGGATGTAGTAACCGGTGTGAAGTGGTTCAAGTGGAACAAGACCGAACGACGATTGCGGTTTGGGGGGACAAATGCGGTAAGTACAGTAACGATATTTCGGCGTGAAAATACGCTTAATTTCAGCCATGTTTATTATGGCGATGATAGTATTGATCCCTGTGGCGGAAAGCGCTACGGCAGGTAAAAAACAAGTAGTGGTTTTGGAATTTTCCGAGTTTGAATGGTCGCAAATTACTACCAATCACCCCAAATTATTGAACCTACTGAAAACAAGTTCAACGGGTCTAGTAAAATTACCTGCTAGGGAGAATGTACCGCCGGATCTTCCTGTAACTTGTGAAAGTTATGCTAATAGTTCGATTGGGTTTTATGAGGACCTTGTTTCCCGAATCTTTGCTGAAACCGACTTTTATACCACACTTCTTCTGGTCTACTCCCGCCGGTCGCCGGAGATCGGTAATGGATTAACACCCGTCTTAATAAAGGGGACCGGTTTTAAGGGTGGCGTCCTCTACTCTCCTAGTACTCGGAAACGGGGGATTGTGACTTATAATGACTTACGGTCTACTATTTTGCGATTTTTAAACCCAGAAAAGACTAAAACGGTTTTTCGGATACGGTCTATGCCCGGCGACTGGCGAATATTAGCTCAAAGTAGAGATGGTCTAATCAAAAATTATACCATTCGGTGGCCGTTACTGACCGGTTATTTTTATTTGCTTTTGGGAGTTATTATCTTAATTATTATCGGTTTATGTTTTCATTTTCGGCCAAGAATAATCACCGGATTGGCGTGGGCTTACTTACTTTTAATCACAGCACCGGGAGCTTTTTTGCTGGAGGCTCTAATCGATCCGGTGGAGTTGCCTTCCATTCTTTTTTGGACCCTCGGAATTAGCGGAATAATGTTTCTTTGGTCGTATTTTAGCTCACGGAAGAATATTACCCGGGCGTTAGCGATGATTTCTTTAATTACAACAGTGTTGGTGATAATTAATGGTTTATTAAACGGTTATTATGAATGCAAGTCCTTTTTAGGGTATTCCGTTGTCACCGGAGGCAGGTATTATGGAATTGGGAACGAGTATATGGGTGTTTTACTGGGAGCTTCGATAGCCGGTTTATCATCATTATTACCTGCTTTAAAACACCGGTGCCGGGAAATTTTGTGGTTTGTTACCTTTATTATTGGTCTGGTCTTGATCCATCCCAACTTTGGGGCTGATGTGGGCGGGGGGATTGCTGCTTTAATGGGGTTAGGGGTTACAAATTATTTATGGCTGAAAAAACCGATCCAGATTAAAGAGATCAGCCGACTTTGTCTTATGACTTTGGGCGCTCTGGTTTTAGCGGGAGCTTGGGATTTATATGCCAATCGAGATTGCATGAGTCACTTGGGGCAATTATTGTTATCTGTCAGTAATCATGGTCCGGGCGTAGTCGGCTCCATGGCGCTCCGGAAGATCTCACTAAATTTGCGTTTAATCGGGAGTACTCCTTTGACCCTTGTTTTAATCGGGATCTTGTTGGTAATGCCTGTTTTTTACCGGTTTCCCCCGGCGCCGTTGCAAAGGGTAATGGATAAGCATCCGGAAGCCATAGCTGGATTGGCGGGATTAGCCGTTACTGCGTTAATTGGTTTTTTGGTTAATGACTCAGGGATTGTTTCAGCGGCAATGACCTTCATGTTTGGGATCGGTTTGGGGTTGACGGTGGTGATTAAGGAGTTGGATAGGGCGAAGGAATAAAAAATTTCGAGTTTATATTATAAAAAAGTAGGCCTCCGCCAATTTTGGAAGCGGAGGCCTTTAACATTTTCTACTGATAAGCGATTATTTTTAGCTTATTGGGTCTTCAATTAGACTGGCGAATTGGAATTCGTGAAAATGGCCGTCATCAACAGTCGTAATGTATTGTGCAAAGTGGATGTGCTTCCCGCCTCCCACTGGAATGGCTGGTCCCGAAACTGCGGCAATTTCATGAAGATGTTCTTCAAAAAAATCGGTATTGACAAACACACCATGCACATGGCTGTTGCCAAAAGGTATTACCGAACTGCTAACCCCGGCAAACCGATGATTATGCCGGTCTTCCCCGGTTTCCGCCAATTTGGTGCTTCCTTGGAACTCATGAACATGGGTCTGACAAGGATCATGGGGGGGTGGTTTGGGAGGATCCGGTTTTTTAGGGCATTCCGGTTCTTTTGGACGCTCCGGTTTTTTAGGACACCCCGGTTTTTTAGGGCATTCAGGCTTTTTCGGAAATACCTCGGTAATGGGGTTGCCGCAAGATTGGGATATTGTTCCCGGGTAAGATTCCGAACCCACTTGGGTGATAGTCTGATTGGAATTCATACGCAATCCTCCTTTCGGAACCATTTTATGATTTATATCGATAAATGTAACATGCGGAGTGCATTACCGGCCTTTGAAGCTTTTAACGAAAAAAGCCTTGAGATGAACCAAAGCAATAATTAAGTAGGATGGGCTGAAAGCCCATCCTACATCTACCAAAGAGGTCGCCTAAATTGAGACAACTTCTTATATTGAAAACAATTTTTTATTAGGGTACTTGAAGTTTTAGAGTGAATGTAGCATTACCTGTATAACCATTGGTACTACTCCAATGTGATGTACTACTGTCTTCTTTACCTGTTACGATTTCAAAATCATCTAGAGTAAAGACAGTTTTTCCGCCACCTTCCGCACCTATTTCGTAGGTAGCATTATATGACCCGGTACCGGTAAAGCTAGTAATCCATCCTTTAGCAATGGTTAAATCGTTGTCATCATCTCCAATTAAATTGCCAGCCAGGAAGTGGCCTTCTTCATCAAGAATTAAAGTCATCCACCCCTTAACATTGCCGGGGCCTGTAAAGTTTGTTTCATATCCTTGAATTTTACCGATGGTACCAATAAAACCAGCAACAGAGTGGCGAAACACAGAGTGGCAAAAGAAGTAGGCTTTAGCCGCGGGATCTGCAGGATTAACTCCGCCGCCTTTACCATTATAGAACCTTAGCATCCGGCTTAAATCGAATAATAGGGTGACGGTAGGCTTGGTAATTCCATCGTAAGTAAAATTACAGGGAGTGGTGACTATAGTCTCGCTACCATAGCCGTCCAATGAAACGTTAGTATCTTCGACCCCTACAGTTGTAAAGTCATTATATGTGTCAGCGCCTCCGCTATGGCTTACCGCATTATAAGCAAGAGTACTTTTCGTAGATACTGTTATTGGACCAGTTTCATCCCCAAAAGTTATATTAGTTAGTGTACCTTTGATGGTTGCAGTAGTATTGAATGTTAGAATAACACTTGTGATGGGTACGGTAGGAATCCCGTCTAAGTTAACATCATCAAGAGGAACCTGACCGCTGCCGGTAAGGGTTAAAGGTTTTGATCCGGACCAAACTACCGAGTCGCCCTGGCTTGTATGAAGACGAATCTGTTTTAAAACGACCGTAAAACTTTGGGGAGGGCCGGAACAAATATGGCCGTTGCCGCCTTCCATCCCGACATCCATTGACTTAAAGGAACCGCTAAATCCGGAGGCTACCCAATCTTGACCTTCATTAACCGAATTAATCACTAATGTACCCGATGTTGTCGGACCGGAGTAAGAACGGTAACTATTCTTTTTACCGCCGCCTCCACCGCCGCAGCTTGATATAGCAAGGGTCATAGCAATCATTAAACAAATCATCATTAAAAGCTTTGAAGACCTACGATGTTGGAAGGACATGTTTTACCTCCTCAGTATAATTTTGTTTCATGCTGCGAGTTTATAATAAAATATCGGCATTTTTACAAAACACCTTTATAAGCTGGTAAAATGCGTGAAAATATTGATTTGCCACGGTTATAATTGTGAAGGCTGGCTTAAAAGCTGAGGGAATTGGGACCTATTATTTACCGATTTGCGCAGGATAAGGGTATAATAGGGTAGCGGTTTAACCCTGGAAGTAGCTGCTAGGTAATTATTGGAACCATTACAGCCCTAACCTAATCCAATGTCCAAGTTACCAAGCCTATTCCTTGGGAACCGCCGACCGAATTACTTTATAATGACGGTAAAGAAAAGAATAAATATAATCCGGACCAGGGAGCAAAAAATTTAAATAATTATTTTCAAAGCTGCATTAAGGAAATGATATTATTAGCCAAAGCTTTAGGGAGAAGCAGCTTACGGGAGTTGAACCGCTCCGATTTGGTTGCCTTGGACCCTCTTTATGCCGAAATTGCCGAGGTTGAATATGTTGAATAATCCTCAATTTCTCCATATTCCATTGTCCGATTGGGTAGCGTGCTCATATCATGGACTGAAACCGGTTTTAATTGAAACCGGAATCAATTCATAATATGGAGGAAGCACGGATGTCTATGAATGAAAACCAAATTCCTTGCCCGGGTGGGACTTTATATACTATTCGGCCGGGAGATGCGTATTATACATTAGCGAGGCGTTTTAACACAACAATTGCCGCTATTCAAGCAGCCAATCCCGGAGTAAACCCCACTGATTTACGTATCGGGCAGCAAATATGCATCCCGGTTCCCAGTGTGCCGGGCCCTTGTCCCGGAGGTTTTATCTATACGATTTTAGCCGGGGAAACTCTCTTTAGTCTAGCTCGACGTTACGGTATTGTCGTCGATGCAATACTCACAGCGAATCCGGGTATCGATCCCGATCGGTTACGGGTTGGTCAGCGAATTTGTATCCCGGCTCCACCGCGACCGGAACCTTGTCCGGGAAGGCTATATACTATTCAGGCCGGTGATACATTCATCGGAATCGCGCGCCGCTTTGGATATACCCTGGATGCTTTGTTAGCGATTAATCCTGGGGTTGATCCGGATCGTCTTCAAATCGGCCAACAGATTTGCCTACCGCCTTCGCCCGGCGGCGGTCCATTCCCATGCTTCGGCGGGACAATTTATCGGGTTCAAGCCGGAGACACCCTTTATTCAATTGCCCAACGTTATGGTTTGACTCTGCAGCAGTTACTTGCCGCTAATCCTGAGGTTACCAACCCGAATAGCATCCAAATCGGTCAGCCGATTTGTATTCCAAGATAACAGCATAATATTATTAATTAATAAGGTCATTATTACTATTTACCCCAGTTTATCTGGGGTTTTATATTGATATTTCCGTATCATATGTCAACGGACAAAGTCCGGAGAAACTCACCCCTTCTATCTTCCCCTCTCTTTCCGGAAAAAGAGGGGAAGGAAATGCCTGTTCAATGAAGATTTTTAGACTTCAAAGCTTCCGGGTTACTCTCTCTTTCGCAAAAGAGAGAGCAAGAGTGAGTTTATTCGAACTTTAACCGGACAGTTGTGTTATGAAAAAAATCCCTCTTAAGCAATTACTAAGCTTTTCTGGTCCTATTTTCATGAAATTACTTGAAGCTAATTACCGTTTTCTAAGTTAGTATATTGGTAAGCTATTAAATTTATTATTCATATAATTATTTCGGATTCCTTGAGGTTACTGTTTTTTACATTGTTATTATGAACTGAAAAGAGGAATTAGCAGTGCAACGAAAACCGGTTGTTATTATTGGGATTATTGTCTTGATTCTATTGGTTTCAATTTCAATAGTGTTTTTAAACAAACGGAACCCAAAAAACCTGGCCCAAAATTTCGATTTTTTCTCCGTCCAACAGATGGACCTCAGTGAGAATATTGATGCTACCGGGAATGTTCTCGCATTGGAGAAAAAAGACCTTTATGCGGATTACGAGGGCGCTATCGAAGTCATTAATGTAAAAGGCGGCGATTATGTAAAAAAAGGCGATGTATTGATCACCATTAAATCCTCTATCTTAAAGGATCAATGGCAGGATGCCAATGCTGCCTTAAAACAAGCCGAATTAAACTTAGTCCAAGCTTCGGCCCTTTTAACAACCGAATTAGCTTTAAACAAGATCCAAAAGACCAATGCCATTCAATTGGAGAGCTATACCCACCAGGTTAGTTTGTATCGGGAACAGGTTAGTCAAGCAAAAACCCGGCTTAATGCTTTGGAAGAAAAAAACGACGGATACTATATGGCAGGTAACGAAAAACTCTTCATTCGGGCTCCCTTCACCGGTCAAGTAGCTTGGATTAATGTCCAGCCGGGCGATAAAGTAATACCCCAGACATTATTAGGTACGGTAATAAAACCGGAAGCATTGGGAGTTGAGGCCCGAATCGATCAAAATGATATCAATCTGGTCAAACCGGGGCAAAAAGCGATTGTTATCGGAAAGGACCCGAAGCAAAGCGAAAATTACGGCTCGGTTACTGAAATTAGTATCCTGGGTAAGGAAAACGAAGAAGTTATCAATTTTCCGGTCCGGCTCAAACTTACTGGGATGCCCCGGGGATTACAGCCGGGTATGTCAGTGGATGTCACGATATTAGCCGAGGAACATTCCGATATTTTGGCAATTCCAGCCGGAAGTGTACTTCAAAAAGATGACCGTGATTTGGTACAGGTTAAACGCGATGGTCGGTTGGTTTCGGTACCTGTCAAACTAGGATTTAAACAAGGTAAGTATAGAGAAGTAAAGTCCGGTCTTAAAATAGGCGATCAAGTGGCTGTGGCTAAGCCGGTGCTTTTAAGCAAATAATCTGGTCTTAAACAATCAGGAATGCCGCACTTTAGGAGGTAAAGGGGATGCTTCAGCTAAATCGGCTGAGTAAAATATATCGAAATGGCGAGATTAAAGTACAGGCTTTGGTAGAGGTAACATTGACCATTAAAAGGGGTGAAATGGTAGCGATTATGGGTCCTTCTGGCTCCGGAAAGTCGACTTTCATGAATATTCTCGGATGTCTTGATCAACCAACCGGTGGTTCTTATTTGTTAAATGACCAAGAGACGGCTAAACTTGCCCAGCGTGAACTGGCCAGACTTCGCAATAAAGAGCTGGGATTCGTCTTTCAATCTTTTAACCTATTACCCCGGTTGACTGCTTTGCAAAATGTGGAACTTCCTTTAGTCTATGCCGGAGTTTCGGCAAATGAGCGTACCAAACGAGCCCAAACTGCTTTGAACCGGGTAGGACTGGCCCAACGAATTTATCATAAACCGAAAGAACTTTCCGGAGGGCAACAACAAAGAGTAGCTATTGCCAGATCTTTGGTTAATCAGCCTCAGTTAATTCTTGCGGATGAACCTACCGGAAATCTGGACTCCAAATCCAGTATTGAAATTATGGCATTATTCCAGGAACTACACAAGGGTGGAATTACAATAGTATTAGTAACCCATGAGCAGGATATTGCCGAATACGCACAGCGGATTATTCGCTTCATGGACGGGAAAGTTGTTGCGGATGAGTTTATTAATCAAAAATTAACGGCCCGGGAGGAGGCAGCCTCGTGAGAATTACTGAAAATGCAATTATGGCCGTTAAGAATCTCCGATCCAACAAAATGCGTTCTTTTCTAACTATGTTGGGGATTATCATCGGAGTTGGCGCAGTAATTACCATGGTCTCTTTGGGTGAAGGCGCAAAAAATCAGATAACGCAACAGATTAGCGCAATCGGCTCTAATTTAATCATTGTTTCACCCGGCCGAAACAGTATTGATAGCATTAATAACAGCATCGTTAGTTTGGTAAAGGAGTCTTCTGACTATATTCAAATGATTGCCCCTGCAGCCAGGAGCATGAAATTGGCTGAGACCAGGAGGCAAAGTTTAAAGACATCCGTAATAGGGTGTACCCCTGAATATGCTACGATTAGAAATTATCAAGTTGAATATGGTGGTTTTTTAAACGCAGCTGATTGCTCGGCCCGGAGGAGGGTAGCTGTAATCGGTCCTTATGTGGCAGGAGAATTATTTCACGGAATGAATCCGATTGGTGAAGAAATAAAGGTTGGCGGGGTACGGCTCGAAGTAATTGGGGTTTTAAAAGGAAAAGGGGAAAATGGATTCGGTAGTGGGGATAACTCGATTTTACTACCGCTTTATACTGCCCAGGAAAGGATTTTCGGTAATAAAAACTTGAGTGAAATTAATATTCAAGTACAAAACGAAGCATATGTCGATTATACTTATGAACGAATTAACCTAGCCCTATTGGAAGAATTTGAAGATGAAGACCAGTTCAATATAAGTAACATGGCTGACCTCTTATCCACCGCCCAGGAAATGACGAAGATTATGACCATGCTTTTAGCGGGAATAGCTGCGGTTTCGTTACTGGTAGGCGGAATCGGGATTATGAATATCATGCTGGTTTCAGTCACCGAACGGATAAAGGAAATTGGGATCAGGAAAGCGATCGGAGCCCAACCGGAAGAGATTTTAGTCCTTTTCCTAATCGAAGCCGTTGCTTTGAGTTTGTTCGGGGGAGCCATTGGTATTGTCTGGGGAGGCGGCATGGCCATTTTGATTGGCAAAGCGATTGGCTGGACGATTAGTGTCTCCGGGCCGGCGGTAGCGGTGGCATTCCTTTTTTCGATGTTTGTCGGCTTGCTTTTCGGAGTATATCCGGCCTATAAAGCGAGCGGGTTGAATCCGATCGAAGCGCTAAGGCATGAATAGGCATAAGGCAAGAGGCGCGAAGCGCTAGTCAAAATAAAGCGTAGGGTGTATGAAACTCATGCCTCACGCCTCATGCCTCGTGCCTAACCCACTTCCTCCACACTATCGTTGACCACGGGCTTTCGTAACAATACATTAAGGTTTGCCCGGAGAAGGACAACCATTTTTAAGAGCCATACCGAACTACCGGGGTAAATTTCAGTCAATTTATTTAGCTCGATCCGGCGTTTGTGAAGGGTTTTCAATTTATGAAATTCTTTTTGAGGTATCTTTGGAAAGTTATTTATAATCGAGGCATATTCTATTGCCTTAATTTGCAGTTGCTTTGAATCCTCCAGGCTGTCCGCTTTGGTCTTTTCATTACATTCCGCTTTCATTCGGCCTAAAACATTTGCGGCCCGGCAAAAATCAGCGGCTTGGGTCTTCCAGTTACTGATAAGAGAGCATACAGAAAACGCAAATGTCATAAAAGCACCAACCCCAAGGATAATAAAGATTTTGTCGGAGGGAATTTTAAGAAAATTCATTATTTTTGGATCGACAAAAGTTGTTAAGCAAACTACGATAGAAGTAACCAATAGACTGAAATCGAGAACTTTGGCACGAATTTGATAACGGTCGGACAATCGTTCATAAATCGTTAAAAGTAGAGCGATTTTTTTACTTTGTAAACTAAGTTCATTAACGGACGCTTCTGAAGCTTTAACAGCCATTTTCTCATCCTCCAAAGGTTTTGAACTTTCGATAAGTATATCAAAGAAATCGGCTCATTTTAAGAATTAGATTAGATGAAAAAAATGTATTTATAAAGATTTAAGGAATTGCATAATTTATGATTTAAGCTTTGGCTCACAATATATTGATAGATATATCTGGGCTAGTCACTATATATTGTGGCCAAAGGGTTTATTTAGGTAATTATGCAATTCCCTCAGATTGATAAAGAAGCCATATTGAAGCAGGAAATTTTGGTAAATTTGAGAATACCCTTAAGAATTAGTGGTAGGAACGTAGGAAGGTAGGAAGGCAGGGATGGTAATTGTTTGTTAAAAATAAAATTAACTTAAATTACGGTTGGATTGTACTCTGTATGGGAACTCTTGCTGTGTTTGGAGCTTTAGGACTGGCCCGTTTTGGATATTCAACGGTGTTACCCGCGCTCCAAATAGACCTTTCTCTTAATAACGAACAAGCAGGTTGGTTAGCAACCTCAAATCTTGCGGGATATTTAGCCTTTTCTTTCATTGGGGGGATGCTGGCTGGTCGCTACGGGGCAAGATTAATAGCCTCATTGGGGTTGGTTTTAGCAAGTATTGCCATGATTTTTACCGGCATGGCTCAAAATTTTACTTCATTAATTATTTGGCGAGGATTAACCGGTGTAGGTAGCGGAGCGGCAAATATTGCTGTGATGGGATTATGGGCGGCCTGGTTTGCAAAAAAGAAACGCGGCTTAGCTTCAGGAATTGCCGTTTCAGGGTCTTCCTTGGCGTTGATTTTAACCGGTTTACTTATTCCTCCGATTATTGCCACATATGGAGATAGTAGTTGGCGATTATGTTGGTTCATATTTGGAGGTGTTACCTCTTTATTGGCAGTTAGTACATATATCATTTTACGTAATAATCCGTCCGATATCGGCTTAAAACCAGTTGGAACGGATACTGACGACCAACCTGTATCAAATCAAATAAAGAAAGAGTCTTCGCAAAAGAGAATTTATAGTTCGTTTCAAGTTTGGCAACTAGGTCTTGTTTATATCACTTACGGTTTTTCCTATATTATATATTTAACCTTTTTTATCAAGCATTTGACGACTAGTGGCGGATACTCCGGAACAGCGGCAGGTTATTTATTCATGACCATGGGTTGGGCCAGCCTTTGCTGCGGGTTATTATGGGGTAGTTTTTCGGATAGATTTGGCCGTAAAATGGCATTGGTTATTCTATTTTTGATCCATACATTGGCTTTTAGCCTGTTTGCCTTTGGAAATAATTCATTCTATTTTATAGTATCAGTAATTCTCTTTGGACTCTCGGCCTGGAGTGTTCCTGCATTAATGGCAGCTATTTGTGGCGATCTCTTTACCCCAAAGTTGGCACCGGCAGCGTTGGGATTTATTACGCTTTTTTTTGGAGTAGGTCAAGCAGTAGGACCGGTAATCGCCGGAAGAATAGCCGATAATTACGGTTCTTTTTCTCCCGCTATTTGGTTGGCAGCAGTAGTGGCTTTTTTTGGCGGAATCGGGTCCCTGTTTTTAAAAGAAAAAAGTAGTGAGGGGAGGACCGTTTATGGAAACTGTCAAAAAAATAATACAAAGAGATAGGTTTTGTATAGAAACCGTAGGTATAGAGTTGGTTGAAATAGTACCAGGAAGTGCTAAAGCAAAGTTGGAGATTACCGAAGCTCATTTAAACGGGTTAGGGATAGTGCAAGGAGGGGCAATTTTTACTTTGGCCGATTTGGCGTTGGCGGCAGCGGCCAATTCTCACGGGACCGCCGCGGTGCTTGTAAATGGGAATATATCATATTTCAAGGCTGTCTCTCATGGAATCCTTTATGCCGAAGCCAGAGAAGAATCAATTAATAATAAATTAGCTTCTTATGCTATTAAAATTATAAACGGCGAGGGAGAAGCAGTCGCTCTAATGCAAGCAACAGTATACCGAAAAAAGGAATCCTTAGAATCGGTTCTGAAACAAACAGAATCATAAAAATCCGTAAAAAATATACATTTTTCTTTAATAAGATTTAGATCCTTAATTAAGATTAGCCTGAATAAGGCTATTTTTTTTATGCGCCAGAAAAGGCCAGCTGGAGTTGGGTTGAAAATGGCTATTTATTGCGAAAAACAAAGGAATGTCAATAATTTTATATGAAGGAAATGACTGGGATTAATCGAACAGGTTTTAGATAAAATTAAAATGATCTAGAGAGGAATAGAGATGAGGGTATTATTAGTTGATAATCATCCATTATATCTGGAAGGGCTTCGGAGCTTAATACTGTCCCACGGTATGACAGTAATCGGGACCGCTAAGGATGGTTTGGAGGCTTTGGACCAAACGCGAAAGTTATTACCGGATGTAATCTTAATGGAGATGCAGATGCCCAATTGCGACGGCCTTACCGCCACTCAATTGATTAAAGGGGAATTTCCAAGGATAAAAATAGTAATACTTTCGAACTATGACAACCAAGACTATATATTTGAGTGCCTTAAGGTAGGTGCTTCCGGTTTTTTACCAAAAAATTTGGATCTCGAAGAATTTAATCAACTTATTCAAAACCTCTCAAAAGATGAGCCGATACTGCCATCCAGCTTTGTCGCGAGATTGTTGGATAGCTTAACCTTAAAAAGCAGTAATAATAAAGAGTCTTTTATCAATACGGCCTTTAAAGAACTGACCGATCGGCAACTGGAAATTTTAATGTTGGTAGCTAATGGGTTAACCTATAAGGAGATCGGCGCTAAATTATACTTAACGGAGCGGACGGTTAAGTATCATATGAAACAAATACTTCAAAAATTACATCTTTCCAGCCGAAAACAAGCTGTTGGTTATTTAAAACGGATACAGAAATTCCTGAATATTGAGGAATTGGCCGGTTCTTATCTATAGCCGGTTCAATGCCGATAAGGAATTATTAGAAGTCCAAATAACATTGTAATTTAAATAGTACAGTTAAAAGTACAGTATGGGCAAGCCCAAAACTGTACTTTTTTGGTGTAAAAGACTATCCTTATTATTCATTGCTTAAAATCGACCACGATGGTATATTTTAACCGGTTGGATAACCTTGGTATTTTTAGAAACTATAAAAATATACATAGATGGGTAGATGGTTCAGATTGAAAAAGGCGGTTCAAATTATTTGTTTTTTAGAATAGAGTTAGCAATGAATTTAGTAAAGGGGAGTATCGGAATGCAAAAAAAAATTGTACTTGTTATCTTATGCTTTCTAAACATAATTGCATTCGACTGTTTATGGGCTAAAGCCAATCCGGTTAGGGCACAAGAGCAATACCGGTTTAAAATTAATTTTGGAAAAGCGCGACCGATAGAAAGCTTGATTATAGACCGTAACCTTTCTATTAAAACCAATCCGGGGGAAGATCTAATTAAAGTCGATTTCAGTTCATACTTAGACAATCAAAAAGGAGAACATATACATTTTAATCGTTTGAAGTTGGCCATTAACGATCGAATTTTTGATTTGGATAAAGGCCCCTTTGAAGTTGAACCAAAAACTTTTTCACCGGATGACAAATTGTTTTTAACATTCAGCTTGAATTTGACTCCCTCCGATTATCCGGGTTCTTATCAGGGGTCTATTACATTTCAAACTTCACATAAAAAAATTACTTTCCAACTAGAGGTTGAAGTCCAACCATGGGTCAGAATGGAAACCGATCAAAAGTTGATCGGCTTGGAGCAAGTCACCAAAGAAGATTTAAAGTTATTCAGTCCCATACCATTGACTATTAGAGTCGCGTCAAATACAAACTGGGTCCTTTCGGTAAACTTGGCAAGAGATATTAAAGTACCAATTCAATTAAAATTAGGGCAGCAACAACATAACGATATTCAGAGTTTTTTCCAATCGGGCGGGTCCCTGGAAATCGGGAAAAAGCCACTGGCTGCAGGAAATTCAACGGTTAGATCTTGTGATTCATATTGGTTGGAGTTACCAATAGCGGTTTTTATCGATGAATTTTACAAGTATCCGGCTGGAAAACAACTCTTTCAAATCCGCTTTTTGCTTGAACTTTGGGACCAAAAGACTGTTAGGCTTTGAATACTACCTGGTATTAGCGCGTGTTCCGGGTTGTAGATAAAAAACAAATTGAGGGGGAAAGCTAACTAAATGAAGAAATTCAATATTATGCTGCTTATTTTAGTAATGGCTGTAACAACTACAGTTGTGTTCGCAGATTATGGCGATCATGTATCCGATGATGGTATCATCGTGTGGGGAGCTACCGGTGACGAATACAGTAATACTAAAATGGAACGTAAGGGATGGACACCGGATAACAATGGTGAGGGTCAGACTGCACAATTGAATGTTGAAGCCCTGGCCTATATCCCTTGTTATCTCAAAATGGAGTTCAACGGCAATGATGGTATTTCAGTTTTAGAAAGCTTCGGACCGAAAAAAGACAATACCAATATTGCCCAAGCGGTTGGCAATGTTCCTAGTCCTGAAGCCGGTGAATACCATATGATTTTTGATAATGAGATCGGCGGTTTTGTTGACGGAAACTGGGCTTCCCTTGGTCATGGCCGGAACGCCGAAATAGCTCCCGGACCCAATGTATATATTCAGGCTTGTGACATTTTCAAGGTTCAGCTTTTCTCTAACGATGACTTCAAATATGATGTCATCAGCGCTCCATTAGCACAAGGAGCTAATAAACTCAACTTGGAAATTGGGACCAGTACGGCTATTGATGGCACTTATGACGCTCAAGTTTTTGATGCTCCTAAAACCATTAATATCGGCCAAGGCGCTCCTTGCACCAGCCTACAATACTTCCATCGTTTCAGGGTACCGTATGCCGCGAACGTCGTTCATGGTTCATACAGCGGAAATGTAACCTTCAAAGCATATACCATCTAATTAGGTAAATTTACTTTTCAAACTTAGGGCTGATGAACGCGCCATCAGCCCTTTTAAAATAGGGGGTTCGAAATGAGGCAAAATTTATATACGTCTAAATATTTATTCATAATTCCGGTATTATCAATATTTATTTGCTTATCCGGTCTGATTTTCGCATCGACCACTGTAGACCCTTCCCGGTTTCTCTTTATGGTAAAACCGGGGGGACGGGTTACGGGGACCATTAAAGTAACGAATCCCAGCGGTAATGTAGCTGAGGTAAGCGCCACTATTTATGATTGGACCCTTAATAACGCCGATCGGATGGTAACCTCAGAAGTTGGGACCAGAAAAGAATCTCTCAAGGGTTTGATTAAATTTAACCCACAGAACTTTAAAATCGCCCCCGGAGAATCCCAAATTGTCCGTTTTACCATGACTGCACCGAAAGAAGGCGAATTATTCGAACGTAGAGGAATTGTTTTTTTTGAAGAAAAGAGCACTTTTCAAAATCAAGAAGGAATGGGCGCCACGGTGATGACACAAGTAGGGTCAACAATTTACTTGGCTTTTGAGGGAATGAGGATGGCCTTTAACCTTAAAGACGCAAGGGTTGAGAAAGCCCCCGACGGTAAATATCATGGGGTTATAGCTATCGTAAACCAAGGCGCTGGCCATGTTCGCTACCGGATTAGCTATAAATTGATTAATGAAAAAAAGGCATTATTTCATGAGGAACAATTTTCGGAGAAGGTGATTTTACCTCAATTCGAACGCAATATTAGTTTTCAGCTCCCGGATAAACTGCCTCCCGGAAAATATAACTTATTAATGAAACTAAATTTTTTAGGCACCACTAAATCAACTAGCCGGACCATTCCATTTACGGTAGAAAACTAAAACGGATTGTTTGAAGGGGGATTAGCCCAAGTGTCTAAGGTTTTTACCAAAATTTTGATAGCATCAATCCTAGTGATTATGCTTTTTGTTCAAATAACCTGGGCTAATCAGGAGATTGAAACCAGTACTGTTCTTTTAGTGATTAAATCCGAAGACGAACTGATTGAAGAGGAACCCTTGTTTGAAATATTGGATTTTGATAAGTATGTGCTGGTTCCGTTGAATGGATTAAGCGCTTATTTGCCTTATAACATTACTTTTGATCGAGAAGCCAATACAGTCACAGTCGACGATCAAGTTTCCAAACGTCAAGCGATAATTGATCTGAAGAATCGAAAATATGTGGTCGGGGATGAACTCCACTGGCCCCAAGGGGAACAACCGCCTGTCAGTTTAAACGGGGAATTCTATGTATGTCCCTCTTTGATCGAATATTTGGTTGATGTTAAAATCGAATGGAGTTATAAGTACCAAGAATTGACTATCCGGGCTGATTGGATGGAAAAAAAAATAGGACCCGGAATGTCTACCGATAGTGAAGAAGAAAGAGACTCAAAAATTAATTATCTAGAGGGTCCCCCTTATTCAATCGGTTCAATAAGGTATAAATTGGGTTGGGAATATCGGGAAGATGAATATGATGGGAAAAGTTCCGAGGGGAGTATGGAAATTAGAGGAGATGGACGGGCCGGAGATTGGGCGATCTCGTTGGGAGGGAAGGTAGATTATGAGTCCAATGAAGGAACCGAATTAATACCAAGCTTGATTCGGGCTAAATATAATGAGAATAATCAGTTGATTATTTTAGGCGACGCCGATGTTTACCTGGAAAATACATTAGAACAACAGCGGGTGAGGGGGTTTTTATATATGACTCCCGATGATGCCTTTTCCCGTTATTTGGTTCCACATACCAATATCTACGGTCCGGCTGAACCGGGTGATAAAGTTACGCTCTTTGTTAACGGCAAGGAAAAAGGTGGAATGGGTATCGGTCCTAAAGACAAAAACTATTTGTTTGAGAATGTTCCTTTGTATATTAAGCGTTTAAATATCATCAAAGTTATTATCGAAAAACCATCAGGAGAACAGTTGGTAACAGAAGAAAAGATAGCCGCCAGTTTAAGAATACTTGAGGACGGCACCCATAGCGTTATGGCAGCTTCCGGGAAATATAAAAGATTTGAAGATGATGAGGAATGGATCGGTGAAATGGCCGGTTTTAAGACCAGGCATAAATTGATTAATAACACAATTTCATTTGATTGCGAAGCTACCAGTTTTAAACTATATGATGATAGTGAAAATCCGGCCAGCATCGGCGCTAACACCGGAATCGCCTTTCGGATAGGAGAACATACGGTTTGCGCTCTTGATTGGCTAGTGGGTGGAGTGGAAAGCAATTCCAAAAACGGTTGGGAATCATCACTCATGTATTGTCTAGAGCGAGGATTTATTGAAGGGATTGTTTTTTACGTTGATCCCGCCATTACCGATAAGGACAGAGTTAATGCCGATCCGGGGAAAGGATTGCAGGTACTGGGGGAGATCGAAATTTCCGATCGGACCAGTTATCTAACAGAGGCAAAAGTGATTAAGGCCTTGCCCGGTATGTATGAATTTGATTCTTTAAAAGATATTGATTTAAGAATGGTCCATAAATTCGGCCCAACTTTGGATAATAAATTAACAGTGGGCCTGCGTAATAAAGAAGAAGATAAGACTTTATATTTTTCTTATCAGGAAAATTTATTAAGGATTTATTCCGAACAATATTTTTTAAAAAAGAAATATAGTTTGAATAACTATTTTGCATATGACGAGATTGATTTCGAGGATGCGTATGGAGTTGGAAATAAAAACGTATTAACCGCCGAAACTGATTATGTTCAAATGTTAACCGATACTTTATTATTAAGAGTTAGTAATGAATATAATAAAGAAGAAGGAGATCGGTTACAAGAGGCGGACTGGTCTTATGAAACTGAACTCCAATGGGTTTCTCCGAAAATGTGGCTTGGCGGTAACTATGAAGTATATCAATATTCAGACAATTGTTCTCATTTTGAACCTATCTCAAGAAAATTTGAGGTTTGGAATAAGTACTTTTTTAACGAGTATCTTACCCTTTCAAGTAACCTGTCCCGGGTTTTAAGGGATGGGGATTATTATTCTTCTGCGGAACTAAACTTGAACTATTTTATTGGGCAAACTCGAGACAAATATTATGCTTCATTTGAATATATTTCACCTTACCAAACCCGTTCGGATTCTCAATATTCATATAAGATAGGTCTGATTCGATATTTTAAGAACGGTTTGGAATTCAAACTGGAAACGGAAAGGTTATATGAAACCATTCTGGCTGAAGAACCGGAAAAGGTTATTCGGTTAAGTTGCGGCCAAGCGATTGGGTTTGGGAACGGGCGCGCCAAAACGGTAAACTATGATAATAACAACCTTTCTTTCATCAGTGGTCTGGTTTACTTGGATGAAAACGGAAATCACCAATATGACCCGGGTGAAAAACTTCTTCCCAATATCAAAATGTCCTTAAACGGTCGGATTGCGGTTAGTAATGAAAAAGGGGAATATATATATAAGTATGTCCAACCGGGCATTTACAAATTGAACTTTGCGCTCAAGTCACTGACTGCTGACTATACTCCGGCCACCGATATTAAATTATTAAGAATTAGAGAAACGGAGAATATGTTTTTTGATTTTGGTCTAACAATGAACGGATCAATTTCGGGGAAAGTGTATATAGATATCAACAGTAACGGTGTTTATGACAAAGGAGACCAACCTATTAATTGGGTGGAGTTAGTGCTAGATAACGGGCAGAGAAAAATATTTACCAATAACGACGGCACATTTTACTTTGAAAACATTCCATTGGGTGAACACACTTTGGTTGTAAAGGAAGAAAGCATCCCGAAAGAAATGATGATTGTTGGAGAAAAATCTTTTACCTTAACCCTTAAAGAAGACGCTTTGGATGTAAGCGACTTACAAATCAGGGTAGTATATAAGTTTAAGGAATAAGCGGCATCTTTAGCCCGGCAACCCCGGGCTTTCCGGAACTGAACCGGAACGGATTTTGAATAGTTTTTTAATCAAGCCCTTGGTTCCTTGATAAATTCCCCAGGTAACTAATAAACCGACCAAGGCGTATGCCAAGCTCTCGAAAGTGATGGGAAGTCCCGGGGTAAACTCGGAACAGGTTTGTCTAAAGATGGCGGGATCTAAATTTCTTAAAAAAACCCACCAGCGGTTATAAAGAGTGGCTGTTTTTAAGGCTTGGAAAGATTTTTCCAAATCGGCCAACCGGGTTAAGGTATTTTCGATGATTGTTCCAGTTGATTGAAAGACCGGGTTGGCGGAGGTTAAATGAATCCCGATATATTCTTGGAGAGACAGATTAAATGTGGCGGCGGTTTTGGTATATTCGGACACAATTCGGCGGGACTCGTCCAGATGTCCGCCTAATCTTTGCAAATATTGGGCAAACAATTGCGGAAATTGGACTAGAGTTATTGAGCCGATGATAACAAGAGCCCGATCAATTAAGCTTTCTAAAGCTCGTAACGGGATAAGTAGAATTTTTTTCAATGGAAGCTCCTTTAGGCCATTTTAGTAATTATTCTCTGCATTATAAGAAATACCTTTGTTGATTTTTACCATAGCCTGGCAAGGATTTTGACAATTTTCCAACCAGTTCTAACCGGTTGCTTGCCGGATACGCATAAAACAACTGGTCTTCAATGGAGCACCAAAAAACGGCGTTTTCGCCGTTTTGAACTTTATTAATCTTTTTCTACTTTCACGATTCTAGCCCCGCAATTACTGCAAAACTTGATGCCATCTTCCATTACCGCGCCGCAGGATTCACAAACTGTCTTGCCGATGGCTTCCTGGGCTTCATGGGCTTCATGGGCTTCATGGTGGACCTCTTTCAGTTCGATTTTTTTGGTTTTGATTTGTTGGTCCAAACCGGTGAGGAGTTGGCATTTTTCTTTAATAGCTTCTTCGCCGTTATAATTATGGTCGAGAGACATTTGATAAACAATCTCCCCGGTTTCCTGAAGTAATTGGCGTTTGGTTTTTTCCAGATCTTCTATTTGACTTTTAATTTTAGTAGTTTCAATTATTTCCTTGGACTTAGCGCCAACCACAGCAACTCCCTTTTCGAATTCCTTTTTTAGGTTTTTAATGAATTCATCCATCATAAACACCTCCAAAATGACTCTATAGTCAAGTAACGGGTTAGATGATGAGAAGTTCCCTTCCTCCGTAGTTTCATTTTCGAACAATAAATTTTTCTTCCATAATCGGCCAGTTTTGCGGAAATCCATATGGTTCGTTAATATAACTCCACCAGCCGACTCCCCTTAGATTATATTCGATAGCGGTATCATATTTGACATTAATGGACCGGGCATCTTCAAACCAGACTTCGTGGTTTACACCGGACGCATCCGTATACCGGAACCAAGGCGCTTGAGCTACCGGATCATAGTTAATATTAGCCTGGAATCGATATGCCAGAGGATAGACTTCAACTAGATTTACAGGGACCGCTAGGTTTTCGGGTGTATCCGGCAGTTGCCAGTTGTAGCCATAGAATGGGACTCCTTGGAGTATCTTTTCCCTCGGAATTTCGGTTACGGCATAATCTAATGTCCGTCGGACTTGAGTAATTGGAGCGACGGCCATAGGCGGGCCGCCAATCCAGCCCCATTCATAAGTCATTAAGAAAATAAAATCAGCCAATTCGCCTAAAGCTCTATAATCAAAAGTCCCGACCCATGGTGAATTTGGCAGATCGGCGGCCTTGGGGGGTACTGCTAAAGAGATCGAATAATTACGAGGTCTTAGGAGATCCCTTAAATCCCTAACAAAGTCAGTGTAAAGTTGCCGGTCTTCCGGATACATATTTTCAAAATCAACGTTTATTCCGGCAAATCCGAAACGATCCAGCAATTGTAATGTATTTTCAATTACACGGGTTTTAACCGGTACGCTCATTATTGTTCGGGCTAAATCCGGTTCAAAACCATTGGGGCCCCAGTTTGTGAGTACCAACAAAGGTTTAACATTATTGTTGATTAATATATTAACTGCCTGTTCAGTATTGGGCGAAACAGAAATTGTTCCGGTAGCGGAGATAGTATATTGAAACAAGCCTCCGTAAGTGAGATATGGGCTAATTACCGACAAAGAGCGGGATAGCCCCGCTAAATTAGTGAAATGGAAATAACCCATGGTTTCAATCTCTGTTTTGGTCATTAAAGGAATTGATTGAGGAATTACTAAGGTTTGACCTGGGAAAATCCGGAATGGATCAGTAATTTGGTTGACTTTGACCAGTAGGTTCAAAGGGATTCCGAAACGGCCGGCAATCAGATATAGGGTATCACCGGGGCGGACTGTATAAATAGTCTGGGACCAACCGGGGATGGTTAATATTGTACCGACTTGAATTCGATTTGGATCAGGGATTTGGTTGGTTTGAACAATCGCTGTTACAGTGGTGTTGAATATTTGGGCCAGTTGAAATAAAGTGTCACCTGGAGCCACCCGATAACGGAGCGGTTCTACTGGAGGAACGGGAATTAAAATTGTTTGGCCTATTACAAG
The DNA here is from genome assembly GCA_023435565.1 of Bacillota bacterium. Classification (GTDB taxonomy): domain Bacteria; phylum Bacillota; class UBA4882; order UBA8346; family UBA8346; genus JAAYHS01. The sequence continues at coordinate 202,334 of JAEYRN010000062.1, forward strand.
TTCTTCGGGATTAACCAATTGATTGACACTAATAAGTTCGGCAAGTTGAACGCCGAAACGGCGGGCGATTTCAAAAAGGGTATCTCCGGGGCGGACTACATAGATTTCCAACAGAATCACTTCCTAAAAAGTATAACTATGCAATCCATTTTATGTGATTAAGTCCCGGAAAGTTCAATATATAATAGTTTTTTACGGTTCAAAGCCGGGAAGAATTTGGACTTGGTTTTCCCGGAGAAAATTTGCCGCTGCTTTCGTATATTTAAAATCATTGGAACGTAATACATTATAATAGCGGCTGATTAAATTACCACTTTTAGTCTTGATATTTTTAGTAATAAAGCTCTCATATACCTTTCTTATTTCCGGCTTTAACCGTTTGCGTTCAAAGACTTCCGTATTATCAATACCAAATAGAAAAGTTCCCAAGTAGAGCTGGTAATGGTAATTTGCCAGTTCCTTCAAGGGAGAATTCGGATAGTTGTTCAAATAGTTTTCCCAATTAATGATTCGTTCCCCAATTTTGGCAAAGGAGATTGTTAAACCGGCGTCTTCGGCAAAACCTTCGGCTGCTTCTTGACGACGTAAGTTTAAAAAGTCACGGAGTGAGACGGAGAGGTATTTTGAAAATCGCTGATAGAGAAAGTCAGCGTTTTCGTCAAAGTAGAAACTTCCTTCACGCTTAATTATAACAAAACCGCTGGAATTTGTTTGTTTCACCAAATTCCGAATTTCCGGGTCCTTTCGTGATGGGGATGGATTATTTAAATATTCAAAAACTTTAGGAGCAGAAAGTCCTTTGGTTGCGGTTCTTAACTTGGCAATCAAACCTTCGTTTTGCCAAAAAGTTTCGTTACAATGATTAAGGGCTTCCACATAATAAGTGTTAAAAGATAAAAATGCTTGATCGGCTTCATCTACGGAAAAATTGGCAATACTCCGCTCCAAAACCCTTATTCCGCTTGCCACAGCGGCCGGTTCCGACCGATCAAGCGTATTTAAGTAATTTTGATAATCGGATAAGGTCAAAGGTTGGGTGGGTTCTTTGGCTTGTTTGGTTTGGATTTGGGCAAAACCGGTATTTTTATAAAGAAAATAAGGATAGAAACGATATATTAAACCTGCTACGATTAATGTAATTACTGATAGTCCGGCGAAAATTATTTTTTTATTCATAATAATCTCCTAAATAGTCGCTATGAAAATTTCCTATATGTTTAAAACGCACTTTTAATAATAAAAATGGAGTTGATAAATATCAAATGGAAAACGAACGATTTTTATTTTCGCGTTTAAAGGATAAATTCCTTTTTTAAAATTATCAAGTATTAATTGGAAATATCTTTGTAGACATTTAGTAATCCGCTTTTGAAATGGGAAATCTTAAAAAGCGGTCGTCCTATACCATTAGGTGAGTATTGTCAGTTTTTTTTAAAAGGGATAATAATATTTTTTTTGTTCGACTCCGGAATGCAGGAAAATATCCGAAAATGTCAAATTTTTAGTAAGAAAATGTACAATTTTTTACCTAATTTATGATTCAACTTTGGTAAATGTATTATTATTAGATAATTGTCCATGTCGACATCCTGTTGACCCACGTTATATAATTAAAAGTTGACGTGGATCGACAAGCATCGAAGCATTTTCTGAGTAGTTTTGAATATAATCATGAGTGGTTAATAGATATTTTCAAATCATAATTTTTCAGTAGAAATAGGAGGAGACAAAAAATGGATAAAAATGGCTGGCTTAGTTTTACCCTCGGTTTACTCGGTTTCTATTTTGTTTTTTCTTTGCTCAACACAATTTTTGAAAGTGTTGGCGCCAAAATGGTATCCACTATGAATCTTCCCGGTAATTATTATTGGTTAATCTCATTTGGGGCAGCTTTTATTATTGCATTGTCTCTGATCTTAATTTTTTGCAGACCTCGCTCACCGCTTCTAGTAGGACTTGCTATTTTATGCGGTGGTATTCTCGGTATGTATTACACGCTTTTCAGCACAATTATGAAATTAGACAGCTATTTCCGAACGGAGGGCCTAAACGCCATTTATCATCTTCTCCCTCATGCGGCTATAGTTCTAGCATCGGTACTGGCTTTCTTTATCATAATGATTACTAATAGCGGAGAATCCAGCAACTGACTATACATAGCATTATCAAGTATTATTAAGAAAGGTTTGGGAAACCAAGCCTTTTTTGTTTGTCATTTTTGGTGAATTTGTAACCTGGAGCTCCGGAAAATGCATAAACTACTAAGTAGTTATGTTGGGGCAGAAGAAAAGAAAGTATTTAACTCAGTGTCTCTGTGGCCTATTATTTATTGGTCACAGAGACTCAGAGACACGGAGAAGACATATTATCAGTTAGATTGGTTCTAATCTTTATATAAGGAGGTTCGGAATGGGTTTAAGGTTTAATAGAGCAAAGTGTAGCGGTTGCGGGCGATGTGTAGACATTTGTCCCGGTGATTTACTGATGATGGACGAAAACGGGAAAAGCAAAATACGGAACCAAGCAGATTGTTGGGACTGTATGGCGTGTGTGAAAAGCTGTCCGGAAGGAGCATTAGAGACCAAACTTCCCTTTAGCCTGGCTGATTTTGGTGCGACTCTAAGACCAAAAATATTACCGGAAAAGATCCAATGGGAACTCACTTATCCGGATGGCCGTTCGGAAGAGTTTATTATCCCTAGAAGTTGATAGATTTGTAATTATAAAACATGCATATATGAATAATGTATACAAACTTTTAGAGGTTGCCCTCTTTATTTTTTTTATGTTATACTCATCTTATATTTTTATCTGTGTTATGTTTGAAATAATGTTTCGAGGTGATTAATTTGAAGGTATTAGCCAAGTCGGTCTTGGCTCCGCTAATTGTGAAGTTAGTGGTTGAGGCCCCAACAATAGCCGCTAAAGCACAGCCAGGGCATTTTGTAGTGGTGCGCTTAAATGAAAGCTCGGAACGGATTCCGCTTACAATCGCCGATTTTGACCGGACTAAGGGAACGATTACCCTAATTATTCAGGAGGTTGGTAAAAGCACGACCCTAATTAATCGGATGGAACCGGGGGATTCATTTTTAGATGTACTTGGGCCTTTAGGCACCCCTTATCCTATCGAAAACATCGGCACAGTGGTAGGTGTAGCGGGAGGCCTTGGCGCCGCTCCATTATATCCGAAAGTGAAGGCTTTATATGAAGCCGGAAATAAAGTGATTATCATTCTCGGGGCACAGCGTAAAGAACTGTTAATATTGATGGACGAATTAAAAGCAGTCAGCCATGAGTTTATAATTGCCACTGATGATGGTAGTTATGGGATTAAAGGTTTGGTTACCGAACCTTTACGTCAAATACTTGAGAAAGCAAAGGTCGATGAAGTAATCGCTATTGGGCCGGTACCGATGATGGATGCCTGCGTTAAGGTTACTAAGGAGCGGAATATCAAGACAGTGGTTAGTTTAAATGCAATAATGGTTGATGGTACCGGAATGTGCGGCGGTTGTAGGGTTACAGTTGATGGCGAGAGTAAATTCTGTTGTGTTGACGGCCCTTCATTTGATGGTTTGAAAGTAGATTTCGCTGAGCTTCGTCAGAGACAGCGTTATTATAGAGAACAGGAACAACAGGCTTACCATGAGTGTCAGCATGGAACGGAGGGTTGCCGATGTCACGCCAAATAGTACCCAAACAGGATCCGAAAGCAAGAGGATCGAATTTTGAAGAAGTCGCGCTGGGCTATACCAAGGAACAAGCACTGGCTGAAGCTTCCCGTTGTTTGAATTGTAAAAAGCCTTTTTGTGTACAAGGTTGTCCGGTTGAGGTTGATATCCCAGGATTTATCACTAAAATAAAAGAAGAGGATTATTTAGGAGCAGCCGCTAAAATCAAAGAAAAGAATAGCCTACCGGCGATCTGTGGGCGGGTATGCCCCCAAGAGAGTCAATGCGAACACTTGTGTATCTTAGGGAAAAAGGGAGAACCGGTAGCTATCGGTGCTTTGGAACGTTTTGTGGCCGATTTCGAAGCTGCGGAAGCAAAAAGAAAAAATACTTCTATAAAAAAAGTTAACTGTAAAGCGGCAATCATTGGAGCCGGCCCCGCCGGGTTGACCTGCGCCGCAGATTTGGCGTTACAAGGTTTTGAAGTAACTGTTTTTGAATCCTTGCATGAAGCAGGGGGCGTCCTGCAGTATGGGATACCCCAATTTCGTCTTCCAAAAAATATTGTATCCCGGGAAGTTGAATATATTAAGAGTTTAGGGGTACAGATTAAAACCAGCGTATTGGTTGGGCAGACAGTGACTATCCCGGAACTAATGGAAGAGGGATATGACACTGTTTTCATTGGGACTGGAGCCGGACTCCCATACTTTTTGAATATTCCTGGAGAAAACTTGAATGGAGTTTATTCCGCCAATGAATTTTTAACCAGGGTGAACCTGATGAAGGCTTACCGTTTTCCGGAATACGATACCCCGGTCCGGGTCGGCGAAAGAGTAGCTGTTGTTGGCGGCGGAAATGTAGCGATGGATGCAGCCCGTACCTCTTTACGTTTAGGCGCGAAGGAAGTATATATCGTATACCGGCGCTCCCGAGATGAACTCCCGGCTCGGCATGAAGAGGTTGAAAATGCCGAAGAGGAAGGGATTATTTTTAGGTTATTAAACAATCCGGTTCGGATTATCGGGAACGACCAGGGTGAAGTAGCGGCTATCGAGTGTATTCGGATGGAACTTGGCGAACCCGATGCCGGTGGTCGGCGAAAACCGGTACCTGTTCCGAATTCCGAATTTCAATTTCAGGTGAACAATGTGATCGTAGCTATTGGGCAGGGTCCGAACCCAATTTTACTTAGAAACACTCCTGGTTTAAAGTTGAATAAATGGGGTTATATCGAGGCTAATCAGGAGACTTTAGAGACTAGTATGCCCGGAGTATTTGCCGGCGGGGATATTGTTACCGGAGCGGCAACGGTTATTGCGGCAATGGGTGCCGGGAAGAAAGCGGCACGGCAGATGGTGGAGTATTGTATGAAAGATAAGACGGCGGCGGGTTGAGTAATAGATTTAATAAGTAACTTAAAAAGCTAAGGCGGTCCAAAAGGGCTGCCTTAATTATTATAAAATAAGCGAACAAAAACCCATGGTATGTGTGGAGAATAGAAAAGACAATATCGAAGTATTAATGGATTTAAAGTGTTCTGTTAGTGAAGGAGTGGGTAAGTCAGTGGGTTTTGCCGAATTGGCTGATGCTCCGTGAAAAGTGACACATTGCGTCGTTAGCTCGGTCACTCCGATACTCAGCGTACATGAGTACGCTTCCGTTTCTCGTTCGGTCGCACCTAGCACTGTACCACTTTTGACGGAGCGTAAGAGCAACTGAAAGTTCAGCCAATTCGTCAAGGTTTTCACCCCAGCGCATTAGGGCAATAGCGCTGGCTCTCGGGTACCGACTAAGTGGCTAGAATGATAAAATGGATGTATACGATTATATGATTAATGTGACGCTTTTAGGTATAACAAGTAAAGAACCTTATACAGTTAGGTCATAGAATTTAATAAGAAACAATCTTTTGGGATAAGATTTGAAAGGGTGAAAAGATGAATAAACAAAATGTAGGGCCTTTGGATCGGGTAACCAGGATTTTTTTAGGTTCTTTATTGGTAGCAGTAAGGTATGTTTTAAAAATACCGGGGTTGATGGGTGATTTGGTTGTTATTTGGGGGGCGGTTTGGATCTGGGAAGGTTTACTGGGATATTGTTTGTTATATGGTATTTTTCGTTGGTCGACTAAAAGAAACAGTAGTCAGGAGCCAGGAGATAGAAGTGACAGCTGGCGCTGATTACTGTGACATTCAACGATTTTTCCATTCACATTTCAGGCGACAATCCCGAACATAAGGCTGTCATCAAATAAAAAATATGGCCCACGAAGGTTTCCCAAACCCATTCCGCGCCCTTTTCATCAAATACCGAAAAAGACAGTATTGAGAATATGTTCTATAATTTCGGCTCAATTAGTCGTTTGTAATCAGATACCTCTATTTTTTCAGCCGTCCCTAACGCTGAAGTACCGGCTAAGGAAGAATGCAATTCGTCAATTTTCCACGATTGCCCATATTTAAGCAGATGAAAACCGCTATAGTAAAATTCCAAACCTTTTAATTTAAATAATACAATTCTTTCCGTGCCGTCCTGTGCTCCAAAACACTTAGCTCTTATTTTTTCATTGGATTTATGCCGCTCATTTTCTACTAATTCGGGTTTATCGATGCTGATGATTTCCAACTCGGATAATCCGGCCGGATTTGATGATTCGATGAAAGCTGCAATTCTCTCCTTGGTTGGATTGCTGATCGTAACTGTATATTCCTTCTCCGTTGCTGAAAGACTATAGCAGAAAAACTTTATTTGCCTAGCCAGTCGGGCCATTCTTTCATATTTATTCAATTCAACATAAAAGGGATATTCGGAAGGCGCCGGAGACGACGGAAAAACGATCGCCTGTATTCTATTAGTATAGGCTTCGAAGTCAAACCCTTGGCTGTATTCGTCGATGGTGCAGGCTGTAAATGCTTTTCTTAAATCATTTTTTTTAAGTGAATTTATAAAATAATTGATTGCGCTTTCAGGTGTGGTAAAGTTCTCTTCGGGAAAAGAAAGACTCGTTTCTTTGGCAAATAAACCGGAGGGCCAAATACTCATTGCTAAAATAACTAAAATAACTGAAATAACTAAAATAGAATTGAATTTTTTCATTGGTTAAAACCTCTCTTTTCATATTTTTTGAATAAAACTTCCTCTTTTTTTAAAATAGTAGAACTGGGAAGCTACTGCCTGACTCTCGCTTCTTTAACGACAATATATTTGGAAGTTACCAGATTACTGATTAATATCGGCGGAGCGTTAATTCTGATTAATTCTTGTTTCACAATTTCCAACATTGGATACGAAAGATCATATATCACCCCGATAAAGTCTTGTTCAGTAAGGGCGAATTTTCTTCATTTATCTCCAGGCCATTCTCCCAATTGGCTGAAAAAAGTTGATCAATACCTGTATCTTCTATTGTTTCAATTGTTTCATTATCGACAATATTTGTTTCATCAAGATTGAAATCAATTGAAAGATTATCCTTGAATTGTTTGGCAATCTGGAGAGCGCAGTCATAAGCTTCCCGGAGATGTTGGAACCCCCGGGGATCATCCTCCGGATGGTATTGTTTTAGCTGCCGGGCATAAGCCTTCTTGATTTTGGCTATTTCTCTTGTGGGTTTGATCCCTAAGATACTCCAAATATCCATTAAAAATGAAACCGCCTTTCCAGTTCATCAAAAGCTTCTTTTAATTTGGCGGCGAGTTTCTTGATCTCCTGGTCGTTTTGGCGCGCCAATAATACTTCAAAACTGATGAATAGTCCTGCGACATAATCCCGACTTCTCCCAGCGATCCTTCATAAATTAGTTCACCCAGCCTTATTTTATACTTTCAGGTATGCAGCGGAAGCTAGCGTGGACGACTATTATCAACATGTTGTATCAAAATATTATTTTAATGAATTATGCAATTCTCTCATGTATTAAAGCATCGATTGATCGTTTTACCTTTTTAACGTTTTATTTGTTACGGACGGTATTGCTGTTTTGCTTTAAACGGTTGATGATTTTTTTCATTTAAAAACCTCCCTTAGTTGATGCATTAAACTAGAGTATCGATCGTAATCCATCTCTTCTTTAACCACAATATATCTAGAAGTTACCAAATTTCGAACTATTTCGGGCGGAGCGTTAATTCTAATTAATTCTTGCTTCACAGTTTCAAGCATTTGAGGGGAAAGATCATAAATTAACCCGATGAATTCTTGACCGGTTTTAAAATATTCGGGTTTTTCTACTACAAATATTATTTCCTTCCGTTTTAATCTACCGACTGCTACCCGCGACGCCAGAGAACCCATTCTCGGATTATAACGCAGAAAATATTGATTTTTCTCACTACCATTTATATTAATACACGTCAAATCAAGCGTAGTGATATGCTCAAAGCGAAACGAAACATTTTTCGTTCGCCGTATTATCTTAATTTTAGCTACCTTTAACTTGATAGGAATATCATTTATTATTAAGATGCACATCAGGACACCTAGAAAAACCCTTAATAATACTGGATTTTGCTTTTTTAACCAGAACAGGATCGGGTCTTCGTTCACTTTTTCCCAGGATCTTATTTCTTTACTCACTACATAGTACTGCTTTACTAAATCCTTCCTCCAAGGTTTCTTAAGGAAATCCTTACGAAGTCCGGTTTTTATTTTCTGATAGACTTCTCTCTGCAAAACCGGTAAGGTCTGATCCGTCGGATTTAATTCAATTGCTCTGTTCAAATAGTCTATGGCTTTCAGAAAATCTTGGGATTTATAATAATATCTCCCTAGAAAAGCAGGTAATTGCGGATCATCTGGATAAACCGCTTCAGCATTATCCCGGTAATATGCGAATAATTCCCCAAGAATATCATCCATTGACGAACTAAGCGCATGTTCACGGGAGTTTAGAAATCTTTCATAATCAAAACCTGCAATTTTGTTAAAAGCCGAATAGTAAATAATACCGGAACCGGTTATCCGCCCCGTAATATATTCAATGAGTTGAGTAGGTACTTGGGAATCATAGGCGTCTTTTTGTTTGCTCCAGCCAAAACAATCATCAATGAACTTCCAGACTTCTGGCGGAAGATAGTGATGCTTGGCGAAAAAATCCACTAATTCGTTACTTAATACATTCCTGCTGTTAATATTCCAGATAACATTGGAATCAAAAAGCGCTTTCCAATTCTGAAGTTCAATCCGTAAAAAGAAGTCATTATATAATTGGGCGACCTTTTCGAGAAATTGCGCCTTTAAAACCCAGTCATTATCAAGTTCCTGAATTTCAGCCTCTTTTGTATCAAGCTCCGGCGGCAAAGGTGAATTTTCTTCATTTATCTCCGGGCCAATCTCCCAATTGGCTGAATAAAGTTGATCGGTACCTGTATCTTCTATTGTTTCAGTATCTTCAAATCTTATATTATCAGGTACAAACACAGGTAAAGAATTATCATCCTTAAATTGTTTGGCAAACTTTAAAGCTTTGTCATAAGCTTACCGAAGACGTTGAAACCCCTTAGGATCATCCTCCGGATGATATCGTTTTAGCTGTCGGGCATAAGCTTTCTTTATTTGCGCAATTTCCTTCGTAGGTTCGATTCCTAAAATTCCCCATATATTCATCAAAAATGAAACCGCCTTTCCAGTTCATCAAAAGCCTCTTTTAATTCGGCGGCGAGTTTCTTGATCTCCCGGTCGTTTTGATGGGCCAATAACGCTTCAAACTTTGCTAAGAGACGGGCAATATACTCCCTTGTTTCTCCCAGTGATTCTTCATAGAGCCGTTCGCCTCTGGCCAGTAGTAACCGGTTCTCGGTACGCTCCCTGGGATGAATCTTGATATCTTTCAACATTTGGATTCGCGCTTCGATCTCTTCTTTAGTCAATTTCCCGGGATCTTTTTCGATAACTACCCGCTCTTTTCTGCCGGTGTCTAAAACTTCAACCTCAACTTCTAAAATCCCATTAATATCGTAGGTATAACGCACATCAATTACCGGTTCACCCGCAGGAGCCGGTGGAATCTCAATCCGCATCTCTCCAAGCAAAATATTATTTTCCACCTTCCGGCTTTCACCTTGATATATTCCAAAAAAAATAGCTTTTTGATTATCTTTTATGGTCGTCAATCGTTCCACCCGGCTTACCGGGATCGGAGTATTTCTTTCGATGATCGGTAAGAAATAGCCGGGTTCATAATTTTTACTATCCATATATCTAGCTACGTTTACACCTAATGAGTAGGGGCAGACATCTGTCAAAATCACTTCATCCAATGCCTCATCCCTTGCTTTTAACGCGCCTTGAATGGCGGCGCCCAAAGCAACGGCTTCATCAGGGTTGATATTTGAGAACGGCAACCGGCCGAACATTCTGGTTACCACCGTTCTAATGACCGGCATTCGGGTCGCTCCTCCAATGAGTATTACCGCGTCTAAATCAGCCGGTGTTAGCGACGCATCGTGCAGCACCCGTTCGATGGGTTGGCGCAGACGCAATAAGAGGGGATGGACCAGCTTTTCAAAACCGGGCCGGTCAATAACGGCATCCTTGATTTCCGTATCAACCATGACACTCATTTTGACTTCGTTATTTTCACCCAGCTTGTATTTACAAATTTCCGCCTGTTTATAAAGGCTGTTTCGTTCCTTTATTTCCAGTTTTCCCGGATCAAGATCATGGTTTTGGCAAAAGTATGTCATTATCAGTTCGGTAAAATCTTCACCGCCAAGAAAATTGTCACCCGCAACCGATTGGACTTCCATTACTCCTTCAAACAGTTCCAAAACCGAAACGTCAAAGGTGCCTCCACCCAGGTCAAAAATTAAGAACTTGGTATTGTTCTCAGCCTGAGGCAGGCCATAGGCTACCGCCGCCGCCGTCGGCTCGCTGATCAGTCTTTCAACCTTTAACCCGGCAATTTCCCCGGCCCGTTTGGTGGCTTTGCGCTGCGCGTCGTTGAAATAAGCCGGAACGCTGATCACCGCTTCGGTGACTTCCTGCTTTAAAAAAGCTTCGGCATCGGCCTTTAATGACCGGATGACGAATGACGACAGTTCTTCGGGAGTAAATGAGTATTTGCCTAAATGATATTTCTTTTCCGTTCCCATATAGCGTTTAAACACCGCGGCCGTCACGTCCGGGTGAGTGATCAGGCGCTCTTTAGCTATCTGACCCACCAATAATTCCCCGTTTTCGTCGATACTGACTACCGATGGGGTGAGGTTTGAGCCTAATACATTCGTAATAATCTCCGGGCCGTTTTCAGTCCAGTAAGCTACCAGACTATTGGTGGTGCCCAGATCAATGCCGATAATCGCCAAGGAAAAACACCTCTTTTACTATTTCTACTCGAACCTAATAACCATTTTTACCACGAAAGTCTCAAAGAACATGAAGATTTCATTATTAAAGAATTATTTCCGCCCTGTTTTTTTGGTTTTTACCGTCATTACGAACGGATTGCAATTTAGAAAATACTCCTACAAGTCCAACTGGTGGTCTAAAAGCGACCCTTCCCCTTAAAGGGAATTGGCTGGAATTGTAAGCCAATATAAAGATTTGGACTTCGAAGCCTAACTTCCAAGCTCAAAGAAAACGACAGGTTCCCTTTAAGGGATAGGGTCTGGTTTGGACTTCGAAGACTATTGAACCAAGTTAGACTTATTTTCATCCTTTCATGTGCCCCGGCCAGCCGGGGTGGGCGACTATCTAGAAAATGTTATCGAGACTTGTATTATGTCCTCCCGACTTTTGCGAGAGTATGGGTATTGTTATATTCCTATGCGAAGCTGTTGGCCGGAGCGCTGTTTTTCGCTGTTAACATAGATACAGTTAGAATAACAATTCTTCCCCTTCTGGAGTAACCACCTTTTTTATAGCGCCCCAATCGGGCTCGAAATAGATTTCGGCGCATTCTAATGGTTCTTTGGTCAGACCTTCTATTAAGAAAATGCCGTCTGTATGTGAAAGCCTCCAGAACTCATTTGTCTTGGGAATGAACAGATTGGCGAATTGTGTATAGTTTATTCTGACATTATTTTTAAATTGTAGTACACCCTTATATTTAGGATTGTACTCACAAAGAATCGTTAGTAATAAATTATTAAACTCTTTGCTTTCTTTATAGCTTGTATTCCAAATTTGCAAAAGATTAACATTATTTATCCCTATTTCCACTGGATAACCTGGGCGAGTGAAGCTTATACAAAGATCATCAGAACCGTCTACAAAAGAATTTGGAAGATATGATTTCCGTCTGTCAGAATATTCAGGAACGTGGATTGTGAAGAATGAAATATCTTCAATTCCCTTTAGCTCCTGATTATTGAAATAAATCTGACTTTCAATTTTATCATCAATAGTCAATAAAAACCCTTTTGAATAATCAACCCAGCAAAAAGGTTTCATGGTAATACTGCCCAGCTCAGTTTCCATGGTATGGGGAAACATGACGAATCCTTCTCCGCTTGAGCTGAAGAACCCGCAGAAATTGTCCATGTTAAATGCAATAAAACTATTGCCGTAAGGGTCTTTCAAAAGTCTGATATGCAGGAGCAGGTAGACAAGCATTATAATGGCGACAATCTTGATCATCTGATTGGCGCCATACTTGTTCTGTTGTTTTTCTTCTTTTGTTTTCATGTTATAGATAAGTTCCTCCCTATAGAAATTTTACGCTTTCCTTCGCCTAAAAACAACTCACCCGGACTGACGTCCCCCCTCTCTATTTGGAAGAAATACTGAAAGCGGCTCAATAGAGAGGGTTGTAAGCGAATCAAGATTGAATCTTTAAAAATGTATTGTATGAATCCAAGGACGCTTGCCCGCTCTGCTGAACAACATTCTAATCGGCATCATAGTAGAGAAGAGCCGGGTAAAAAGTATCATAAAAGCTCAATAATACGAAGGGTGAGTTGCCTTTAGCTCGTCAAAATCCTCACTTATTTCAAGATCCCTTAGCTCAATCTAAAAATTTCTCTAGTGGAATTCAAAAATTTCTCTGGTGAAATTTTGAAATTCCTTGGCTTAATTCGAAAATTTCTCTAGTGAAATTAAAAAGTTTCTCTAGTGAAATTTATAGATTCCCTTGGCTAAATATCTTCCCTTTGCACACACAAAAAATTTTTGTTATTTCTAACCCGCTAAAGACACATTTTTGTAATTTCCATGATTATCAATGCTTACTACAATAAAGTGCCCCCCAAACATATCGCTGTCATTCAGATACAATTCAACCGATAAATCATGATGAAACACAATCTCCGATAAGGTGAGCGCTTTTTTAAAACTTTTTAATGAAACCTTTTCATTATCATCCATCCAGGATTCATTCTTGAGTTGATACAACTCAGCCATCATTTCACTGATTGCCTTGTTGAACTTTTTGTTTTTAAAATAATCTATGGCAAATACGATTAAGGGATCAATATTCTGATTTTCAATAACATCTAATGAAATTGAAACCGGTTTTCCCTTTAATATGACTTTTCCTTCATATTGTTCGTATTTTTCATTGTATGATAATTTGCCCAACAGTTGAGCGTCAATCTCCGTTACCCTAATATCCGGTTTTTTCCGTTCTTCATAAACTTCATTACATAGGCTGTTAAACGACCTTTTTATATCTGCGATTGATTCACAAGAACCGCATTTTCTTAGTATCTCCGTGATATTAGTAGTTTTGATAAAGTCTTTGGCAACTATTTTCACTTCACTGCCGCATAATTCCAGGGATTGATATTCATAATCATTGGGCAGAAAAATCCTGAATTCGGATGAAGCTTTATCATCTATAGTTACTATCGTCATTCCGTATTGAAAATGGTCATCATCCGAGGCGCAATTCATGAAATACCGATTATCATCCGTACCGGTAACTGCGAATTTTCTTAAAATAATCAAGCCGGTATAATCTTCATTGCAAGCCGCCAACGGATACTGATTAATAAAAGTATCGATTTCAAAAGCATCGCCTTTTTGAGCATTTTCTATTTTTTCGATTAGATCTTCGATTTCCCATCCAGTCATTTTTACCTCCGGATAAACATTATTCATACAAATTTTGGCTGAAACCAAATCTTTGACGGCAACTATTTCTTATTCGATCTCATCGGGAATTTCTTCATCGCTGATATCGGCATTTAACGCTGCTTCATAAAATTTCTCTACTTTCTTTTTTACTTCCGGGCTCATGGGATATAAAGGTTCAGGGTGTCCGGCCGCTCTTAGCCGGGCAGCATCTATTTTTCTGAAATCCGCAAAGGCATTTCCAGGGGGAAGTGGCCGGTTTTTATCCATATACCATAGGAATAAAGCCCATTCTCCTGGTAAATTAGGTGAATTAGATAATATTGCGCCACGACCATATCCTTGAAATCGTAAACCAATATAATAGTTACCATAGTTTGTTGCGGAGCCGTAGAATGCAATGGCTTCATTAAATGGTTTTTCTATTGGTTTTTTTAAAATACCACATGGTATCCTCACTGTTCCTTTTAAACGGTTCAAAATCATTTCTGATTCTCCAGAAATAATGATTATATAGCTATATATAGAGAAAAAAAGAAATGGAGGTAGTACAAATATAATCAAATAAGGTAATATCCAGGAATACCCAGGTTCTTTGTTAATTAAAGACAATAAAAAACCTAGAACCACGATAATGAAAAAAATGATTAGATTAGCTTTTAACCGCTTTTTTTTAGAAAAATCTGTTTTCATAACAATCATTTCGTGACTCACTTTTGTATAACTAAACTGCGAAAGATTGGCGGGGTTGGGAATATCACTTATTATGTGTTTCAGTGTGTTTGAAAAAGATTTTTTTATTCTTGTTACGGTGTGATTAAAACTCATAATTTTTATCCCCCCAGAACTCAAATGGATTTTATGAGACGTTAATGTAAATATTGACTATACTCTAAACTTATATCCTTCCCGCCGGAATTCACGAACAGTTACGATTATTAAAGAAGACTGAAAAAAGAGAGCCGCTCATCTCACAATTTAGTTTCGGATTTTCGATCTTAACTATACTGTTAAACTTACTCATCATCAGATTTGTAAACTTTTTAGTAACAGGAAAATAAACTTCGCCAATTTTTTGATACTCAAAAACGCATTGGGTATTTACTTCCCCATCCACAGAGGATGCCACTTTTTGGATTGTAAGTGTGTCTTTATCTATTTCCATTTCAATGATATTGATGGTTCCCCAGCAGATTATGTGATAATTCCCGCCGGCGAAAATAAATTCTTTGTTTGGAATATCTTTTAAATTATCAGATACCCCAAATATCCATCAGAAATGAAACTGCCTCGCCTTCGTCTTTCATATTATCAAATGAATGCTACATTTCAACCACTACTCCGAACATAGCTGTCAGGTCCTCTCGAACCCAAATAAAAATCCAAACAAAACATATAAATGCGCCGCCAGCGGTAGCACTCCTTATAATCCAATATGGATTCCATATTTGATAAATTTATGTTACTCCAAATTATATATAAATACTTTTCCCCAAGTCGTCATTGATCAGACTTATCCAAAAATCACCATCAATACTATTATCAATTTTCTTTATTTCCGATAACGCCGTCTCATTATCAATATCATGCAAACGCTTTATATAATTTAAGATCTCAACCAATTTAACCGGATCACCGGCTAGTTTTTCAATATAATCGGCCCCATGTTGTTCGTAATAAATACCGGTAACATCTCCAACTTCATAATAAATTGGGGATGAGTCCGGTAATTGGCCGAAAAAATACCTTTCCGGCTTTGTTTTATTCCGCAAAAATATTCTTTCAATAATACCGGCTTTCTTTGAATATTGATTTTGAAAAAAGGGATACTCTTCAAGATTAAAAAAATCGATAAAGCTCGCGCCGATTTGGAAATGTTTCGGTTTAAATGTTTCTATAAATGCTTTCAAGTCGTTTGGAATATCCATTATAGGTCTCCTTGACCAATCTCAATTCAAAAATTTACTAGGCTCAATTTCGAAATTTACTATAGAAGATCTCCAAATCTACTA
>JAEYRN010000072.1 GCA_023435565.1 Bacillota bacterium
GATATTACGACTAAGACTGGAAAGAAATTATCAAAAATGATTAAAAGTCAACTCGAACAGTGGATTGCTGGTTTGCCTAATTATATCAAGGTTTATCTGCTGATTTCTTGCTGCGAAAGTTGAGTTAATAATAATAAAAAAATTTTTTTTAGTTTTTTCATTTAAATTCTCCTTTATAACGATAATATGCATTTAATTATCCTTACAATGAACAGTTTACTAAGATTGAAAATATTGCCTATAGCTTTAAGTTAATCGGCTTTTCCCATAAATCACCTTGATCATTGAATTCTTGATCTACTTTATACTTGAACGGTTTCCCGTTTATCCAAATTGTAATACTGCTACATTTCCAATCAGGGCCGGTGCCATGGTGTTCACCCATCATCAGATAAACTTTATTAATATTCTCAATCGTAAAAAGAGGATCATTGAGATAGAAATAATAGTCGTCGGAATCGTTTTGTTCCAGGTCATTATACATTTCTTTATCAATTTTCCACTGTTTACGCGACCCGGTAGAATTGACGAATCCAAAATAAATATCGGCATCGGTTCCGGCCCCTAACTTATCAGCGGTTTTAACCGACACAACCAATGTGCCTATGGAACGGTGATCATATTTAGGATCGATCGCATCAAGATTCCACCCGTCGGAAAAATCGCTATAATCATTACTTTCTGCAGCAAGCAACAAAGTAAGAGTGTCGCTTATCGCCGTGGCGGTTGCTTTGGTGAGGCGTTTTTTTCTGTCATTAATATTCAGTACCGTTAAGGCATCGTTTAATTTTAGATATTCATATCCAATTTCCAGATTTAACCCCATGATGAATTTTTGATACCAAATTCGAAATTCGGTTCCGGGATGCTTGCCCCAGATTGAGTCGGATGTATTGTCAATCAGATTACAGGGTATTTCATCCGCTCTGCAGAAATTTTCGGTTAATATTTTATGAGTCAACCCATCAGATAACTCCGCCCATTCGATTTCGGAGCGTCCTCCGATTATCGTCCACATAAATGGCTCAGCATTTATTTCAAGTGATTTGTGCAGCTTGCGCCCCTGTACCGAATCCAGATAGACACCAGCTTCGGGATTGATATAAAAACCGTGAATTGACATATCGCCGATAACATGAGTAAGCCATCCTGCTGCAAATGCAATCCATCTTTCATCATGCGCTCGAAGAGCTGATTTCAACATCGTGCCTGCCATCGAACCGGCATGGTCGTAATGGTACCGATCGGCCCAAGGCGCATAGCTTGCTCTGATTATAGGGTTGTCTGCATATCCGATGTCCGGCCCCAATGCGCCCGTTGCTGCAATCCTTGGATAATTTGTGATAGCTTTTTTAATACGTGAACCTACCGGCAAGGAGTCGTATACTTTTCTTAATAAAATATAGTGGCCCGCCGGACCGTAAGCGGATATATTCGCTATCAAAAAGATATTAATAATTATAAATAGGATTATAATTTTTTTTAGCATTTTGTTCCGCCTCCGAGTTAAGTTATAAACTATAATTAATTTTTTTAATAAACCTGATATATTTGAAATAACATTTTCTATGGCTGCAATAAAACAATCACTATATGATTAATGCCTTTTTTATAAAATTATTACTGTATCCTAATATTAAAAGAAAAAAGGGCGCTTTAAGCCCTTATTAAACAATAATATTAACTTTCATTGAAAGGTACCTTAAATCTCCAGGTGTAACCGCCTTAATCTTTCCAATTATTATCTCCAAGCTCTTTACTATTTTTTAAATCATTTTGACCTTGCTGAGCTCTGGATAATCAAATGCCTCCTGAACGGCTGGAACATTCCGGTTTACGCTTTTCGAAGTTATCAACTTACTGATCGGCTGCGCCTCCATTAAAACATCATCCAAAGGCTTGGTTAACGTCATAATCCCATCCGTACTCAAATCGTTTCTGAGCCAGTCCTTCTCCTGTTCTTTGGGCAGTATTACCGGCATTCTTTTTTTGGTATTATGAATCTGCTCCAGTAACGGATTGGCATCGGTAGTCAAGATGCTAAAAGTTTTTAATACCTCCCCTGTCGAGCGGTCGGTCCACTCCTCCCAGATCCCGGCGAAGGAAAAGATCTCTTTGCTTTTTAGGTAAATAAAATAAGGATATTTTTTTCCATTGAATTCCCGCCATTCGTAAAAACCATCCGCCGGTATCAGACAGCGCCTTTCTCTTATGGCGTTCCGGAAAGATGGCTTGGTAAATACCGTATCGCTTCGGGCATTTAAGGTGTGGGCACGAATATCCAAAGCTTCGGTTTGTGACTTTACCCAGAACGGAATAAGCCCCCAAGTAAAGCCTTGTAGTCGATCGGGTTGTTTATCGGTAATCACCGGCATTCTTGGAAATTCAAAACCGGAAATATAATACTTGGCTTCGGTTAATTCCGGTTCCAATTCGAAATTAAAATCCAGTTTAAGTTGATACCGGTTTTTCAAACTCTGGGCCGTATGACTTAAAGCATAAAAGAAACACATGGCTACACCCTTATTGTAATAATATCCTTCCACTTGGTTGTATAACATGGCGACAGTTTTTCCTGGCGGAGCTTCCATCTCTCGCCTGAACCTTGGACCGCTATTTTTAAAGTGTCCCGTCCGTATTTGGAGTTAATCCCGTCCAGTGTCCGCATGATTGCGGCATGTTTATGACGGTCTACATTATCGAATAATCCGCTTTGGACTTGATCCTCCGGCACGATATCCAAGACCAATACTCCGGCTTTTTTATAACGATACCCTTTTTGATAGATTGCCTGAAGGGCAAATAGCGCATATTTGATCAGTTCCATAGAGCTATTGGTCGCCACCGGCAGTTTACAAACAAAGTTCTTTTCATACTGGGGCTCATCTGCTTTAAATCCATTGGTATGAATAAACACCATTAACATACCTGCACAAGAACGCTGTTTTCTGAGTTTGGCCCCACAGCGCGTGGCATAAGTGGCAACGGCTTCCTTGATTGGTTCCAACTCGGTCTGGGGCTCTCCAAAGGAACGGGAAGTACAGATCGCTTTCTTGGCTGCTGGTATTAATTCCATTTCCAAACAAGAAATCCCTTCCAACTCCATTTTTACTCGGAGCCCTACAACAGTCATTCTTTTTTTGACCCAAGCATTTTGCAGTTGAGTAAAATCCCAGGCGGTTTTGACATTCAAGGATTTTAAAAGTTTCGCATACTGCCGGCCAATTCCCCAGACTTCGTCGATCTCAAAGAGCTTAAGAGCCTCATTTATTTTAGCCGGGCTGTCCAGAACATAGATCCCCTGGTTGACCGGGACTTTTTTAGCGTAATGGTTGGCAGTTTTGGCCAGTACCTTGGTGGGAGCGATGCCTACGCTAACCGGAATTCCGATATTTTTCAAAACGGTCTTCCGGATTTTTTGGGCATATTCCTCCCAGTCTACCGGTAAACCAGCTAAACTTAAAAATGCTTCATCAATAGAGTAAATCTCAAGCTCCGGAGTAAATTGTCCCAAAGTACTCATTACCCGGTGTGATAAATCGCCGTATAAGGCGTAGTTGGAAGAATGGACCGCTACATCGTTCTTTTGGAGAAACTCAGTGATTTGAAAAGCAGGGACTCCCATTTTTATGCCCAATGCTTTGGCTTCATTGGACCGGGCAATAACACAGCCGTCATTGTTGGAAAGCACCACTACCGGTTTGCTGTTTAAAGCGGGGTTAAATACCCGTTCGCAAGAAGCGTAAAAATTGTTACAATCAACCAAAGCGAACATTTAGTAAGCCTTCTTAATAATATAAGTAACTATTCCCCAAACCGCAAAGTCGGCGTCTTCTTTGACTACGATCGGCTGATAATCCCGATTGGCGGGCATCAAAACGAGCGTCTCCCCTTCCCTTTTGATTCTCTTTAGAGTAAATTCACCATTAATAAAACAAACTGCCAAAGCATTATTTCGGTAGGTTAAAGACTTATCGATTACTAACAGATCGCCGTGGTCAACTCCGGCGTCTCTCATCGAAACACCTTTTACCCGCCCATAAAAAGTAGAGCTGGGGTTTTTAATCAGCTCCTTGTTTAGATCAAGCATCGCCTCTAAATAATCTTCCGCCGGCGAGGGAAAACCGGCCGCTATTTGGCTGCCTACATTCGGCAAGGTGAATTCGGAGTTTTGGTTTGGATGATAAATATTTATACTCATGATGTCCCAACCTTCTTCACAAACATATGTTCGATTAATAATTTTATTATATCAGATTTTTTCAATTATAGCACTGGAAATTTTTAGATAGTGGTCCACGTCAATTCCAATTGACCCACATGAAAATAAGAAATTAGATTCACGTGGATCGACAAGCAAGGATAGTATTTTCTAAATTAGATATATTGCAAAATTAATTAACATAGTATATAATTAACTATATAATTAAAACGCATAGGAGTTGAATAAAAATGAAAATCTTATATAAAACTAAAGCAGTTTCAAATGGCGGTCGTGAGGGAAAAGTAAGGATTGAAAATAGCCCTCTCGAGTTTGAAATGGCTAAACCATTGGAACTTGATGGATCCGGCAAAACGGGGGTTAATCCGGAACAATTATTTGCCGCCGGTTATGCGGCTTGCTTTGAAAGCGCTCTACTACATGTAGCGCGCCGGCATAAAATTGGGATAAATTCAACTTCAGTTACGGCGGAAGTGGGAATTGGTCCTAACGGTCAAGGGGGTTTCCAATTGACCGTCTCCTTGGTTGGTATAATTACAGGAGTCGATCAAGATACAGCTGATAAATTGGTTCAGGAAGCCCACCAGGTTTGTCCATACTCAAATGCGACCCGCAATAATATTGAGGTTACAGTATCTGCCCGAATTGAATAATAATAAAGATAATTTTCTATATCAGGAATGGGATACTAATATGAGGGAATTGCATAATTACCTTAGTTAACTCTTTGGCCATAATATATAGTGATTAACCCAGATATATCTATCAATATATTGTGAGCCAAAGCTAAAATCAAAAATTATGCAATTCCTTAAATATATTATTAGTAAACCAAAGGAGGAATTTATCCAAATGAATGCTTTAGATCTGGCAATGAAAATGGAAAAGGAAGGCGAAAAATTTTACTGAGAATTAGCAGCCGCTGCATCCACCGTTGGGTTCCGGGAAATTTTCAATCAACTTGCGGATGATGAGGTCAAACATTATCAAGTTTTTCAAAATATGCAGCAACAGTCTGGTTTATTGACAGAAACAACAATTTTAAAAAATGCCGCTAATATCTTTAAAAACATGATCGCTGAAGATAGTCTAAATAATCCGGATAATTCTCAGTTGGAACTATATCAAAAGGCCATGGAACTTGAGAAAAAAAGCCAAACGTACTATCTGGAACAGGCTGCTTTGGCAACCGACGACAACCAAAAAGCATTATTGCAAAATATAGCTGAGGAAGAAGGGAAACATTATTTCTTATTGCACAATATTTATGAATTAGTACTTCGACCCCAAGTATGGGTTGAAAACGGAGAATTTGTCCATTTAGAGGATTATTGAAATATCCCGAAAGGCAGATTGTTAACCAAGTCTGGTCATCAACTTTTCCTGTAATATTTTCATGTCCGAAAATACAAAACCATTCGATAAAATATCAATGAAATCTCCCGACTCTTTAACTGTTTTCAAAGAATTAATTAACGCTTGGATCATAGTAAAAATCGCAAAAGTCGGCAGGCTTACCCTGGCTACTCCCAAATCTCGGCATTGATTAATGCTAATTTTATCGATATTATATGGTAATCCAATCGCAATACTGAGAGGTCCTTTAATTTCGCTTACTAACAATTTAACTTCGTCAATGTTTTTGAGATATGGGACAAAGCATAAGTCCGCCCCAGCATTAAGATATAGATTGGCTCGTTCAATAGCGATTTTTAATACTGATTTACGATCTTCCAAAGCTAAAGCATCCGTCCGGGCATTAAGAATGAAATCCGGGCAGTTAAACTCATTTTTAGCTTTAAGAACGGTATTAATCTTATCCAACATCTTATTTTGGTTTATGATCCGGGATGATTCATTGGTATCACGTAAGTTTTGATCTTCAATATTGATACCGGCTACACCGGTTTTGACAAATGAAGCAATATTATCAAATAACTCCTCCCCATCGCCAAAACCGTCTTCCCCATCAGCCATAACCGGAATATCAACTGATTTTACGATATGATCCGTTATAGTCAAATTTTCTTCGATACTGATTTGATTTTCATCCCGGTAACATTTGGAAATAGCAAAACTATAACCGGAACACTGTACGGCTTTAAATCCTAATAGTTCGATTATTTTCGCTGAAATTGGGTCGTAAGCATCCGGCATGATTAAAGTATCGCCGGATTGTAATAAGTTTTTCAAAACGATATGTCTTTGCATCTGAATACATCCTTCCTATTGATTTTAGCCACAGCAAGAAGAAGAACCGTCTTCCGATTCTCCGCAGCACGGAGCGCTGCCGCTTAACTTCCCCATAACGATAGCATAGGCGCAACCGACTCCTACCCGGACAGTTACCGCTTCTACCGGACAATTACGGGCGCAAGCTCCGCATTCCATACAACTGTCTTTGTTTTTAATCCGGGCTTTGCCCGATTCTAATATATATACTTGATGCGGGCAGACTTCCAGGCATTTTCCGCATCCTATACACTTATAATTATCTAAATTTAAAGTAACGACATCCTTTAAGTACTGGTGTTTCATTATAGAAATCTCCCCTTCTTCATACAACAGAATTTATTAAGTTATAATGAATAATTTCCCTATCAACAAAGCGAACCCTAATAAGATGGAGATTATCTGAGCCGGTAATGCAGCTTTTATCTCTTTTACTACTCCAGAAAGAGATGTATACGTTGTTGCGCCGGTAAAATTCATAGCCAGGTAAGAGGCGATCGGGGGTAAAAATAACAGATATATGATTGCCTGCAGCCAATTAATTGGTGTTAGATATAAATAAACTCCGGTCCACAAAACTCCTAACAGCCACCCCTTCCATGCCAGAGCCCGACCGGGAATGTATGGTAAAAGTAACGGAACGAACAACGCGCCTGCTAAGATTGAGCCTAGGAATGGGATAAAATCATAAATAGTTTTAATTATTAATTGATAAAAAGTCGTGGTTACATTGCCAATCAAATTGATAACAAACAAAACTGCAATTAAAATTAAAGTTGATTTCACTGTTCCAACCAGTTCCATTGGAGTTAACACTAAACGGTCTTTAAAACCAAAATGTATTTGCCTCATTGAAAGAGTGGCTTTTAAACCTGATTTTAAAAAAACCGAGATGTCCTTTGCCTGAACCGGACCGTATACTATTTTAAAACCGGTGAATTTCGAAACTAAATGTGCGGCAATACCTACCGCTCCAAGCTGCGGTACTATTAGAGTTCGATGGGTAATAATCTCGGGTAGTTTTACTTGAATAATCCGTTTTACCAATTCTTCCGTTCCAAAAGTTCCTTTACCTGCAGCGCACCATACATTAATTCCTTTTGTATCCAACACGAGTATCCAGAGACTTAATCCGGTCAGCTCACGGCGGAGCCGATCAAAACTCATTTTATAATTTGCCGAAACCAACACCGGTGAATTGGAATCGGGATTTCCGACTGCATAAAGACCTGGATTGACTTTATAGTTCATCCGGTTAAAACCCCAACGCGCTTTCCATGAGCCTAATACATCGCTAAAGGTCAGACGAGTAGAAACTACCGAAACTTTTCCAATCGAAGTATTGATAAAATTTTTAATCCAATTAGAGTGCACCAGGTGATTGGAAACTGATATATCTTTCGTAAAATTATTACAACAAGATAAACTGCTACAGCAGGAATTCAAGTCTTTGGTTTTATTGTTTCCCTCACAACCCATATACTTAATCCTCCATGCAATTAAGACTACATTCATTATGGACAAATGCTTGAATAAGTAAATCCAGGCTTTCAAGTAAATTTTCTCTTTTATCTTCTGGAATCAAGCTGAATATTCTATTAAAGTATAGGTTCATAGTCTCTTCGATTCCTTCATATATCTTTAGACCTTTAGCTGTGAGTCTGATTTGAATATAACGGCGGTCATCCTGATCGGTTTCACGCAGCGCCACTCCATCAGCGACTAATTTATCGACAGTCCTACTCATCGTGCTTTTATCAAGTCCTAAAAGGTCAGCCAAGTCATTTAAAGATAAGGAACCAATTCGTCCAATCTCAACAATGGTATGACATTGGGCTAATGTAACTCCACAGCATGAAGATTGAAGGTCATTAAGCATTCCCAACTTCCGCTCTAAAATTCGAATCTTTTCTCTAAGCGGTTTGGATCCAGTTAGTATCTCCATTTAATCACCTCAATTTAATTGTACTATAAAACTGTTGTATTTTGCAACTAATTTCAGAAAATATCTCTAGATCTCTATGATTTTATAACTAAAAATTTCATCTTTGAAGACCTAATATTAGAAAGTAATAGTTTATCGTTCTTCCGAAAAAGTCAATTTCAAAGTAAGTTTTCTTTTTCCACGAATAATAACCGTTTTTACAGTGTCCCCTGCTTTATATGACTTTTTAACCTCATTTAAATCCAACATTGATGCTATTCTTTTACCTGCTAAACTAATCATGATATCGCGCTTACGAATGCCGGCTTTAGCTGCCCCACTTCCCCGTTCTACATTTGCAATAAAAATTCCAACCGGCAAATTATAATAGTCAGCCATTGCTTCGGTAATTTCGCGGCCGCTAATCCCAATTAGCGGCCTACCTTTGACATAACCATACTTAATCAATTGATTGACAATCGGTTTAGCGTCATTAATCGGAATAGCAAAGCCCAAACCTTCAACTCCGGAAACTGATATTTTTACGGTATTGATACCGATAACTTTTCCTTCCGAATTTACCAAAGCTCCGCCACTATTCCCAGGATTAATCGCAGCATCCGTCTGAATTAAATTAAGGGTCCGGTCTTCAATAGAGATAGTCCGATTAAGGGCGCTGATAACACCAGCCGTAACCGAACCGGCAAACTCTAGGCCTAAAGGATTTCCAATAGCTATTGCCGATTCTCCCACCCTAAGCCTGGATGAATCCCCTAGTTCGGCAACAGGTAAATTTTTTAAACCAATTTTAATTACCGCTAAATCATTATGCGGATCTCCTCCGATGAATTCAGCCCTAACCTGTCTTTTATCCGGTAAAAAAACTTCCAGGGTCACTTTTTTATGGTCTGCATTGCGAGGATCGGCATAACTTACCACATGATAATTGGTCATGATATAACCGTCTTTGCTAATAATTATACCTGAGCCTTCGGCCCTTGAGGCTTGGCTTCCGGATTCAAAAAAACGATCCAAAGTCGTAGCAACAGTCATTCTGATCCCAACCATTGAAGGTCCCGCCTTTTGGGCAATCTCCGCAATCGACTTAGAATTATCTACTAAACCGGCTTTTAAATAATTATGATTACCTTTGCGAAGATTGGAAACAACAAAACTACCGATTAAAACTCCAATTATTAATACAATGATTGAAGTTCGTAAACTGATTTTTTTAGCTAGCAGTTTATTAGTTATATTTGTCCTACGATCTTTTTTGTCCATATATTAATTCCTCCTAGTCTAAAAACGAAGATTAACCACAACATCCCCTATATTCCCCAAAAAAATTAGATTTATCGAAAATTTTGATTTCAAATCTATCCAAAAAAAAATAAGCTGAAGTTTGAAACCCCAGCTTATTCCAGGCAATACTTTATTATTTTATTTTAAAGTCTTTAAAAATTTACTCTTCTTCAACAGATTCGGAATCCATGGATTCTTCTACCACTTCTTCTCCGGTATTTTCTTCCTCATAGACTTCATCATCTTCATACTTTGCCATTACGTGGTTTACGAAATAGCTGTCTTGATAGGGAAGGTTCGATACTATAGCTTCCATTTCTTCCCTGGGAATATTGTTCCCTTTTCCTCGTAAAGCTTTTCTTAAAAGCACTGCGGTGACCACATCTTCTTTATCTTTTCGAATAGACTCTTTTTGAATCCAGCCACTCTTTGACCGTCCTTCTCCGGTAACACGAATCCAACTATCCTTTTCTTCCTCCACCGCTACAATATTCATTATTTCATACTGTTGATTTGATTCTGCCAATAAATCAGGGCGTTTATAGATCTTAGACGTTTCCTGAATAACTCCGACATAAGCCCCTCTAACAATACACCAAGTGCTGGCATATCCTTTAGTACCATCTGAAAGTTTAACCTTAATATACTCTACTTTCGGGTCAGCTTCGTCTTTGATGGGGCCACTCTCTAATTTCACTGTCTCACCCAAAGCTAGAGAAGAAGACCACTTTCCTTTGGTACTGGGTTCGGTCCGAAGTGAAGTATTTTCAACAATACATACTCCTTGTTTGGAATAATCAGGTTTTCCATCAAAGCAACCGGTTAAACAAATTGAGAAGACAACTAACAATAAACATAATAAAATCAGCTTTGCTTTCATAATACCACTCCTTTAGATAGATACAAACAATGGATGGTTGCAAATTTCCAATTTGTTTAATCAATTACTTCTTTATTTTGACAAAAAATCCTTCCTTTTCTCTTATAATAATTAAAGTAGTTTTTTGAATTTTGGAAATATAAAAACTATGATACAATTAGCTTAAACAACTTATATTTTTAAACAAACTTAAAAATCGAATTTTATTATTGTTGAGAAATTTATTAATCATATATAACATTAAAGGAGATGTTAATGTGAATAAAAAGACTATATTGGGAATCATTATTGGTTTTACATTGGTCTACGTTATTTGTATGTCTGAAAGTCTATTCGCTGGTAAATTTACTGACTATCTTAAATTAACGCTTACAACCCCAGCTTTGCTTTTCCCGGCAATTTCTTTGTTGTTACTAGCATATACCAACCGTTTTTTAGTATTAGCTCAACTAGTACGTGATTTACATTCCAAATACATTAAAAA
Source organism: Bacillota bacterium (assembly GCA_023435565.1). Taxonomy (GTDB): domain Bacteria; phylum Bacillota; class UBA4882; order UBA8346; family UBA8346; genus JAAYHS01. The sequence continues at coordinate 11,045 of JAEYRN010000072.1, forward strand.
CCCGGATCAATTATTACTTGGACAAATTGATAATTTAAGACGCAGAATTAGTATTATAAAAGATATGCAATTCTTAGGAGTTTCCAGCTTCTTTTTATGCGTTTTTTGTATGTTGTTAATCTTTTTTAATAGAGTTTTCATGGCCGAAATATTTTTTGGAATTAGTCTTACATTATTAATGGCTTCTTTGGGGCTATCAATTCATGAAATTCAAATATCCGTCGATGCTCTTAACCTCCACTTAAGTGACTTGGAAAACGAAAAAAAGAAATGTGAAGGAAAATGCGAATAAAACCGTAATAAAAAAACACCATTTTCATAAGAAAGATGGTGTTTTTAATATAGAATAATGACTGATTTACTTTTGTTTAATCCAACTCATCATATCCCGAAGTTTTTTCCCGACTACTTCAATTGGATGATCGGCTTCAATTCGGCGCATAGCATTGAATACAGGACGGTTAGCCTGATTTTCCAAGAGCCAATTCCGTGCAAATTGACCGGTTTGAATCTCATATAGCACTTTTTTCATTTCTTTTCTGGTTTCTTCGTTAATAATACGTTTGCCAACCATAAAATCTCCGTATTCAGCAGTATCACTAATAGAATAACGCATCCTAGCGATGCCGCCTTCATACATTAAGTCAACGATTAGTTTAAGCTCATGTAAACATTCAAAATAAGCTATCTCCGGCTGATAACCGGCATCTACCAGGGTATCAAACCCAGCTTTGACCAATTCGGCACAACCACCGCATAATACAGCTTGCTCCCCAAAGAGATCGGTTTCAGTTTCTTCTTTAAAAGTGGTTTCCAGAACTCCGGCTCTGGTGCCGCCGATACCTTTTGCGTAAGCCAATGCGATTTCTTTTGCTTTTCCGGAAGCATCCTGATGGACGGCAATTAAATTCGGTACTCCTCCACCTTCGGTATAAACACGCCGCACTAAATGACCGGGTCCTTTCGGCGCGACCATGATTACATCCACGTCTTTAGGAGGGATGATTTGGTGAAAATGAATGTTGAAACCATGAGAAAAAACCAATACTTTACCGGCAGTCATATGTGCACCGATGTCATTTTTGTAAACCATAGCTTGGGTCTGATCCGGAACTAACATCTGAATAATATCAGCTTGTTTGGCTGCATCGGACGCAGATACAGGTGTAAATCCGTCTTTAACCGCAGCTTGGTAATTATCGGTCCCTTGAAGTTCACTAATAATGACATTAAGTCCGCTATCGCGTAAATTTTGAGCTTGAGCATGTCCTTGACTACCATAACCAATGATCGCAATTGTTTTACCTTTTAACAGATCAAGGTTGGCATCTTGATCATAATACATCTTTGCCATTGATTTGATTAACCCCCTTATTTTTTAAATTATTAATATAATAACATAAATCAAAATATCAGACAATAATACATGTTTAATAAAAACGAATTGATTGAATTGAATTTCAAAGGTTCAATGACAACTACTACAGCTTCCTCCATGACATGACCCGCATTTATTACCGGTAATAGTTTTTACACCATTTTCTCCAGTACTTTTGGCGGAAAATCGCGAAATTTTTCTTATTGTATTCGGGGATTGACATTTGGGACATGGCCAAGAGGTACTGCCTAAAGGACACAATTCCTCAAATTCCTGGCCACAGTTATGGCATTTGAACTCATAAAGCGGCATTTTATCACCTATCGAATTATTATACCCAGATCTCCGTTAGAGAGACCGGCGGCATTGGCTTCATCAATATCAAGATGAAGGTCTTTGGCAAAATTAGGATTAACTCTGACTAATACATTATTAAATATTACGCCTCGATCTCCTTCAAATTTAACTGAGATATACTCTTTATCCTTCAAATTCAATTCCGCGGCTTCATCAGTATGTAAATGAAGATGTCTTTGGGCGATAATAACTCCTTCTTTTAATTCCGCTTTTCCTTTAGGACCTTCGATTATTATACCCGGAGAACCATTTATTGAACCTGAATCTCTTACTGGAGGAGTTATTCCAAGAACGAAACTGTCAGCGCGGGAAATTTCAACTTGGGTTTGCGGACGGACTGGACCAAGTATACGTACTTTAGTAATAGTATTTTTGGGACCGATCAGCGAAACTGTTTCTTCTGCCGCATATTGCCCCGGCTGGGATAATGGCTTCATTTGTTTTAACTCATAGCCCTTACCGAATAAAGTTTCGAGATCTGATTGGGAAAGGTGAAGATGACGGTTGGATATTCCTACGGGAACTTGAGAGCTAGACATTAAGAAGTCGCCTCCATTGTAAAATAATTCCATAATATTTGGGCATAAAAAAATCGGTTTGTTAAACCGAATCATGTTTGGCAGGGGAGACAGGAATTGAACCCGCAGCCACCGGTTTTGGAGACCGACGCTCTACCAATTGAGCTACTCCCCTGTTTTTTTACTATTATAGTATAGCTGAGATGTTTTGTTTTGTCAATCAAGTATTAAGTGGGATTTTTCATTTTTCGGATTTTTCTTGGTTCAGCTTTTTTCTGAGAAAGATTTGGAGCGCACACCCGATTACGCCCCGCATTTTTTGCAGTATATAGACTATCATCAGCAATATCAATTAATTCAACTACCATACGGCGCATATTTTTGATATGATCCGGAAAGGTAGCTATTCCCAAACTCACTGTTACTTTTAAATTAGGATATTCATTAGTTTTTACTATATGGTTTTCGATCTCCACCCGGATTTTTTCTCCAACAATTACAGCGGTATCTGTCGAAGCATCGGGTAAAATTATGGCAAATTCCTCACCACCATAACGGGCCACTAAACTATCGGGATTAACACAATCCTGAATGACTCTGGATACTTCTGTTAAAACTTTATCGCCAATTTGATGTCCGTATGAATCGTTAAACTTCTTAAAATGGTCGATATCAATCATAATTAAGGATATTTTAAAACCGTACTCTTTAGCCTTTTCCAGTTGAAATTCCAGTTGTTCCCGAAAATATTTATGGTTGTAAATACCAGTCAATCCGTCAGTGATTGCCGAATAATATGCTTGCTCATAAAGACGCCGGTTCTGAATGGCTAATCCGGCCTGAGTAGAAATGATTAATAATAATCTTAAATCATCTTGAACATAAGCGGAAGCTGCATATTTTGCCAACAATAGCAGTCCGATAAACTTTTGATCAGACATTAAAGGTAATAAAGCAAAAGAACTAAATTCACCTAAAAATTCCTTAAAGTCAGGGTGTTTTGCCTTAAAATCAGGGAATTCTTCATCAATATTATTGATAAGCATTGCTTGTCCGGATTTTATCAAAGCTTCTCCAGCTAAGTCTTTGAAAGGAAAATTTGTTCCATTTATTTTGCTTGGAAAACCTCGATTTACTTTGGTTGAAAATTGTTGATTATTTTCATAAAAAAACAAACAGCAACCATCATAGCAATGAATGCGCTTAATAGTGTCAACCATCAATTCCATAAGTTGCGTCAAACGAAGAGCACTACCCGACACATTTGTAAATTCAAATAAGGCCATTAAATCAAAGATTGCCTTATTCAAATCCGAATTTATTTTTAGGTTTTCATTTTTTAAATCACTAAATTTGTATTTCAATATAAAAAAGAGACAACTGAAAAATACTATTAGAATAATGGTAAATATGGTCCAATTTAATTGCTCTTTAAAAGAGCTAAAATCGATTATGAAAATATTAAATAATAAGTAAAAAAGAAAAACCGTCAATAATAAAAAAATTATAGCTCTGGATTTAATTTTAATTTTAAACATTTGTTTGCTCCATATAATCCGGTCCAATCCAGCAACCATCTTGACTATTCTTTAATGTATGATAATAAAGTAAAGAAGGCTAAACTTTAAATAAAGGTGTTAATATAATATCACATAAGTAATTCTCTATGTTATTTAAAAATCCTGCTAAAAACGATTTCCCGAGAGATTTACCCCGATGATGCCCCCAAAAGTCCCAATAAATCCGCTAATCAGAGTTTTAACTAAGAAAAATCCCCAATGGATCTGGTTTCCAATCAACATAGCCAAGATTAACGTCCAAACAGAAGTAAGAATCCCTGAACTTAAACCCATTAACCAGCCTTGTTCCCGGCTTCTTAGCCCAGCCATGATTGAACCGATAATTACTCCTAAATAGGTCAGTATTAAAAATACCTGGTCAGACCAATAAACTGTCCCGGTCCATCCAAACTCGGTCAGAATAGTAACAACTAATGATAAAAGGATTATAATCCCAATTGAAATCAGACTACCGTAAATTATTGGACGAATCGGAAAAGAAGATTCATTTTGAAACATAAAAAAGCCACCCCCAGTTGTTTTAATTAAAACTTATGGGGTGGCTTTTTAAAATATGACTGATTATAATAAAGTAATAGTTTGGTTTTCCGCATTATAGGTTAAATTTAAATCTAACACACTCTGAAAGACATTCAATGGAAGATATAGGTCATTATTAATAATAAGAGGCGAAATTGGTAATCCTATTTTGCTTAAGCCGTCAACCCAGACAAAATTTGGTTCTTCTTTAGTAAACTCAAATTTTCGTTCATTAATTAAAATTGAATAAGTTTGGATTTGATCATTATAAGAAATTTCCAACCCCGAAATACCAGCCAGGGATTTTGGTGGTATATAAATTTGATTATTTAAACCAACTGCATTAGGAGCCATTTGAAACTGATTATCTTGATATAAGATTTGTAAAGGCACTAATTTATAGGAAGATAACTCTATAATATTTCGCTTTGAACTCCAAAGAATCGTTTGTTCCTGATTAGGTTGAATTATATCCAAAATCCTTCCCGTATTATTGCTGAATTTTTCAACCCATTTTCGCTCTTTAGAGTCAAATTCTAATGCCTTTAATTGCCCAGCAGTATCTGTTGTAATTAAAGCTTTACTTGATTGGTTAGTATTAAAGGATAACTTTTCTATTACGCAGTCGAAATCGGAAAACTGCCCTTCATATCGAAATTGGTCTTCATTCTCACCTAAAATATATAAAAGTTTTTGAGAAGTGCTAAAAATAATCTCAGTTTGTTGATCACCATCCCAATCGCCAACTGTTAAACCAAGAATCTTACCCCATGGATAATTTTCCCAAATAGAAACAACTGCGTTGTTTGCTAATTTTAAAATCGCGATTCCACCAGTTTTATACACTACTAATACTTCATCCAACGAATCATTGTCAATGTCGGAAACCACTGCCATACTAACATTTTGCCATACATTTGGACTTTTCCATATTAAATCCAATGAGTTTCCTGATGATTTTAATAAAAATAGGTAACCTTCGTCATTTTGAACTAAAAATTCTTGGGCGCCCATACCCGAAAAATTACCAACAAGTATCTTGTTTATTGTAGACCATACATGCTTTCCATAGCTTAACAAGTTCCATTGGCCATATTCCAATGTATAAAGATAAATTAGTCCGGGATCTTCGGTACCGGCTATTATCTCCGGTGTCTTATCTCCATTTAAGTCTTTAATCTCAAAGGTAGTGAATTTTATGTCGTGAGGCCCGAAACGTTGCAATTCCAACCATTTAGAACCGGTTTCTCTAAAATAAAGAATCTTACCATTGATAATTGATAATGCGTTCAGTTCGCCATTCCAATATAAAAGCTTAGTATTGTAAGGGGCTAATTCCAGGGGTTGGTACATTTTAATATTAAAAAACAAATCTTTATTTTCTGCGAAAACACTATTAGTTAAGAGAAACAAAAATACTATTAGAAAAAACCCAATAGTTTTTTTGTAAGCCTTATTGTGTTGCATAAAATAACTCTCCTTAATACAGCTTTTGGGACCTGTTATATAGTTCAAGCTATTAAAAGATTATCCTCTTTTATGACTAACTTATTTTCAAAAAAAAAGTCTGTGTAATAATACACAAACTAAATTAATAATTCTGGTCGGGCAGGCGGGATTTGAACCCACGGCCCCCACCACCCCAAGGTGGTGCGCTACCAAGCTGCGCTACTGCCCGAATGTGCAGAACTTATTGTAACATTTTTAATTGCCGGAGTCAATATGAAATAGGATACTTATCTATATATATCTATCGTTCCAACCCGCTTGAAAAAGGAGAAAAATTAACACAACCATTTTCGTTTTCCCATTTCTTTTCGGGGAAAGCCCATATTTGACAAGTGTTTTCGATGGTTAGATTAGCACAATTCTTACATTCACTTACGCCAAAAATAGACAAACCGGGAATGGTCAAAACCTTATATGTTTTTTCCCGAATCATTATGAACTTACCCGCTTGCTTCTAAGCACATTACCAAATTGGTCGACTGTTATCTCTAAACGATGCATAAAGTCACCCAAAGATGCTAATTTCGAAACACTTTCCAAGTGCATGAAATCAGTTAACATGGTATTCAACATCTTATAAACGTCAGCCAGCTCTTCTTCTCGCTTTTTAAGTCGTTCTCTATCCTTTTCACTGTTTTTTTGTAATACTTCGTTTTCATCCATTAAACGTTGAATTTCTTCCATTAATTTGTCTTCACGTTTTAAATCTCTTTCAACAGCTAACAAATGTTCTATAAAACCACGCAGGTCTAATTGATGCCGTTGATTTGTTTCAACTCTTGTAACCCGTGTTTCTAAATTATTCAACGTTTCGGGAAGGGAAGACAATTGGTACAAAAATGAATTGGCTTCATCCGATGCTTTAATTTTTAAGGGAGTGTTTTCAAGCGGAAGATGTTGTATATTATTAGGTTCAAGCTTAGTATTAGTATCAGCAGCTTTAATAGTTTCATTAGATACGTTAGATACGTTTAAATATTGTTGTCCCATTTCTAATAAATCATCGTCATTATAATTCAATCTTTTAATCAATCGATAAAATCTTAATTTCAATGCAGCCGGGGTAAAAGGATTACCGAGTTTTTCTTGTAATTCGATGCAAGCATCAGCCCGTGAGTTACCTAAAGCTTGATGTTTACAAAATACTTCAAGTATGGTACGGTCGATATCCTTAAGCTCCCTGCTTCTTTTCCGTGGAGTTACCCCAGAACCATTGGCATACTTTGATTGCATCAAATTGTAATAATCTTGATTAGTCATTCCTTTTTCTTTTAATAAACGGCAAAATTGGCTTCGAAGCGCACTCATTTTTCTACCCAACCTGTTTACCAATTCTCTTCTTTTTTGGGGGTTCCACCATGATTCAAAGAGAATTTCGTTTTCAGTTTCGGTATAACGCGGTTTAGTTTTTTGTAATGTTGCCCCTGCAACCGCTAAAGCATTATCAGGCATTTTCTTCCCTCCTAAACATATGATCACCATCTATAGGCTCTATCATATTTTGTTCCAGAGGGTTATTAATTATGCTAAATTACAAAAAAAATAATTAATAAAAATATCGCAATTACCTTTTGGGTTATGCGATATTTTAAGGTTGATTTGATACACTGATTGGGGTTAATTCAATTTCACCCCAGACTGCAATTTTTTGATCTTTTATGACTAAGGCTCCTTTTATTCCGGGAATATCTTGTAGAAAAGAGATTGTTCTAGGAAGATCGGAGTTATTTTTGACTCGGTTTGCTCCGGCCGTTGCGGCGGCATCCGCCAGTGAAGGTTCGGAGGCTATAACCATGACCGCATCCGCCTTTCCGAAACTTAAGGAAGGACCTAATGTCCCAGAGGAGGTACATATTCCGATTCCTTTCGGTTGGGGCGGAATTAATATTCCGATTTTTCCGGAAAAGGGCGATTCGATGCCGGCGAAAACCGAAACCAACCTTTCTTTACTGGAACGAAGGTAAATGTCTCCCCCGTTTTCAATGATAAGTTCCGGAATATTATTAGGATTAAACTTTCTTCCAATCATAGCAGCAATTGTTCCGGCAACCGCAGCCATTGGGCCTACACCGGTTAACCTGGAAGCCCAGATCATTGATTGAATCATTTCAGGAGCCTGGAAATCCTCCGGCCATGGAGTTAATGCTTCGAGAAAACCAGGATGAGAATGGGAATACTCTTTTAATTGGCGGCGGTAAAATTTTAATAATCGTTCCAAATCTGCTTTGAGATTCTGTTCCGAAAGAACCCAAAGATCGCTTTCACCAATTACAATTCTATATTTTAAAAGATCATTTACTAAAGAACTACGATAATTCCGATGAATATCTGAACGAGTAGGGTAGTTTTGCTCTAAATCTGACATTAAAAAGTTACCTTAATAACTTGCATAGGACAAGCTTTAACGCAAGATTCACAGACAATGCAAAGTTCTTTATCAAATTTTAGCTTCCAATCGGGAGGTGTTATATTTAACGCCTTTGGGTGACAAACTGCCGTACAACTTCCGCAATGAATACATTCCTCCTCCTTTAGAACGATCTCCTTACTTACCGGTTCTACAAATACACCTTGTTCTTTTAAAAAGTCAATACCAGCCTGAATTTTTTCTTCAGCTCCATTAGATAATTCAACTACTAATTTACCTTCTTCACCGGGGGTAATTTTAGCTTTTAAAATATTAATCGCCAGATCGAAATCCTTTACCAAATGATAGGTAAGAGGTGATTCGCTTAATTCCGGGGGAAAGATCAATACCACTTTTTTCTTAGCCATTTTAAACCTCCTTTAGTTCTTCCAAAGGATTAATTGTCGATTCCACCGGCAATGGTTGTACTGGTTCCGTAAGACAGAATTGCCCCTCCCCTATCAATTGTTTGAGAATCTGAGCAATTTGTCTGGCTTTATACAAGGAAGACAACGGCGCTGTCGGTATTTTTTTATCATTAATTGTTATCGAACCAGAACGCAATTCCGCATATGTAATCCTACCGAAATTAGGTTTAGAACGTTTTTGGACGCTATAATCAAATACTGTAGCGCTAATTTCCTGATTTGAAACAGCAGTCTGTTTTAACATTTCTTCATCTAAAATCGGGATCGGAATTCCGACTCCTACATACATACTAACCCCGTATCGATTAAATAGTGCCGCCCGAAGGAATTCGTGGCTCATTTGTTTCAAATCGCCAATTAAGGCTAAGGTTCCGGCGGCAGAAGTAGGAATTCCATTGGCGTCTCGGTTTTGACTTGGGTTATGTTGAGTACCTTCCCAAGCAACGTACCCGATTCCTCCTCCTAAAAAAATCCGAGTTCCGATACCAATTGCGCGGTAACACGGATCATTAAGGAGTGGGCTTAATTCTCCCGATGTTGAATAAGTCACATTACCGAAATTAGGCAATAAAGTGCCCATATAAGTATAGATTGTATGACTGGAAGAATTTACAGCCACTGAGTAGTTCTGATAGACATTTCTTGGGTTAAAAAGATAGGCCTGATTCAAATCGTTTAAACCCACTAATGTCTTTATTTCCTTACGAGGGTAACAATCGGTTCCATAGGAAGTGGCCCTTAATTCAACCCGTTCTCCGCGGAGCAAAGCTTCAATAACATGGGCTCCCCCATAAGTTAAACCTTTAGTTTCAGAAAGCTCAGTGGCTCCTAAGTATGCATCAACTGCAGCAACTCCAGCGTAGGCTGGAACATCATTAAGCCAAACTTTAGCCATTCGAATCGGTGGATCGGAATGACCAAAGTTCAAAAAAGCCCCCGTAGAGCACATCGGTCCAAAAGTAGCAGTAGTAACAACATCAACTTCTCGGGCAGCAGCCTTATATCCTTTTTCTTTAACGACGTCAATAATTTCTTCGGCTGTAAAAACCACTGCCTTCCCTTTTTTAATCTTTTCATTGATTTCAGCGTAAGTCTTCATATTTGACACACCTCGCTATATATGTCGCAATAAGTTTTTGGACGCTTAAATAAATTGCGACATATTATCCTTAATGTATAAGTTGAAATAAATCAGCTATTCGCCCTTTACCACCATGCTTTAAGGATGGGAAAGCTTATTCAAATTTATTTCAGCTTATCAACCAAAATAAAAAAACCTCTCAAAGAGGTTATGCGACAGAACCTCTCATCTTCCAGGAATACCTGCTGGATTTGGCACCGAGTTCGCTCGCACGACGGTTGCCGAGGTTTCAACGGGCCAGTCCCTCCACCTCTCTTGATGAGCATTAACTCTATTTTTTATTAAATATATCATGGTGTATTTATACTGTCAATAATAGTATTGTTGAAATTTTGTAACCGTTAAACCATTATTAAATTGTTCTTATTATAAGTGGTTTGGATTGTCATATTTATTTAATTATTTTATAATTGGTATTATCAATAATTATAATTAATGACTTTAAAACAAATGAAACTAGGTGATTATATTGAAATATCTTGTAGTTTTAGCTGATGGAATGGCTGATTTTCCTATCCCGGAACTAAACGGAAAAACTCCGCTTCAAGTTTGTAATAAACCTAACATGGACCGTTTAGCCCAACTGGGAGAAGTCGGCTTAGTAAGAACTGTTCCGCCGGGAATGCCGCCCGGCAGTGATGTGGCCAATTTGGCGGTAATGGGGTATAATCCGCGTCAATATTATACAGGACGTTCTCCATTAGAAGCAATCAGCATCGGTGTTGATTTGGCTTTATCTGATATCTCCTTTCGCTGTAATTTGGTAACTCTATCCGAAGCTCAAACAATTGAGGAAAAGATAATGTTGGATTATAGCGCCGGAGAAATCTCTACTAAAGAAGCTGAAGTGATAATTAAGGATTTGGCAAACGAACTAAATTCGGAAGAAATTAATTTTTACTCTGGTATTAGTTACCGTCATTTGATGGTTTGGCACAACGGCTCATTAGAATGCCGGTTGACACCGCCTCATGATATTAGCGACCGTCAGATCGGGGCATTTTTACCCCAAGGCGACTGTTCCAAAAAATTATTAGATCTAATTAAAAAAAGTTGGCCAATCTTGGAAAACCATTCGGTAAATATAGAACGGAAAAAGCTAGGGCTCAATCCGGCAAATTCGATTTGGTTTTGGGGGGAAGGCCGAAAGCCCAATATTTCAAGCTTTGCGGATAAATATGGGCTTAAGGGTTCGGTTATTTCGGCGGTTGATCTGGCAAAGGGGTTGGGAATCTCAGCCGGTTTAAAAGTAATCAATGTTCCGGGCGCCACCGGTAATATTCACACTAATTTTCACGGCAAGGCGCAGGCGGTGCTAGATGCCTTTTCCAAAGGAGATGACTTTGTCTATCTTCATATCGAAGCCCCTGATGAAGCCGGACATCAAGGGGACTTAAAAACAAAAATTCAAGCAATTGAAAAGATCGACGCTGAGGTTTTGGAGCTTATTTTAAACGAGCTGCCGAAAATCTCTGTGGACTTTAAGATATTGCTTTTACCCGATCACCCTACTCCTATTAAACTAAAAACTCACTCGTCCGACCCAGTCCCATTTGTAATCTATCATGCCGAAAAAAATAATACCGAAGGGTCTACCGGAGTATTTGATGAAATAGTTGCCGGCAAAACGGGTATCTTTATTGAAGAGGGGTATTGCCTTATGGATCGTTTTATTAAAAATTGACTCGTTTTAAACGACACATAAAAAAGCCGTCTCCCCCTCCCGGAACCGGTAATAAAGTTAACCATTGCGGGGTTTTATCGGGTAAAGATTCTTCTAGGCCGGAAGGAAGAAACTCTGCATACGGTTCGATCACAAAATCGGGATGGTTTGCAATAAACCACTTTATTTGCTCTTGATTTTCTTCCGATTCCAAAGTACAAGTGCTATAAACTAAGCGACCGCCCGGCCTGACAAGAGAGGCGGCTTGATGTAATATTTCCCGTTGTAGCACGGATAAGTCCTTAATATCTTCCGAGCGACGACGATATCTAGCATCAATCCTTCTTCGGAGAACTCCCGTTCCCGAACAGGGAGCATCGACCAAAACCGCATCCGCTACTATGTCGTCTCCATTGAAAATATTTCGGGCATCCCCTAAAATCGGTTCAATACATCTTAATTTTAAGCGTGAAGCATTTTCCTTAATTAAGTCAATCTTATGTGGATGGTCGTCAATACTTAAAATCCGGCACCGATCATTCGTTAATTCCGCTAAATGTGTACTTTTACCTCCCGGAGCAGCGCAAAGGTCAATTATGGTTTCTTGGGGATGTGGATCAATTAATCGCGCGACCAACATCGAGCTTTCATCCTGAACAAAAATTTTCCCCTCTTGAAATACGGTAAGCTGTTCCAGGGAACTGTTTAAATCATGAAGTGTGATGGCTTCCTCTAAAAAACGTCCCGAATGCCAAAGAATTCCTTGCTCTGTTAATTCGGCTTTGAAGTCAGAACACTTTACCAGATGTTGATTTATTCTAACAGATAACGGCGGCTGTTGATTATTAGTTTTTAAAATCGATTCGGTTGTTTCCTTACCAAACCGGTCCAACCAACGTTCTACCAGCCAATTCGGATGTGAATACTCAATCGTCAAATATGAGACCGGATCTAGATCCCGTTCAGGCATGGCAACCCGTTTTGACATGCGCAGAAAACTGCGAAGCACCCCGTTTACCAAACCTGCCAATCCTGAAAATTTGGTTTTTTTGATTTCCTCAACCGCTGAATGAACTACCGCATGTTCCGGGGTATCAGAAAATTGTAATAACTGGTAAACCGCGATCCTTAAAATATTTTTGACCGTTGGTTTTAATGAATCTAAAGGACGGCTAAGTAGCCGTCCCAAAATAAAATCAATTTTTAACAAATGTCGTAATACGCCATAAACAAGTTCACTACAAAAAGCTTTTTCACGCTGTTCGGTCTGATTAAACTCATTTAGAACCCGGGTTAACGCTAGATTAATATATGCGTTTTCAATTTCATACTGATCCAAAACTAACCGGGCTAAATGTCGACCGGATAGATTACTCATCACGACTTCCCCGAATAAACAACATTCTTAACAATTGTAAGATGGCTGTTGCAGCGGCGGCAACATAAGTTAACGCAGCCGCATTTAAAACTTTTTTAGCCCCTTGAATCTCTTCTCCCTGCATTAAGTAACCACTAGTTCCAAGAATTGCCAACGCGCGGTTACTCGCATTAAATTCGACCGGTAAAGTTAGGACTGTAAAAGCTACAAAAAATGTGAATAAGATTATTCCTAAATCAAGTAAAAATGAATTACCGCCACCAAAAATCAGACCGATAAAAAACAGAAAAAATCCCAGATTTGACCCAAGACTCGCCACTGGATAAATTCCATTTCTGAGAGTTAATGGAATATAAGATTCGGAATGTTGAATGGCATGACCGGTTTCATGGGCAGCAACTCCATAAGCTGCCAGAGAACGGCCGTGATAAACTTCGGGTGATAATCTTAATACCCTGGTTCGAGGATCATAATGATCGGACAAAGTTCCCGGAGTTAGCTCGACGGGTACGTCATATAAATTACTTCGGTCCAATATTTCACGAGCCACTTGGGCACCACTCCGTCCCGAAGCCGCATTTACTTCTTGATATTTATTAAAGGTGGACTGTACCTTAAACTGGGCATAAAGAGTGAATATAATTGCTGGAATTAACAATAGAAAAGTTGGATCATAAAACATTTTTTATTCCTCCTAAGCCTAAAAATCATTTTTTGTGTTAATTATACAACTCTTTATAATCTTTGTAACATAGTTGTTTGAAAAACTCAATTTCAAATGATTAAATTTTTGGTAACCTTTTAAATTTGTTAAGACTTACAAAGATACATTCCTTCTTTTATACAACGTCCATTAGCACATTCAGTCGCAGTCATTAACCGCTTTCCGGCAGGCTGCATTTTTGTTAATAGCAATGGTTGGCTGCAAGTAGCTACCAGCAGTCCTTGGTTTTTGACAATCCCAAGGATCCCTCCCGGTCCGCACCCTTTAATAATATGACATTCAGCGGGGTCAATCATTCTAGTTTCCAGTATCTTTAAACGTTCGGAATTGAAAAAAGTTTCCGCCCCCGGTGAAGGAGCCAATGCCCGCACTAAATTATGTATTTTTTCCGCCGGTTCTTCCCAATTAATCCGGTATTGCTCCGGTTTAACCTTTAACGCTTTAGTCGCCAAACGGTCGTCTTGAGGGACGCGTGGGGCATTTCCTGCTAAAATAGCCTGTACAGTTTTAATAAGAAGCTTTCCGCCAAGCTCAGCCATACGGCAGTATAAACTACCAAAATTTTCGTCTGAGCTAATTTCCAATTCCTCCTTAAAGATAATATCTCCAGTGTCCCAGCCTTCATTCAAGTACATAGTTGTTATTCCGGTAATCCGGTCTCCATTTAGTAACGTCCGGCGAATCGGGTCGGCCCCACGGTATTTGGGTAATAATGAGCCATGTACGTTAATACACCCATGTTGTGGTTCATACAAAATCTCGGTTGGGACCATTTGACCAAAAGCGACAACTACTACTAGATCGGGATGAAGTTGTCGAAATATAGAGATAAATTCTTTGCTATTTATCTGTTGCGGTTGCCAAATCGGAAGCCCCTTTTGGATGGCTATTTGCTTTACAGGTGAAGGATAAAGGGACATTCCCCTCCCTTTTGGACGATCCGGTTGGGTGACTACCCCAACGATTTCAAAATTCGCAATTAAGTGTTCAAGACTTATAGCGGCAAATTCGGGAGTACCCATGAATAAGATACGCAATTTATTACTCCTTTATAGGATTTAAATAATCGATGAACAAAACACCGTTTAAATGATCTATTTCATGCTGAAAAGCACGGGCCAATAATCCTTCTCCGGTTAAATTGATTTTTTTGCCATTAAGATCTAACGCCGTAACACTCACCCGTTCAGCACGGGTTACATATTCATTTCTACCTGGCAACGAAAGACAGCCTTCAACATCCCGATTTTCTCCTTCCGACTTGATAATTTCGGGATTTATTAAAACAATGGGTCCGGTACCCACGTCAATAACAACCATCCGTTCCGAAAATCCTACTTGGGGAGCTGCCAGACCTACCCCATTGGCATTATACATGGTATCTAGCATATCTTTGGCTAAAACCTTAAATTTTTTGGTTATTTTCGTAATATTTTGCGCTTTCCGACGGAGAACCGGATCTTCTCCGGTATAAATTTTAATTAGGGCCAATTATTTCACCTCGTTTTTTAATTCAAAAATAATTTAATTATTATATCAAAGAAGCATAGTAAATCAAAATCTAAAAAAGGGTGTTTATCCTTAATAAAACGAACTAGATATAATTTATACTATAGAATATGGATTACGATCCCTAATGATTTTAACGTCGTTAAATTTGCCGAATGGAAATTCATCCCATAAACTTCTTATTAATTCATTAAGACTTTTTGGTCCATCACTTTTAATTAACAATTGCCAACGAAATTTGGATTCAATTTTTGGAATTAGAGCTGGGGCGGGACCCATCAGTTCGAAGGATTTTGGCGCTTCCGTATTCTGATTAGTAACTTTTGCTATTAAATGCCGACTAATATTGGCAAAAGTTTCAGCAGCTTGTCTTACTTTTTCTGCGTTCAACCCCGAAAAAGCAATTTTGACGAATTCCGTAAATGGGGGATATTGCAGATCGAGCCGCCGTTCGATTTCAGCTTGGTAGAAACCAAGATAATCATGTTCTTTGGCTAATTGTAATGAATAATGATCCGGGTTGTAAGTTTGAAAAATAACGCGACCGGCTTTCTCTCCCCTACCGGCCCTTCCGGCAACTTGAGTTAACAATTGAAAAGTTCTTTCTGCCGCTCGAAAATCAGGAATATTTAAAGTTGAATCAGCAGAAATTACTCCAACTAAAGTTACACGGGGAAGGTCCAAACCTTTAGCGACCATCTGAGTTCCTAGAAGGATATCCACTTCACCGGAAGCCACTTCCTGATATATCCTGTGATGCGCTCCTTTTCTAGAGGTTGAATCCAAGTCCATTCGAAGGATTTTTGCCTGGGGGAAAAATTTGGCCAACTCTTCTTCGAGCCTTTGCGTACCATGCCCAAAATAACGGATCCGACTACTTTTACATTTTGGGCAAAGATCGGGAACCGGTTTCCGAAAGTCGCAATAATGGCAACGCAGAACTTTATCTGACAGATGATAGGTCAATGAAACGTCACAATCGGGGCACGTCAAAGTATAGCCGCAATCACGACATAAGATAAATGTCGAATACCCCCGGCGATTGAGTAATAAAATAACTTGTTCATGTTCGGAAAGAGTAATATTGACAGCTTCATAGAGTGAATTGCTTAAAATATTTTTATTACCCTTACGAATTTCCTCTCGCATGTCAACGATTGATACTTGAGGTAAGGGTTTTTGATTAAAACGTTCTTTGAGTCCCAGATAACAATACTCTCCATTTTGGGACGCATGGAAAGACTCCATCGAAGGAGTAGCGCTTCCGAAAATAACCTTGGCTCCGCTCAATTTGGCTAATTTTTCAACAACAGTCCGAGTATGGTATCTAGGAGTTTCTTCCTGTTTATATGATGACTCATGTTCTTCATCTACAATAATTAAACCGAGGTTTTCATACGGAGCGAATAAGGCGGACCGAGCCCCTAGAACCAAATTTGCTTTTCGATGTTTAATCTTGAACCATTGATCATATCTTTCGCCGTCTGACATATTGCTATGTAAAAGGGCCACTTCATCGCCGAACCGGAGTTTAGTCCTTTCCAGAGTTTGGGGTGTTAAAGCGATCTCCGGAACTAAATACAACACTTGCCGTCCTTGACTTAACACTTCAGCTGCCGCTCTAAGATATATCTCTGTTTTACCGCTTCCAGTAACTCCGTGTAATAGGAAAAAGTCCTTATTATTATGAGTGTTAAATTTTTCGATGACGTTCGCCTGTTCGGAGTTTAATTGATATGATTTCGAAGAAGGTATTACTTCAGAAAAGCCAATTGGTTTCCGTTCTTGAATAACGTCAATACAGGTGATTTTACCTTCGCGGACCAAACGATCAAGGACCGAAGTGCTAACTTCGGCGGCAGCGCACAATTGGGAACGGGAGAGCATTTTTTCCCGATGTAAAATATCCTGCACCCTTTTACCGGTAATGCTGGTTTCCACAATTTCCGGTGAAACCCAGCAAAACATTCGGCCAACTTTAGTTTTGGTCTTGGGTGAAGCATATTTGACTATTTTAACGATTAATCGCTGTTTAATTAAATAATTCCAGATTTCGTGATTATTGGCAAATTGCTTTTCCCAATCCTTAACCGGTTTGCCTTTGAGACTATTTATTAATTCTAATATACGAGTCACTTCCGTGGGTAAAAATCGCTGTTTTAAACGGTTAATAACATCATCGAGACAGTAATCTAACCCATAAGATACGATTTTAATCGGATTTGAACCCGGGGGTAGGCAGAGTTTTATTACGTCGGTACGACAGCAGTAATAATATTCCGCCATCCACTCAGCTAATTGATATTGAACATCGGTGAGTAAAGGAGAGTCATCTACAACTTGAATAATAGTTTTTAACTCTTTAAAATTGGAATTGTCGGTAAGAAACCAAATATAACCCAGACTTGGCTGATTCTTAAATGGGACAATCACCCTAGCCCCAATTTTGGCTGTCGCCTCAAACTCAGGGGGAATTAGGTAATCAAATAACTTATCTAATTTTAGTGCTTGCGAAGCAATTAAAACCTGTGCTATTTTAATCATTAAACCGTTAACCTTGTCATTATTATTAACACAACCTTCGTACCTTATTTTCCCCTGCAGTTAAGTCACGGGCAACTTTGAAAAATCAATATGCCTTGATGTTATCAAACATTGATTTTATTAACATGACTATATCGCGAGTTATTTTAATACGAAATTTGAGTTATCAAAATAATTATAAAATAAAAATCTCAGAGGAACAAGGCTCTGAGATTTTAAAAGTTTTACTTTATGCCAACTTTGGTTCTTTCGACTTTTATTTTTCCGGCACCGATCTCTTCCAGGGCAATTGATACGGCTTTAATAGTCTTTTCTTCATCCGATTGTTCTTCTTCAAGAATTTTACGGGCTCGTTTTGCTGCGGCCGTAACCAGTGTATAACGACTATCTACTTTTTTAAGCAACTCGTCTAAGGACGGATAGATCAAAAAAACGGCCTCCTTTTCCCTAATATATTGAATACAATTATAATTAAGTTGAGTAGAGTTTAATTCAACTTATTTAGTATGGCTTATTATCCTTTTAATATGTTATTTAGTAGATTATGTTCTTGTCGGTTAACTTTACATTTCTCAGCTAGTATAATACATTCAATCCGTTCACATGTCAAGTCAATTTCTTGATTTATTACTAAATAATCATATTGGGGAATACATTGAAATTCAGTTTCAATATATTGAAGGCGTTTGTTCAATTCCTCTTCCATTTCGGTATTCCGCCCTGCCAGTCTCTTTTTTAATTCAGTCAAAGAAGGCGGCGCTAAAAAGATAAGCACCGCTTCAGGTAAAGAATGTTTAACTTGAATTGCTCCTTGGACGTCAACATCCAAGGTTACGTCATGTCCGGAGGCCAATAACTGCTGTACATAATGTTTTGGAGTGCCATAATAATGTTCATATACCTTGGCCCACTCTAAAAAATCTCCGGTATCTATTTTATTCCGGAATTCAGTTTCTGTTAAAAAAAAATAATGTTGACCATCAATTTCATTAGGCCTAGGAGTCCGGGTAGTTGCTGATACGGAATACCTTAAATCCGGTTTGCGTTTAAAAAGATTGTTGATGACCGTATTCTTACCTACTCCGGATGGCCCTGAAATGACAATCAACAAACTGGGTGACATCATCAAAACCTCTATTCCTCCGATTCTATGTTTGCATCTTTTGATGTGAGGCGATGGGCAACAGTTTCTGGTTGTACAGCGGAAAGAATAACATGATCACTATCTGTGATAATTACCGCCCTAGTCCGACGACCATATGTAGCGTCGATTAACATACCCTTATCGCGACTTTCCTGGATGATTCTCTTAATCGGAGATGATTCAGGACTGACGATGGCAACTATTCGGTTGGCGGAGACAATATTGCCGAATCCGATGTTAATTAATTTAATGTCCATATTCTTATGAAGAAGCCTCCTTCCTAATTGTTGCCGAGTCTTTCAAGTAAAGCTTGCCTTTGTCGGTTTCCAAGGCCCTGAATCCGACGGGTCTCATCAATACCGATATCGTTCATAATTTTTTTGGTCTTAACCTTACCAATACGCGGTAATGATTCCAGTAAGTAAACTACTCTCATTTTGGCCACCACATCATCGTTGATATTGTTTAAAACTTCACGAATGGTGGTCTTTCCTTTCTTTAGGTTCTGACGGATTTTTGCTCGTTTACTCCTGACTTCCTGGGCCTTTTTGAGGGCTTTTCGCTTTTCCTCTAATGAGAGCTTGGGCAATGCCATCCTGTCTCACCTCCTATTCAATATTCTGAATTTGTTCACGGATTTTCTCTAATTCACTCTTAAATTGAATTACAATTTGAGATATTTTTAAATCATTACCTTTGGAGCCGATAGTATTTATTTCCCGATTTAATTCTTGGATGATAAAATCCAATTTACGACCGATCGGTTCATCTACCTCCAAAGTTTTATAAATTTGTTGTAAATGGCTATCGATACGTACCAATTCTTCGGTTATATCCGATTTATCGGCAAAAAGAGCGACTTCGGTAGCCAAACGATTTGGATCGACATCGATTCCTTCGGTTAATTCTTGAATTCTTTTTATTAAACGGAGACGATACTCTGAAACCATCTCCGGTGTAACTCCGATTAACTGTTTATGAAACTCTTTTAAATTCTCAAGTTTAACATGTAAATCCTTTACTAGTTGTCGGCCTTCCATACAACGCATCTTAAGCAGGTTATTTATCGCTTCATTTAAAACCTCTTCAGCTAGAACTTCTAACTGTTCTTGATCTTCAGCCGGTTGAACCGTTTGCATTACATCAGGCAAGTTCAAAATAGTGGTTAGATCAGGTGCACCTTGAACTTTAAATTCATTGGTTAATTCAGCGATAGCTGTAAAATATGAAGTCAACAATGGGCGGTTAAGTTTGACCGTTATCTCCTCGGACAAAAACTTTTCAATTGTAACGGTCGCTTCAATCTTTCCTCTAGAAATCTTCCCGGTAAGATCACGACGTAGTTTGTCTTCGAGAAAAGAATAGAGCCGAGGGATTTTAAAATACATTTCAAGATAACGGTGGTTAATAGATTTGAGATCAATTGTAATTGAGTAAGCGAGAGTTGATTTTACACCCCGCCCGTAACCGGTCATGCTAAGCGCCAAGTTGTTTGTAACCTTTCCCCCGAGTTACCAGGATTTATCTGGAAATAAAATATATATTCAACTTGAAACAAATAATTCCTCTTTTTTTCCAGCAAATTTAACAGAACTTAAGGAACTTTTTTTAGAATGGTCCGTTTTTTTATTCAAAAGCACCTTCAGTCAAAGGTTTTAAGTTTTAAGTAAATTCTAAGCGTTTTATTAATAGTTTTTAGAACCTAATAAAACTTTCAAGCTGAAAGCTAATAGCTAATCGTAAAAAATCAAAAGCTATTAGTTGAGAGAATTGCATAATTTAAAATTTACTATGCAATTCTCATAGTTATTAAACAAACATATTTTATACTAGGAGGTATTAGCGTGAAAAATTCCATAAATTGACGAAAAAAGGGCGCACTAAACTAAGGCCTTTAAAGGCCTAAAAAAATCTAGCCTTAGTTTAAGCCACAGAAATATCGGTATCTTTTATAATACCATTGGA
>JAEYRN010000075.1 GCA_023435565.1 Bacillota bacterium
GATATTACGACTAAGACTGGAAAGAAATTATCAAAAATGATTAAAAGTCAACTCGAACAGTGGATTGCTGGTTTGCCTAATTATATCAAGGTTTATCTGCTGATTTCTTGCTGCGAAAGTTGAGTAAACTAGTATCAATTTCTGAAGAAGAACTAGACAAGCTATTAAAAGAAACAACATTTTATTCATATATAGCTAAATACAGGACTACCTATGATCCTATTCTTAACAACTTAGGATTACTATCTATAAATTATTGTCAAAAATTACTATTTTATTTACTAAAGATTCAGAAGTTAACTACATGGCAAATAGCAACTTACTATAACATTGATCAAAGATATTTCCAGAGAAGAATAAAAAACCTTGGATTAAATAAAACACATAGAGATGGTAACATTGATGCAGTAAAGCAAAGGGTTCGCGAATATGATAAAATTCAAAAATCTCGACGAAAAACAACATTAGAATATATGTCAGAACAGTTTTTGATGGGAAGTATTAAAGAAAATTATTTTAGGACATATCTAGCGGAAACTTTGCCAGAATATATCAATACTCAAAATTATGATGTTATTGTGGGAGTTAATACTCTCAATATAAGAGAAATTGATATTCCAATAATGATTTATAACATATCAAATGGACAAGTTACCCGTATTTGTGTTGAATATCATGGAGAAAGCTTCCATAGAAACGATTCTGATAAAAAGAAAAACCAACTTATACAACGTGGCTGGAAATACATTGCTATTTGGGATGTTTCAACTAATGTTGAACTCAAAAACAAATATGGTACTATAGATGAACAATTAACAGGATGTTGTAATTATATACGAAAATGTGTTTCTTCTTAAACCATTAAATTTTTTTACGAGTAATACAAAGTCAGGAATTATCCTGGCTTTTGTTTTTTATAGAAATTTTAACCGGTTAAATATTTAAATGGAGAGGTACAGTGGAAAGAGATTTTAGATACCTTCGGGATAAATATGGTGAAGCTGGAGCAAGAGAAATATTTGAAAAAACTTGTGTACAGCTACTCCAAAAAAATTATGAAAACGCATATTCTGTTAAAATCTCCCAAGGAAATGATGTGATAGATATTTCATTGAAGATTTTGACAAAGAGGTTGATATATACCAATGTAAATATTTTATCGAAGGATTAGTGACTCAATAAATAATTTTAATCGATGAAAAACATTAACCGGTTTATTTTTTCTTCCCCTTTTCCCTCAACGCCAGCCCTTCCACCACAGTTTTCACAACATCCTTGCCTTTTTCACTCAAATTATCGATTTCCTGAAAAGTCGGAATCAAACTCTTATCCTTGACAGTAATCCCCGAAGAATCTCCCGACTCTATAGATAGTAAATAATCATGTGAAATTTCAAAAATAACAGCCATCTTTTGAATGATATCCGCCGGTGGCTGTGTTTTGTTTTGTTCATAAAAGACGATGGTTTTTCGGTGGACCCCTAATTTATCGGCTAATTTTTGCTGACTTAATCCCTTTTCACTTCGGAATTTCTTTATTTTATCGCCAAGTGTCATTATTACCTCCAATAATGGATAAAAAAAGTTACAATATTTTTTTAATATGTTGACTTTTTGTCACAAATAAGTTACAATTTGTATGAAAACAATTAGATGTTGTTACTTAGTTATCCCAACCACCTTATTTTACCATAAAACCACTTTCCCCTCAACGCGGAAAGCTTAATTGTCATTTCTTAATCTAGTTCCCATTTTGAAAGCATTACCAAAGATGTCCTAACCCTCATTCTTGCTTTCTCCCGCCACCCTAGAGAAACGAAGGCACTGTCAAAGTAGTTTTTAAACCAAAATACCACGCCGAAAATCTTCAAAGCGCCACAGTTCGTTTCTCCCCGAGGGAGAAAGATAGTATGAGGGCTGGCCCAATATACCTTGAGAAACGACATAAAACCATTTGTAGGGTTTAATAATTATAAATTGTAAATTGTACATTGTACATTAAAAAAAGTCCGGAGGTTTCTCCATGCTCAGCGAACAAAGCAAAGGCTTTCAAAAACTAATCTTCGAACGGATCTACCAGATCCGCGACGAGATCCTTAACCCCGATCCGGAGTATCGGGAACTAAGCATAACAGCCGCCGAACTGATGGACCGCCTCCTTGACAAACTGGCGCCGGAGGACCGGGAGCTGTTGGAAGAGTATGATAGCAAACAGATGGAACAAACCTGTCGGCAGGATGAGATTCTTTACAGCAGGGGGTTGATGGATGGGATTAAGCTTTATTATTGGCTGGAACGGATTGGACGTGGGGAAGTGAAGAATATTGTGTGAGAAGCTTAAGTTTATTTTTTTAGCTTTTTCATGAAGCCTATCCTTTGCCTTGAGGGTGTCGCGCTACACCCTCAAACTCCCAGCGCAGGGCGGATTGCTGCCCTTGACCCCGCAATAGCTCCGGTTCATCCCTGAACCTCCGAATGAAGGGCTTACGCCATTTTAAAAGACGCCCGCATCCGTGCGGACGTCTTCAAGGCTATCTTAAGCTCTCGATGTCATTGGAACCTCCTGTTCCCATGTCACGCGCCCGACCTCCATGGTCGGGCGTTGCTTAATGCGACCTATTGAACGAGTATCTATTCTGGACAGAGATACCAATCAATGATATACTAAAAATAACCATAAATTAGGAGGCTGACCATGTCGGAACAAAGTAAAAAAATTTTAGCTGAAGCTTTGGAGTTACCCCCTGTGGAACGTGCAGCCCTGGTTGAAGAAATTTTATCAAGTTTTGATCTTCCAAAAAGTAAGGAAATCGATGAACTTTGGGCTAAAGAAGCCGAAGATAGAATTGACGCTTATGAACGGGGTGAACTTTATTCGTTGCCTATCGAAAAAGTTTTTGATCGTCTTGATCGAAAGCAGGACAAATGAAGGTTGAAATCCTGACCGCTGCCGAATCTGAATTTATCGAGTCGATTTTATATTTAAATAAACAACATGAAGGACTTGGCGATGAGTTCGCAATGGAAATTAAGCGAACCATCACCCGAATCATTTGTTTTCCCAACGCATGGACCAAGCTGTCCTCCAGAACTCACCGCTGCCGGACTAAGCGGTTTCCATATGCCATTATTTATCAGGTTCGTGGAGAGATAATCCTTATTGTAGCTATAATGCATTTACGAAGGCGTCCTGATTTATGGAAATCACGAGTTTAAGTATGAAAATTAGATCTTTGACGAAATCCAGCTTAACGATCCCGAATTCAAAGAACTGTGCAAATTCCTGTCTTATACTGGCAACTAACCCAATTGTAAACTTTCAGTTGTGAACGGAAACTGGGAACGAAATAATCACAATCAACCCTTAGTTATAACTGTGAACGGACTTTTCTAGCTATAATCCCGAACGTTTCCGAATCATCGCCTAAAACCTCGCCTTTTAAATTCCGATAAACCTTTTCAACCGTAAAATGATGATCCTTTAGTAATTTGGTGATTTCCGCCAATCCAAAGAGGCGGTGATAGATTCTAATCACTTTGACGGCGCCTCTCTCATCAATAATCCCGTATTGGATCCCTTGGGTTTTTGGGTCTTCATAGAAAAACCTATTTTGAATTTCGATATATGAATCAGGGCTCCAAAATCCTCCCCCTTCACATACTGAAATGCCGGTTGATGACGAGGTTTTCCAGTTTTCCGAAATCACGTCGAAGATAAAAAAGCCGTTATCCTTAAGTGCTTCATGAATTCTTGAAAGCAGCCGGTTTTGTTCATCGGTATTCAATGCGCAAAAATCATAAAAAATGAGCGTTGCCAGATCAAAGGATGCGTGAAAATCGAGATCAAGGTAATTCATTTCGCTAAAATCGACATTTGGAAAGGCCGGTTTAATGTTTTCGTTGGCATAATCAATCGACCTGCTCGAAAGGTCTACCCCTAAGACCCTTGCTCCTGTCTTGGCAAACTCCTTGACATAAAGCCCCGGACCGCAACCTAGGTCGATGACTGCTTTGGTGCTATCCAATTCCGTTAATTTGATGATGAAGTCCGTTTCCGCTTCAATTACTTCTTTTGTTTTACTGGCCGCTTCCAGCTCCGGATTTAAATGATACTTTAACATTTGTCCGGAGACATGTTCATCGTCCCAAAATTTGTGGGTGCTTTTTGTGAAAATTTCCGGTTTGTTAAGGCAGTTTTTTAGCGCAGAGAAATCGATTATATTGTTATTAATGATTTTCATATTCGGATGCTCTCTTCCAATTCATTCAATTGTTACAATGAACCGTCTTTCAGGACTAAATAGTTAGCTCTACTTGATGCGCCTTTTTATCATTCTTCAGCAAGATTCCCTTTTCGGGGTTAATCGTTTTGCCGTCCAACTTCAGGGCAGTTCCTCCGGTTTGCTTATGAGAAGGATTTTTGACGTTAATCTCATATAAAGTGTCTTGATACTTATAAGATACTGAAAATTCAGGCCACTCCTCAGGAATGCAAGGCTCTATGTATAAACGGGAACCTCTTTTTTTAATCCCCAATAACCATTCCAAACCAGCCTGATACATCCATCCGGCGGCGCCGGTATACCAAGTCCATCCGCCTCTACCGGTATACGGCGGAATGGAGTAAATATCGGCCGCCATTACATAAGGCTCTACTCGGTAACGTTGGACTTCACTATCGGTCCGAGCGTGATTAATCGGGTTTAAGAGGCGGAATAACGAATAAGCATTATTTCCTTCGCCTAGTTTGGCCCAGGCGATGATAGCCCAAGTTGCCGCATGGGTGTATTGGCCGCCGTTTTCCCGGACCCCGGGAGGATACGCTTGAATATAACCAGGACTAGGGTCGGTTTTGGAAAAAGGCGGGGTCAGTAAACAAACCAAAGAATCTTCTCGGGAAACCAGTTTTTGATCAAGGGCTTGCATGGCTGAATTTGCTTTATCATTAGCCGCCGCTCCTGAAATTATAGCCCAAGCTTGGGCAATACAGTCTATTTGACATTCGGAGTTTTGGATCGACCCTAAGGGAGTCCCCAGATCATTGTAAGCGCGGCGATACCAGTTTCCGTCCCAACCGTTTTGATCGAGTGACTGCTTCAAACTATCAGCGATTTGATGGTACTTGTTGGTTCGGTTCAAATCGTTATGATAATCGCAAACCGGAATAATGCTTTGCAGAACCGTATATAAAAACCAGCCTAACCAGACACTTTCCCCGGAATGATTGTGTCCAACCCGGTTCATCGCGTCATTCCAGTCACCGGTTCCCATCAAGGGCAAACCGTGTTCACCGAAACATAAGGCCCGTTCGATTGCCAGAATGCAATGCTCATATAAAGTCCCGGTTTTCTCGGAAACCTGAGTAAATTCGTATCTTTCAAATTCCTCTTTGCTAAGCGGAGCGCTTTCCAGAAATGGAACCGTTTCTTCCCAGATATCAAAATCTCCGGTATGTTCAACATAACGGCAAGCAGTGTAGGGAAGCCACAATAAATCATCCGAAAATTTGGTCCTGATACCATGCCGGGTTTCATCGTGCCACCAATGTTGAACATCCCCTTCGAGGTATTGATGGGCTGAATGATGAAGGATTTGTTCACGTACCATCGTAGGATTGGTATGAAGCAGAGCGATGACATCCTGCAATTGATCACGGAAACCGTAAGCGCCACCCGATTGGTAAAAAGCGGAACGAGACCAAATCCGGCAAGTAAGCGTCTGATAAAGCAACCAGCGGTTCATCATTATATTAAAAGCAGGGTCGGGAGTATTAACTTGCGTTTGACCTAAAAATTGATCCCAAAAAGACGTCATCACCTCAAAAGCACTGTTGATATTCTCCAAATATTTATATTTTTTAATATATTCCAGAGCTTTATCCCGGGACGCTACAGCGCCGACTAAAATGCTAATCGAAGTTTCAGCCATAGGCGGAATCATAAATTTGACTTGCAATGCGCCGCAAGGGTCAAAATCGCCTCCGGTCCGATTTGATAAGGATACTCTTTCCATAGCTGCCGGACAGTGCAAACTTCCATTCCTGCCGATGAATTCAACCCGATCTCCGGTCCAACTCCGTTCTATGGAGGGTTCGTCGGTCCAGATTTGGAGAAAACCGTAATAATCAGGGAATTCTTCCTGATAGACATTCCGCGCCAATAAAGCCCCGGTGTCCGGATCTATTTCGGTAACTATATAAGGAGCCGATTTAGAACGCAAAACGCCTAAAACCCATTCTATGTAATAAGTAATCGAAAGCTGGCAAGCCTGTTTATTGGTGTTGCCCAATCTAAGCCGGATGATTTTTACCGGATCGTCTAGCGGAGCAAATACCTTGGCTATTTGTTCAATTCCTTGACTGTAATGTGTAAGAGTAGTATAACCTTGACCGTGATTAACCAAATAAGGGAAGCCATCTCTGATTGGTAATGAAGTTAAAGACCATAGAATACCGGTTTGTTCATTTCTCAGATAACAGATTTCACCTGAGCTATCTAAAACGGGATCGTTTGACCAAGGGGAAATTTTAAATTCACGGCTGTTTTTAGCCCAGGTATAACCGCCTCCCGACTCGGAAATCTGAAAACCGAAATTAGGATTGGCAATAACATTAATCCAGGGCGCCGTGAGAAGCTCTTTGGCTTTTAAATAAATTTGATATTCCCTGCCGTTAGGCGTAAAACCGCCGAATCCATTAAAGAAAAGTAAATCGTCGGGTGTGTCGTAAGAAATAATATATTGGGAAAAATCCCCGGGCAGTTCGATTTTCATCGGAGGCGGGAAAAGTGAAGGTTTAAGATTAAATTGTCTCATTTGAGAGAGTAAGTTGCCGCCATCGCTTCGAAACGATAGGCGGGCTACAGTTTCAAATAAAATCAGATCCGCGGGAGAAGGTTGATTCCCGGCAATTAAAAAGACCTGTCCGTTTTTACCGGCCGGATCGGAATTGTAAAACATCTGAGAGCATGATTCCACTAGGTGCTGCAAAGAGTTTTGCAGTTCTTGCTGATAACCGCCATTGGAGTCATTAATAATCACCAAATCGACCCTTAGTCCTTTAAGACGCCAGTATTTATAGGCTTTGATTAAAATTTCAGCCAAATCGATTTCCGAGAGGTCCGTTAGCCGGAGCAAAACTATCGGCAAATCCCCGGAAATTCCATAAGCCCATAAACCCGACTGTCCTTTGTTATTTTGCGCCATTGATTCAATTCTTGTTTGCCGGTAGGGATTACAGTAAAAAATATGGGCCGCCATCCATTGAAACAGATTTACTTGTTGGGGGGTTAGACCCAGATCGCGGATTTCAAGCCGATTTTTGGACCAGGCCAGATCGTAAGTCCGAACTAATTGGTATGGAGAACGCAATTTATAAACCATTTCCAATGCCGAATTCCGTGAAGAAGCTACACCAGTAACAAATGTAAATCTTGCGGATCTTCCAGGGTGAATGTTTACACAACGCCTTAGGCTGAAAATGGGATCCAACACCGAGCCCACAGTGCCTGATAAACTTTGTTTGGTATTAATCACTTGAGGTAGACTAACTGAACGTCCGCGTCCTACAAAACGGGTCCGATCAGTTTCGTATTCAAAGGCGCCGAAAGTTTGTCCATCAACTACCATCATGTGAATGAACCAGGGATTCTCGTCGTTCGGTTGATCCAAACGGCGATGCGCCAATAAGGTTTCAAGATTCGGTTCCACTTCGGTTTCAATAAAAAGCTTGTTGAAAACCGGATGGGCATTATAATCATCCATTGGAGCCAGCGCCAATTCAAGATAACTGGTTATCTCCAAGATTTGGGGAGAATCGCCATGGTTAGTAAGAGTTATTTGTCTGATTTCGGCGTCCATTTCCGGGGAAACACAAATTTCCATACTAGTATGAATATATCCATCAGTTCGAGTATAGGTCACTTTCTCCATAGAAAATTTCATTACGCAATCATCGGCTTTACTCCGGCAAGGTTGGTAAGTAGGAGACCACAAAGAGTTATCCGTTAAATTGCGGATATAAAAATGAGTTCCCTGAACATCTTTTACCATATCCTCGGACCAACGAGTCAACAGATTGTTTTTCCAACGGCTGAAACCTGCCCCGCTATTAGTAATCATAACAAGATACTTACCGTTTGAGAGGAACCTGGATTCGGGAAACGGAGTATCTATATGATAAAACGACCGTAGATCAGCGCTGCTTTCACGGGGGCTTGAAATCGACGATAATTCCAAAGGCTTTTTGGTTATGGTTATTGCCCGGACTGGAACGCGTTCGCGTAATAACAAATCGGTTGCTTTAATTCTTGGTTCGGATAAAAACCTCTTTTGAAAAGAATTCCGAATCAGCAGATTGGCCAGAGAAAGCATAATCATCCCTTGATGATGCGCCATATGGCTTTTTATTAAAACATAACGGGTATGTTCAGGTAAACGGCTGGGTGTAAAATCAAGCGCTTCGTAAAAACCAAATTCCCCAAGCGCCCGATATTTTTCTAAATGGTGTAAATTCCTGATTGCAGATTCCGGATCGATCAACGCAGCTAAAAAAGTGGCATAAGGCGCGATTACACGATCTTTTTCCAAGCCTTGCTTTAATCCCAAACCGGGGACGCCGAAAGCTTGATACTGATAGTTTAGGTTTAAGTCTTTGATATTATATCCTGATTCGGAAATTCCCCAAGGTAATCTAAGTTTTTTAGTCGCGTATTGAATTTGGTGTTTAACAACCGACCGATAAGTTATTTCCCATAAGGTACGCGGATAGCCGGGCATTATTAATAAAGGCATCAAGTATTCAAACATAGTGCCGCTCCAGGAAACTAGAGGCTGGTCCTGTTGGACAGTAGCCATGGTACGGTTCAGCTTAAACCAATGGTTGATAGGAATTTGTCCTAGTGAGATTGCGACAAAACTTGCCTGGCGGGCTTCGGAGGCAAGTAAATCGTAATAGGAATTATCGAGTTGTTTGGATGAAATATTGTAACCGATTGCAAATAAACGCCGTTTTGAATTATAAAGCATCGTAAAATCATGTTCAGTGGCCAGAGTATCCAAACGACTCATTAAAACCCGGCTTTTATGCAGCAATTTGTTAATCCGTTTTTCAGAAAGAAGGATCGCCTTACTCAAAGCAACCAGTGGATTATCGCTTTCAGGCGAATCACCGATGAGATCCTTTAGAGCGTTGGCGAAAGTGTTCACATCCGTAATATTGTTGGTTACCGTTAGTTTTTGTTTAATTTCCATTAAAACGGACCCGGCTGCGGCAATTTCTTCAAGATGTACGTTATTAATTTGAATTGAGTCAGCTTCATCAAGTATTTTTAACCAGGGGAAAAGATTATTCAGTTCCTTTAATCTGTTTTGCAAGGCTTTCAGTAGGTAACTATCCGCAGGGGCATCCTTAACCAAACCTTTTAGGAAACGGAACCATTGAAGTATGGAAACCGGGGGTTCAACTTGTAAGGCCTCCAATCGTTTTATTAAAACCGGTTGTATCAATGAGTTCGCATCCGATTCCCAACGGGCAATATCAATTAATCCTTGAACCGAATCGGAATTTAGAAGAATTTGGTCCATAATATTCATAAAAGATTGTTTGACAGTAAGCAGATAAGCGACCAGATTGCCGCTGTCCACGGTAGATATGTACACCGGTTGTAGCGGTTTTAGGGTCAAAGTGTCGTACCAGTTATAGAAATGCCCGTTCCAACGGGGCAATAGTTTTAAGGTATCAAGGGTATGCTGGATTCGTTCCAGCATTGTCGAGGTTGTCAGATATCCGAAATCACGGGCGGCAACGGTGGATGCCAACATCAAACCGATATTTGTCGGTGAAGTTCGATGGGCTATCCCATTGGCCGGTTCTATTTGTAAATTATCCGGCGGCAGCCAATTATTTTCAGGACCTACGGTATTTTCAAAAAAAAGCCAGGTACGTAGAGCAATATTTCGTAAAAAAGAGTAATCCTGTGATTGAAAATGATAAACCCGTTCCCTGATTGGCCGACTAATTAGAAAAACCCAGAAGGGAGCACTTACCCAAAAAACGGTTAAAGGTATGGACAAAATTTGACAAGCTGGCGCTAGAAGACTGACTATAGTCAGGCACCCTATTACCAACACTTGTCCCCCCAACATTCGGCGCCAGACGCCTAATAGCGTAGTTGGAGTCCGTTTTCCTTCATCGGCTGCCGGGACCCATTCCAATAAATTACGATGCGATACATAGAGCCGGTAAAGAGTCCTCACAATGGAATTGACCATAGTTAGGGAATGATAAGGCAATACCAGGAAATTGAAGATCGACCGGACCATATTTAAATACAATGATGTCCCTTGTCGGATATGTTGGAAAAGGTTTATTAAATAGCTGAAAAGTGAAATTCCCGCGACAACTAATAATGGTGTTCTGAAAAACGAGACGGGATTAGGTAAAATAATCATGCTGATCCAGATAAGGGCCATAATGACTGGTCCCAATAGACTGCGCCGGAGGTTGTCGATTATTTGCCATCGGGTAATTAGAGGCAGATTGACGGTCTGTTTGCGGCCATCAATATCGGGGACGGAACGTCTCAACCATGGCAATAGTTGCCAATCACCCCGGACCCAACGGCTCATCCGTGATAGGCTACTTAAATATGAAGAAGGATAATCATCGATCAATTCAACGTCGGTTATTAAACCGGCATGTAGAAAACCGCCTTCCAACAAATCATGACTGAGGACCATATTTTCGGGGATCCGTTTTTCTAACAGTTGGTGGAAAACACGAACGTCATAAATTCCTTTACCGGTAAAGATGCCATATTGAAATAAGTCCTGATAAGGGTCTGAAACTGCGCCGCTATAAGCGTCAATTCCCGATTTACCCCCGAAAAGGAATGCGAAGCGGGAATGGTTTATACTTGAGTTGCTTACGGAGATACGGGGTTGTAGTAAACCATATCCCCTGATAATCTGTTTTTTTTCAATATCAAGTTCCGGCGAGTTCAGGGGGTGAGAAATGGTCCCGATCAAACGGACTGCCGTGTCCCGAGGCAATTGGGTATCTGAGTCCAAAGTAATAATATAACGAACTAAAGGAAGAATAGCGCGATCGCCTATAATAGTTGAAAAGCTAGTTTGTTTATCACCGCATATTAGAGCATTAAATTCAACCAATTTTCCGCGTTTTCGCTCCCAGCCCATCCATTTCTTTTCTTTTGGATTCCAAAGGCGGTGGCGGTGAAATAGGTAAAAATATGTGGAACCTTTTGGATGAGGATAACGCTCATTTAATTTGGCGATTCCGGTTTGAACGGCATGTAGTAAAGTTTCATCATTTGATAGATGTTCTTGAGAGGCGTCGGGCCAATCAGTTAATAAAGCAAAGTAAATATTGGGATCACTGTTGGAGAGATGATAAATTTCAAGCCGGTGAACCAATTCGGCTATGGTTTTAATATTATTAATAATTGTAGGCACGGCAACCATTGTTGTCGCTTCTTTGGGAATTCCTCCGCGATATTCCAATTTGGGAAGGTGTCGCGGGGGAAAGATGTTTGTTATGATCCAGTGTACTTGGCGAATCGCCCATTCTCCTACGGGAGCGAGTAGGACTAATAGAAGTAAAACTAGCCCCAATCCCGGGAAAATTTGTAATGAATTTAATAGGTCCCATAAAGCGTAGGTAAAAAAACAAATTAATAGAAATAGGGAACTAAAATAAACTGTGTTGGGATATTTGT
Source organism: Bacillota bacterium (assembly GCA_023435565.1). Lineage (GTDB taxonomy): Bacteria > Bacillota > UBA4882 > UBA8346 > UBA8346 > JAAYHS01. The sequence continues at coordinate 11,735 of JAEYRN010000075.1, forward strand.
TTAATATTTCACGGTGATGACACCATAACCTATGGTTGTTGATATCCAATGAACGAAGTAAATCAGCGCGTCCGGAATCATATAAATAATAGCCGACATGTTGTTCGAGTCTGTTATCGGGGGATTCGGCCTTGGCCTTGATTGACAGATTAAGTATTTGTTCAGCTAGTTCGTGTTCGGAAATCCCCCAATGTTTAGCTAGGCCTTCCAAAGTATGACGCATCATATCGCGGCTATTGAAGTCCATTTCAGGATAAATTCGGGCCGGGTCACGCCGGAATGATTGCTCAACCAGGCTTATTACTTCGAAATGGAATTCCCATACTGTGTGTGATATTTCCCGGATACTTGTTATTAGTTGTCCTACGGCTACTCGATGTTTGGTTTGACGATTTTGTTCTTCTTCAAGTAATTCGGAAAGAGATAGATTATGGATGGCTGTTCGCGCTTCCAACCAACGTAATAACGGCGTAGAATCGATATAATCCCGGAACTGTCGGGATAAATGAACCAATACGGTAGGATTGGTTAAGTCCAAATATTTTTCTACAGCAACAATAATCGATTGTACAGCATTGGAAACATCGGTTAAGACTGGCATAATTTTTCTTATTAAAAGGTTTGCTTGATTTTTAGGGATGAAATAAAAGTTAATCTCTTCGAAAAGCAGTTTTAATTTATTGATGATCGCAATTCGGAGCACTAAGGGGACCGCCCAAAGTTCTCCCATTGTTAAGGGAAGAACAGTTTGATACTCCCATAGAAAATCTTCCAATAAATTGGCGTCGCATTTTCCATCAGTATGTTCTATAAGTCCAAGAATTACCGCATAGATTCTCGACATTCCTTTTGATGGCCCGCTTCCGAAAACGGGGAGTTTTCGGCAATAACTTCCGGGGAGGTTACGAAACATAAATTGGGATTGTTCATTAATTAAGTACAGATTATCGATTAACCATTCACCGGCTGAGGGGATACTTGCTTTTGCTTGAATGGAGATACGGTATTCCAAACAGATTTTATTTAAGATTTGAATATTCTTTTTAAACTGATGTTTAATGGAGCTAGTACCTTTGGAGGTTTTATAGGACTTATGTTGTTCGGCGAGGTTCCGGGCAAATTTTTGCATAGAGTTAAATGCCGGTATATCTTTACGAATCATTAAATTGGCTCCTTCCGGTATTGAGTTTGTTATTGCGAAGATTAGAGAATGATTTAATGTTAAAGAAAATCCAATTATGATTCTAGTTCATGGATTAGAAGACATGAATTCTTTTGTGCAGCTAGATGGAATATTTTTATGTTTAGTATCGGAATAAATTCAGTTTTTGTTAATAATGAATTGTCTTTTAGTATGACTTAATATTTGTCATAGGTCGATAATTGACTGACTTAACGGCATTTTTTCGGGTAGCAAAAAATTGTTTTGTTTATTTTTTTTTGACTTTATCCATTTGATTTAACTCCATTGGTCCTTATATTTAACCAGATTAAACCTGCCGGGAAGAAGCCGATTAACAGTGAATAATGGAAAGCCGGGAATCCGCCGAAGATGATGGACTGATAAAAGAACGGGACCAAGGTATCTACCGCTAAAAAGAAGAGAAATAAAAACCGGCTTGAAACGGCTATTTTTTCCTTTTGTCGATTAAAAAGATAGATACAAATTACATTTACCAGAAACGCGACTACGAACATTAACTGAATTTTCAGATTACCGGCCCCGGATTCAAAACCGGAATTCATGGTTGAAGCGATTTGGATGGCGCCCGAGTTGATCCTAATACTTGAAATTAAAAGGGTTAGAAGGGATCCCGCCGCATAGCCGATATAGGCGTAACACGCGGTTACAATCGCCCGGAATATTTGGACAGCCTGCAGATTATTCCGTTCCCAATTGAATAAAACCAGGGAGAAAGCTAAGGTTTGCAGCATGATCTCCGGTAACCCCATTAGATGATACCAGAGGGGTAACTTCGAATAGATGACACCCTCGATGGAACAAGGCGCCGCCGCCGGCGGGCTCAGGATTCCGAAAGCAACAAATAATCCCCAGATATAAAGCCAGCCCTTCTTTTTTTCGAGGATTAACTGCCTGAAAGGCCACAAAGCGGTAGCCAAGATTAAACCTCTTAGCGGTTGGAGGAACGGACCGGCGACTATCCAACCGGAGTCGATCGGCCTCATGAAGTAGCTGATCGGTTTGATGGTGAAAAGTTCTTTGTAGTTAAATAGGTTGGACATGATTAATCCAAATATAAAGTAAGTCAAAGTATGAATTAAGGCAACCTTTCCGGCGAAGCGGAAAAAGCCTTTCCAATCTTTCATTTGGTTCACCCTCCTATTCAATTTTTCGAATTTAATCTTAACAAATTAAGGTAAGATTGGGATCGGTCCAAAGATGTATTTTGGGTAGGTAAAAAGGAGGAAAATAATGTCTTGGGGGAGAAATAACGAAATGGATTTAGGATAATTACCTGCACAGAAAGGTATTAAATGCATCGTTCCATTATAAAACTCCTTTCAATCTGGTTATTAGGTTTGCTTTTGTTATTTAATATTCCATTAACCGCTCACGGAAATTCATTTGAAGAATATTCCTGGATATCTCTGGGCTCGGTTGAGGGCGGTGTTTCGGTAGGGATATTGGGATTTAAAAATAAAAATAATACCGCCATGGAAGTTGGGATGATCTATACTCTGGAAGAAGATGAAGACCATGCTTATGGATTTGATTTATATAAATTTAAGGATTTTTCGAGCTGCACCATATTCGGATCACTTGGTTATTATTTGGTACGTCATAGTAAATACGATGAAATGGAAGATTTCTATTATTACGAATCCGAACGTCAAATAGCCTATTCCATTGGGATTCAATATGATTTTAGCAAGTTTGATATCGGATTTGGGTATCATTCCGTTCGAGGGCCTTCGATTCAATTACAGTTTGTTAAATCGCCGAGGGCTAAATCATCGGGATCGGAAAGTCAGGAATGAGCTGGGTGTATATCTTATTATTAATTTATTTGATGTCTATTCTTGACGGGAGTATAATAGAAATTAGAATCATATAGGTCTAATCATATTGGAATAACAAATCCGAAAGGGATATTAAGAAGATGAATCTTAAAGAAATTGAAAATGAAGCTTTAAAACTGGATCCCAATTTAAGGGCTAAACTTGCCGAGAAACTTTTGCAAAGCCTTGAATCACTTACGGATGCCGAGAATGAACGTCTTTGGGCAGAAGAAGCAGTAAGGCGTCATGAAGAAATGGAAACGGGGGCGGCGACTCGATCAGGCGAAGATGTGTTTCGTGATGCCAAAGCGCGGCTCATATGAAACATTCTTTTTCTTTTCATACGCTGGCAGAAGAGGAATTAAACGAAGCCGTGAGTTATTATAATGTTCATAGTCCTGGGCTCGGTAATATTTTTCTTGAAGAAATGGAATACACAATAAATCAAATTTGCGAATATCCGGAATCAGCGCCCCTGATAAACCGGATTGTTCGTAAAAAACTTGTCCGCCGTTTTCCTTATAGTGTTATGTACTCAGTAAGTTTTAACGAAATAAGGATATTAGCTATAGCCAATCAGAAACGACGTCCTTCTTACTGGAGTAATCGAATGCAAATGTGAAATATAAAAAAATTAAGTCTATTTCAATTCAATTAAAACTTAACGGTTATTTGAAGCAATACTTCCAGATCAAACGGGATCATCCCGATTTGGCTGTCGGATGGGCCGACATAGTTGGTGATCTTTAATTCCGGGGTAATTCGATCATCCTTGTTATATTTTACTCTTATCATTCTAATCTCTCCTGAATCCGATAAATTGACAACCTCCCTGATCTCCCATTGCCAATGCTTGAATACGGCGGCAAAATTATTGATACTCAACACCAGCCAATCCTTTGGTTCATCTTCTAAGTTGTAATCTTCCAAGTAATCCTCAAAGTTATCGCTAAAATAATTTTTCAAATTGTTATGGCCGTGATATCCTTCCAAAAGGAAAACCCAATCGGATTTTCCAATATATTGGACCCCGATTAGAAAGTCGCAGTCAGCTCCGGGATGCCTTACATTCAATTCGTGATGCAACTCAAACCCGTTTAAAAAATCTTTGGAGGCGGACAGGCCCGCATTGAAAAGATCGCCGTTAGAATTCTTCCGGGATGATATGATGACCGATAAATCGCTGGTGTCAAAGAGCAGTCCCGTTCGCAGCCAAAAAGTATCCATTTCATACTCCTCTTCAGCAGCGGCTGTCCCCAGCGCCAGATTATACCGGGACCAAGAACCGGTGACTTCGCCCCCCCAATAAGCAATGTCTTGATCCAAAGGGTAGGTGGGAGTAAAACTATACCCGGTCCCCCAGATCCAGTCCTTTTTTCCGGCTTCCACTACCAATCCTTCGGTTTGCCCGCAAACGGTCGCCTGGTCCAAATAAAAGCGGCGTTCTTCGGCATTGCCGCTAATCTTGAATTCATAACGATAATCATCGAATTGCAGGGAAGAACTAAGCTTTAAAAGAGTATTATTCAAGTCCATCAAATCTTGGAAATAGTCGGGAGTGTCGTCCCGATAATGGTAGTAATAATAAAGAGTGTCTATTTCCCCTCCGACCTTAAAATCCATCCCGTAGCTTGTAGCGATTGCCAGCTGTTGTATCAGCCAAAACCCGAAAATTATCAACGGAATAAGTAACAACTGCCGGAAGATTCTTTTTAGCATCATATACCTCCGTCACCTATTCTTTAATAAGCAATTGAAGTTTGCCCATCATTAAAGGGTCAAAAGCTTTGTCCGGAATTTCACGGCTGGTGATGGCGGTGTATTCCATTATGGTCCGGTTATCTTTTTCTTGTAACAGGTTTCTGACTTCCATGTCGGCAATCTCATGGCCGTTTAATTGCCGGTGGTTGCGGTAGATGATTTCCTTCAACGGCTGGCCGTTTAAAGCCTTTAGAACGACTTTGTTCAAAAGCAATCCGTTTTTATCAATCCATAAACCGGCTTGTTGGTAAGCGGTCCTATTATCGATGGCTTTTAATTCATATTGGTATTGGAGATCGGTTTCGGTTGACCGGACTACTTGATAGTCATTGGCATAATCGATCCCTGCCGCTTCAGCGATGCCCGCATCGCCAAAGAGTTTTTGCTGGGCTGAGATCCGGATCGGCCGTTTTAAGCCCTGTTGGTACATCCAGGTATTGTAACCGTTGACCAGATATGATTCATCGGTTAACTTTTCCGGCGCAGTGAAAGTGACGATCTGTTTATTGCCCGAGGTATAAACTTTGATATTGGCATTGCTGACATCTTGGTTCCGGTAGGCGGTCATTTTCAACTCGATGCTATATGATCCGTTCCCCAACCCATTCCGCCGGCGGATATCCTTTAATATTTCCTCCGGTGTCATAGCGCAAACGGTATTAACGATTGTTAGACAGAGAATTAAGGTTATTTGAATAAAGGTAATAATTTTTATCGTTATAATCGAGACTGGTTTCATATCAAGTACCTCCCAAAAATTAATACTCTTTTTGCCACAAAGGCTTTTAAATCTCAATGATGTCGGAAGATCTCCACGATGTTTAAACGGGCTGCTTTCAAAGCCGGGTAAGAGGCAGAGATTAGGATGGCAAACATGACGATAATCATCGGAGCTATCCCTTGCTCCAGGTTTAAATTGATATAAAGTGGGACCGGCTGGGCGAAACCCGGCGCCAGGTAGGTCATTTTCATATTGTCAATCAACGCTCCCAGTCCCCAACCCATGGCAACTCCCATTAAACCTCCTAATAAACCGAGCAACAAACCTTCCTGGCTTAACAGTGAAAACACTTGAAACCGTTTGGTGCCGATAGCCCGGATCGTTCCAATCTCGCTCATCCGTTCAAAAAAGGCCATTGACATAATTTCTAAAATACTAAAGAAGACTAGAATGAATATAATTAAGGAAATTACCATGAACGTGGTTTGCATCATCCCATTGGCCTGGCGGTAATAAGTAGCCAGGTCCACCCAGTTTTTAAGTTCAACCTTTAAGCCGGCCTTTTCGAATTCCTCAGTTAACCGGTGAATGGTGGGGACGGTCAGTTGGTCGTTGCTTAAATGAACGATCAGTTTATCCGCTCCGTCAGTGTTCAATAAATTTTGGGTAAAATTCACCGGTAACACAATATAGGCATTATCAGCGTCGCTATTGCCGAAGGAAATGGAACCCGAAACCTGCAAATTACCCGCATTATAGGCGCCATCCAGAGTAGTAGCAAGTATGGAGAGCCATTCGCCTTCCTTAACGCCCAGTTTTTTCCGGACGCCGTCTCCCAGGATTACTTCATTGGCAGCTTGGGAAGAAAACAGTGTTCCGCCGGTAACATTGGTATTTTGATATTTATCCGGTTCTACCCCTAAACCGTAAATAATCGCGCTTTTGGTTTCAGTCCCGATCACACCTGAAACATTAAGTTGAGTCGCAAAACTATTGACTGCCGGATCTTTGGTTAAGATCCCCCTCATCCGGTTAATTTCATTTTTGGACAACAAGTGCCTTTCGTCGGTGTTGTCCCAATATCCGGCGGCGGCGATTTGCAGGTTTCCATATTCCGAAATGGCCAATTCCGTTAATCCGTTCAAATTAAAAGCCATATACCCCTTGAATAGAAATAAAACGCTGACACCGATGACAATGATGGTTATGCTTAAGGCAGAACGCCTTTTGTTCCGTAAAATATTACGCCAGGCAATCTTGAACACGATCATTCACCCCTTTCGAACTTAAGATTCCGTCTTTTATTTGAAAAATTTGTTGGGCATATTTGTTTAAGGATAGATCATGAGTTACAATCACAAACGCCACTTCGTATTTCCGGTTTAAAGCCATCATCAGCTCGATGATTTTTAAGCCGGTTTCCGAATCTAAATTAGCTGTAGGTTCATCTGCCAGCACCAGCTTCGGTTGGGTAACTAAGGCCCTTGCCACTGCCACTCTTTGTTTCTGGCCGCCAGACAACTGGGCCGGCAGACGGCCCGCTAATCCGGCTAACTCTACCAAATCCAGGATTGCTTCAACCCGCCTTTTACGTTCCCCTCGTTTTATTTTTTGCAGAATCAAAGGGTACTCCACGTTCTCGGCAGCGGTTAAAACCGGGATTAACTCAAATGATTGAAAAATCAGGCCGATTTGGTCCCGGCGTAATTCAGTTCGTTTGCTGTCGTTGAATAGTCCGATTGGTTGATCATTTAGAAGCAAGTTACCTTTGGTGGGTTGATCGAGCCCGGAAAGGAGATTCAACAAAGTGGTCTTACCGCTGCCCGATGGCCCGTTAATGATTATAAAATCGCCTTTGTTGATTTCAAAATCAATCTTTTGTAAAGCATGGACTTGTTCGGCTTGGGTCTGATAAACTTTTTCAAGCATTTCCGCCCTAACAATCGACATATGAAGCACATCCTTTATTAAAAAGTATCACATGGTTACTGAATAGCGACCAATTCGTCCAATCGGCCCTTGGGTTCCTCGTACTTCACCAAAACATGGGGCTCTTCAACCGAATGCCAATAATGATATTTGAATTTGCCGGCGAAAAGACCGGCGAAACCGCTGACTCCCATTTCCAATCGGTAACAATCAAAGACACCGGCGGGAACATCTATCTTTTCCCTAGCAATCTCTTGAACATACATCTTAAAACAACCGATTGGACCGTTTTGGCCGTCCGTTACCACGTTGAAATCGATTTTTTGCTTTTGGCCGAAGGGGTATGAACGGAATAACTTAAGAAAATAGCTTTTTCATTAAAGGTACTTTTCTAAGTAAATAGCTAAAGCCGAAACAGACCGGAAGCACAATTATGGACATCAGGATCATTTTGATTACAGGGTAAATCGCAATCTCCCGGACCATCATTGTGGCTCCCACCAATAACGGTGTATGAAAGACATAGACCCCGAAAGCGTTATCCGAGAGAAAACGGCTGAATTTTCCTTGGATATTAAAGTTGTCGCGAAATAACACCAGTAAACCCAGGCAAATCCCGACACAAAAGAAGGATTCCCAAACGGCGTAGGCGGCGGCCTGCCAATGGAAGCCGCCCGCAAAGGGCGACCAATCGGTTAAGGCTCCTCCTAAAAGCGAAATTAAGCTCCAGAATGGAATTCCAAGACTTAGCGCCAATGTAAACCAAAACCTGCCAAACTCATATGATAGATTAGCCAGCAAATTCCGGCGATAAGCGATGATTCCCAAACTAAAAAGGATAATATATTGGGAGAAATTACATAATTGCATATTATAAAAGGCCGTTCCAATCGGTTGGACCAGTCTGATACCGAAGGCGAAAAGAGAAATCAACGCGATCAAGGCTAGTATCCTCGAATGGGTTATTACAGCGGGCTTCTCTTCATCCGGTCTGGTTTTCTTTTGGGGGGAAATCAAGCGTATTAAGGCATAAATCATTGAAAAGATCAATAGAGCCAGGGCAAACCAGAGCGGACCGGAACCGCTGATGAAATTCGAGGAAAAGAGATATTTCAGATACCAGGAGAACGGATCTTTTGGCAGGCGGTGGTTGAAGGCGTCCATAATCAGAAAGGTGATTGGCTGTAGCAACGCCATGTACACTAGGGTTGGAATCCCCAACCGGAATAGCCGGTCCCGGATAAACCAGCCGCCTCCTTTTTTATCAAAAGAATCGGGTACGAAGAAGCCGGCGATTAAAAAAAGGAAACCCATGAAATAAGCTTGGGTATGGGAGCCGATCAGATTGAAAAACGAGATGGAAAAGAAATCGCCGGGGCTGGCTTCATGGTAATACCATAGGCCGATATTTCCGTAGGTGCAGTTAAGGTGAATCAGAACTACAAATACGATCATCAACCAACGGATATTATCGATGAATAACAGCCGTTTGGTGGGGTTGATAGTTTCCAAGTTGGGCTTGAATGGTGTTACAATATTAGACCTCTTATATGGTTCCATCAAGAATACACTCCTTTAATACATACAGTTGGTTTATAATACAAAAATAACAGAAGTAATCGTAAATGAGATAAAAAAAATGTCGAGAGATTTGTTTTTAATGGTAAGAAGTTAGAATTGGATGGCAAGATGCAAAGGTTTTAGATAGGACTTTTAAGAGGATTTTTAGGCAAAGTAAAAGACCGGTAGTTTAGTCCGGTCTTAAGCTTCTTAATGATTAAATTCTTTTTAATCAATTGATTGATGATCGACCTTCCTTTCAAACTTTTCCTGAGCTTTTAGGAGTTTAGCATTTAAATTGCAAGCTTTCCGATAACTGATTGCAGTTATTGACATACCAAAGAGTTCGGCGATTAACACAACCATAATAAATTGAAATAATTCTTCTAAACCCATCAGTAATGATCCGAAAATTGTACCTAAACCAATAAAAATAAAACACGCGAAAAAAGCCCAAAAGGTATATTTGCGGATATTATAATAAATAACTGCGAAAACAAAAGGACAGAGAGTTCCAATGGTCATTCCGATTAAAAAACTTTTTACGAAATATTCAACGGCATTCAGTTTATTGATTAAAACAAAGGGTAAAACTTCCAGTGTGCCGAAGGCTCCGCCGATTAATCCGTATATAAGTATCTCTTTCCAGTCAGCTTTTTCAATAACCACTTAACTTCCCTCACATATCCAAATATTTTTTAAATAACTGTACATTATTACGGGAGACTTCAACTTCAGCGCTAATTTCCTTGAACTTTAACAGTAACCTTCCCCCAAACCAAGGGATGATTTCTTTAATTTTTAGAATATTAACCAGTGCCGACTTGCTAATCCGGATAAATCCCCGGGAGGCAAGGCTTTCTTCCAGTTCATACAGTCTTTTTTTAATCTCAAAACGGCTGTTTCCAGTTTGACAGTATGTGTAATTACCGTCTGCTTCAAAAAAAATTACCTCATCGGTTTTTAGCAGTTCGTAACCGTCTTTTTTCTTTCCGACCAGAACATCTCCGTCTTTGGCTAATGGCGTTCGGTTCCCGAAATTATCAAGAAAGTCTATTAACTCATCTAAGTTAAGCGGATCAAAGACGATGGAGATACCTCGATCTGAGATTGGGGCTCCTCTTTCAACCAAACAAACCGGTGTGTCCTGGACAACCGTAATTTCACGGGCGTGGAGGAGTTCGGTAAGAACTTTTTTAGTGTTAGTATTACAGACTAGATTAATTTTCATCAATTAACCTCATCGACAAACGGATACGGGTTTATCTTTAAATGCTATTACACAATCAAATTCATATTAATAGAATTTATTGGCTGTCAACCGGAATTTTCCTTTAATATTTTAGTGATTTAACCGTTGTGTATAAAAAGCTTTGCAGTAAAGTTATTATTTAATCTGAAAAATTGCTTCAATCTTTGTTCCCCGGCTTGGTATTGACTCTATCTTTAGATTTCCGGCATTTTCAAGGCAACGGGACTCAATATTATGCAGGCCGTTTCCATGTTTGATTCTTTTCATATCAAATCCTCCGCCGTTATCTGTAATGATTAATTTAAGATAATCGCCTTCTTGAAATAAGTCGATTGTTACCTCATTTGCTCCGGCATGTTGTTGAATATTGGCCAAAGCTTCCTGAACAATCCGGTAGACGGCTATTTCCTGTTGGGGAGTGGCTCCATTGATCTGATCCGGGTTGAAGGTGCATTTAATCTTTAGACGCTCGGCGACTAATTGGCAATGAAGTTTAATAGCTTCGGCCAATCCCCGTTCTTCCAATAATGAAGGTTTTAACTCAATAATCATTGTCCGCAATTCATTGAGGGTGGCATCAGCGGTGGTGATAAGATGCTCCAGGATTTTTCCGTTTTTTTGGTCTTCGGGTTGAAGATGTTGTTTTAATGAATGGGCAGTATAGATAATCCCATGAATACCCTGGGAAACCGAATCATGCAGTTCCCTTGCCATCCGGTTTCGTTCAGCGGCAATAATCAGGTTTTTGGCTGTTTCTTGTAACAGATGGTCCTTCTTCGCCAATTCCGTTAGGTATTTGTTCTCCAATTCCAAAGTTAATATTTTATGACGCATATTCCACAGGCGTTCGTCAACTATGGTGACAATCATCCCAAATATAAACCCCATTGCTGAAGTCGCCATAATGAATGGCAATTGTTCTTTGGTGTTGAACAATCCAAAGTTAGCGGCTATTAATAAACCCAAAGTCATGGCTAATAAAATTGTCAGCGCAACTACGACGAACTGCGTTTTTTTCGAATTTGCAAACCCAAGTTTGATCAGGAAATGATTTAAAAAGACATTGAATAATCCGGCAAAAGCAGCAATTAACGTACAAAATGGGGTGATTGCCAAAATATATAAAAAATCCGGTTTTTGGAAACCACGCATTGAAAAAATAAAAACTGTTACTAAAAATCCGAAGGCTCCTCCAATACCAGCGGTTAAACCAAGGATTTTTTGGATATTGTCTTGTTCCGAAAGGTTTTTAGGTAGTGCCGAACGCTGATTGGTTTCTCTTTTCAAATTAGGTTCCTCCAATAAATTGGGAAACGGTCAAATCAAGTTATGGTGGATTGCATATAAGGCCGCTTGAGTTCTGCTGGTTACCTGCAATTTTTGTAGAATATTGGCTACATGGGTTTTAACGGTCTTTTCGCTTAAAAATAACTGGGTTGCAATGTCGCGATTGCCTAAACCTCGCCCAATCTGTTTCAAAACTTCCAGCTCGCGATCGGTTAAGGGTTCCGGTAATTTTTCTATAACCGCTTCTTTTTCGGACCCTACCCTATTTAATAGCTCATTGGCCACTTTAGCTCCAAGATAAGTGCCGCCGTTTGCCACCGCTTTAATAGCCGCCACCAACTCTTCCGGAGGAGCGTCTTTCAAAATATATCCGGAGGCGCCCGATTTTAAAGCGGTATAAACCTTGTCCCAGCTGTTAAAACTGGTTAAAATCAGAACTTTAGTCTCCGGCCATTTTTCTTTAACCAGACCGGTTGTTTCCACTCCATCCATACCCGGCATTTGTAAATCCATTAAGATTACATCGGTAGTATGTTTTGTTAGAAAAGATAAAGCAGCATTTCCGTTTTCAGCTTCACCGGTTAATTCCAGATCGGGAAGTGATTCCAGATAAAAACGGACTCCTTGACGGAATAAGGGGTGGTCGTCAACTATTAGTAAACGGATCTTAATCGACATTGATTTACCTACCTTGGATGCTTTCTTTTATTGGGTTTCTTTTGTTCCTGCCGTGACCGTTGGTGGTTTCGGGCAGTTTTATTTTCAGTAACTACTAAATTTTTTTGTTCCTCTTTGCGGCGGAGATCTTTCTCGACAAATAATTGTTCCCCAGTAAAAGGGTTAGAGCCGGTATAGTACATTAATGCCGAATAAGTAGAGGGTAGTGGGGTAAAGATTTGCACTTGTTCGGGACGGAGTTTTAACTCCTTGGCTGCGAATTTTTTAAGATTAGTCATGTCATCCCGGTCGCATCCAGGGTGAGCCGCAATCAAATAATAGGTTAGGAATTGTTTTTTACCGGCTTTACGATTTAATTTATCAAACAAAGCGATAAAATCCCGAAGTTGATTCCTACCGGGTTTTCCCATCAACTTCAATACTTTCTCTTCGGTATGCTCCGGAGCGATCTTCATTTGCCCGGAGACATGATGCCGGATAATTTCCTCCAGATAAGGGATTCCAAATTGACGGTCCTCGAGAATTAAATCATAGCGGATTCCCGAAGCTACAAAGACCTTTTTAATCCCAGGAATCTTTCGGATGCGTTTCAAGAGCTCAATCTGTCTTCTATGGCTTACCACCAAATTCTTACAAACATTTGGATGAAGGCAGCGTTTTCCGGTGCAGCTTCCTTTGGTTAGCTTATTTTGACATTCGATACCGTACATATTTGCGGTTGGTCCGCCCAGATCAAGGATATAGCCTTTAAAGTCGGGAAGTTGACTGATGGCGCGGGCTTCGGCCAAAATTGACTCTTCGCTCCGGCTGCGAATGGAACGGCCTTGGTGGACCGCAATTGAGCAAAAATTACATTCCCCATAGCAACCACGATGAGTATTAATTGAAAATCTTATCGTATCCAAAGCCCGGACTTCCCCATTTTTTTTATAAAAGGGATGGACGTCCCGTTGGTAATCAAGATCATGAACCGCGGAAAGTTCATCTTCGGATAGATAAGAGGACGGCGGATTTTGAACTAAATATCGGCCGTCGTAAAGTTGGGTCAGGCCTCTGGCTGTCGAGGGGTCACTGTTACGATAGAAAAGGTGAAACATTTCAACCATTTTTTCCGGATCGGTTTTAACCTCATTATAGGATGGAAGCGGAAGATAGTCCGGAGGGGGTTCGGCGGCAATATGGCAAATTCCCCTTATTGATTGAACCGGGGCGCCATCGGCTAGTTTCTGCGCCAGTTTTAAAACAGTGGGTTCACCCATTCCATAAACTATTAAATCAGCCTTCGCGTCAAAGAGGATCGAACGGCGAATTGAGTCATCCCAATAGTCGTAATGGGCAATTCTTCGTAGACTGGCCTCGATCCCACCTAGAACGATGGGTTTGGTATTTTTATAATAACGCCGGATTAGATTGGTATAAACGATTAAGGCCCGGTCCGGCCGGCGGTCATTAATGCCTCCGGGAGTAAAATCATCTTGACGGCGTCTTTTTTTGGAGGCGGTATAATTAGCTACCAATGAATCAACGCTACCGGAAGTCACTCCCCAAAATAAACAGGGTTCGCCGAGACGGGTAATATCCCGATCCGTTTCGGTATCGGGCTGAGCGATGATTCCAACCCGATAACCGGCGTTAAGTAAGACTTTTCCAATAACCGCGGCGCCGATATAGGGGCTGTCGATATAAGTATCGCCGGAGACCAAGATCACATCGAGCTTGTCCCAGCCAAGACGGTTCAATTCTTCACGAGTAGTTGGGAGAAACATACTTATATTATTGCTCTTTTACCGGGATTATGCAACTTTCAATTTTTTTTGGTCTTAGGCAGGGGAAAGAGGAAATATATAGAAAATATAATTATTATGTGGCTTATTAAGCGTGAATTGGACGATGATAAGTCGCATAATGCGGGAGGTTTTGATATGTACTGTGCAAAATGCGGTAAAAGCTTTCAGGCTGATTTTAAGATGTGCCCTTATTGCAATAAGAAAGAAACTGCAACTGTGCCGGTGAAGGAAAATTTCGGCAACTACCGTGAACGGACACTGCTCCGGTTTTTTCAGTTCAAACAGGCCGATTTTTCATTAAGAATGGCTGCTATGATGATTGACCTTATTATTTTGATTATCCCATTCGTTCTCTTAATTATTTTTGCCAAGGGTATTGGGGTCATTTTAATTATTATTGTCGGTTGGGCTTATTATGCTTTGTTGGAAAGCTCGACTCTGCAGGGAACCATCGGAAAGTTTGCCCTAAAGCTAGAAGTTACCGATTTAGAAGGACAGCCGATTAATTTGCTCCAGTCCACCAAACGGTATTTTGCGCATTTTCTCTCAATATTGACTCTTGGAGCGGGTTTTATAATTTTGGCATTTAACGACAAAAAACAGGCGATTCATGATCTGCTTACCGATTGTATGGTTCTAGACGCAGTCCAACAAAATAAAAATGGTAATTCCCATACGATGGAGGAATTACAATAAATGAAGATTTTAAATGCCAAGAGTTAAGGAGTTTGAAAGTTGAATACACCTGATAAAGATAAGGTGAGTCAGGATAAGTATATGAATTTAAAAAAAGAGCTTTTGCTCTTTTTTTATCTTGTGTATAGGTTAACAACCCCGCATCCAAGCCGTTTTCCAGCGTCGCCCGCCGGTTGAGTTCTGTAATCATCCGGATTTTGATGAATAATGATTGACTTACCGATAATATCCATAACTTTGAATCGATCAGTAAAAAAACTCATTTCGGCCCGCCCGTTGTTTGAAAATAATACCGGAAAGTCTCCGGCATGATTGCCGTGGGGTTGATTGTCGGGATTCCAATGACCGCCGGCTGCCTGAAAGGGATCAAGCGGGTTGCCGATAGTGCAATCGCCGAATTCGTGTATATGAAACCCATGGGGGCCTATTGGATCTTGATTATCACGGGCTGGGCGATAAGTCGGGAGTCCTGAGACAGCCGCTGATACCCGGGTTCCTCCTGGAACATCCCAAAAGTAAACATATCCATTAAGTTCCGGGTCCAAAGGTCCACCCTTAATTTCAGCTACAGCGAAGTTTACCGGAGTTTCCAGAAATGGCCAGACCATACCTCTGGCATAGGTTGGGGAATTATCAATAATCGGTTTTGGAGTTTTCTGTTTTTGGGCCCTCGTTTTTCTCATCAACTTCTCCACCTTGTGAAAGATTATAGTTTCTGTTTTTTGTTCTTTAGTCATTATTATATGAGACTTAGGCGGAGAAGGTCTTTGTTGGGATTACTGATTTTGACATATTGTTTAGAGAAAAATTGACAAAAATAAGTTAACCATGTTAATATTAAACTATAAAGATTTCAGGTTTAATAAATTATGGAACAAATTACTGCCATTTTCGTTTATAGATAGTGTTGCTTGATTTACCGAAGTTGAATTGTGACTTGCGGTAATAATTTTAAGGTATATTTAGCACTCACCTAGGTAGAGTGCTAATAAAAAAGGTAGTTTCTAGGAGAATGAGTTTTTGAATCTTACCCGTGCTCAGCGAAGCGGTGCTCGTACTCGTAATCGGTTTTTAATTTACAGCTTATCGATTACGATTACGAGCACGAGCACGAGCACGAGCACAAAATTTTCAAATTTAATGCAACCTGTTTTCTTAATTGAAAGGAGTGGACATATATGGATCTCAATCGGATGACCGAAAAAACTCAGCAAGCATTAATGAACGCCCAAAATTTAGCAATGCGTGAGAATAATCAACAAATAGATGTGGAACATTTACTTTACGCTTTATTGGAACAGGACGGCGGTTTGACGGGTTCGATATTAGCCAAGGCAGGCATTGAATTAGAAGAATTAACCCGCCGGGTCAAGGAAGAAATCGGACGATTACCCCGGGTATCCGGTTCTACGGGTGGCCCGGACCAATTTTATGTTACCGGACGTCTTAACCGGCTACTGGCTTTGGCTGAAGATGAGGCCAAAAAGCTCAAAGACGAATATCTCTCCGTCGAGCACCTACTATTGGCGATGACGGAGGATAGTGGAGTAGCCGGGCGAATTTTAAAAGAACATAACATTACCAAAGAAAAAATCGACAAGATTTTGAAAGAAATCCGGGGGAGTCAAAGGGTGACTTCACCTAATCCGGAGGCGACTTATGAGGTATTGGAAAAATATGGACGGGATTTAACCAAGCTTGCCGTCCAAAGTAAACTTGATCCGGTAATCGGCAGGGATGAAGAGATTCGCCGGGTGATTCAAGTATTATCCCGTCGGACGAAAAATAATCCGGTATTGATTGGGGAGCCTGGGGTCGGTAAAACAGCTATTGTAGAAGGATTGGCCCAACGGATCATCCGGGGGGATGTTCCGGACGGGTTAAAAAATAAACGAGTAGTCTCACTGGATATGGGAGCGTTAATCGCCGGAGCCAAGTACCGGGGAGAATTCGAGGAACGGCTGAAGGCGGTATTAAAAGAAGTTCAGGATTCGGACGGTCAGGTTGTACTTTTCATTGATGAACTCCATACCGTGGTTGGCGCGGGTAGGACTGATGGGGCCATGGATGCCGGCAATCTTCTCAAACCGATGCTGGCAAGGGGGGAATTGCACTGCATTGGAGCTACTACTCTTGATGAATACCGGAAACATATTGAAAAGGATGCGGCTTTGGAGCGACGTTTTCAAACGGTATTGGTCGATCAGCCGACCGTGGAAGATACCATATCCATCTTGCGCGGTTTAAAAGAACGCTACGAAGTGCATCACGGGGTCCGGATTCGGGACGGGGCTTTGGTTTCGGCGGCAGTTTTATCACACCGTTATATTTCCGACCGCTTTCTCCCCGATAAAGCTATTGACCTGGTAGATGAAGCGGCAGCTAAACTGAGGACGGAAATCGACTCAATGCCTTCCGAATTGGATGAAATGCTTCGCCGTGTAATGCAGTTGGAGATTGAACGGGAGGCCCTAAGAAAAGAGACTGATGAAGCTTCGCGGGAACGGCTTAACCGGTTAGAGAAAGAACTGGCCGATCTGAAGCTTGAATCGGACGAGATTAAAGCCCGCTGGAACTCGGAGAAGGAAGCGGTCCTAACCTTACGCCGGATTAGAGAGGAGATTGAAGCGACCAAAGCCGAGATCGAACGGGCTGAATTGCAATATGATCTAAACCGGGCCGCTGAATTGAAATATGGTAAATTAACCGGTTTGGAAAAGAAGTTAAAAGAGGAAGAAAAGTCTTTATCAAATGATCAGGGAGTTTCGAGATTAATCAAGGAAGAAGTGGATGAACAGGATATCGCAGATGTGGTTAGCCGCTGGACTGGGATTCCTGTGACCAAGTTGATGGAAGGCGAGGTCCAAAAATTGCTTCATCTCGAAGCAGAACTGCATCAGCGGGTGATCGGTCAGGATGAAGCGGTAACTGCAGTTGCTGAGGCGGTAATCCGGGCCCGTTCGGGGCTTAAGGACCCGAACCGTCCGATTGGTTCCTTTATTTTCCTAGGCCCTACCGGCGTTGGGAAAACCGAACTGGCTAGGGCTTTGGCTGAATTTCTCTTTGATGATGAGAACACGATGATCAGGATCGACATGTCAGAGTATCAGGAAAAACATACGGTAGCCAGGTTAATCGGAGCACCCCCCGGTTATGTTGGTTATGAGGAGGGGGGCCAACTAACCGAGGCGGTCCGGCGCAGACCTTATGCGGTTATTCTTTTTGATGAAATTGAAAAGGCCCATTACGATGTCTTCAATTTGATGCTTCAGATACTGGATGACGGCAGGCTTACTGACGGTCAGGGGCGGACGGTTGATTTTAAAAATACAGTGGTAATTATGACTTCCAATGTGGGGAGTCAAAAAATACTTGAGTATAAAGGAGCTTTTAACGGAGCAGGTTACGATTCCATGAAAAAAGCGGTTCTGGAGGAGATGCGCCGGAGTTTTAGACCGGAGTTCTTGAACCGG
Organism: Bacillota bacterium; assembly: GCA_023435565.1. GTDB lineage: Bacteria > Bacillota > UBA4882 > UBA8346 > UBA8346 > JAAYHS01. The sequence continues at coordinate 29,900 of JAEYRN010000075.1, forward strand.
ATTGACGAAATTATCGTCTTCCATGCCCTGGACGAAGAGCATTTGAAGGAGATTGTCGAAATCCATCTCGATCGAGTACGGAAGAGATTGGAAGATCGCCATATCAGTTTGGAATTGACTGACACAGCAAAGAGTCATTTGGTGAGAGCCGGATATGAACCGGCTTACGGGGCCAGACCTTTGAAACGGGCGATTCAGAAGGAAGTAGAGACGCCTTTGGGACGGTTGTTGCTCCAAGGTGAAGTACGGGATGGGCAGAGAGTTAAAGTGGATTATGAAAAGGATAAAGGGTTGGTGTTTAAAAATTAAATTTCCGTTAATTAAAAGGTAGAGTGGGTAAAATGAAGAAGTATACAGCGGATTAATTAACTAACGGAGCGGTAACGATGAACTTGAAAGTGGATCCAAGGGCGCGGGGTTTAATCTTTGATATTGATGGAACATTAATTGATACCATGCCTATTCATTTCCGGGCTTGGCAGGAAGTGGCCGGCAAATTTGATTTTGAGTACCCAGAGTCGCTATTTTACAAATTGGCCGGGATGCCGACCGGTGATATTATTATTTATATCAATGAAAATCAAGGAAAGGCCCTGGATCCCGATGAGATTGTCAAAGCTAAAAACGAAGCTTATTTACGGCTAAACCGGGCAATCCGTGTTATTGAGCCGGTTATAAAAATTGTCGAGGAGAATCATGGTAAAATACCAATGGCGCTTGGGACCGGCGAATACCGTGATGTTGCTTTGGTTAATCTCAAGGTGACTGGCATTGATCATTATTTCGACAAGCTAGTTTCCGCAGATGATGTTATTAATTCCAAACCACATCCGGAAACATTTCTAAAATGCGCTCAGTTAATGAATGTCCCGCCGGAAACTTGCCAGGTTTTTGAAGATGGGGAGGCCGGACTGGAAGCAGCCGGACGGGCGAGAATGATAGTTACGGATGTGAGGCCATTCATAAATAAAGATGTTTCAGATTAACGTTTAAATTAGGGAGTAAGTTTAAAGGGCGTATTGGTTACGCCCTTTTTTATATTTTGGACAGCTTCACGGGTCGGTGGGGTATTATCTGACCTGATCTTAAGCTGTTCAAATAGAGTCTCTAAGTTTTGGGCTTGATTGATTAAGTCTGTTGAATGTTATTGTGTCATTTCGTACTTTTGGTTACGTTGAAGATTGGTATTTTGCAATCGTTTTATCATATGTATCCGGGTTGAACCTAGTTAAAAAATCAATCTTCTTAGCGTCTTTACCGATTAAAATCCGGGGAGCCTTGGTTTGAATTCCTTTGATAATTGTTCGGGCCGCTTCCTCAGGAGTAGTTTTAAAGGCAGCTTCCATTTTACGGACACCCCGTTCGAATTTTTCGGGGCTGATTTTATAATCGGCTTTGGAATTCCGGGCGATATTGGTTTTAACTCCACCGGGGAAAACCACAATAACAGAAATGTTGCTATTATAATATTCCTGGCGTAACGCTTCGGTAAAACCGCGTACTCCGAATTTACTTGCGCAATAAGCTGCCTGGCCCGGAATGCCCATCAATCCATAAACGCTGGAGATATTAACGATAGTAGCTTCGGGCCTTTGAAGCAGATAAGGTAAAAAAGTTTTGGTAATATAAATAACGCCCCAGAGATTAATATTAATGGTCCATTCCAGGGTATCATAGGTTAATTCATGTACTCTTCCGGAAGATGAGACTCCAGCGTTATTAATAACCAGATCAACTGTTCCGAAATCTGAGATTACTTGCGCGGTAAAAACGTCAATTTCCTCTTTTTGTGATACATCGAGTTGATAAAGGTTAATTTTTCCTTTATCATTTTGAACTTTTAACAATTGTTTTGTTTCATTCAGACCTTTCAAATTAATGTCACAAAGCGCTAGTTTTGCTCCAGCTGAGGCTAATTGTATGGCCAAAGCTCTTCCAATTCCCGATCCCGCTCCGGTAACCACTGCCACTTTTCCATTTAAATCTTTCATATGATCACTCCTATTTTTTATAGGCGGTTTCAAAATTGCATTTTTTATTAGCAAATCTATAGATTATGAAACTCGCCATTAATAAATAGTATGTCGAAAATATGATTCACTATACCGATCGGTATAGAAATTTTAGGCAAATATTCCGAACATGAATTGATGAACAGCTTGAGCGGCGATTCTTTCGTCTAAATCAAGATAACCGTTTAAAGCAAAACCGATATAGGTATTGATAGTTCCCAAGAAAGTGGCGGCATATGCCAGGTGTCGGCCTTGCATGTTACCGTGATGAACTGCGGCTTGCCGGAAAAGATTTTCTAATAATTGGTGTTGTAGTTCGTTTAGAGGACGAATCAGGCGGTTGGTTTCGCTCTCCGAAGGGGCAAAATAGACGGCGAGTTGTAACCGGTAAAAGACGGGGTTATTATCAGCAAAATTAAAATAGGCTAAGGTTAGTTTGTTCAATGTAACCGAGAGGTCCCCGGAATAAACCATTGTCTCACGGACGCTTTCCAGTAGCTGATTTCCGTATTCCTTTATGATTGCTTCCAGGATACCTTTCTTGCAACCGAAGTAATGATAGAGAGTTGGTTTGGTGACTTTTGCCGTGAGGGCAATTTCTTGAACTCCCACCGATTCATAGCCACTGGCTGAAAAAAGGTTGAGCGCCGTATCTAGAATTGTGTTACGGGTTGAAGTTGTCATAAGAACAGTCTTGACTAAAGGGAGCTATACTATTCGGTAAGTTTATTAAAGAATGGAGCTTAATTTTGAGGGAAGAATATGCTGGGAAAAATGATTGTTTAAACAAAAAACCGTGAAGTTTATCTTTTAACTTCACGGCGTTTTTTGTTCTCTTGATTTTCTAAGTTGTTTAAGAAGTGGATTGCGAAAAGTTCTAAACCGTTATTCATTGTGTTCACCTCCTTTAACTATATTATAAGGCACCAATGAAAAAAAGAGATGAATGGCAGGTTAAAAAATGTGATCTTTTGGAAACGGTAATGTTAAAACCGGTGTCAATATTCTGTGAAAATGTCATGTAAAAGTAGGAAAATTATTCAGTGAAAATGTCACTAGAATAATTTTCCATATACAATTAACGCCAAGCACATTTAGAACTGAATAATGCATTAAGGATT
>JAEYRN010000030.1 GCA_023435565.1 Bacillota bacterium
TCCAGATATTCGATTTCCAGCTTCACCTCGGGATGGACCTTTTGGACGGGTTCGCCTGCGATCAGTTCAAAGCTTGTCCTCAAGATCTCATGCCGGTTGATTATGCTGTTTATGGCTTGTTCAAACCATTCCCGGTCCAGTTGCCCTTCGATGGTCACGACTATTGGAGTATTATAGGCAGTACTTTCTTTGCCTTCCAATTGGTTTAGAATATACATCCTTCTTTGGGCGGCAGACACCGGGTAATATTCCCGTTCAAGCCCTAATTCAATGGCGAAAAAGTTTTTACGATCCGTCTCCGAAATATACTTAGCCAGCTCTTGAATGGTAGGTGATTGAAATATCTTACGTAAAGAGATTTCAACGTTAAATTCCTTATGGATTTGCGAAACCAGATTTGCCGCTTTTAAAGAATGTCCGCCGCGATTAAAAAAGTTATCGCGGATGCCAATGCTACCGGTTCGCAATACATCCCGCCATATATTCGCCAGTTTCGTTTCCGTTTCATTCCGGGGCGCCTCATAATCGGCATATACTATCAAATCTTCATCCAGCTCCGGTAGCGCCAATCGGTCAATTTTACCGTTCGGTGTTAAGGGCAATTCTTCAAGAACTATTAAATGCGTCGGTATCATGTAATCCGGAAACCTCACGCGCAACTGTTTCTTAATCTCTTCCGCTGAAATTGCCCTGTCCTTCAAAGGCACATAGTACCCTATTAGTATGCTTTCTCCGTCGATATTTCTTTTGGTGACAATTGCGCTTTGCTTGATCCCATCCAAACTTGCCAATCCGTTCTCGATCTCACTTAACTCAATCCGAAAACCCCGAATCTTTACCTGCTGGTCTTTGCGACCAATAAATTCCAAAGTCCCGTCCGGTAATAACCGGCCCCAGTCACCGCTTCGATAAACAGTCCCTTTTCCCTTAACGGGATCATTCGTAAATACTTCCCGTGTTTTATCCTCTAGCCTCCAGTATCCCGGAGAAATATAATCGCTCCGATATACTAGTTCACCGCTGCTATAAATCCCGGTTTCTTGTTTATCTTCATTTAATAAATATATTTCCACTCCCGGCACCGAATATCCAATAGGGATCAAGGATCTGCTAATTTCGGTTTCCCGACTCAATAAGTAAGCAGTGGCGATCAAAATTTCCGAAGCGCCAAACAAGTTGACCAGGATACAATCATCCCGAAAATGTTCCCTATACCGTTCCACATCGAGTTGTTGGACTGCTTCTCCACCAAGAACCACCATCCGTATTTCCGGTAAACGCTCATTTTTAGATAAAACATCCATACAATACCGGTAAATTGTGGGTACCGAATGATAAATGGTGATTCGCTCTTCATTTAACCATCGGACCATTTTTACCATATCGCCCGAATACTTTACATCATATGGATAGATTGCCGCCCCACTGAATAAAGTACTAAAGATGTCGATAACCGCTACCGTATGACTATATGAGGTAAACAACGCTAAACGATCCTGTTGGTTCAAATGTAGCAGATTGATGAATTCCCCGGCGAACTTTAAAATATTCCGGTGGGTCTGAGTAACTCCCTTCGGATTGCCGGTGCTACCTGAAGTATATATGATGTATGCCAATGCTTCCGGTTTGATTTCAACGACGGGGTTGTTTTCCGGCGCTTCCAGATTGTCCACATTAATAATATGTATTTCATTGTCCGGGTTCTTTAGAGTTTCAAACAGCGGCATATTGGTATTATTTGTAATAATCCATATGGCTTGCGAATCATCAAGCATATATTTGAGTCGTTCCGACGGATAATCCGGGTCAAGAGGCACATAAATACTCCCGGCTTTTAAAACCCCTAATATAGCCGCAATCATTTCCGCGTCGTGCTCAAATAACAAAGCTACGGTTTGACCGGTGGCTGCTTGGTTAATCAGAGTCCAAGCAATTCGATTAGCCTTAGTATTTAATTCCTGATAAGTCCAGGTTTCCTTCTCTGTTTTAACCGCTACTCGACCACTATGTTTGAATACTAGAGTCTCAAAATATGTGCCGATAGAATACTCCATCGCTGTTTTTGATAACGGTTCATAGGCCGCCGCTGAAATTACCGATTGACTGCTGATTCTTTTACCAAGTCCAATCATTATGTATAGTCACCTTTTTCTGTAATACTAGGAGATTATTACGGTTTCAAAAGTAATTATAATAGTTAAACCTCTTTAATTGTCTCATCAATTCTCAATCCCACGTGCCGTCCAGGTTGGTCCAAAAACCCCAACAGCTTATCATTTATCTTAACTTCACTTGAGGGCCGTATTTCGCCTTTCGAACCAAACATCCGTACATGCCAATCATCTTGAATAAATGTATTTATACTGACACCCTCTATTTCACACTCAATTAATAATAATGGCCTTGATTCGATCTTAAGTCTGCCGACGGTTACTACTCTTGCTTTACCTTTTGAATTAACCGCCAGTACTTTATCCCCAGCCCGCAAATCCGAAAGATATACTACCCTATCATCCGGTCCCCATACATACAGATGAATTCCTCCAGCATTGACACGAAAAACACGCAAATTCATATATGGTAAAAAATGGGTTTCAGAACAAGTCAATAAACCACCGCTTGATGTTGAACCAAGAATAATTCCTTCATCTTGGGTTAATTCGGAAGTAGTATCAATACATACCCTCGTTCCCATACCTGCCGGTGTAATGTTTTTTACTATTGCTTCCTTTAATCCAAGCTGAATTTGATTGAACCGTTGTATAATCTTGTCTAAAGATATGATTTCCTTAATATTACGCGTTGTTAATACCAAACCATCAGCCCCGGCTTCCATTGTCATTAAGCTTACCTCACCATCCCTGGCCTCTTTAACTTTTTTATATATCCTGCAGGATGATCTTTGAGAAGTAGCGAGAATTAGTTCTAAAGGGATATTGGTGGGGTCCTTAAATTCGATAATTATTAACTCGTTATCCATTACTAATTGCACTGCTTTTTCAAGGGTTGGTTTATCGTCAATCCGAATCATTAATCCAACTTTTGGTGATGAATCCTTTTTAAATTGTTTTAATAGTTCGATATTTTCAGTAATTAAATAATCTGTTTTAGAAAAAAGATAATTGTTTTCTTGAAGTAATTTAATATCATTTAATGAAGCAATTATCACCGCCAATTTTATTCGTTGCGGTAATTTCAAATCGGTTAAAATTTTAATATCATTGATATTAATCAAAAGAATATGATAATTCAATTGACATACTTTATCGATTATATTTGGAGTTGTATCTTTGGTGATTTCAAACCAAACTTTTTTTTCTTGGTTATATTTCATGGTATTATCTCCAATGTTATCTGTTTTATCTACCTTAATGATAAACCTTTCAAGGATTCCCAAAAGCTTGATTTAGCCAACACTAAAACTTTTTGATTTTTTCATTTCTTCCGAGTTTTTATTAATTGCTTCATCAATAGTTGCAATATAATCGGTAATATTGTTTCGTTGAAATATGTTACGGCCGATAGCTACACCAGCAGCGCCGGCATCTATGGCATCCTTGACATTATTAATAAACATGGAACTATCGGTATTGTAATCACCACCTGCAACTAAAACAGGAATATTTACTCCATTAACAATCCGTTGAAAAGATTCGTGATCGCCGGTATAATTGATTTTTACCATATCGGCTCCAATCTCCATGGCAATTCTAGCTGCAGCCATATAAAATTCAACATTTTTTTCATCATTCTCATTTCCACGAGGATAAACCATTGCTAGTAACGGCATTCCCCATTTTTGACATTCTTTAGATACCTCACCAAAATCACAAAGCATTTGATAATCATAATCGTTGCCTATATTTATATGAATTGAGACCGCATCTACTCCTAATTGAAGGGCTTCTTCAACACAGGTAACCAATACTTTTCTTTCTTTATTGGGACTAAAATGACTTGAGGCATTTAAATGTAAGATTACTCCTAAGTCACTATTTCTTTTTAAAATATCCTTACAATTAATAATATTGCCTTTATGGAGAATAATTGCATTGGCTTTAGTTGTAATGATGGTTTCAACCGTATCTCGGATATTATTAATCCCTCTTATCGGCCCATATGTAACTCCGTGATCGAGCGGTATAATTATTAACTTTTGGTTTTTCCGATAAAGCCGCCGTAATCGTAATTCTTTCATTTTACTCCCCCAAATATGGAAGATAATTTAAACATCTTTTCATTATTTAAAAACTTCAATTAAGGTTTTATTCATAACTTCCACAATCGATTCACCATGATCATTAATAAAAAAATGTCCTCCATCATACTCTAAAAGTTTACAGTCTTTATTTGTAAATCTTCGCCATTCACTCATTTCACTCCAAGTTACATCATCTTTATTTCCGTAAAAAACCGTTAAATCACAATTCACTTTTTGTTGGATACTACAATGATGATATGAATTAATAATTTGATAATCAGCCCGGATGATCGGTAAAAAAATGTCTATAAATTCTTTATTATCAATAAATTCAACAGATGTCCCGCCTTTTTTAAAAATTTCATTTAAAAATTCACTATCCGCTAACTCGGACATCGTCTGATCCTCCGGATCCTTATAATCGGGCGCCCTTCGGCCCGAAAGAAACAAATGTTTTGGAGGCTCTAGATTTGCTTCTTCAATTCGGCGGCATAAATTATAAGCGATTAAACTTCCCATACTATGTCCATAAATGGCATAAGGTGAATAATTGATAAAATGTTTAATCTGATGGAATACATCATTGATTACTTCTTTAAAATCTTTATAAAAAGGTTCTCGATATCTGATACCCCTTCCGGTCAACTCCAGCGGTTGCAATTCAATTAAATGATTGAGATATTTATTCCATTTTGTATAAAACATTGCGGAACCACCGGCATACGGCAAACAAAATAATTTAATTTTTTTCATCATAATATTGTTTTAAAATTGAGCATGAATAATATTTTTATAAATATATTTCTTTAGCTCTACTTTTAAAATTCAGTCCTCCTTTATTCTCTACTGCGACTGATAAGTAAAAATCCGGCGACGGAACTAATGTATTAAAATACATTTCGTTATTTTCTAAAATATTGAAACTTTTTAGATCTAATGAAAGTCCCATCCCTTTTGCTTTGATATAAGCTTCTTTCAATGTCCATAATCTATAAGCCGTATGATTTTTAAAATTGTCCTGAAAATTGAATATATATTGAATTTCTTCCGGAGAAAAAAACCGTTTGGCTATCTCAATCAGATCACCGTCGACTTTTTCAATATCCACTCCAACTTCATACTCTAGGGTAATAGCACAAGCCACCATACCATTCGAATGTGATAAATTAAATAATATTTGTTTTTCCATTTTACTTCCAATATTTTCTCGGAGATATAATTTACCGTAGTTATTCTGGATGAACCAAACATCTTCCGGTTTGATATTTAAATAATATGCCAAAATACTCTTTATTAAGTAACGACCAGCGAGAAATTCTCTTTTTTTATGTTCTACCTTATAACTGTTATAAACTCGCCTTTCCTCCCCATTAAGAATACTTAAGGGTAATATTGGGGATTCAGAACTAATGTTTGGCGTTTTTGTATAATAAATATCTACTATTCCTTTTTGTAAACTATTAAACATTCAATCTCCGAAAAAGAAGGGTATTAACTGATTTTTTCTAGTGAAATTGAGAATATATGAATATTTTCAATTTCCGGCAATTGTATTCTTTCGATTTCAACTTCCCGACTTAATTCATAACTTACCGCAAATAAAGAACGTTCATCTTTGCATTGATTTAAACCCCTGATTTGGCCTTTCCATGCCCTTGTTACCTCAATAACGCCATTATTATACCAATCAGGCAAGTGTAAAAGGATATTTTCAATTTGTCCATCACTATAGAAAATCCGAACCTGTCCAAACCCCTCTCCCCATTCAGAGCAACCTAAAAACATTATTCTTTGATAATATCCTTCAGGTATCTTTATTAGCTGATCCCGGCACGATATATTATCAAAACCATTGTTACTTGAAAGAAAAAACTTCATTCCATCAATAACAAACATATTATTATCCGGTAAACCGTAACCTAAGAAGAATTCTCCTTGACCGGTAAAGTCAGCCCCGTCATCATTAGATTCATTAAAAGCAAATGCTTTATTGTTCAAATGATCAGCCACATCAATAAAAACTATCTTATCATTACAAATTACAGTATTTGGAAAGGTTTCCATACGTCTAAAAAATTTCTTACCTATTATGTCAAAATTGCAATTTATGACTTTATTAATCAGTAATTCTTCATTATTAGCGATTTCACTAATTTTATTTGCAATTTTTAATTGTAATTTCTGCAATTTATCACTGCCTAGTTCTTGAATATAGTATGATTTATTTAGCAGGTTCCATATTGAATTCCATTCTCCGCCGATCCACAAAAATTCCATCGCCAAATTATTTAAGTAATCGTTATTTGTCTTTGTTCCAATATAGTTTAGGGTTGAGGAAAGTAGTTTTCGAGCACGCAACACTTCCATAATATTGAACAACAAAGGAACATAATAGGGATTATTAATACTGCCTTTTTCGAGATTAAGGTCAAGTTTTATTCTGATACATTCAGCTAAATTTCGCATCGAATCAAATGCTTTTTCTCGATTCACCATACTCTTTTTAAAATTTGATAAAAAATCTTTTAAAGTCACTTGTTTTTTTTCATTACCTACAACTGAAAAAAAAAACAATGTATAACCACTATCTTTCGTATCCAATTTACTCTCTAAAAAATTTACCATTGGAATTGGTTTAATGTCTAATATATTGTTATGAATATCTAAATAAAGAAAAGTATCTTTTTCATACCCGATAATTAAAATAAAACCGCTAATCGGGTTCTGATCCCAATTGAACCACGGAAGATATTGTTTCTTTAACAAAACGGCAACAGGCATTTCTTTTTGTAACTCACTAATTATCTTATCAACAACATCAATATGTTTTACTTGCCAAACATTAATATTAATTCCATGATAATGCCTATATAGCTCAAACATATCCGCATCATTAAAACCGGCTGTAATTCTATTTCCGATAACTCCAGGGTTGTTGGGATCTTCCTTAAGAAAATCAAATCCCCACATTCTACAAAACATCATTTCATAGTTCCTGTTTAACCAGGTTGAAACTGACGCTGCTGCGCTTTCAATACAAAACATCGAAGTTGTCTTAATCAGTTTAATATCTAATAACATGAGATATTTTCCTTTTGCTTATATGAAACATGCCCTATAGCTTAATCTCAGCTTTTAAAATGTTTTACCGCGCTATTTATAACCTCTACCACAAAATCAACATCTTCAAATGATATTCTTGGATTAATTGGCAAGTTTATTTGCTCTTCGAACCAAACCCTTTCACATACCGGACATTCGCCATATTGGTGCCCCAAATAGCGCATATAATCAGAAAGATGAACCGGGAAAAACCTCGGAATAATTTGTATTCCTTTATTTTCTAAATAATAAATGAACTCATTTTTATCGCATTTAACAACATTTGTATCCAAAAAGCACGGATAAAGATGCCATACATTTTTTGCTTTAGATGTAGTCTTTGGAACCCGGATACCTTTAATTCCAGATAGACCTTCCGTATAACGCTCCGCGATTTTCTTTCTAATTCCATTAAATTCATCCAGCTTTCTTAATTGAACTGAGCCTACTGCAGCCTGGACCTCACTCATCCGAAAATTATTACCCCATTCATCAATTCTAATAAAATCATGGGTGAAAGATTCTCCCGAATGGTCATAAACAGAGGGATGCAGAGAATTGTAATTTCCTATTTTATAACTTTCTCGTTCCTTTTTCTCGCCAATTACATCCATTTCTCTAAGTCTTATTGCCTCTTTCATATAATCAGGATTATTAGTGGTTATCATTCCTCCTTCTCCTAGGGTATTTATATTCTTTAAGGAATGAAAGGAGAAACATGTAATATCTGCAATAGATCCTACTTTTTTACCGTCATACACAGCTCCGGGAGCATGTGCGGCATCATCAACAACCGGTATATTATAAGTTCGTGCAATTTTCATGACCTTATCAAATTCAACAGGATTTCCACCGTAATCCATAACATAAATAGCTCTTGTCTTCGGTGTGATTAAATTTTCGATTTTAGAAGGATCAATATTTAGAGTTTCCGGATCGATATCCGCAAACTTGATTTGTACGCCGCGACTTAAAGCGCTAATATACGTGGCTCTGAAAGTTTGGGGTGTTCCGATAATTTCATCTCCAGCCGTTAACCGTAATAATTGGCAGGTAAGGTATAAGGCTGAAGTAGCTGATGTTGTAGAAATTGCATAGTTAACTCCACAATATTTTGCAAATTCACTTTCGAATTTATTTCTTCGAGGCCCATATGCTAAGGTTTCTGATGTCAATAACACTTTTTCAATTTCATTTACTTCCTCTTGGCCAATATAACTTCCAATCCCATATTCTCTAACTCTATATTCCTTAATAAGTGACATATATAATCCCTTTCTATCTATAAAATGCTATTGTTGCTTGTCGATTAGGAGATTGACATGGACGACTACCTATCAATAAACTCTCTTGCGCATTTTTATCCCTATATTTAAAATTATGTTTAACTATATGACGAAGCTGCATAACATGCGGATAAACAACCTTTACACCGCTTATTTATTGCTTTGTCACAAAAAAATTGATAATCGTTATTATGTACAATATCCAATATCGATGTCTGGGTTATATCTCCTACGCATACAGGTTCGCCCCAACAGGGATATACTTTTCCAGAAGCATCTACGGCACATGAGTCAAGAGGCTCATGACATCCATATTCGGGTATTAGACGATCACCCGCAAAATAATTTGGTATTCTTATTAAAAAACTCTCAGGTAAGTAATCAATATTTTTAAATTTTATGTATTCGATAATCTTATTAAATTCTTCCACTAAAAACGGCATTTCTTTTGACGTTATTTCAAATATGTCTTTACGTTGTTCATAGTTTTTGGGTTGAAGCATCTCTCTTTGAAATGGACTAAATGAAATAGCTTTGATTCCCATATCCTCATAAAGAAATTTTACAAATTGCAATAGTTGTTCAAAATTATACTTTGAAACAGTTATTCCAACTCTAATAGCATCCATTTGGTGCTCATATTTCCGAAATTCAGTTATCGCTGAAACTGCTTTCCGAAAGTGTCCATTGCCCCTCATGGTATTGTTTAGTTCTTCAAATCCCTCTAACGAAATTGTTACTTCATTCAGTCCGGCACCTACCAATAATTCAACTTCTTTCCCTTCCATGAGAGTACCATTTGACATTAAATCGGTTTTTATACTTAAGTCAGTTGCATGCTTAATAATTTCAAAAATATCTTTTCGAATCATAGGCTCTCCACCGGAAAGTTCGAGCCTTTTTAGTCCGATTGTATGAGCATCGTCGATGAAGCTTATTATTTGAGAAAATGACAATTCCTTTTCATTAATTTTATTTATTGGATAATCACACATCCGGCAATGAAGGTTACAATTATTTGTAATACATAGATTTACCCTTGTTAATCTAACCTGATATTTGTTATTGTTCATATATATCTCCTGTGATATCATTTTCAACTTTTCTCAACTTCTTTACAATTCTCATAAAGCTATTTTGATTAATATAATGATATTTATAGCCCTCTTCCAAACTATTAAAGGAAGAATGATACATAATAGCCAGTTGATTTGATAGATAGTCTAATTCTTCTATTGTTAGATATTTTGATGGATTCTTTGTTATCATAATAGAGAAAGGAAGGGGTACGTCAGATGTTGACTCTATGTCAAAACCGTCGATACAAACATCTTGAGTCACTGTTGGAGTATATATATTAAATTTTGCATAAGTACTTGCCAAGTTAGTTGATAATTCATAAGTGCTCTGTATACTTTCCCATGTATCGTCAGGAAAACCAATTATATAGAATGCAACCGTCTCAACACCCTTTCCTTTTAAATAATTGATAATTCTTTTCGCCTTAGCAATATTAGTAATTGGCCTTTTAAATGCTTTAAGTGTTTGTTTAGATGCTGATTCAATTCCAAAGCAGATCTTTTTCAGCCCTGCCTCTACCATTAGATTAATAAGTTCGTAATTTAAAGATTCGATTTTAGTTTCACAAGACCAATTGAAATTTAAGTTTTGTTCGATTATCTGTTGGCATAAAGCAACAACATTCTTTTTATTATAGGTAAAGTATTGATCTCTAAATTGAATATAATTTATTCCTAAATTCAAAACTCCCTTAATATCTTTAATAATATTTTCAGATGTCCTATAATCGAGTTTTCTGCCAAAAAAAGCAGTATATGGACAATAGGAACATGCTCCAATGCACCCTCTGCTCATTTGAATACTAGCATGCATTACTCCACTATAATCAATATATTTTTCATAGGGAAATAAAGAATAATCAGGTGATGGAAAGTCATTAATTCGCAAATCATCAGTTTCTTTGTGCAAAAATTTGTAAATATAATCCTCTAAAGGTATTTCTAATATTTCGTCAACTTCTTTTATCTTTTTTTGCAAATAATTCTTCAATATTTTTACAATATGCCCTGCCATAATTAGTTTTGCTCTCGGAAAGAGTTTTTTTAAATCTTTGGCATATTCAATATCATATTTTATTGTAGGTTCAGAAGATTTAATAATAATTAAATCATAATTATTGCTCAGCCTTTTGTTCACTTCTAACGGGAATAGTTTTTCTGCATTGGCATCAATAACATCAAGCTCGACTAAATTACTTTTTTTAGCGATTGACGCGGAATAAACCAACGAAAGATCTGGGAAAACCGCAGGACAATAGTCAGTTATCCCAAGATCTCCATGCATATCGCTATGAATAGTTATTCCATAATAAGGTCTTAACAATAACATCTTCATATTATCATCCTTACTTTATAAAGCGTATATTCTCCAGCTATCGGAACACTACCCGAAAAGCATCCTGAGATTTAACCAAAATCAATTAGTATACCATTTATTCCACTTTAAATAAAAACCTTTTGCCGATGGAGTTTGGTTTGAATAAAAAATTGTAAAAAAATAAATTCTATACATTATTTGTAAATTTTTATATTTTAAAGCTGACTGTTGTAAAATTTTACATTTCCATTATTAAAATTATCAAAATGGTAATAGAAATTTAATCTTTTTTTTATAATAATACTTATGAACTTTAATTGTAAATATGATATATATCATTATTAAGCAGATATTTGTCACATGTTTTATGTGACAATTGTCATTATTGAAATGATTATTGTTATAAAAAGTAAAAAAGTATGACATTTATCATTTTTAAATGATATATGTCATACTTTTTAAATGACATTTGTCATTATTCCCATAATTCCTTTTATTTCTTCCCACTCCGAATAAACGTGACTAATCCCAGATTTCTCTTGGATAAAATGGTTATTGAGACCTTAAAGGATGTACATTACAAGTGGAAAAATTGAGGATACGAATGCAATCAAACCGATATAAAACGGGTTAATAACCTTAATAAGATTACAAACCCGGGCATTCCCGGGATTTTCTTTGAAATCAATAGCTATTTATCATCATTGCGTTTTCTAATGTAGTCGTAATCTTTCTTGTTATTTCTTCAATAATCACCTTTAATTTGATTTTTATCTTCGGTGATAAATTATTTCCCCATTTCGCCGACGCGGTCTCGATACCAATTAGCCAAATTTTCGACATGAACTCCTGTTTCAAATTTAACACCACATTTAATTGCCATAATAGATCTAAATCATGAAGGGAAAACATTTTTCCCCTCTCAACATGCTTTTCATACCAAGAAATTGCCATTACTTTCCCCGGTTCCAAACCCGGCGGCAATGCGTCAACAATAAAAACAAAACGATATTGCCCTATTAAATCCGGTAATGTAAATAAATCCAAACCTATGTTATAAAAATCCGCTTTGCCTCGTAATACCCTATTTTGCAATGCTGCTACCACCGCAAGCCCAACACCGTCATCTTCTCTTAATTCATTTCCGACGCCTATCACACATATATCCATGATTCTCCAATTCCTAATTCTTATTTATTCTTAAAAAGCATATATTTTATCATTTATTTATATTTAATTACCGGAGGAATTATGGCGACCAGCGATCAATTCGAATATTATTGCCGTTTATACCGGGGATATCCTAATCTGGCCGGACGTTTGGCTAAAGAATTCGGCGGTGATTTGCTTGCCCCCGGTAAGAAATCCCCGATGATTTGGTTTGAAGCCAATGCTTGCTCCGGGGATTCCATATCAACCTTGAATGCGGTCGACCCCGAACTGGGACAGATTCTCTGTTCCTTAGTGGAGGTTCGTTATTGGAATGCGCTTATGCCTGATCAGGGTGCTAAAGCGCAAGAAATTTTTTTTCAAACTGCGGAAGAAGGCGATTTCATCCTAGTGGTGGAAGGAGCTATTGCCACCGCAGGGAGGGGAAAATATGCGATCCCTTTTAAAACCGAAACTTACCTTTTTACCAGCGAAGTATTAATCCGGTATCTCGCCCCAAAGGCCAAATACATCATAGCGGTAGGGACTTGCGCCGCATTCGGCGGTCCTTCGGCAGCCAGGCCGAACCCTTCCGGAAGCAAAGGAGTTTGGGAAATCATCCAAGACCGGCCGGTGGTTAATGTCTCAGGTTGTCCCATCAACCCCGACTGGCTTACCGGGACCATCTTTCACCTGCTTTCATTCGGCTTGCCGGAAGTTGACCGCTACCAACGCCCCACCCTTTTTTACGGCCAGACAATCCATAGTATTTGCCAACGCCGTTCCTATTTTGAAACTGGAGCTTTCGCCGCCAATCTCGGCGATCCGGAATGTATGTATTCCTTAGGCTGTATGGGTCCGGTTACCGGAGCCGACTGCCCGTATCGGCTCTGGAACAACCATTTGAATTGGCCGGTAAAGGCCAGTACCCCGTGTATTGGTTGTACCAAAGCCGGTTTTCCCGACAAGTCCACTCCCTTCTATACCCCATTGCCCCAAAAAATGCCGCGGCGATCCGGAACCCGTCAAGACGGGAGGGAAACAAGTTGAAATTGACCATCAGTCCTATCACCCGAATCAGCGGCTTGTTAAGTATTGACCTTTTTATAGATCAGTCCGGAATAGTTACCGAAGCGAATGTGATTGGAGAACAATTTCGCGGTTTTGAGGCGATGATGAGCGGAAGAAAGGTTACCGATGCCGTTTATTTTACTGAACGGATTTGCGGCATTTGTTCGATGGCCCACGGGTTCACCGCTGCCCGATTAGTGGAAAAGATGTACGGCATTGAGCCGACTCCGGAAATGGTCCTCTTACAACAAGCCATGCTTGGCGCCGAATTTCTCCAAAACCATATCCGGCATTTTTACCTATTGGCGTTACCGGACTACTTGGATGATGGAATGATTCATCAACCATCGGTCCCGGGCGGAACTCAAACTGAAAAATCCCGTTTCACGGGAACGCAACAAAAATTTCTGGTGGAACATTATTTTGCCGCTATGGAGGCCAGTCGGAAAGCCCATGATATGCTGGCGGTCTTCGGTGGGAAAATACCTCACCAACACGGGTTAGTCGCTTCCGGAGTAACGGTCTATCCTGATGCCGATAAGCGCAAACAATTTCTGGCTCTGCTCCAACAAGTCCAAAAGTTTATTTTTAATATTATGCTCCCTGATGTTTATCTGTTAGCGGAAGTTTATCCCGATTATCTTTTCATCGGTTCGGGACCGAGGCGATTTATCAGTTTTGGTCTGTTCGACCCAAACCTTGGAGGGCATTTTCCATCGGGTATCCTTGATAATAAAGGTCTTAAATCTTTCCAGCCGGAAGAAATCAATGAAAGTATTACTTTTGCCTGGTACGAAAAGACCGACTCTCAAACCCGGCCCGCTCCGGATAAACCGTTTGCCTATACTTGGGTTAAAGCTCCCCGTTATCAAGGTTTGGCCTATGAAGGAGGCCCCTTGGCCCGAAAATTGATAGCTTCCCAAAGTTCAGGAACCAACGTAGGAACCACTTCAACCGGCACTATGGCCCGGCTCATCGCCCGTGTTGAAGAATCAGCCGTAATATCCGAATGGATTGGGGAATGGCTCAAATCCTTACCAGAAGATGGAAATTACATTGTTCCTCTGGAAAAAACGGTAACAATGGAAGCTTTCCAGGTTAACGAAGCCCCCCGTGGTCCATTACTTCATGCTATAACAGCCGCTGACGATACCGTCGCATCCTATAACGTTATAACCCCAAGTAATTGGAATTTTTCACCTAAGGATGAGAACGGCGAAAGAGGTCCGGTAGAGACTGCGCTGATAAGGTGCAAGGTAAACCGGAAAAATCCCCTCGAACCGGGCCGGATTATCCGTTCCTTCGACCCTTGTCTTTCCTGTGCCACCCATTTTATTGACTGGCATGGAACGAATAAACTGACAGTTAATTTGTCAATTTAACTAAAAAAGTTAAGGAGATTAAACAATGAATAATGTTGCTAATCCCGACCGCCGTTTCACCCGGGCGGAACTGGCCCAGTATAACGGGCTAAACGGTAAACCGGCATACGTAGCAGTTAACAATGTGGTCTATGATGTCACAACAGTATTTATACAAGGGAAACATTTCACCCATTTTGCAGGGCAGGACCTTACGGGAGCTTTTCTTAGACAGCATACCCCAGCCGCCCTTTCGGGCTATCCGGTGGTTGGAATATTGGTTGACTGACTTAATTTTAATAGATTAAAAGCCTTTTACCAGAAACCATTGGGCAATATCTTCCTGCATCTGTCTTCGATCAGGTCCGACGTTCATACTACGAATTGCATTTGCCATTACCGGCGCATTAAACATAGAGCCTTTTAAAATTTCCGGCACCATACCGATAAACTCAGCATCCATAGCATCGGAAAAGACTTGAGCTTCTTTGATTATTCCTTGCTCCAATTTAAGACCGACCTCTACTCCACCCCAAGGAAACCGGTTAGCGAATTCAATATCAAATTGTGGGGCTTCACCATAACGCCATTCCCAAGAGGAATATTTCCGGTAGAGCTCCCTAATAGCGTTTTGATCCAATGAATCGGTGCTTCTAACATATTGATGAACTGGATGTTTACTGTACAGCTTGGAAAATTCTTTGCAGAGTAGGTCCGCCATTGTATCTACAGTAAGCGACGGGTAGTAATCAGTAAGATTAACCACCCGCGATCTGACGGAGTCAATTCCTTTGGACTTTATCTTATCCTCCGGGACTTGAAGATACTTGGTCATCTTTTTAAAATCACTGGAAACAAGGATAGTGCCATGATGATAAGCGCTATTTTTTCGCAAACAAAAAGCGTTCCCTGAAAATTTGCGCCCCTCGACGGTTAAATCATTTCTTCCTGTTTTTTCGGCAGGGATACCCAGTTCCCTAACAGCGGCTAAAATAACACCAACCTGTTTTTCCAGGTCATAATTGGAACGGCTCATCAAAAAAGTAAAATTCAAGTTCCCCAAGTCATGAAATACGGTCCCACCGCCTGAGAGTCGTCGGGCAAGATAACCGCCGTCTTTTTCCAGCATCCCGGCACGGCATTCTTTCCAGGGGTTTTGATTCTTACCGATGACAATGGTTTCCCGATTCTGCCATATATACAATATAAACTCATCCCGCACCGTATCCAGAAGAATCTCTTCTACCGCAAGATTATACCAGGGGTTAAATGAATTGGACTTAAAGATCAATGCTTCAGACATATATATTTCTCCGAATACTGATATTTAACGCATTTAGGTAACTGACACTGACGACTACTTAAAAGTATGACGTTTATACATCTGACGGAGATTACTAAGTTCTTTATGGGGTTCTTTTAGAATTTGGCCGATATATTGCATAAATAACCAAAACTTTTTTTTGCCTCTCGGTAGTTTTTTCAGGTCCTTATAAATCTTTAAAGATTTCATAAGAGTTCTTTCCACAAAGTCTTGATAATAGATACGGACTAAAAAACCTCGATTGTCAAATTGTTCGTTACATTGTAAACAACGTCCGGCTTTTAAATATTTATCCAGATAAATTAATTCATGTTCGGTTTCATCACCACATTTCATACAATAACGAATTCCGACCAAATTAGTTTTGTCCATAATGTACCATCCTTTACCACAGAATCTTGGAGTAATTAATTTATATATTAACTGATTTATCCAGAATTTCGGCAGCAGCTTCCATAATTGCCTCTGCAAGCGTTGGATGAGCATGAACTGCTGTTGCTATATCATCAACAGTACCTTCAAGTTTCATAGCAATAACAGCCTCATGTATTAAACTTGATGCATCGGGACCCACTATATGGACACCCAAAATTTCATTCCAACGGGAATCCGAGATGATTTTAACAAAACCTTCGGTATTCCCCAAAGTAAGGGACCTACCATTGGCGTAAAAGGGAAATTTAGCTGTTTTATAAGGTATTTTCTTATCTTTTACCTGCTTTTCAGTTAGACCTACATAAGCGATCTCCGGGTCAGTGAATATACAACTGGGAATTGCCTCATATTTCATAGGGTATCCTTTGCTAAAAATATTTTCAGCGGCAACAATACCTTGGGCAGATGCAACATGGGCCAGTTGCATAATACCTGTAATATCTCCGATTGCAAAAATGTTTTCAATACTGGTTTGCATCCTATCGTTCGTTTCAAGATAACCTTTATCATTACGTTTTAAATCTAATTCACCAAAGGCGTTGTCTTCAACTTTTCTACCTACAGCCAATAAAACCTCTTCGGTTTCAATATTTGTTCCATCTTCAAGAAAAACTTTATAATTGTTATTTTCTTTTCGAACTCCCTTAACCTTAACTCCGGTTAGAATATTAATTCCTTTTCTAATGAATTCTTGGGTAATTAAAGCGAAGATTTCATTTTCCACCATCGATAGAATACTTGGTAAAAGCTCAATTATTGTTACCTTTACTCCAAAAGAGTTAAAAATACTGGCGAATTCGGCCCCTATAACACCTCCGCCAATAATAGCAATACTTTTGGGTAGTTTTTCAATGTCAAAGATACTATCGGTATTATGGATTTTTGTATCCGGAGTGGTTTCAATATTAAGCTTCATCGGTACCGTTCCGGTTGCTAAAATAATATATTTTGTTTTAATGATTTTCATAGTTCCATCGGTTAGTTCAACCGATACGGTATGGTTATCGACAACTTTGCCGGTACCTTTCAATAATTCAACTTTATTACGTTGTAAAAGGGCCTGTACCCCTCCGACCAACTTACGGACAACTTGGTTCTTTCGTTCTCTAATTTTATTCCAGTCAAAACTTGCTTCTTTAACACTGATCCCCATTTTTTCGGATTCCTTGACATATTTCCAGACTTCAGCATTTCTCACCCAAGCTTTGGTGGGTATACAACCAACATTTAGACAAGTCCCACCAACATTTTCTTTCTCGACCAATATTACCTTGGCCCCCAATTGAGCTGCTCTGATAGCCGCTACATAGCCACCAGGGCCTCCTCCGATAATAACAAGGTCAGTATCATATTTAGAGTTATCAGTAATACTGTTGGTAACAGTGACATCTTCCTTTTTATCTACTGATGGCAAAGATTCTTCAACCGGTACCTCGGAAGTAATTTTTTCAACATTAGGTACGGCTTCTCCCGGCGCGCCGATAAAAGCGATCGACTGATTGATTGGTATTATTTCCCCAACTTCATAATAAATTTTTAATACAGTTCCTTCAACCAAAGATTCTACTTCAAGGGCCACCTTATCGGTTTCAACCTCTAAAATAGGATCGCCTTTATTTATAAGGTCACCTTCCTTAACCAACCATTTCATTATTTTTCCCGATTCCATAGTCATTCCCAATTTAGGCATTAGTACAGGTTTTCCCACTGTAATTCCTCCCTAAGCTGCAATTATTAAATAGTATTTTAATACACTAATATCTCAATAACTACGGTTAACTTGTTTAATACCAGGCGAGACAAACACGATAGGGATTCTCAAACATTTCTTTTAATGTAGCTAAAAACTTAGCTCCTTCGGAACCATCAATAATCCGATGGTCCAAGGTTAAACTAACACCCATCATCGGCAATATTTCTACTTTTCCATTAACCGGTACCGCTTTCTCGGTAATCCGGCCGATTCCAAGTATAGCATTTTCAGGCAGATTAATTATCGGAGTAAAATAGTCGACCGGGTACATACCCAAATTACTGATAGTAAATGTGCCGTTGGTGTAATCATTAGGTAGAAGCGAACCTTTTCTGGCCTTGTCTACCAAACTTTGACGATCAGCACTTATTTGGCGTAGGTTTTTTTGATCGGCACTATTAATAACCGGTACAATTAAGCCTTCATTGAGAGCAACCGCCAAACCTATGTTAATACGATCATGGATTACAATTTCATTATCGATCAAGGATGAATTTAACAGAGGGTGTTTAGCCAATGCGGCAGCGGTAATTTTAACCAATATATCGGTGATATTAATTTTGTTTCCGGTTAATCCTTGTTCGGCCGATGAGATTTCGCCACTCAAACTTTTAATCTTGTCCGCATTTAAATCGGAAAATAAGGTATATTGCGCCGCTGTACCCAAGCTTTGAACCATTTTGGCAGCAATAGTCTTTCGCATCCCGGTCATAGGTTTCCGGGATATGGTTCTATCTAAAATAGAAGTATCCACTATAATTTTTTTATTTTGAACAGCATCAATTGTCTGAAGCACAATTTCTTTGGTCAATTTACCGTCAGTATGAATACCCAGGGTATCCAAATCGGTATTATAATAATCAAGAATTGACTTAGCTAAATTAGTAATTTTAGTAGTTTTTTTCCGTAATAAAACATCGGCGGATGTTAAGTAATCCAACCCAGGTCTGGGGTTTAGTTTTGACAGATCGATTTTATTCTCAAACGCGTATCTTTTGGCGGCAGGAGTTGCTTTTACTATACTCATTTTCATCTCCCCCTTATAACATCATCAATTCTTTAGCAGTTTTAACAATATCCTCAACCTGGGGTACCACGCCCTTTTCCAAGGCAGGACTATAGGGAATCGGCGTTTCCATTCCGGCAAGACGTTTAATTGGGGCATCAAGATGGAAAAAGGCTTCACTGTCACTAATAATCGCCGCAATTTCCGCCCCGACCCCACACCTCTTAACAGCTTCATGTACAATTATTACCTTGCCGGTCTTCTTAACCGAATCAATAATGGTTTCTTTATCCATTGGATATAAGGAACGTAAATCCACAACTTCGACATCTATTCCGTCCCGTGAAAGTTTTTCCGCCGCTTCAAGAGCCCGGTGCACCATAAGAGAGTAGGTAATAATTGTTACATCCTTCCCGGTTCTCTTAATATCAGCCTTACCAATCGGTATTGTGTATTCTTGATTGGGGACCTCACCCTTCATTTTATATAGCAATTTATGTTCAAAAAAGATTACCGGATTATCATCCCTGATGGAAGCTTTCAGTAATCCTTTAGCATCGTAAGGAGTAGACGGCATAACAACCTTTAGTCCCGGAATATGTACCATCCAGGCTTCCAGCGATTGTGAATGTTGAGCCGCCGCCCCTGTTCCCGAACCAACCGGGGTCCTTAAAACCATTGGCACCTTGACCTGACCGCCCAACATAAACCTAATCTTAGCAGCTTGGTTAACCAAATTATCAGCAGCAAGAGTAATAAAATCGGAAAACATAATCTCCACAACAGGCCTCATTCCCATAATAGCGGCGCCTACCGCAACCCCGGTAAATCCGGCTTCCGCAATTGGTGTATCCATAATACGGTCTTCGCCGAATTCCTTTAGAAACCCCTTTGTCACACCGAAACAGCCGCCATATACACCCATATCTTCCCCAAGCAAAAATACGTTCTCATCACGCTGCATCTCTTCCCGTAAAGCATCGGAAACCGCTTGAACATATGTAATCTCACTCATTGAATGTCACTCCCCATCAAAATAGTTGTGTTTTTCATCCAGTCAATTTGAAGCCGGAACGCAGATTTGCTATTCATTCGTACAAGTATTCTTTAGGCGTAAACTTCATCAATAATTTTTTCCAATGGAAAAACATTACTTGAATCAGCAAAACTCACTGATTGTTCGATTTCCTTTTCCACCTCAGTCTCCATCACTTTAACTTCCGTTTTTGTCATTACTTTTTTTGATACCAAATATTCGCTAAAACGTTTGACCGGACACTTAGCTTTCCATTCCGCTTCCTCTTCCTTAGTACGGTAGGCCCTGGGATCGCTTTTCGAATGTCCGTTTTGACGATAAGTTTTCAATTCGATAAGTGAAGGTCCTTCGCCCCTTCTCGCCCTATCAACCGCCTGTTTTACTACTTCATATACCGCAAGAACATCATTACCATCGCATATTACCCCGGGGATATTATAGGCCGAAGCCCGGTCCGCCACATTTACAACCGCCATTGTTTTTACGATAGGAGTTGACATCCCATACATATTATTCTCACAGATAAATATCACCGGTAGCTTCCAGATAGCAGCCATATTCAACGATTCATGGAAAATACCAAGATTAGTGGAGGCATCCCCGAAAATATTCAGAACTACCCTACCGGTTTTCTTTTTCTTTATTGCAAGAGCAGCACCGGTGGCAAGTGGCATCCCACCGCCAACGACACCGTTAGCACCCAGATTATTTGTATTTACATCCACAATGTGCATGGAACCTCCCAAACCCTTACAAAATCCTGTTTCTTTACCAAAAAGCTCCGCCATCATCCGGTCAAGACTAGCGCCTTTAGCGATACAATGTCCGTGTCCCCGATGGTTGCTAAAGATATAATCATCTTCTTGTAAGGCCTGAATTGCGCCGATAGCACATGCTTCCTGGCCAATACCCAGATGGGTTGTTCCGTGAATTTTCCCTTGCATGAACATTTCGTTCACTTTTTCTTCAAATTTTCGAGTTTGCAACATCCTTTTAAGCATAGTTTTTAATACTTCATTTGATAAATCAACCATATAAAAACACCTCGGTTTAGAAATAATTTACTTCTAAATCGATTATACCTTATTGATTGTCATATGTCATTATTTATAAACAAGATTTCACTTTTGTGAAAATTGTTCATTCGGGAAATAAACTATTAAAAATCAGAAAAGGCCCAAGATGTTTTTATCTCGGACCTTAATGAATTTCATTAGCGCAAATCACCGATAATTAATTTCATATTTGTTGACTATAAATTAATTTGTTACACGTTTTTGAGGGTCATGAGTTTCCGTAACTCCATAAGCCGATTCCTCTAATTCTAATACTTTAGTAACAGTTCGTTCATCAATAACCAGCACTTTTAAATATTTTCCCCTTAAACAAGCCATAACAGCTTCAGCTTTTTCAACTCCCGAGGCTACGCCGATTACTAATGGGGTCTTCGTTAATTGATTTAAGTCGATGGCGATAATTTTCTCACACAAATCAATATCGCATAAATTCCCGTTAATATCGATCTTATACCCGCAAATATCGGCTGCAGCTCCCATTTTTATTAATTGTTCGGACTCTTTCTTAGTGATATACCCGGAACGATAAACGGCGCTATGCTCGGGAATATTGGATCCAATCCCAATTACTGCAATATCTGTCTTTTTAAACAGGGCAAAATGTTGTTTAATATGTAATTCCTGCATAAGCATATCCTTTAACAGTTTGTTCTGGACGATTAAAGGAGTTTGCAACAAATAACAGTCCCCGTGTAACTTGTCCGCCAAGTTTCTAGCTAAAACCTGGCCGTCCGTATCCAGCCTTTTCGAACCCATTCCGCCTAAAAGTTGGATGACATCTATTGTAAAATATTTTTTAGGTTGAAAGTTCTGAACCAAATGATAGAGGGTAGTACCCCAAGCAACACCTACTAACATTCCGTCTTGCAAGACCGAATCAAGGTAGTTTGCAGCAGCTTGAGCAACTCTTATTTTGGTTTTTTCATTACCCACTTCGTTCGGGACTACAATCACCTGTTTTAAACCGTATTTTCTTCTCAGCTGTTCCTGTAATTCCAACCCTTTAGAGGAAGTGTCGTTAATCCGGAATTCAATAATTTTTTCCTCTAGACAAGCTTTGAGTAATCGGGAGATATTGGAACGCGAAAACCCGGTTACTCTACCGATCTCCTCTTGAGATGCATTTTCAATATAGTACATTTTAGCCACTTCGATTAAGAGATCCCTGCGGCTCATTTTATTGTTTCCCATAATTCATTCCAACCTTATAACTTTAGATTACATCGAAAACGAAGCGTTTTTTACGGACTACATAATATGTTTTATTATGGAAATATGCCGGACAACAATAATTTTATACCGTTTTCGGCGTACATGCAATATTATTTAAAGTTTTCTTCTTCAAATCGATCAATCACCGCAACCTTAGAGGCCGAACCGCCTCCGGCAAATTCGCTATCGAGCCATACATCTACCATTTTTTTGGCTGTTTCGGGACCAATTACCCTAGCTCCAAGCGTCATTATATTGGCATTATTACTTTTTTTAGCCCTCTCCGTAGAATAAATATCATGACAAACCGCCGCTTTAATACCTTTGAACTTGTTTGCGGCTAACGCCATTCCAATTCCGGTCCCACAAAGAAGAATCCCAAATTCAATCTCATTCGTTCGATCATGAATAACAGCCACAGCTTTTTGGGCAACAGCAGGATACACCTCTTGATCATCTTCGGAAAAAACACCAACATCCTCAAGCTCAATATTGCGGGTCTTAGTAAGGTAGTCTTTAATAATGTTCTTTAATGATACAGCGGCATTATCACAACCAATAACAAGTTTCATACCTCTATCCCTCACATCCAATTAATTTCAATATTGGTAGCGTCTTTATCGGAAAAGGAAATAGTAGATTCTATTTGGAACCATGCTGAATGTCAAAAAAAACCAAGGTCAAACCTAAAACCGCTTCAGTCGACTATCTAGTTAGCTTGTTCGATAAAGCTTGTTTCAGAGTACGCCTTGGGTAAATATTAATTTTCCCACTCTTACTCGGAAGGGTAAATTTTGTCTGGCTTATGCCTTCTCTTAGGTCTCTCCATTAATTCTAAAGTGATACCTATTATATTCTCTGTGTCAAGATAGGCAAAATACCCGTCACCATCAAGGCCATATCCGCTTCCTTCCATTGTAACGCCAATTCCTGCTTTTCTAGCTATTTCCAAGGCTTCTTCCATGTTGTCGATAGCAATTCCAAAGTGTTGAACTTTACCATAGCCATTTTTTAACACATATTCGCTAAATATTGTGTCTCCTTCGATAGGCTGGATAAGTTCTAACCTTGTGGCCCCCGCATCTGCAACTGCGGTCATCATACAATATGATGTATCCTTTCCTCGACGGCGCATCATTTTCAGCAAAGGACTGCCGTATCTGTAATAGTGCCATGGTCCGATGCCGAATTTTTCGTAAAACTCTTTGACTGATTTGTCAAGATCTTCAACAACCCAGGCCACTTGAGTGATACCCCTTGCTAAAAACGGTAATAAGGAATCCTTCCCTTCCAACACAGTTCTTTCCCCCTGTCAACTTCCAAACCTTATCAAACAGAGTTCTTTGATAGTTTCTTACGCCTTTTTCGTACGAACTCTTCTTGAAAAGGAGTCGATAATGATTGCAATTACAACTATCGAGCCATCAAATACCTGTTGCCAGTATGCATCAACTCCGCCCAGAACAATAATGTTTCCGATTACGCCCATTATTGCCCCGCCAAGCAATGCTCCGGCTATGCTTCCAATGCCACCGGTTGTAGCTATCCCTCCAATAACAGCCGCAGCGATCGATGGCATTACCCAACTCTGGCCAATGGCGGTCTGTGCGGAGATTAACCTAAACGACATTAAAATTCCTGCCAATCCCGAAAAAACACCGGAAATCATATATGCCGTTATTCTAACTTTATGTTCTTTTATACCCACTATCTTTGCAGCTTCACGATTATTTCCGATCGCATAAAGCTGACGACCAAAAACCGTCTTGGTTGTCAAGAAAAGAGCGACCGCAAAGACTCCAAGCATAAAAATGATCGGGAATGGAATTCCAAAAAATGCACCTGCGCCTAAAAATAAGATATCTTCGGGAAGCCCGGTAATAGTTCTACCTCTGGTGATGGCCAAGTTCAAGCCCGTAAAAGCTGTTGATGTGCCTATAGTAAGTACAAGAGGGTTCAGCTTAAAAAATGTAATTAGAAAACCATTGACCCATCCAAGGATACTTCCCGCTAGCAAGCCGATAAACATCGCTAAAAAGGGATCCATATTTACATCAACAAGCAATTTAGCGGTTAGCACCCCGCAGAGCCCCGCTATTGCGCCTATGGAAAGGTCGATATCACCCAAAAGGAGCAAAAATCCTTGTGCAATTGCTACGATACCAATGAAAGCCAGATCCCTTGCCATAATTGTTAAGTTATACTCAGTCAAGAAATTTTCGGAAATAAAACAAGATACAATAAATATTAGCACCAGGGCTCCAGTGACTCCGGTAAGCTGGCCTAAACCTTTACTTCTGATTTTCCCTATCAATTCATTAAATATCCTATTTGCTTGCATCATTTTTTCCCCCAGGTTTTGTCGCTACTTGATTAACTCCTATTATTGAACTCAGAAGATCTTCCATGTTAATTTGGTCCTCCTGAAATTCACCAACCATTTTTCCGTTATATATAGTGATAATTCTATTTGAACATTTGACCAATTCTTCCAATTCAGATGAAATTAAGATGATACCAACGTGATTTTCCTCGGCAATCTGCTTCATCAATGAATAAATTTCTTCCTTTGTTTTTACATCTATTCCTCTCGTGGGTTCATCAAAAAACAAAACTCGAGGCATTGCTTCCATACTTCGACCGATTAGGACTTTTTGTTGATTTCCGCCACTTAAGTACATAATCTCGGTTTTACTGGATGAAGCTTTCACTTTATATTCATTCATTACTTTTTGGCAGACTTTTTCGTCCAACCGCCGATTGATTATTCCTCTTGGAGCGACCTTTTGCGGCAGCAAGACGCCGATGTTATCCCTCACACTTAAGTGAGGCAATATTCCGTGGGTTTTTCTTTCTTCGGATAGATATATAAGTCCCTGAGCTATAGCGTATGCAGGGTCCTTAAATTTCCAATTCGAGCCCTTAAAAATTACTTCCCCACCGCTTACCGGTAAGTAGCCGAATATAGTCTGCATTATTTCAGACCTTCCGGCGCCCACTAAACCCGCAAATCCGAGAATTTCCCCTTCCCTCAAGCTGAAGGATATATTCTCAAAACCAAGCCCACAAAGGTTTTTAACTTCAAGGACCTTTTCATCTTTGGATTTTATTGGCCTATAAACTTTGTTAAGGTCAATATCCTTTCCCGACATACTTTTAACAATCCAATCAACCGTTATATCTTCAACTTTTGCATTTCCCACACAAACCCCATTTCTTAATACGGTAATAACACCATTTAATTCAAAAATTTCGTTAAGTTTGTGGGTAATAAAGATGACAGCTTTTCCCTCTTTTTTCAAGATGTTGATGACCGAGAAAAGTCTTTCGATTTCTTGTTTGGTAAGCGATGCAGTTGGCTCATCCAAAATCAATATCTTAAAATTTTCATTCGAGAGGGCCCGCGCCACCTGTAATAGTTGCTGATCTGCCACTGAAATGTTTTTTACAAGATCGTTCGGCTTCACCCGCATATGTAATTTGTCCAAATAAGGCAACGTAGCCTGCTCGTACTTTTTTCGGTCAAAGCGTATCGAATTGAGCCCCGCTTTATTAAATGGCGCAAAAAGATTCTCGGCGACAGTTAATTCTCCAAACAAATTCAACTCCTGCGGCACATAAGAAACAGTCTTAAAACTATTAGCATCTCTTCGATTCACTTCTTTCCCATCAAGCATTAGCGACCCTTCATCAGCTTGGTAAAGACCTGTTAGTATCTTTACGAGCGTGCTTTTACCGGCTCCGTTTTCTCCGACAATACAATGGACTTCGCCGCTTTCTACCGTCAGATCAACTTTGTCCAACGCTACTACTCCGGGAAAAGTCTTGGTTATTCCCTTAGCTTGTAATACAATCATTCGACCCTCCTCGAGCTTGTCAATAAAATATCATCCGTTTTTTGTTATAAATAGTTTCTTTCATAAAATTATTGGGGAATGTGCAATATTTTGCACATTCCCCAATATTGCTTATTGCTATTAGAATCCTTCGATATTACCGTCTTTAACCATATCTGGAGTCATATAACCAATACCGGTGTTATACCACATGGGCGATTCGATACCCAAGTTTTGCATCATTAAGGATACGGTACATAACCGGCCAATAGTATTGGGTCTGGTTGCAATCGATAGATCAAGGACGCCTTCACGCATTAACTGTTGAAGCTGAGGAACATCGTCAATACCTACATACTTAACTTTACCAACTTTTTTGGCTTCTTTTAGCGCTAAACCTAATCCAACAGGACCGGCGGCATCAACTACAGCAAAACCATCTAAATCCGGATGAGCGGCCAGAATCCGGGCGCATTCGGTATGTGCTTTTTCTACATCGTCATAATCAAAGCCAGTTGCTACAACTTTTACATCCGGATACTTTTTGAATAAATCATTCAATGCTCTGAACCGATCCGCATGGGCGGAATTGGTGGGAACACCATGCATAATTGCAACATTACCTTTATAATTGATTCTCTTCAAAAGTTCTTTTCCTTCAATCAAGCCCTGTTCGTAGAAGTCGTTAGAGATATAAGGAATTTGTGAACCTTCGGGAGCCGTGGAAACATAAAGAACAAGCGGAATACCGCGTTTTTGGGCTTCTTTGAGAATTGGCATGCTTGCTTTCACATCAATACAATCTATGGCAATTCCATCAGGTTTTGTGGCAATGGCCCTCTCCAATAGCCTATTTTGTTCAACCAAATCAGCTTGTGCGGGAGCCTGGTAGTCAATGATGATCTTTGTCCCCATTGCTTTACCTAATTTTTCAGCAGCATCAAGAGAACCTCCGCGAACGATGTCAAACCAAGATTGCACCAAAATCGGAATCATTACAAACCGATATTGTTTTTTAACGGCAACGGTTGGTTTTTTGGCTTCCCCAACAAAAGACAACATGCTGATCACAACCGACAAAACCAGGAAGAATACTAGTAGCTTCTTCATCTTTGTCATACACTACACACCCTTTCATGTTTTTACAAATATGTTTACGCGTATTCTAATCTTCTGGCGGAGACCCACATTGGTAATAATTTAGCATATATTTTCCCCTGCAAACCCATATGAGTCTATCTCTCTGTTGATGCGTACCGTATCTTAATCCCCTTAAGTACCCTCCTTTCTCCTTTTACTAACAATTGCAATCTAACCAACAATTGTCTTAAAAAAGGTAGATATTATGGTATACATTGATGCCGAACCCGGATCAATGTGTCCCAAACTTCTCTCCCCTAAGCGGCTGGATCGACCTCGCAAAGAAAGCATGTCCTTGGTCGAATTCATCCCATTCTCTGCAGCCTTTATCGCTAAATCGCAGGCTTCCTTCATAGTTTTTCCATTTGAAAAACCCGCTTCAAGTGCGTCTACTCCAGGCCGTATTGTGTCATACATAGTTTTTTCTCCAACTTTGACGTTGCCCCGTTTTTCTATTCCCATTACAAAAGCAACCCACATCTTGACAAAATCTTCGAAGGTAATTTCGGTTTTACCCGTCACTATTTTTCCGGCTTCAGTGAAGGCCGTACCATAAAGAGGACCCATGGCGGCGCCGCTGGAAAATACAATGGCCCGTCCAACTGCTTTCAATAAGTCACCTATGTCATTCTTACTATCGTTATACCCGGAAGCAACCTCCGCTACTTTCTTGAATGCGCTACAAACACTGTCGCCATGGTCCGAATCGCCGATAGGGCTGTCCAAATCATTGAAATATTGTTTGTTTTTATCTAACTCTTCCGAAACATTTATTAGAGCAGCCCGGATCTTCTCGAAAGTAATTGCGGTTGACATTATTTCCCACCTTTTCCTGCCGTCATGAAATGAACGGCATCAACAGGATGGTCAACACATTTTTTGCCATTCTCGTCCAACCGGGTCAAAGTAATTGAAAATCCGCCCATCTCCATTGAGGTAAAGAACTCACCGGTCCATGCCTTATACACCTTAATCCCCTTATCCCGAAGGATCTCATCAATTCTCCTGTAAACGATGTACATCTCCAGCAGCGAGGTTGATCCCAAACCATTAAGGATGACCGAAACTTCGTCATTTTTCTTGAAAGGTAAGTCGGCCAAAATTTTATCCATAATGATATCCGTAATATCATCAGCAGACATCATTTTAACCCTTTGAATGCCCGGTTCTCCATGGTGACCGACGCCAATCTCCATTTCATCCGCGCCAATCTCAAAACTGGGCTTTCCTGATGAGGGCATGATACACGCCGTATGAGCCACTCCCAAGCTCCTCGTATTAAAGATAATCTCATCTCCGGCTTTCTTCATCGATTTGAGATCAGCGCCGGCATCCGCCATGGCTCCCATAACCTTCCAGAGAATGATTTCTCCCGCAACACCTCTTCTATTGTCCATCCTCTCGATTGGCGATGATGCCACGTCATCATTTACGACTACCATCTCAATTTCAAGGCCTTCTTCCCGAAGCATGTCGATAGCCATGCCGAAATTCATCAGATCTCCGGAGTAGTTACCAATACAGACCAGCACACCTTTGCCTCCGTCGGCGGCTTTGATAGCGTCGTAACAGATTTGCACACCGGGCGCAGCGAATATATTTCCTACCGCAACCGCGTCCAACATGCCTTTTCCGATATATCCGGTTAAGGCCGGTTTATGCCCGGACCCTCCACCGGTGACAATTCCTACTTTACCCTTAACAGGAGCATCCTTTCTTGCAATTACCCGTTCCGCTTTCTTTTCTACTTTGTCGGAATTTGCGGCGACAAATCCCGCCAGCATTTCTTCGATCATATTGTCATAGTAATTAATAAACTTTTTCATTGTTTTCAGCCCCTTTTAAAGTTTGTTCTCTTACTCGCCAATCTCAGCCGCAATTTTTCTAAGGTTTTTAACTCCTTGAACTGCTAAGGCTTCACCGGTCTCGGCAAAATGTCTCCATATTGCGCAACCACCGCTCAATTCTTCGAAGCTGGGATCAAAAGATTCGATAACAAGAGGCCCGTAAAAACCAACCTTCTTTAAAGCTACAAAAAAATCTTTCCAAGGCACATGACCGGTTCCGGGAATCCCTCGGTTATTTTCACAGGTGTGCACATATCCAAGATAATCACGGCCACATGTCATAACCGCATCCACAAAGCTTGTCTCCTCCATATTCATATGGAAGGTATCAAGGTGTACCTTAATATTGCCGGTCCCAACATCCTTACAATACCGGACAGCGTCTTCCGCAATATTTAAAAAATGAGTTTCAAAACGGTTGAGCGGTTCAACACAGATGGTTACATCTCCGGTTTCCTTGGCGTATTTTGCAACTTCTCTCATTGCCGTTACCGACCATTCCCACTCTTGTTCCGTTCTAGGCCGCTTAGTGATATAACCCCAGGCCGCATAATTAACTCCGCCAAAAATTTTCGACCCCAGCGTATTATTAATATCAATTTGCTTTTTTAACAGCTCAACCCCGACTTTTCGGACATTAGGATCGGGAGAAATAATGTTTCCTTTTGGTTCAAGAGTCGTTGTTGTAACAACCTCAATATCAATCTTTTTCAATTCTTCCTTTACTTCCTGAACAGGGAATTTTTCCGGATAAGCAATTGCAAGGTCTAGAACCTCAAAACCAAGTTCTTTAGCTTTGGATATAATCCAAAGGTCTTTCTTTTCAAAAACTTCAGCCCAGATAAACGAGTCAACTCCAAACTTAAACATGATTCACCCTCCTTTAATAGTTTCATATCTCTAAGAGACACACATCCACACGACAACAACGGTTATTCCACAAGCAAAGGAGCAAGTTGAGCCTAGTCTTATAATCATTAATTTACAAAATATGCCATGTGCTGTTTATTAAATTTTCAAGGTGCACATTGGTTAAAAAAACATAAAAATATGACATTTTTTATAGATTCAATTTCAAAAATGTGAATTCGTTTCGTAGACCTTTTAAAAAACAAAACAACGAGGAGCAGCTAAAATTAGAGGAACATTGGGTTACTATTTGGAAGACAATTATACTATATCCAAAAAATAAACAAATGTCAATAATATAAAAATTAGTTTCACATTTGTGTATTTTGTTGCTAAGTCTTTATGGCAAACTAGTAAAAGAAAGCTATATCTGGAATAATATTAATGATATCTCGGATGAATACAATTTCACGTTTCGGTTCGCCAGTTAGTTCCCGAGTTAAGGAAATTTATATATGTTTAGAGCACAACATTAAGACTTAAAGGATTTCTACCGATTATTATATTGGTAAAATGGTTTTAAGCTTAAAAAATGCGAGAGGAAAGAGGCATATGTGGGAATTCAGACCTCTGGCCTTACTGCCATTGATCTCAGCTTTATCGATTATCGTTAACATAATTGTTTATCTCTTAAAGGCTAAAAAATCATCACTATTATTTAGTTTTATCGCTTATTTATTTATCATGTTTTTATGGCCTTTCGGCCAAGCAATCCAATATTGTGCCGCTAGTAACGATTTAGTTATCTTTACTATTTATTTGATTCATACCTCCATCAATTTCGTCGGTCTTATGTGGTTTTTATTTACAATACATTTTACCAGCACCGACGGAAAATTGTACTTAAAGAAAATGGTTCCCTTGTTGGTTTTCCCACTAATAGGATTTATATTATTTCTAACCAATCAGTATCATCATTTATATTTTCAATCAATTGGTTACGATCCAAGGATAGTCATTAAGGTTAGTTATGGACTATGTTTCTGGTTCACTGCTCTGACAACTTATAGTTATGTTATTGCCGGAGCAGTAAGATTGGCCAAATATGCCGTCAGGAAAACAGGTGTTACCAAAGGACAGGCCATTATTTTAACTTTTGGACCATTATTGCCTCTCTTCGCATCTATCGCATACACTATTTATATTGTTGTCGCTAAAATCGAAATCCCGGAGTTTTTTGATTTAACTCCCTCCCTTTTCGCAATTTCTGTCACTATTTATTCGATTGCGGTTTTTAAATTTAGGTTTTTAGATATTGTTCCCGGAGCTTTAAAGAAAATTTTCGAGAATTTGCCTGATTCGATTTTAGTAGTTGACAATTATAATTCAATTGTTAATTTAAATGATTCATTCATCAATAATTTTGGGAATTTTAATAACCATGAAAATATTAGTTATTTGATAAATGAATTACAAATTGCTTTCATAAAGAATCAGGAGTCCGAAAGGATATTAAAAGCAATCGAGTATGGTACGGAAGAACCGGTAACAAAAGGCGAGGTTGTTTTACAAGAACCTTTATCTAAAACTTATGAAGTCAATATTCAAAAGTTGGAACTACATAAAAATATGTATCAGGGAAGAATTATTACCTTCCACGACGTCACAGAACATAAACGATTATTGGAAGAGTTAATTGAGGCTAATGGAAAACTAAAGAAGCTGGATTCCGTCAAAAACGATTTCATCGCAAACATCACCCATGATTTCAGGTCTCCCTTAACCCTAATCCTGAATACCGCAGACATAAACTTAAAGAAACACCGGGATAATCCTTATCAAGAACAGTTTGAGCTTATACGCTCCTCTGCGTATCGAATGATGAGCTTTATCGATCGATTGCTTGATTTGGCTAAAATGGATGCCCAGAAAATAAAACTAAAGGTAACCAAAACGGATATAGTGAAGTTTGTTAAAAAAATAGTCCATTATTATCAGTCGGCAGTAACGAATACAAATATTGAGATCATCACCAAGTTTCCTAAAAAATCGGTAGAAAACTTCTATACCGACGAGGAAAAACTTGATGAGGTTATTAGTAATATTCTATCCAATGCTGTGAAATATGTTGGCATTGAAAACGGACGAATAGAAATCGAGGTTAAAGACGAAGCGGAGACCATTTTAATAGTGATATCCGATAACGGAATTGGCATACCTCAGGACAAACTGGAAATTATTTTTAACCGATTTGAACAATTAGAAGTCGGCCGAAACACCAAACATGGCGGTAGCGGAATCGGTTTGGCCTTTGCCAAACAGCTGGTGGAATGTATGATGGGAACTATCCGGGCCGAATCGGGAGGTGAAAGCCAAGGTTCAAGATTTATAATTCAGTTACCCAAAGGAAAATCCTTCTTTAATGAAGACAATGTTTCAACAGAAACCATGAATTCTAATACTTGTGCCCGGCTGGTAAATCTGACAAAATACGATATCGATAGAAAAATTCAACAAGATAAACTGGAACTATATATCAAAGAAAGAAATAAAGAAACTGAATTTAATCCTAAAAAGAGCTTAATACTAATTATTGATGATGATAAACCCATGGCAGAACTGGTAATGAATTATTTGTTAATGAATGGTTTTCTTAATTTCATCATCGCCAACAGCGGAAAAATAGGTTTGGAAGCAGTATATCAATATACGCCGGATATCATCATTTGCGACTATAACATGCCCGGGATGACGGGAAAAGAAGTTCATGACTCAATCGTCGAGAATCCCAAATACAAGCAGATACCTTTTATCTTTTTATCGGCGGTAGCGGATAGAAATCTAATAATTGAGCGGAGAGAAAAAGGCGCCAACGCCTATCTAAAGAAACCGATTGAGGAGAAAGATCTTGTACTAACAGTAAATCTGCACCTAAAAAAATATTTTGATTATTTAATCACCCTTGAACTCGCGGCCACGGATGAACTTACCGGTTTATATAACCGACGGGAAATCATCAAACGGTTAAATAACGAATTATCCGTCAGAAAACTAAGGGAACTATCGCTGTTAATCTTCGATTTGGACCATTTTAAGGATATCAACGACCAATACGGACATCAGTGCGGAGACCAGGTTTTAAAAACAATCGGAAAATTGATCAAAGAAAACCTCCGGCCCTATGATATCCCTGGAAGATACGGTGGAGACGAATTTTTAGTAATTTTGCCCGAAACAAATGCGGAAAATGCGGTTCGGGTTGGGGAGATCTTAAGAAAACTAATTGCCGAACAAAATGTAAAATATGGGGAGACAATTTTCTCTATTACTTGCAGCTTTGGTGTATCGTCTCTAATCGCGCATCAAAATGATATTGCGAGAGAGCTTCAGTTGGCTAATTTGAAGGAAATCTATGAAGTAAAGGATCCGGAGCAATCGGACTGGAATATGCTCCAAGGAAAAAAACAACAAGTTGCCGAACTGCTCTTAAGTTATGCCGACAAAGCCCTTTACCGGTCGAAAAATACGGTATGTAATGTTTGCGGATATTTTATGGAAAATCGGAAGAACTTAACCGACGCCTTCTGTCCTAAATGCGATAGCAAAGAAATTGTTTACGGGAAGAATAAAGTAACCTTATATTCTTGAAAGTTAACTCAGCAAGATTGCTCGCTTAGAGAATGCCTAACAACGACTCACCCCAAGTCAAATGCCTTTTAAAGCTACCATAATATTGCCCCTCTCTATAGGAACTTATAAATTAGCGAAGAACAAATTTTTAACCGCGAAGGATCTCTTCAATTTTTTTTCAAAAATAATTACTAGAAATATGTTAAGTTTATGGAAATTTTTTCGATAACTAATATATAAATTTAAAAAATATTAATAATTGCCAATTTGAACTTAGCCACTCCATCTTTCATAAAAACACCTCTCATTATTAGGTAAATCGGCTATTTGCAAGGTATTTCCTTCTTAATAATTTTAACATAGGGCTGTATGAAGGTGGGGTGATAAATCGAAAATTGTATTTTTAACCACATCGACTTATTTTTTAGATGAATAAGTTATAACCAAATCACTCGAAAGGTAGTGAAAAAATGGCTAAAAAAATCGGTTTATTCGTTGGCATTATTCTAATTATCGTAATTATCGCAGTAATTTTTCTCATATTTGGATTGAAGGTGTTTGAGAAAAAACCGATTACCATCGGGGCAATTCTTCCCATGACGGGTCCGGCAAGCAGTTCAGCTATCGAAGTACGGGACGGATTAAATTTAGCAGTGGAAGAAGTTAATTCACAAGGCGGTATCAACGGACAGAAAGTAAATCTAATAATTGAGGAGTGTAAAATCGATCCCGAAGAAGCAAAAACCGTTTTCCAAAAAATAGAGAACGATATTCACCCCGATTTGTATCTAACAATACTAAGCCCGTTAGTAGTTGCTCTAGCCCCTTTGGCTGAAGAAAATAAAGTTTCGTTAATCTCACCGCTTGTTACAGGTTCCAATCAGACAATAATTGATGGGAAAAAATGGGTTTTTAGGACTTGTGCTCCGGCAGATATTGAAGTACCGACAGCGATTAACATCTTGAAGGAGAAAGATATCCGGAACGTAGGCGTGATTTATCAGAACGACTCATTCGGTCAAACCGTCCAAAAGCCTTTTGAATCGGAATTCACCAAAATTGGCGGTACGGTTTTAACAGCGTCTTTTGATACTAACGCCAAGGATTTTCGAACTCAGATTTCCAAATTAATAAATATGGAGGCAGTGTATCTGGTAGGGCTTCCGAATTATCTTGAGATCTTAATCAAACAATTAAGAGAACTCCAATATAAAGGAGTAATCGTATCCACATCGGTCGCCGCCCAGCCGGCCTTTAGAAATCTACCGGAGGCAAACGGAGTTTATGTGGCGGCACAATTTTGTTACAACTTAAATTTCAGTATGGCGAACCGTTTGAAAGAAAAATATGAATCACGATATAACAAACCATTTAACCATGAGGCCGGATATGGTTATGACTCCATCAGGATGCTGGCGGGTTTGTTGGAGAATCGGCCGGTTTCCCGGGAAAATATAAGGGATATACTAGAAGGCGGTTTTACCTATTCGGGGCTTTTTGGAAATCTATCGATAAAAAAAGGTAGTCATGATTTGTCTCCACCCTTATATACGGCTCAAATTGTAAATGGAGAATTAGTTTTTTAATAAACCTTTTCAGGTGAATAATGGGCGCAATTAGATTTGTCAAAAGCCAAATTTAACTTGCGCCTACTATTCTGTTCAACAGTACTTTCCATTTTTTCAATGAAAAAGAGCTTGCTTTATTTAACTTGAAAAGAAAAGAATGATAAGATATCCAAATGCCGAGGTGAATCGAATGACAACTAAATACCCGTCTAAGGCAATATTTAAAAATATTTCGATCCGCTATAAATTACTCCTTTTTTTTCTGCTCATTTCACTACTGCCAATAACGATTATTGGTTTTCTTTCGTATAGCCAGGCAAAACAGATGATAATTAATAAAATTTCTCAATATTCATTGGATATGGTTATGTACAATCAGATTAATCTGGGAAAAGATCTTAAAACATATGAGGATATCGTTTTACAATTTGTGGTAAAACCAGATCTTAACCAACTCTTAAAAGCTTATTCGGATAATTCCCGGGATGAGGAAATAATCCGCCAAAATTTTAAAACGGCTTTAAAAGAATATGTAGCTGGTAATCAAACTATTCATAATGTGATTTTTATCGATGAATCCAACCGGAATCCCAAATTCCTTACAACCGGTAAATCCCTTCCGGCTAATTTTTCAAAAACCATTCGTAATTCGGCATTTTATACAAATATCATTAAAATGAATGGAAAAAATCTTTGGTCTCCTGCCATTCTGCTAGAAAAGGAATCCAATAATTATTATGTAGCTATCGGACGTAGGATCAAGGATATTTCTACCGGAAATCCCTTAGGAGTATTATTAGCCATTGTTGATGAAAATGCCTTAGATAATGCGATTAATAGTAATTTATATAGTCTAAATGCCAACAATTATACCTTGGATTCTATTAAAACCAATTATGCTATTATCGTTGATCACGAAGGTAGTATTATCTCCAGTCGTTTTAAAGACATTATTGGTAAAAACATCATGGACCTGATACAAGATAAGCAACCGATTGAACTGATGTTTAACAGTATTAGCGATAAAGGAAAGTTCAATAATATTATTATGAATAAACCGGTAGTAATTACTTACCATGCCGTTGGCAGTCGTGGTTGGTTTTTATTAAATATCGCTCCCGTTTCCACTCTTTATAACGAGATAAACACTCTCGGATTTATAATTTTTATATTGGCACTGGTCATTGCCTTAATTGCTACTATCATTGCCTTTTGGATCTCGGTTTCAATATCAGTTCCATTACAAGGAATAGTAAATATTATGAAGCAAGCCGAAGATGGTTTACTGTCTAAAAGAGTAACAATAACCAATAATGACGAGATTGGTTTTTTGGGAATGAGTTTTAATCATATGCTTGCAAAGATAAGTACCTTAATTACCAATACGAAACAAACAATTAAAGTAGTTCTAGAGCAAAGCCTTACCTTGAAAAGCGGTGCCGCTCAATCAGCCGAAACAGCAGAAGCAGTTGCCGCCGCCATGGAACAGATCAGCCAAGGAACAATGGAGCAAACCAATGAAACTGAAAAAACTACCATTCAAATGAACAATCTGGCTGAAGAAATTAATTCCGTAGTATTAAAAGCAAGTGAAGTGGAAAAAATAACCGATTTGACAAAAGATTTAAGTTATAAATCAAAAGATTCAATCAATCTTTTAATCCAAAAAGCCAAGGAAACTGATGAAATTACCAAAACAATAACTGAAAATATTAATGAATTAAATGCCAGTATGGATAAGATTAAGGGTGTAACTGAAGTTATTGCTGGAATTACTGAACAAACGAACTTACTGGCACTAAATGCAGCCATCGAAGCAGCCCGCGCCGGAGAGGCGGGGCTAGGTTTTGCCGTAGTTTCAACCGAGATTAATACTCTTGCCAATCAGTCCCGGAATGCAGCTAAAGCAATCAACGAGATTATCAAAACAATCCAAAACCAAACTTTGCTTTCCACTAATACTTCCGCTCAGGCATATCAAATTGTTGAGGAACAAATGAAAGCAGTTTTTTCGACCAGGGATTCTTTTGATGAAATCATAATCGCCATGGATAATATTATTGAAAAAATTCTGGAGATCACTAAGAAAATTAAAAAGATCGACGATTTTAAAGAACAGACAATAAATTCGATTATGACCATTAGCTCAATTTCGGAAGAAACTGCCGCTTCCAGTCAGGAAATATCCGCTTCTTCCGAAGAGCAAACTGCTATTGCCGATCAAGTTAAGTATTTGGCGGAAGAACTTCATAATTTGGCGGAAAATTTGTTTACAGTAATTAATACCTTTGTTATCGAAGAATAAATTTTTTACAATCCCTGGAAATATCCTTTGGCTAACGTTACTGTATGATCATCCTTAGATAAGATAATCTCTCTAACCCTAGTATTTTCCATCAGTAAAGAACATCGTTCTATTGCCAAATTATATAATTCATCTATTCCATAATTGTTTTCCGGCATTGATAGTCCCTTTTTCCGTAATTATGAAGCTCATTTTTAGCCTTTTTTCATTTTTAATTCCATATAGCAACTGATTTTGGCAATAATATCAGCCATTTTGTGGTCGAAAGGTATAAGAAACTGAAAGAACAGGAATTAAAGGCGATGGAAATGAAAGTGAAGAAGTTGGAGAAAAATTAATGAACGGGTAAACCTATGCCGATTCAAATGGAAGTTCTATTGGTTGCATTACATCCCGACTCATAGATAATAAACCATAAAAAGTTCCATAAAGCCACCCTTTAAAAAAAATATTCGAGCTGGTTCCCCTTTTCAAAAACATTGAAAAGCCGATCCCCAATATCCCCATTATCCCCATAAAAATATGGACAACGAATTAAGCAAAGATTAATTCAATCAAACCTGAGGCCGAAGGTTGGATGTCAATACTGCCGACAAAATCAAGATAACGTAACTTTGTCAAATGTAATCCGTACATCATATGTAAATGCCAACTAGGGTGGCCAACCGGCAAGGCCTAAATATAAACCTTGGGTTAAATGATCATCCATTATTTGATTAACCTATCCTTAAATTATCACACATCTTTTTATTAATTTCTTCCAGAACGGCCAAATCAGACAATTTTAAGATTACTAAGTGTTAGCGTGGGTCGCGGGTTTTAATCTACTCTAACCCGCTCCCTGTAAAGGAACCGAACAATAATATCCCCAATGTACTAACTAGTAATACAAACACACCTACAGCCCCCATCCGGAATTTCTGACGCCACAGCCAAATAGCATATACGACTAACCGGACTCCCAAAATCAGCCAAAGCAAATACCCCCACCAACCGAACATCCCAATTAGTCCTCCTTTACCGCATTCTTCTCGATAATTAAGCCAGTCCGGTCAACATGTGCAATTACCTTAAGATCTAATGCCAAATTATGAAAAGTTTCATCCCAGTCCCACTGCTGCCATGCCTCCCAATCCGGAACCATCCAATGGGCATAATTCCCGAAACCGAAGATGTCAGTACCATTCAGTTGAGCTTTCCGGAAAACAGCCGAGGCATATTTAGAAATCCATTTTTTAATTGACTTTTCCAATAATGGAATCCGGGACGGCAGTTCATATTTTTGATTGGTAGCTACCCCCGCAATATCACCCAGCACAAAAAGTTTTACCCGAGCCTGGAATTTATCGCCAATCCGTTTCAGTTTAATCTCTGGTTTTTTAATCCGGCTAATTTCGACTTGGATCACTTTATCAGATTGCACCGGATCCGGAACCGTAATAAAAGTGCGGCTGAATTCTCCCCGAATTATTGAAAAGGCAATGGACTCGTTTCCGGTAAGTTTATCAACCATTTTTCCTTTTTTAAAGATGGCGGTTCCTAAAAACTGCAATGGCCCTTCCCCGGTAACCCGCGGACCGGATGCGGTATAGTTTCCGGGATCAGGGGAAAAAGCAGTATCCCCGGTAACCGTATCCTGCGATTGGTTTTCAGTCTGATTAAATTTGTCAATCCGGGGAGCGATATACATGGCTATCGGTTCTTCGCCTTTGGTTTTTAAAGCATTATAAAATTGAAGCACTTGCCCCCGGGGAGTGTACCCCACAAAACCTTGAGTTAAGAGCATCATTTCCAAAAACTTGCCGGGATTATCCTCGCTGGGAGGAATGATCGCGGTAACGATATTTCGGGCTTCCCCTCGGGATACTCCAATATAGATGGTGCGCCGGAATTGCCGCCAACGGGTCAAAACATCAAAAAACTCATCAACCCCCTGCCTGGCCAAAGCCTCGGAAAAAACCACCATCTTTAAGTGCCCAAGACTAATCTGCCTCTCCAGGAT
The DNA here is from genome assembly GCA_023435565.1 of Bacillota bacterium. Classification (GTDB taxonomy): domain Bacteria; phylum Bacillota; class UBA4882; order UBA8346; family UBA8346; genus JAAYHS01. Next base: position 39,587 of record JAEYRN010000030.1, read on the forward strand.
GGTGTTGATCGCGGTCAAGCCGGTGAAAATACTCGGCGCCTCCGTGGTAAAGACCCTGGTTTTAATTCCGGAAAGGGACTGGGCACCGCTGGATACAGCGCTGCCGGTAGTTATATTGGCGATGGCAACCGAAATTATCAAATTTTTACCCGGTCCCGGATCGATCCCTAAGACTAGTGGATAGGCGGCTTCATCAATTTCCCGCGCTCCCCAACAGCCTGTTACCATGAATATCACTGCCAAAATAAAACCCAGTTTAATTAATATCGATAACTTATTCATTCATCATTCCTCATTCAGCGGATTATCGTTTTGATTGGATTACTCTTAATTTTCAACTGTACTACTTTTCCCTCTCACTACCGCAATTAGATAGATGACTAACGGGATGGCGAAAGCCGGAACCCAGGCCCATCGGCCCCGGATCAGGTTATCCCACCAGACGACCGAGGTATAACTGGGAAATAACAGTCCGGCGGCCATGGTGAAAAGGGCCGCCATACCGATTAGCGGCTGATGATAAGGCATCTTGAAAATCTTCGCCAAACCGGTGGTCGCGAAATAAAAACGAACGATCATCGAGAACAGGGTAATGGTAATCCAGATTAGAATGAAGATCGACTCTACTCTTTGATAAAAACGGCCGAAATAAATCGAACGGGAGATCTCATAAAACGGGAAAGTATTCTCAGCCGCCACCGGCGGCGGGAAAATAGCCTGCCCAACCATCATGATTACGGTTAAAAAGAGTGTTGAAAGTCCAATGAGATAAATACCGGCGACTCCGGTTTTTTTACGAGGCAGCGCCGGGGCCAGGAAGGCTAATAATACTAATTCGCTCAATATCGAACTTCTCATAAAACCATTGAGAAGCAATTTACTAACTCCAGGCCCGCCGAGTGGAGCTAAATAATTGATATTCAAATTGTCGCTTTGTAATAGTAATAGACCTACCAGCAGGATGATTAAAAAGGGAGTTGTGATGGCGGCGATCCGGGCGGTTGCCTCTAAACCCCAATATGCGCCGAAAGCCATAATAATGGTGAAAGTAAGGATAATCACCTGTAACGGGACTTGAGGTAAAGCGGTACCAATGATGGTTTCGCCAATCTGCCGTAAAGTAACGGCGGCGCTGAAAAAAATAAAGATGACGATGACCGCCGTGAGTAAATTCCCTAATAAAGGACCGGCGCTTTTTACGCCGATGGAAATCAAATCCTCGCCAGGGAACCGTTTCATTATGGCATATAACGGTATGAACCATAGTAAAGCAGCCAAACACCCTAAAAAAACCGCTATCCAGGCGGCGGAAACATTCTCTTTAATAATTCCCGAAGCATAAGAAAGAAAGATCTTACCTAAGATAGGCCAAAATAGTAAGGTTACAGCTTCGAAAATTCCCAGCCGTCCTTCCCTAATCATTTTCATCTCCTCCTTCGGGTGAAAATTTTGAATTCTTTCTTTGAGGATTTCCCTCGGGAGTTTCCGGCGCGTTGCCCGGTTTTTGTTGTTCGTTTTTCCATGCCTGGCTTGTTTTGGGCTGGCGGCTGACCTGTAACGGGTCAAATTGATCGGGCCGTTTTTTACGTTGCTTAGCAGGCCGCATTAAAATAATATCCCGGCTCCGTTTGGTAAACGGCGCGATTGGGGCCAACATGGGGACACCGAAACTTTTTTGGGAAACCAGGAGGTAAAGCTGAATGAAGATCCCGAAAACAATTCCAACAATGCCAAACATAAAAGCAAGCAAAACATAAATATATCGGGTTAGCCTAAAACTCAAGGAAGTGGAGAATTCGGGAATGGTAAAAGCGGCAATCCCGGTCACCACCACCACAATCAGCAAAATCGGATTGATGATATGAGTATATACCGATACCAGCCCCAGGAACAATCCGGCGGTGACAATAATCGGGGTCGCCAGATATTGGGGGCTGCGGATACTGGCCTCCCGTAATATCTCATAAATGAATTCCAATATCAAAATCTCAATAATAGTGGGCAATGGGGCCCGTAACTTAATTGCCACCAGTGAAAAAAGCAGATCGGTAGGGAGCAGTTCCGGCTGATAAAGATTGAGGGCGACATAAAGGGCAGGTAAAAACAAGATGAGAAATAAGGCGGTAATCCGGACAAACCGCATATAAATCCCATACGGCCAGCGGACGCTGTAATCCTCCGCCGAGTGGATAAAATTGGCCGCGCTGGTGGGGAGCAAGATGGCCTGTGGGCTTCCATCTACCAAAATTGCAACCTTGCCTTCGGTCAGACCGGCAGCCACCCTGTCGGGTCGTTCAATGGTCGCCACTTGGGGATAAGGGAAATAGGTATTGTCTTCAATTAACTGTTCTAACACGCCATTATCCGGTAAAAAATCAATTTTAATCCCTTTCATCCGCCGCTGGACTTCTTTCAGCAACCGGGGATTGACAATGCCATCCAAAGAGAGCACCGCGCATTCCGTCCGGCTGAGGGTTCCGATCTCCATTTTTTCAATGGTTAAACGGCGGGTACGGAGCCGTTTCTGAATCAACCCCAGATTAGTGGTTAAATCTTCCACGAACCCTTCCTGGGCTCCTTTAAGCACCCGTTCGGTGATGGGTTTTTCGACCGCCCGGTGGGGGGCGCCATTAGAATCAGCAATAATGAACCGTTTTTGTCCGGCAATCAAAACCAATGTTTGACCTTGTAACAGCCGTTCAAAACCAAAATTCAAATCCTCACTGAATTGAGCATTATCAGCCGCAATTGCGGCCAGGATAGTTTCGGGTTTGGAATCCGGAAGCATATTGATTTGGGCAATAATATCCCGCCCTACGATTTTACGATCCGCCAGATTCGGCAAAAAGAAAACGACGGCCTCGGTCCCGGAGACGTTAACCCGGCGCTCACCCAAAATTTCCTCATGACGATTGAACGCATCTCTTATCGTATTGATATCCTTGGCCAGATCACCCGTTAACTGTGAACCGGGCTGAAAATAGTATTGTTCATCCAGGAATTCCTCGGCCTTTTGTTTCGTCCCTTTAAGTTCCTCCGGCTCATCCCAGGCTAGTACAAAACCCGGTTCAACCTGAGGTTCTTTGAAAGTGAATAACTGCCGCCAAATGGATTGATTGCCCATATTAATTCCTGCCTATAGTATAAAGTAGTACTCGATTGGTATTTTTATCGATCCTTAAAACGACGGTGAATAGTTCCGGAAATTAAACCGCACTTTCACTTCAACCGGAAACCCCGGGTAAGCTTCTTCCCAATTCTTAATTCCGGCAACCTCCATATATTTGCGAAAACCCACCGGATCGCTATTTAAGGATTGCAGTTTCTTGATAAAAGACAGAACCTGCCCCCTCAATTGTTTCTCCATTTCCCTTTGAAACAGTTTATAAGTTTCGACCCGATCCGGGAAACCTTCGGGGATTTGGAGCAATGTTCCCGAAGTTTTGACCTCAACCTGAAGCTTTTGATCTTTGACAATCCGGATTTTGGTTCGATATTGTACTTTACTAAAACCGATCTCTTGATTCTTAACGGTAATTTCTTTATACCCTTCTTCCACTTTGCCGGTCAGGATACCGAAAAGATAACTGTCATCAGAACTCAGAGTCGCCACTATTTTATCGCCGTGAAATACCTTTAATCCGTTCAACACATAACACTTATTATCTTGATCCAGACTGATAACCGGTAGATAGGGATCGGTAATCCCGTTATCAATCCGGGCGATTAGGTCCCAAAGCCGCATCGGAAAAGAACGGATCAATTTCAAAGCTGAATTTTGTTGTTTTCCAATCATCAGTCCCGGCTGGATATCAAAAGGAGCTTCAAACTGCACAATATCAGAGGCGCTATTTTCAGCGCACAGTACCAGGGTTTGAAAAGATACGGTAGGCTGCCGTAAGAAAATGGTCAGGAAATTAACAAGATCCTTTTCGGCTACTTGAGGCGAGAGGATGATCATTTTAACGTTTCCAATGACCATGGATTGAAAGACGCGATCTTCCATTTGTTGAATATCTTCCAGCAATGATTTACCTTCGACGATAATCGGTTTAAAGATTGGCTTTTGCCGGTCGGTATGCGTTGAAGCGGTTTGAATCAAGTTTTTAATGGTGGGAACTTGACCGCTTAAGCGGACTCCGTTTTCATTACCACCCACGGTCGCGTAGTCCACTCCAAGAACAAGTACTTGAGCCCGGTCTTCAATAGGGATGATATCCCAACAACCGGATAGGCACAGAAGTACTAAAGAAAGAATCAAGCCCAATCGGGTATATTTTAAGAAGTTCTTGAGTTTTCGCATTTTCGGTCCTTCCTTCTACAAGGGGCCTAAGAGCGACCCTATCCCTTCGTAAAAAACAACAATTATTCCCGACCCTTCCTTCGGAAAAGAGAAACCAGCCAGACCAATAAAATATAGCCTAAAGTATAGAAACAACCCACTCTTAATCCGAAATTCACTACTGCTTTATAATTAGTCTGCGTCATAAAAAATGACAAAATCAATAAAACCACAATAATTGAAAAGAGAACCCATTTTGACTGCGGTTTTTTTAAACCTAAAAACTCGGTAAAACCTTTGGAGATCACAATTAACAAACCGGCGACGGTCACTAATGAAAAGGTTAAAAATATAAAGAAATAAACACCGGTGATGAAATTTTGGAAAAAATAACTGGGAGCCAGTTCAGTAATATTCATCAAACTCATCACCGGCCATTGGTACCGTTCAATTCCCTTGGCTCCGAAAGCTCCAGCTACCGCAAATGAAGTTGCCCCTAAAATCAAAGCGCCACCGATTAAAGTCAAGATAATGACTTTGAAATGATTACGAAGGCTTTCATTACCATTAAAAGCAGCTAAAATCCATACCGGAGAAAATACTAGTAACCATAGATCCCATTTTTTCAAATACCCTAAATCCCGGTAGATACTTACCGGATGAATATTTAAAAAATTGACCTGGCGGAAACTCAGAAGCAGCATAATTAATAATAATGGCAATATAAACATCATTAACGACGAAAGCCTTCCTAAAGCTTCCTCATCAATTAACGCCATATAACCCGCGATGATTATAAAAGCTAACGTGGATATGAAATTTGGCGTCCGGAAAAGAATAATTGTCGAAACTTCATCCGTAACCCTTCTGGTAAGCAAAACTGCCAGAATTAAAATAACAAATAGCCAAATTGGAACGCCAAGTTTTCCAATTGGTCCTAGAAGTTTATCGCTTAAATGGATTATTGATTGGTCAGGATATTTACCGGCCAAGGATTTAATAATCCGTAAACTGAAGATCGTAATCAAACAGCCGATACAGATTACTAAATAAGTATTGACACCTACTTCTCTAGTTACTACGTTCCGGTCGAAAGAAAAACCAAAGGTTAATAAAGACAACAACAAAATTGGCAGAAACAGTTTACTGGTTAGATGGGTTCTTTGCATGCTCCTTTTAGCTCCTACTCCTTGGGATATTTATTACCCCGGTTGAGTTGATTGGGCTTTGCCACCCGGGGACGTTTTAAACGCATCCAATGAGGCGCTCGGATTATCGAATCAATTACACCGATTGTTTGCCATGGCCCCCAGGGTACCGTAAACGGGGTGCCAAAAGAAGTCAGACCGGCAATATGGGCCGCGATGAAGGCTGAGCCTAAGATGAAACCATAAAGACCTAAGAGAGAGGAACTAAGTATTAAAATATACTTTAATATCCGCCAGGTTAAACCGATGGGATACTGGGGGCTGGAAAAAGAGGCGATAGCTGAAATGCCTACCACAATTAAGGTTGGTACCGAAACATACCCTGTTTGGATAAAAGCAAACCCGATGATGATGCCAATCGTAGCCCCCAAAGTTTGATTCGTCCCGCGCGGTAGTCGCAGGCCCGCCTCCCTAAGTAATTCCACCATCATCTCGGCAATCAAGACTTCCCAGTATAACGGGAAAGGCATGCCGATCCGGAACCCGGCCACGGTTAATCCAAAGCTGATTGGCAAGAGCTGGGGACTGCTGCCGATTAGAGCAATATACAGACCAGGTAATCCAATGGCTAAAAGATTGCCAAAAAATCGGACAATCCGGATTAAGCTCCCGGACCAGTAATCGAAATAATAATCATCCGGCGCTTGATATAGGTCATTTAGAGTAATGGGGACGATAATAACCTCCGGGGCATTATCCATCATGATGGCCACCCGGCCTTCCAAGATTGAACCTACGATCTTATCCGGCCGTTCCGAAGTCAAAGACAGAGGAAGTGTGGTCCGTTTATTATCTTTAATAAATTCTTCCAGATACCCTGGTTCCAAAACCCCGTCAATATCAATTTTGGATAAGCGTTTTTTAACTTCCAGCACCAGATCGGGATTGGCTACATCCGATAAATACACAACCGCTACTTTGGTTTGGGTACGACGGCCAATGGTTAATTCATCGGCTTTGAGATGGGGATCGGGCAGCCGACGGCGGATCAGGCTTAAATTATCATAGATATCTTCAACAAAACCATCCCGGGGGCCGCGAATCGATGATTCATTTACCGGCTCTGAAGGAAGTCTTTTGGCCATGGAACTGGTTAATACTGCAAATGGTTCTTGTTTAGGCAAATAAATAATGGTAGTGCCACGATATAAATAAAAATAGAGCGGAATATCCGGAGTACCCTTAAACACTTTACCGGCAGCGCTAAATAAAGTTTCCGTAAGAGAACCTAAATTGTTTTGGGTTAAAATTTTGACGACCGGGGTAGGATCGGCTAAGCCCCTCAAGAACGCGATTTGAACCAAGACACTATCTTTAGATTCAATCGCGCGAATCTCCAGGTCGATTGGGTCGTTAAGAAAATCTTTCAGTTCAAAGATTGAAGTATTAAGATTTGTAGACATAGTTTTTTTCATAATAATGATATTTTGAAAAGTTTATAATTGCCAGTTAGAATTAAAATAAACTTCCCAAGGAATATTATTGCCTTCCGAGGAAATCACATGCATGATGGTACTACCCCCCCTGTTAGAAAATTAATCCATTTAGTTTACCTTTTGTATTTTGTATCTAATGTTGAGGATTTTTATCAAAGGATATTATTAACCTTAATTCTCACGAAATTTTCACTTCAAATAAAAAAAAATCCCGAAACTATTGTCGGAATTTGATTATAGGCTTTTATAATGGTGCGCCCGACAGGAATCGAACCTGTGGGCGTACAGTATTTTCTAATATTTTCTAATCGAAATCATAGAAAAAGTCCTGTTAAAACTCATTTGCTAATTAATTCTAGTCGAATTTAATTGAAAAAAATCTAGAATCTTGATTGCCAATTGATGGCCAAAAAAAATTAACCTGTTTGATACCGAACTCTGAGATAGTTAGTTGATAGTGAAAGAAGTGGATTTCTCATATAAATCAAAATCCATTTTAGCTTTTAATCCGGTAACATCTTCACAAGCCTTAAGTTCCCCCAACAATACCAATAAAGCCTCCCAAGTAAAACATTTTTCAATTCCCTTTTCTCCAGCAATCTCATAGCTAATTTTTACTCCTACCATTTTAAGATGCACCTCCGAACTTTATTTCCCTTCCCTATTTTTTAAATTATCAATTTTAATGGATGTAATCGGACCTTGGTTATATTGTTTGATTTGCGTATTTACCATTTGCATAGCTTCATAAAATCCCTGAAAATATCCTTTGGCTAACGTTACTGTGTGGTCATCATCAGATAAGATAATCTCTCTAACTTTAGTGTTTTCCATCAGTAAAGAACATCGTTCTATTGCCAAATTAAATAATTCATCTATCCCAAAATTGTTTTCCGGCATTGATAGTCCCCTTTTCCGTAATTATGAAGCTCATTTATATTTAAAAATTAGATTAGCTCCTTTTTCATTATTGATTCTTTTTTATAACTGATTTCTAATCAAAGAAACCGAAATCATCAAATAGTTTAATAATAGACCCTTAATTTTTGTAGTCCGAATTTATCATAAAAAAATAATTTAGGGGAGGTGGAAATCAATCCACCCCCCTGAAAAATATAAATGCCAGGTAAAAGCCACTAAAATCCTGCAAATTGCGTCAAATTGCCCTATTCTTCCTTAAATTTAAAAGGTCCCTTTTCATCAACGAATTCTTCATCCTTAAACACGGTCAAATCCAAAGTCGGCTTCTTAGTTTTCAGTGAAAGTTCCGACATATATTTTTCTTTCAGCTTTTGGGTATTGGTAGAAATCTTCGGTGCATCACTCTTCTTGGCAAGAATATCAGCCATTTCCCGCTCAACATCTTCAGTAAGCTCATTGATTCGATCAACCGGCGCGGGAATTCCGCTTAAAATGGTGGCGATGGTTAAAGGCTTTTTCTTAATAACCCCTTCTCTTCTCCGGTATACACCACGGCAAAAATATCCCGAACCGATATAATCTTTGACCCCTGTAAACAGAGTATCGATTTTTTTACCGTCAGTATCGAAGTTTTCCGGACGCTCAATCACAACGGCGGCTGCAGTTGACTTTGAATAATCACCGGTTAAGAATAAACTCTTCTCCCATAAATCCTTGGTCATGCTTAATAAACAAGTATCGGAATCATGTGGGTTATAATCAAAATCATCGGCGGCAAACCGGACACATCCTTTCTCATGGAAGATCTGGTTATATTCCTGTAAATCAAAACTAGTAATTGCCGGGCGGGTACTAAATTCATAAATCATCAAAAAATTAGTACAAAAAATAGCGTTCATTTGAATTAAGGATTCCTCATAACTTAATTTCCCGCCTACTAAAGAACTTTTCAATATTTGATTATCCATAAAGATCATAGGCCTGAAAAGATCGACCTTTTCATTGGCGGTAATAATTTCAGTAGCAGCAATGGCGGCGTTTTTCTTGTTTTGGGTTCCTTCGTCATCAGTAGGAAGAGTAGTGATGGTACCCACATATTTTTCAAGATCAGCTAATACTCCAACAGTATGTAGTGTTCCAAGCGAACCGGTACCGCCCCCAAGACACCCGATTACCCAGACAAAATCAATTCCCTTGAAAATATCATTTAGTTTATCTTTAATGGTAGATAAATTCTTCTTAAAAGCACGTTCACCGATGGCAATATTCTTACCAGCCCCATCTTCGCCGATGGCAATCTGCCGATCGCGCGGAATATTCTTTAACGCCCTTAAATCAGTTAAAGCGGAATTGATGGCCACTACTGCCGGAAAATGCGGGGCAAATGCATCGGCAATGTTATTACCACCCTGGCCGACTCCAACAATCCCCCAATTTAATCCCATTCTAATCCTCTCCTTTACTTTTTATGAAGTTCAAATAAACGATGTCCCGATGGCGTGAGCGAATAAAGAGTTCTACGATAGCTACCGGAAGTCGCATTAATAAACCCGGCCCCTTCTAGCCGCATTAATTCATCACGAGTTATCATTCTGGTTAATTCGGATACTTTAATAATCTTGTTTTGTTCCATGGCAGATTCGTGATCATTTAAACAGTTCAAAATCTTGGCGGAGTTTTCATTTAAGCGACCAGCCAAATGCTTAATATCGGTATCACAAAGGACATGGCTTTTTGACATATCATGATTACCCTCCCTTCTTGAAATTTCCAAAATGTGTTATATGCAATGTATGTATTATATATGATATTATAAATTACTTTATATGTTATTTCAAGTAACATTTTAAGTTATTGCAGATAGTAAGGGAATAAAGTAAAATAACATTGAGGTGTTATTATGGATATAAAAGAAACTATTGGAGCTCATATCAGGGAATTACGAGAGAAAAGAAGGCTAACCCAGCCAGAGTTGGCCGAAAAAATAAATATCAAACGCCCCAGTATCACCGCTTATGAAGGCGGAAATCAATTACCGCCGATTGACACTTTGATTAAATTAGCTGACTTCTTTAACGTCAGTCTGGACTTTCTTACAGGTCGGACCAATGACTGGATGCTCCACCGGTTAACAGAATTAGACAAAAAAAAGCTCCCCGGCTTTACCGACCAGGAATATGAAATTTTAAGCATTGTACTTTCCTCTGTTGAGCAAATTCTTGAAGGCAGGGAACCAAAGCAGACGATTGAATCACTTTCTAAAATGGCTGACCACGAAGAGCTGCCGGAGGAATATAAAATATTGATGGTTGTACTTTCAAAAATGGTGGTGGAACGTTATAAAAAACTGAAAGATCAGGAAGTAAAGGCGATGGAAATGAAAGTGAAAGAGTTGGAGAAAAATAACGTATCTGGTAAAACCTATTAAGGTTCAAATGGAAGTCCTATTACTTACATTACATCTCGACTATAGATCATAAACCATAATAAAGTCCCATAAAGCCACCCTTTAAAATAAATAATCGAGCTTGATTTCTTTATAAACATTTTCAAATTAATTAAAGCTAACACTAAGAAACCGATCAGGGATCGGCCAAATCAGATAATTTTACGATTAAAAGTGTTAGCGCTGGTCGCGGGTCTTAATCTACTCTAACCCGCTACCTGTAAAGGAACCGAATAATAAAACCCCCAATGTACTAATTAGTAATAAAAACACACCGACAGCCCCCATCCGGAATTTCTGACGCCATAGCCAAATGGCATACACGACTAATCGGACCCCCAATATCAGCCAAAGCAAATACCCCCACCAACCGAACATCCCAATTAATCCTCCTTTACCGCATTTTTCTCGATAATTAAGCCAGTTCGGTCAACATGTGCAATTACCTTAAGATCTAATGCCAAGTTGCGGAAAGTTTCATCCCAGTCCCACTGCTGCCATGACTTCCAATCCGGAACCATCCAATGGGCATAATTCCCGAAACCGAAGATATCAGTACCATTCGTTTGGGCTTTCCGGAAAACAGCAAAAGCATATTGGGAAATCCATTTTTTAATTGACTTTTCCAATAACGGAATCCGGGAAGGCAGTTCATATTTATGATTGGTAGCTACCCCTGCAATATCACCCAATACATAAAGTTTTACCCGAACCCGGAATTGATCGTCAATCCGTTTCAGTTTAATCTCTGGTTTTTTAATCCGGCTGATTTCGACTTGGATAACTTTATCAGATTGCTCCGGATCAGGAACCGTAATAAAAGTGCGGCTGAATTCTCCCCGGATTAGTGAAAAGACAATCGATTCGTTTCCGGTAAGCTTATCAACCATTTTTCCTTTTTTAAAGACAGCGGTCCCCAAAAATTGTAATGGCCCTTCCCCGGTAACCCGCGGACCGGATGCTGTATAGTTTCCGGGATCAGGGGAAAAAGCAGTATCCCCGGTAACCGTATCCTGCGATTGGTTTTCAGTCTGATTAAATTTGCTAAGCCGGGGAGCGATATACATGGCTATCGGATCTTCGCCCTTGGTTTTCAAAGCATTATAAAATTGAAGCACTTGCCCCCGGGGAGTGTACCCCACAAAACCCTGGGTTAAGAGCATCATTTCCAAAAACTTGTTGGGGTTATCCTCGCTGGGAGGAATGACCGCATTAACGATATTTCGGGCTTCCCCTTTAGAAACTCCGATATAAATGGTGCGCCGGAATTGCCGCCAACGGGTCAAAACATCAAAAAACTCATCAACCCCCTGCCTGGCCAAAGCCTCTGAAAAAACCACCATCTTTAAATGCCCAAGACTGATCTGCCTTTCCAGGATGGTGTTGATCGCGGTCAAGCCGGTGAAGATACTTGGCGCCTCCGTGGTAAAGACCCTGGTTTTAATTGCGGAAAGCGGCTGGGCGCCGCTGGATATAGCGCCGCCGGTAGTTATATTGGCGATGGCAACCGAAATCGTTAAATTTTTACCCGGCCCCGGATCGATCCCTAATACCAGTGGATAGGCTGCTTCATCAATTTCCCGCACTCCCCAACAGCCGGTTACCATTAATATCACTGCCAAAATAAAACCTAGTTTAATTAATTTCGATAACTTATTCATTCATCATTCCTCATTCACCGGATATCGTTTTATTGGATTATGGTTATATAAAACGGCGCGCACTTGTGCGCGAGTCAACTTTTCATTGTCAACTTTCAACTACACTACTTTTCCCTCTCACCACCGCAATTAGATAAATGACTAACGGGATGGCGAAAGCCGGAACCCAGGCCCATCGGCCCCGGATCAGGTTATCCCACCAGACGACCGAGGTATAACTGGGGAATAACAGTCCGGCGGCCATGGTGACAAGGGCCGCCATACCGATTAACGGCTGATAATAAGGCATCTTGAAAATCCTCGCCAAACCGGTGGTCGCGAAATAAAAACGAACGATCATCGAGAACAGGGTAATGGTAATCCAGATTAAAATGAAAATAGTTTCTACTCTTTGATAAAAACGGCCGAAATAAACCGAACGGGAGATCTCATAAAACGGGAAAGTATTCTCAGCCGCCACCGGCGGCGGGAAAATAGCCTGTCCAACCATCATGATCACGGTTAAAAAGAGTGTTGAAAGTCCAATGAGATAAATACCGGCGACTCCGATTTTTTTACGTGGCAGCGCCGGGGCCAGGAAGGCTAATAATACCAATTCGCTCAAAATCGAACTTCTCATAAAACCATTGAGGAGCAATTTGCCGGTTCCAGGCCCACCGAGTGGTGCTAAGTAATTGATATTCAAATTGCCGCTTTGTAATAGCAATAGACCTACTAGCAGGATGATTAAAAAGGGAGTTGTGATGGCGGCAATCCGGGCGGTTGCCTCCAAACCCCAATATGTGCCGAAAGCCATAATAATGGTGAAAGTAAGGATAATCACCTGCAGCGGGACTTGAGGTAAAGCGGTGCCAATGATAGTTTCGCCAATCTGCCGTAAGGTAACGGCAGCGCTGAAAAAAATAAAGATGACGATGACCGCCGTGAGTAAATTCCCTAATAAAGGACCGGCGCTTTTTACGCCGATGGAAATCAAATCCTCGCCGGGAAACCGTTTCATCAAGGCGTATAACGGTATAAACCATAATAAAGCAGCCATACACCCTAAAAAGACCGCAATCCAGGCGGCGGAAACATTCTCTTTAATAATTCCCGAAGCATAGGAAAGAAAGATCTTGCCTAAGATCGGCCAAAATAATAAGGTTACTGCTTCAAAAATTCCCAGCCGTCCTTCCCTAATCATTTTCATCTCCTCCCTCAGTTGAAAATTTGGAATTCTTTCTTTCAGGATTTCCCTCGGGCGGAGTTTCCGGCGCGTTACCCGGTTTTTCTTGTTCGGTTTTCCATGATTGACTTATTTTGGGTTGGCGGCTGACTTGTAACGGGTCAAATTGATCGGGCCGTTTTTTACGTTGCGTAGCAGGCCGCATTAAAATAATATCCCGGCTCCGTTTAGTAAACGGCGCGATTGGGGCCAACATAGGGACACCGAAACTTTTTTGGTAAACCAGGAGGTAAAGCTGAATGAAGATCCCGAAAACAATTCCGACAATGCCAAACATAAAAGCCAGTAAAACATAAATATAACGGGTCAGCCTAAAACTCAAGGAAGTGGAGAATTCGGGAATGGTAAAAGCGGCAATCCCGGTTACCACCACCACAATCAGCAAAATGGGATTGATGATTTGAGTATATACCGAGACCAACCCCAGGAACAATCCGGCGGTGACAATAATCGGGGTCGCCAGATATTGGGGGCTGCGGACACTGGCCTCCCGCAATATCTCATAAATAAATTCCAAGATCAAAACCTCAATAATGGTGGGCAATGGGGCCCGTAATTTGATTGCCACCAGTGAAAAAAGCAGATCGGTGGGGAGTAGTTCCGGCTGATAAATATTCAAAGCCACATAAAGGGCTGGTAAAAACAAGATGATGAACAGGGCGGTAATCCGGACAAACCGCATGTAAATTCCATAGGGCCAGCGGACGCTGTAGTCCTCCGCCGAGTGAATAAAATTAGCGGCGCTGGTGGGAACTACAATGGCCTGCGGGCTTCCATCGACCAAAATAGCAACTTTACCTTCGGTCAGAGAAGCAGCCACCCGGTCGGGGCGCTCAATAGTGGCTACTTGCGGATAAGGAAAATAGGTACTGTCTTCAATTAACTGTTCCAACACACCGTTATCCATTAAAAAATCGATTTTAATGCCCTTCATCCGCCGCCGGACTTCCTTAAGCAACCGGGGGTTGACAATACCATCCAGGGAAAGCACCGCGCATTCCGTCCGGCTGAGGGTCCCGATCTCCATTTTTTCAATGGTCAATCGGCGGGTGCGGAGCCGTTTCTGAATCAAACCCAGATTAGTGGTTAAATCTTCCACCAACCCTTCCTGAGCCCCTTTTAACACCCTTTCGGTGATGGGTTTTTCAACCGCCCGGTGGGGCGAACTTTTGGAATCGGCAATGATGAACCGTTTCTCTCCAGCAATCAAAACCATTGTTTGGCCTTGTAACAGACGTTCGAAACCAAAATTCAAATCCTCGACGAATTGGGCATTATCCGCCGCAATTGCGGCCAAAATAGTTTCGGGCTTTGAATCCTGAAGCACTCCCATTTGGGCAATAATATCCCGCCCTATAATTTTACGATCCGCCAGATTCGGCAAAAACAAAACGGCGGCCTCGGTACCGGAGATTGTAACCCGGCGCTCACCCAATATTTCCTCATGATGATTGAACGCATCTTTAATTGTCTTAATATCCTTGGCCAGATTCCCCGTTAACTGTGAACCGGGTTGAAAATAGTATTGCTCATCCAGAAATTCCTCGGCCTTTTGTTTCGTACCCTCAAGTTCCTCCGGTTCATCCCAGGCCAAAACGAAACCCGGTTCAACCTGAGGTTCCTTGAAAGTAAATAACTGCCGCCAAATAGATTGTTTGCCCATATTAATTCCTGTCTAAAAAAGAAAATAAAACTTCGATTGGTATTTTTATCTATAAAACATTTTTTTATTCGCTCTTCTCTTCGGGAGTTTCCGGCGCGTTCCCCGGTTTTTCTTGTCCGGTTTTCCATGCTTGGCTTACTTCGGGCTGGCGGCTGACCTGTATCGGATCAAATTGATCGGGTCGTTTCTTACGCTGTGAGGCAGGCCGCATCAAAATAATATCCTTACTCCGTTTAGTAAATGGGGCAATCGGGGCCAGCATAGGGACGCCGAAGCTTTTTTGGGAAACCAACAGGTAAAGATTGATGAAAATCCCAAAGACGATCCCGATTAACCCGAAAAGAAAAGCCAGTATGATATATAAATAACGGATAAGTCTGAAACTTAGGGATGTGGAAAAATCGGGAATAATAAAAGCGGAAATCGCGGTAACCACTACTACAATAAGTAGAACAGGATTGATAATATGAGTGACGGCGGCTGCTAACCCTAAAAAAATCCCGGCAGTGACAATTATCGGTGTCGCCAAATATTGCGGACTGCGAACACTAGCCTCTCGTAAAACTTCGTAAAGAAACTCCAAGATCAAAACTTCCAAAATTGTCGGCAATGGAGCGCGAATTTTAATTGCTATCAGTGAAAAAAGCAAATCGGTGGGAAGAAGTTCCGGCTGATAAATATTGATTGCTACATAAACCGCCGGTAGAAAAAGAATAACAAATACACCCACGATCCGAACAAAGCGCGTATAAATCCCATAGGGCCAACGAATGCTATAATCTTCACTGGTATGAATAAAATTCGCGACACTGGTGGGAAGTATTAATGCCAAAGGGCTGTTATCAACCAGAATCGCAACCTTGCCCTCGGCCAGACCGGCAGCCACCCGATCCGGCCGTTCCGAATTGCTCATTTGCGGGAAAGGAAAAAAGGTGCTATCTTCGATTAATTGTTCCAGGACGCCGCTGTCCATCAAAAAATCAATTGTAATCCCGTTTATCCGCCGCCGGACTTCCTTAAGCAACCGGGGATTCACAATTCCTTTTAGTGATAAAATGGCGAGACGGGTCCGGCTAAGCGTCCCCAACTCCTGATAATCAATTGTGAGACGGTGGGTCCGAAGCCTTTTTTGGACCAACCCTAAATTAGTATTTAAATCTTCCACAAAACTTTCATGGGGTCCTTTAAGTACCCGTTCATTTACTGGCCTTGATACCGCCCGGTGAGGCGCGCTTTGAGAATCAGCGATAATAAATTGCTTTTGTCCGTCAATCAGGATCAATGTCTGGCCTTGAAGCAATTGTTCAAATCCGAAATTCAAATCCTCACTGAATTGGACGGCATAATGGGTAATTGCCCCATAAATGATTTCCCGTCCGGGATCTTTTAATCTCCCGATTTCAGCCACAATATCCCGCCCCACAATCCGGCGGTCGGCTAAGTTCGGCAGGAATAAAATACCGACTTCAACTCCGCCGATTTTAAGACGGCGTTCCCCCAATATAGTCCTGTTATTATGAAAAACTGAGCGGATTATCTGCAAATCTTCGACTATTTCACCACTCAACCCCGACCCGGGTTGAAAGATAAATTCTTCATCAAGGAATTCCTCTTGCTTCTGTTTTGTGCCTTTTAGCTCTTCGGGTTCATCCCAAGCTAGTACAAAACCTGACTCCAGGTGAGGCTCTTTAAAAATAAACAACTTTTTTAACTGATTTAATAAATCCATAAATACAGCCCCTGCAGATAATCTCCGTCAAGTCTACAAAACTTTGACTATTTCCCATATTATGGCCATTTTTTTCTTTATTACTCAAGCAATCCATCTTTGTATAATTTATTATTTAAAGGCTAAAAATACCAATAATCGTAATTAAATCATTATAAAGGCAGGATAAATGGCATTAACTTATTTTAAAATTAAGGATCGCGTCTTAATTGGATCCACAGCGGGAATGATTGCGGCGGTCTTTAAGGATGCTTCCAACCTTATCTTTTATAGCTTAAAAATCGTAAACACCCTTTACTTTCAATTGGCGGCCTCCGCCCATCTACTTCCGGCGGGTGTAAACACAGTACTAGGCTACATTATCGGTATTCTTTCCGACATCATCACCGGAGGTACGATAGGAGTCCTGGGAATCTTTTTTTTAAGTTATTTCGGCACGGATTACTGGTGGTACAAAGGATGTATTATTGGCAACCTGGTCTGGCTTTTCGGCCTGGGAGTCATTTTAAACCTGGGAACGATCCATCTGAATTCCTATGATCCGGTGTTTCGGATGGTGGCATTTATTGACCACCAAATTTTCGGTCTGGTATACGTCTATCTTGTATACCGCTGGTCTCAAAAAACAAAACCAATTCAATAGTATGAGAAAGGCTTCTTTATGACTGATTCAAAACCTATTCCTTCCTCAGTTAACGATTTTATTGAATTCATTAAAACAAACCTGGGTAATCCGGTGGATTTGTATTACGAATCCATTGGAAAACCATTATTTACAGTTGTTTTTTTAAGTTCATTCACTGATAAAACAGAATTACAAAGCTACATTTTAAAATCCCTGGCGCAGGTCTACACAGAGGAAACCAATCCTACATGGGAGAAATTACTATGCTCCATTCCTAATGGGATTCATTTTCGCCGTGATGACATGATGGAAGCCATCAAAGATCTTTTAAAAGGTTATACTTTAATCCACCTTTCTGGTAGTAAAATTGTTTATTCATTCGATACCCATAAAGAGGTCAAACGCCAACCCAGTGAACCACTGGTGGAGCGGACCATTCGCGGTCCAAAAGTATCCTTATTGGAAGTTATTGACGAGAACATCCTGATGTTCCGGCGGACTATCAAAAATAACCAATTAAGAATTGACGGGATGAATATCGGGGAGAGAACCCAAACCCGAGTCGCAGTGCTCTACCTCGATGATGTGGCTGACCCCGCCATCGTTGCCGAAGTCCATCAGAGATTATCTAAGATTAATATCGATGGAATCGTAGACAGTGGCTATATAGAACAATTAATAACGGATAACCGTTACTGCATTTTTCCTTTAACCCAAAGCACCGAACGTCCGGATAAGATCGTGGCCGCTATACTGGAAGGCCGGATTGCCATTTTAGTGGACGGGAGCTCCAACGGAATTATTGTACCGGTGACAGTAAATGAACTCTACCAAAGTCCCGAAGATTATTATTTTACTTTTTGGTTCGGAGCGTTTCTACGTTTCTTTCGTATCTTGGGCAATAATATCGCCGTAGCCCTTCCGGGACTGTATATTGCTTTAATCGGGGTTAATCCCGAACTATTACCGATTAAATTCGCCCTTACCGTAGCCGGTAGCAGAATGGGAGTGGCAATTCCTATTTTGATTGAATTGCTGGCTATGGAAATCGTATTGGAGATCTTTCGGGAAGGTAGTCTCCGGTTACCGACCACCGTCAGCCAAACCCTGGGAGTTACTGCCGGAATTGTACTCGGAACTGCAGCCGTGGCTGCTGGATTAGTCTCTAACGCAACTTTGGTGGTGGTGATTATTACCGCAATCGCCTCCTATTCCGGGCCAAGTTACGAAATCGGGCTTTCCTGGCGGGTTCTCCGGTATTTCTTGATTTTCGCCGCCGCATTTATGGGGATTTATGGTCTTTTTATCGCGGGAATCATGGTTTTAACTCATGCCGCAATCCAGAACTCCTTTGGAATTTCCTATTTAGCACCATGGGCTCCGATTGAAATTCCGGAACTTCTGGATACTGTAATCAGAAGACCCATATGGTTACGGCGTCGCTTGCGCATTTACCATCCGACTGACAAATTCCGTTTATGGAGAAAAGGTAATAAATAAATTGACTGTACAAGAGGAGATTGTGCTGGAACCGATCCCAATTTCCCTAACCGAGTTCATCTCGTTCATCCAAACCAACTTGGGAAACCCGGTGGATTTATATTACGAGTCATTCGGTAAACGATCATTTACGGCCGTTTTTTTAAATTCATTTACCGATAAAACCGAATTGCAGTCCTACCTGTTAACGCCCCTGACGAAAGTTTGCAACGAAATGGCCAATCCCACTTGGGAAAATTTGTTAGGCTCAATTCCCAAAGGAATCCATTTTCGCCGGAACGATATGGGAGAAATCATGGAGGATCTTTTAAACGGATTCACCTTGATTCACCTTTCAGGAAGTAAATACGTCTACTCATTCGATACCCATAAAGAAGTTAAACGCCAGCCCAGTGAACCATTAGTTGAACGGACAATCCGCGGCCCCAAAATTTCATTATTGGAATCTATTGATGAAAACATCTTGATGATCCGGAGGACGATTAAAAACAATCATTTACGGGTCGATGGGATGAAGATTGGGGAAAGAACCCAAACCAGAATCGCCGTATTATATTTGGAGGACGTGGCTGATCCAGGCATTATGGCTGAAACGCGTCGCCGGTTATCCCAGATTAAAATAGACGGCATTGTCGATAGCGGATATGTGGAACAGTTGATTACCGATAACCGCTTTTCCATTTTCCCGTTAACTCAAAGCACCGAACGCCCC
This sequence comes from Bacillota bacterium, assembly GCA_023435565.1. Lineage (GTDB taxonomy): Bacteria > Bacillota > UBA4882 > UBA8346 > UBA8346 > JAAYHS01. The sequence continues at coordinate 58,995 of JAEYRN010000030.1, forward strand.
GATAAAGTAGTGGCCGCCATCTTGGAAGGGCGGATCGCCATCCTGGTTGACGGCAGTTCCAACAGCATTTTAGTACCGGTGACCGTCAATGAACTGTATCAGAGCGCCGAAGATTATTATTTTACCTTTTGGTTTGGGGCTTTCTTGCGGTTTTTTAGGATCGTCGGCAATAATATCGCCGTGACCCTGCCGGGGTTATATATTGCTTTAGTTGGCGTCAATCCCGAACTTTTACCGATTAAATTCGCACTCACTATCTCCGGTAGCAGGATGGGGGTAGCATTTCCGATTTTAATCGAACTACTGATTATGGAGACGGTGATCGAGATCTTTCGGGAAGGAAGCCTCCGGCTGCCGACCACCGTCAGCCAAACACTGGGCGTTACCGCCGGGATTGTGTTAGGCGCTGCTTCCGTGGCTGCCGGTTTGATCTCCAACGCGACTTTGGTAGTGGTCATCATCACCTCTATCGCTTCCTATTCCGGCCCTAGTTATGAGATTGGACTATCCTGGCGGATTCTCAGATATGTTCTGATTTTTGCCGCTGCTTTTTTAGGAGTTTACGGGCTGACTATCGCCGGAATCATGATTTTAACCCATGCGGCAATTCAAAATTCATTTGGGATTTCTTATTTAGCCCCTTGGGCTCCCATTGAAATTCCCGAACTTCAAGATACGGTAATCCGGCGGCCACTCTGGCTGCGACGCCGCTTACGGATTTACCACCCGACCGATCGTTCTCGTTTTGGTAAGAAAGGAGCCAAATAAATGGATCAAATTATCTTAAAACCCCGGCTTTCTCCGGTAATGTTGTTTGTTTTGTTATTAGTAACCCTATCCGGATTGAACTTTCTGGTAGCCCCTTATGATGTGGCCAAGGCCTGCGGACCCAGCGCTTATTGGGCGGTAATGGGAACTTTAATTTTACTCCTGCCGGTGCTTGGTCTGATGATCCTGTTTAAAAACCGTTTTCCTGATGAGAATCTCTTCCAAGTTGCCCCGCACGTCATTGGAAAACCTTTGGCTATCATTGGTAATTTGATTTTTATTAGTGTTTTTATTATCTGGCTCGTCACCGTGATTCCCAACGCCACCTATTTGCTCTCAACTTACCTGTTTGATCGCACCCCGCTTTTGGCAATCATGGTTTCACTGCTGCTGGCAATTGGATATATAGCCATCAACGGTCTCAAAGCCGTTAACCGGATGGCGGCATTTGTGTTTATTCCAACCCTTTCGTTTACCTTACTCATGAAACTATTAACTCTTCAAGGGATTACAGTTACTCACCTTTTGCCTCTATTCTCAAACCAACCGTTAAACTATTTAAAAGGCGCCATCACTACTCTAAATCAATTCGTACCACTTGGAGCCGTATTTTTAATCTATCCACTTCTTAAAAAACAGGCGAAACTAGGTAAGATTACCCTTGGAGTAGTGGCCTTGGAGATCTTCTTACTTGTCATCGGGGTGATTACGACCATCGGAACTTTCGGCGCTTCAGTCTCCACCCGTTTTATCTGGCCCAATCTGGCTTCGGTCCACCGCCTGAGCATCCCTTACCTGGTTTTGGAACAAATTGGCCTTTTGTTTATCATTGTCTGGCTGACGATGTTCATTATCGGAACCTCCTTCTACTTTTCCCTGATCGCCGGTGGCCTCAAGGAACAATTTCCGGTGTTGAACTACCGTTATACCGCCATCGCTTTACTAATTTTAGTGGGAGGCGGCGGATTTCTACTTTTCCCGAATATCTACCGGTTAAATTCAGTTTTTACCGCTCTACGCCATGTCGCCATTATTCCGGTAATCTTTTATCCATTACTGATTTATATCATAGCCTTATTGAGGGGCAAAGGAGTGAAGCGAAATGAAGCCTAACCGGGTTGGTTGGAGTATTAAACTTATTTTGTTATCAATTTTTCTATTTATATTACCCGGTTGTTGGGATCTTGAAGAAGTTGATCGCCGGGCTTTCGCCACAACCGTAGGCATTGATACCAACCTTCGCCAACAAGTTGTCTTAACGGTACAGGTACCGATCGCCCAAAAAATGCTGCCTCCGGGGGCGGGAACCAGCGGAACCGAGGGAAAAAATTTTACAACGACCAGCGTGTCGGGGCCTAGTGTCGCCAATGCCTTCCGCCAATTAGAGACCAAAACATCGCGTCGTTTGGTAATCCAACAAAATAAATCGATTATTATCAGCGAGGAGGCAGCCCGTTTCGGAGTCTCCGCGCTTACGGACTGGTTGAACAGGGCTCCGAAGGCTCCGCCCCAAGCTTTGGTATTTGTAACAAACGGAAAATCAGCAAAAGATATCCTGACATTCGCTCCGGCTCAAATGGTACTTCCCGGATTAACGTTGATTGCTTTTGGGCAATCAGCCGTCAAATATGATCGGACCTATTTTATCCCAGTCTGGAAATTTGAACAAAAGTTACTTTACGAAGCCAAGGATGCTTACGCTCCTTTAATTGATGTCGGCCCTAAAGAAGGAAATTACCGAATCTCGGGACTGGCGGTTTTCAACGGATATAAAATGACCGGAAAACTGGATGCCAAGGAGTCCCAAGCCTTCGGGATTTTAACCGGGCAGATGTCATCCGGAGGAATGAGTTTTATGGCCATTAATGGCCAAATCATTTCCCTTCGGAATGTGCGGGGACGAACTAAAGTCAAAGTTATCCCTGATGGGGGCCAGTATCCTGTTTTCGAAGTTCAAAGCAAAGTGACCGCTATCCTAAACGAGCGTACCGATAAGCAAACAGAACTTAGTCAACAGGATACCCGTGCACTGGAAAAGATGATGTCCCAATCATTAAAAATAAGATTGGAAACGGTAATTAGGAAGTTACAAGGCTATAATTCTGATGTGATTGACTTTGGCGAACAATTTCGAATCCAACATCCCAGCCTTTGGGAAAAAACCAATTGGAAAGAGATCTTTCCGTCGGTTTCATATCGAGTCACCGTGAAGGTATCCCTGCAAAAGGATGGAGTCTTGCGTTGAATCAACTATTTTTAAAACCTAAATTATCAATATTTTGAATGCTGGAAAATGGGGTTTTAACTTATGAAAATAAATGAGCATGTCAAGATTGATCCTTATTTACTCGGCAGCGGTTTGGGATTTATATTAACAATCCCTTACTTGACCCTGGATTATTTATTCTCTTTACTATTTAAAACGAATCCGATTCCCATTTATTCGGCGACTTTGGTTGTCAGCCATACTAATTTTTTTTGGGATTATATCTTTAGTATTACAGCGGATTTAACGGCAGGAGCGTTTTTAGGATTTATCATCGCATATATTTTGGAACGAACCAATTACCACCATCTATGGTTAAAAGGGTTAGGTACAGGGTCAGTTTTATGGATTGCCCATGTCAGTGTAATTCCAAAATTATGGGAACCGGCACTTTTGGAGTTGATGAACCGGCAAACCGTGTATGTAGCATTTTTTACGCATGTACTTTGGGGGGTGGTATACGCTGTCTTTTTGAATAATATTCGTAGATGCTTAAAGGAAAAAAATGATATAGATAATAAATGTTCTTAAAACATAGCCAATTCACTTAATGGAGGATATAATTATTAATTGTTGAGCGAACATTTAAACCGTACATTCTTCTATTGAAATTTCAAAATTAAAGCCCTGAAAGACCGGCTCCCGGATATAATTAGCCCCGGTCCACTCTAAGTAGCTCAAAAGACAAACTACTACCGGCTTTAACCATACAAGATTGTCTTTTTTCTCTCTTTTACCAGTAAAAGGACTAATTTCGGTTTTAATCGCATCGAGTTCCTTTTTGACCACCTTCCTCTCCCTCAACCCAAACGACACCGACCGACCGGCATTAATTTCTCATTAAAATAAAGGCCTAGAATCAATTCCTCAATTGTTTCCTGCCCTTTATACCCACAAATAATGAAGTTATCGGTCCTCCGGTTCTTGAATTTACACCAATAATCAACACACTTGCCCGGCCAATACTTACTGCCCTTTTTCTTGGCAACAACTACCTCTAGACCTAATTGAACTATAGAATCGAAGTATTTCACCCCTTGTTCCTCGATATAGTCGGAAATGATCACCTGGTCATCTGGGATTAAAATATCCCGTAATGCTGATCGGCGGGCCTCAATTGGCTGATAATAAAGAGGCTCTTCATTCAAATAAAGCAAGTCGAAAACCACATAGATGATAGGAATATTAATTATGGCGGCTTTGATGCGTTGTTCATTCCGGAATAGACCCCGTTTTTGGAGTTGTAGAAAACTTGGTTTGCCGTTGCGAATGGCGACTAGTTCGCCGTCAAGAACGGATCCCAAAGTTTTTACTTTCTGATGGAGATTTAGAAGTTCGGGGAAGAGGAAATTAAAGCTGTTTTCTTTCCGGCTCTGGAGCCGGGTGCCCGTTGAATCTAAAAAAGCCAGACACCGGTATCCATCCCATTTAATCTCATAAGTGAACTGGGGTGAATCGAAAGGCTGACTGACTTTGGCGGCCATTGGTTTAAGCGTTCGCGGCAACATAGTATTTACAGAATTAGCTTAAATCTATTAACTTATTCTTGTTTAATCCAATACCACAAACATTGAAGATCTAGATAAAATTGTTTATTAACAAAAACGGTATACCAGTCCAAAAAAGTAACCAGACTATGATGAGAGGTGAAATTATTGAAAGATAGGTACATGGCGGGAGCTCTGGCAGGTACAATTGGCGCTTTTATCCAAGACATATATGGTTATTTAGTTAAAATAATAGGTTTTACCGACAGGGGATTTATTGATTTTGCAAGGGCGGTCATTTTTTATGATGTAAAAAATGGAACAACCGAAGTAATTGTGGCATCAATAGCTCATATAATATGGGATTTATTATTAGGAATATTGTTTGTTTATATAATTAACAGTATGTCCAGTAGTTATTATTATCTTAAAGCTTTTATTTACGGATTGTTTCTGTGGTTTATGATTCAGGTTTTGGGAACTTTATTCAGATTACCAATGTTTTTCAATATTCCAGCTTGGGCGGCTCTAATAACATTAATTGGTGCGGTTATCTATAGTCTTGCGATTGCCTTTTTAATTAGAGTTTTAGAAAAGAACTGAGTAGTATTATCAATTAGAGTATTTTAACATTTTAATTAGTGCATTAAAATTTTTTATATTCAACTTTTTTAGAATTTCATTATTTTGACTTTTAACAGTACTTACTGAAACACTTCTTATTTCAGCAATCTCTTGATTTTTCTTTCCTTGTAACTTAAGTAATAAAACTTCCTTTTCAGCCTCGCTAATCTGGGATTGTACAATCAATTTATTTAATTCTTCATTTTCAATAATGTCAATTTTAATCCGAAACCCTAATATTTTAAACTTCCATACTAAGAAAGCAAATACTAAAAAGTAAGCCCAAAAAACCAGGATAATAAGTTCCCAAACTTCTTGATCCGCTATGTGTAATACATTATAAATTGTTAATGTTAAAGGAACAATTGAAAAATTAATAATTGCAATAACTGTCTTTTTAAGTTTATTATTCTTTGAGAATAATGGCAGGATACAAAGGGCGTAACCAGCCAAAACATAAGTAACCCCTTGAATGGTAGTCAACCAAAATAAATCATTACGATGTATGTTTTTAACGGTTATAATATTAGGATTTAAAAAGTCTATGATAAACAATACCCCAATTGGAATTAAGAGATAATACGCTACTTTTTTACGATTGACATCATCTAATAAATTTGAATAGGTTAGATTTGCCATAAGATATAAATACGGCATAAAACGAAAACCCAATATAGCTAACAAGTATACCATCAATTGCAAAAATAAAGAATCCGGATTTGGCCGCAAAAAAAAGATTTTTAGAATCGATACAAAAAAACCACCGGTAGCTGCTATTGAAAAAACTCCATACCATTTTGCTGTTTTATTTTGGGATTTAGTTAAAAGAATAATCCCGAATATAATAGCCCCAGTATTTAAAAATGTTGCGATAATTGCCGAAAGTACCATTTATCTACCTCCCATTCTATATATCATATTTAATAGTTTTTGGGGATTATTCCTATCAAGCATAATATATCCGCCCTCTAAATCCTTTTGATAATTGGGCAGCCCTCCATATTCAATAGTTATTACATCAGGTTTGCTTTTACTTAATACGTAATTCAGTAATTCCAAATCGTAATTATCAAACTCCGTATGGGAATCCCATAAAAAATCCTTATCTTTATAAACCGAAGATCCCGAAAAATGTATCTCGGTTAACTTATCCAAAGGACACATATCAAGATATTTGAAAATATCCATTTTAAAGAAATGAGCTGATACCCTAGCATGGGAAATGTCTAATAAAAATCCGCATCCGGAAATATTGCATAGTTCGGATATAAAACCAGGATCGGAACAAATGCGGTAATCATTTGCAAAAGAGTAATAAGGCCAATTTTCAATCGAAAAAATATATTGGTAATGTTGTTTATAGATCTCTACCGTATCCAAAAAACGCTGTTTTATAGCATTTGCTAAAGGTTCACAAAAAGAATGCTGGTGCTCAACAAATTCTGGAAAATAACTAATGTGTCCGTTTACATGGGTTGATAGTTTTATTGGATCGGATAAATCGATAATTTTATTTAGTATCTGAATGTCTAATATTTTTACCTGATCTATGTTTAAGATATCAAGAATCCCAGCTTGCCCTATATGGGATATCAAAGGTCGAAGCTTTTTACCGACAGAATACTGGTCAAGACAACCCGGAAAAGAACCCATTGGAACTTTAATATAGTCAATTGGTAACATGGGATCTTCTTTTAATAAAGCCAATAATGTATCAGAAAAATTAACCGCTAGTTTCATTTTTCATTTGTTCCTATTCTGGATTTCCCACATATAGTAATTTCTTCCGATATTGTATATAAAAAATAGAATATTGTAAACATTATTTCTAAAATTATTGGTATTTGAATCTATCATTAATTTATTAAACCTTACAATCCTGTGGCGAGACATCAAAATTAAAATGCTGAAAAACAGGCTCTCTGATGTAATTCGCTTCTGTCCATTCTAAATAATTTACTGTACATACTATTATTGGCTTTAGCCAAACTACACCTTTCTTATGCCCGCTCTTATAAGCAAAAGGGCAAATTTGGGTTTGAATTAAGTCTAGTTCCTTTTTGATTAGTTTTCGATCCTTCAAGCCAAAAGACACTGATCCGACTGGGATTAGTTGTTCATTAAAATATAAGCCCAGGATTAATTCTTCAATTGTATTTTGGCCTTTATACCCGCAGATAATAAAGTTATCAGCGCGGCGATTCTTAAATTTGAACCAATTATCACACTTGCCTATAGAATATTTACTTCCCTTTTTCTTTGCAACAACTCCCTCTAATCCCAATTTAACAATAGATTCAAAATATTTAATCCCTTGTTCTTCAATATAGTCAGAAATAATCACCTGGTCATCAGGAATTAAAATATCCCTTAATGCCATTCTTCGGGTCTCAATTATCTCATGATAGATTGGATGACCATTCAAATAAAGCAAATCAAAAACCACATAAATTACAGGAATATTAATGACAGCAGTTTTTATACGTTGTTCATTCCGGAGTAACCCCCGTTTTTGGAGCTGTAAAAAACTTGGTTTCCCATTACGAATCGCAACTAGTTCTCCATCAAGTACACAGCCCAAAGACTTAACTTTCTGATGAAGCGATAAAAATTCGGGAAACAAGAAATTAAAACTGTTTTCTTTCCGGCTCTGAAGCCGGGTGCCATCTGACTCTAAAAAAGCCAGACACCGGTATCCATCCCATTTAATCTCGTAGGTGAACTGGGGTGAATTAAAGGGTTGTCTGACTTTTGCGGTCATGGGCTTAAGCGTTCGCGGCAGCATAATATTTAAGAATTAGCTTAATCCGCCTTATCTATTCATTGTACTTAATTGAAATATAACTTACTAAATACATTTTTTTATAATATACGTTACAATCCCCCACACCGTAAAATTATCATCTTCTTTGACAACAATCGGTTGATAGTCTTTATTGGCAGGCACAAGGAGTATAGTATCCCCTTCTACTTTGATTCGCTTCAAAGTAAACTCATTATTAATACAACAAACTGCCAAAGAATTATTGCGATACGACAACGATTTATCAATCACCAACAGATCCCGGTTATCCACCCCGGCATCCTTCATCGATACCCCTTTGACCCGTCCGTAAAAAGTTGAGATGGGATTTTTAATTAGTTCTTTGTTTAAATCAAGCATGGGTTCCAAGTAATCTTCCGCCGGTGAAGGAAATCCCGCCGATATTTGGCTACCGGCAGTCGGCAAAGGAAGTTCGGAGATTTGATTTGAATTGAAAATATTAATACTCATGGTGTCCTATCCTTTCTTTACAAACATATGTTCGATTATTTAATTATATTATAGCAAGTTTTTGGTCTTTTAGAACTGGGAATTTATGAAAAGACAAGCTCAGCCTAATTAAATAAAGAAAAAATAGTATATAACCTTAAAGATTACCGAAATACCTGCCGAATTATTAAATGGATATAACAAATGTTAAAGCTATCATGATTTGCTCCATTATCCAAATAAAAGGAGGCATTTACTTTGACCAAAACAGATCTTATCGACAAAGTGGCAAAAGCTACTAAACTCACAAAAAAAGATTCCGACCAAGCAATCGCTGCCATGATTAAAGCCATTAGCGGCGCGCTTGCCAAAGGCGAAAAAGTCACTCTGGTCGGTTTCGGCAGCTTCGATGTTAGAAAACGGGCTGCACGGAAAGGTCGCAATCCCCAAACCGGAAAAGAAATCAAAATTGCAGCCCGTACAGTACCGGTATTTAAAGCTGGGAAAGCTTTAAAAGATGCGGTAGCAAAGAAGTAAAATGTTAACCCATCCTTGTCAGGATGGGTTTTATTTATCTTTCCTCCTTATGTTGGCCGGACTTTGAACTAATCAAAGACCGGCCTTTAAATATTGGTAAACCAAGTTTCATTCAAAGTGCAACTAAAAATTGCATTCCCTCCGCAGCAAAGCTGCGTTCCATGCAAAAGTTGCACTATTATTGAATGAAACATGGTCCTAAAAAAAACCGGAGAGGATATTTGAACTCCCCTCCGGCATCTCATCTCTAATCTTCCTCCGGCAACATAATCGTTAACACCGGCTCTCCCTGGTCCCCGGGACCGCATTCGATTTTAAAGGTGTATATTCTTTTTGGACCGGCCCCGATAATAATCACTTGAAACAAACAACCGGTTGGCCATTTTTTGGTCGGGCAATTCCGGGACATTTGCAGGATATCCCAAACAATTCCCTGATAGTCATTACCGTACTTCGGGTTCTTCACCGCAGTTTCGATGATTCCCCATACGGCAACGGTGCAAGCCACCGGATATTTATAACCGGATTCAATTATCGGGATAAATTGGTTTAAATCGAACAATACCCCGTCCTCAAGGGCTTGCTTCCTTGTGTAACTACAGATTACTTCCCCGAAAAACTCATTCAATTCATTAGACATCGTAAGCACCATCCTTTTTCTTTCGGGGACTGGGGTTTTCCCGGTTCCAGTTGTCAAGGGTGGTCTTGGCGAAGGATACCGGACCGGCCGGCTTTCTTAACCGCCATCCCGGGAGGATATGTTCGCCCCTTGACAACCGGGAAAACCCCTAAAATGAAAAGAAAAGGATGAATAGGCAAGCATGGTTTTTAAGGCTATAAAACCGTTAGACTGCTCTTTGTTAAATCTAGCAATTATTTGATAGGGATTTTTTATTAAAATTATTTACTTCGTAATAATTCTTTCCAAGTCCGAAGCGGGAATTATACTGTATCTGCGATCCGGTTCCCTCAGTTGAAGGTTATCCGTGGAATGTAACCTTTTACAAAGTTATAAACATCCTTTCACAAATATTTCAATTTCATTAATTAACCCATCTGCAAGAGGAAAAGAAGGATTGCTATATGAAGCAACATTTTCCTCATAATTAGTAACCTTTTTTAATACATGATTCATCAGATCGATAACTAGGATTTTGGCATCAGGTTTTGACTTATATAGTAAATTTGCATCTGTTACTTTTATCTGTAAATCATTTTTCCCTTGAATTATTAGTACTGGCATATCTAATTTTGAAATTTCTACGCTTGGATTATACTTAAACAATGATATTAAATAAGGTTGTACACTAGGCCTAAATAAAGTCATTAATATAGGATCAATATCCGGAACAAGTTCTCCTGTTTTAAGTTTATCTATTATTCGTTTACATTCACTTTTAATGTTATCTGGTTGTTTTGCTAATTGTTCTTGTAACAAAACATCCATCGCTCTTCCTGAACCAGCGATAGAAATATACCCATTAATTTTTGCTTTTCCAGCAGCAAGCATTCCAATTAGAGATCCTTCACTATGTCCCGCAATAACTATCTTTGTAAAACGAGGGTCTTTTTTTAATAATTCAATCCATAAGATTACATCATCTATATAATTTTCAAATCTTATGTCTTTTTCTGATTTTAAAGCTAATTTGCTCTCTCCTATCCCTCTTTTATCATAACGTAAAGATGCTATTCCATTATTACTTAATTCCAATGCAATCATTTTCAAACTGTTGTTGGGTCCAGGTAACATTTCTGAATTACCATCCTTATTTGTTGGACCAGATCCGGCAATCAAAATGACAATTGGCCAATTTCCCGTAGTTCCTGGTAATTCTAAAGTCCCATAGATATTACCTGATTTTGTCTCTAGAATTATCGATTCACTAATCCCATTATTTGTATTTTGATTGGCGGAATAAATAATTGAAGAATAAAATACTAAACATAAAATTACTACTGAAATTATAACTCTACTTTTTAATCTCATATTTATCCCTTCTATCTTCAATAATAAGCTCAAGTTTAAGACTAGCCCTTCCTAGACGACGGGGGCTTCAATAGCCGGATTGTCGATAATATGGATGGTTGGCTGTTCGGCCTAATAATTTTCTTTCATTTTTTTATCCAATCCATATTCCTCCAATACCCATAGCGAATTTGTTCAACTGTATAAGTATGCTTCGAATTTTCGTTAAACAGTGTAACCTTGTGCTTCACTTCAATAATTGGATCTCCATCTCCAACATCTTTTATGCTTTCAAACAAGCACTCAGACTTTTCAAAATCTTCTATTTTACCGCCTTCAATTCGAACACCATATTTAATCAAAGCATTCTTGCTATTCTCTTTATAATCATATAAAAATCCATACACTCTTAAAGTAGCGTCTTCTTTGTAAAAATGAAATGCAAAAGCTCTATAAATGAAAATATATGCAACGTAGCCCATTATGTATAATGCAGCAGCTATTATAGCACCCACAAGCAGTCTTTTAATTATTTTGGTCATAAATAATCCCCTTAATATTCTAATCAGTTAGGCATCTTGAAATAACAAACAATCCTAAGGCCATGCCCTCGGACGGGCCGGCCAGGAGGCTCACCATGGCGACTAACGATCCAGGTTACCGACGCCGCTGAGTCTTAGTGCCCGCACTTGGCGAAGCGGTGTTGTGCGCATACATCATGAATTTACTTCATTAATTGACTTCATGAATCTCTTCTTCGAATCAACATTTTCGAATATCCGCACCGAAGCGGTAACCTATTGTTAGGCGTCGTGTAGTTGGCACAAATTTGAAGTTACTATGGATGGTAACACTATTCAACTCAACTATTTAATATTCAAAAAAAATACAGCTATTAAAATCGAAATATTCCAAACTAGTACACAAAATCTCAAGATTTTAAGATCTTTATATATTTTCTTATTTTCTTTTACCCAATCTGGTGTAATAAATAACCAATAAAAAGCAAGCCTATTGCGCGCCCACGAACTTTTAAAACTTGGGAAGAATATAAATCTCTTCCTATTTTCCAGAGGTATCCAAAAAAATCCAAAAGATTTTCCATCCTTTTCCCAATTATTTTTATGATTTTCATATTCATATCGTATTACACGGTCAAACATAATAAAAGCTACTATCAAAAATGGTATTAATAAAGGAATAAATAATCCAAAACCCATCGTTATCACCTATATTAATAGAATTTAGCTTTCTTAATAAATAATTCATTCAAGCTTTTTTAAATATAACATTCTCAATTGTCCCAGCGACTACGATGGTCGCCGGAGAAAACACTATATGACGCCTAACTTGTTTATTTCCAAAGAAAATTTAAACTATCACAGTCCAATAACATTAAAGATATAATTATAATGATCCTCTGTCCCAATAACTATTTTCCCTAAGTTACCCTTTTTAAGAGGGACAATGATTACTTGATTTGGTGTACTTCTTTCAATATTACATTTTCTAAAAGTTCCAACAGAAATATAGTCAATTCCGGCTGTAAAAGATAAATCTCTACATGTGAATAAAGGAATTAAAAGATTAATTGTTTTATCGTCTTTAGAAGGGTAAACATTTGCAGGTATCATTATATTTTGTAATGACATGCTGCTTTTGAAACCACTTGGATTACTCGGTAAATTTTCAAGTAATTCAATACGATTAATATGGCCACTAACAAGGTTATCATTATAGTATACAAAAACACATACGATTAAAGTTAAAGTTGCCAATACCAAACTAATTATTGGTATTTTTTTCATTGATAACCCCCCTAAAAACTTTCTTAAATCTCATTCTTCTTTTCACCGTTTAACCAATCCATCCATTGGGAACGTTTACTACGAAAGGATTCACCTTTTTTCTTGCCAAGGATATCAAACTATACAATTGGGTAAAGCAAGATTATACTAAAGACCCGGTAAATCTTAATTCCGGGGTGATGACAAAAGAAGATGCTTTGTACCAAATAGTATAGTATGCCAGATTTGAAGCAGCATTAATAATCATAACAATAGTTTTCAAATATATTATTGTGGCTGTTCCAAAAGTTTTAACCTTTTGGACAGCCCCTATGGTGTCAAAGGCGGGAATCTACGGTTGCTAGAAAAAAGATAGTGGATATATTAATGAAAAGGGCGGTTTGGTTGCAGATTTAATTTCTAAATAGATTTTATCCTTATTGAAATAATCCCACCTAGCTAAATTACATTCTACTCTTTAATAGTTCGTCATTCTCTTTTGCATAAGCCATTATTGTCTTGTACCAATCTTCACCTACTGATTCAGGAACAATGTCACTCCACTGCTTTTCACTACTAGGAACATTGAATGAAGTAATAAGTTCATCCTGTTTATCATAAAAAGTCATTCCCATTAAACATAATTTGTTGTTTGCCAAAAGATAATGGTTGAGTTCATAATTTTCCTTGACATATCGTACTATCAATCCATTCCCAACATCTTCCGAATAATTCTGATTCTTAACCCATTTCAAAAATGAATCAATGTCTTTCGTTGTATATACCTTTTTTATCCAAACGTCTACACAAAGAGCGCCAATATCATTACTATAGGTATACTTAATAGTCTCAGTGTCGAAAGAATAAGCAACTACTTCTTTATCCTGATTTATATTAGTTATGAATAAGTATCTATTTGACGCTAAAGACACAGTTGTAAAAAACAACATTAAAAGAATCATACAGATCTTTTTAATCATTTCCAGCACCTCTAATTTTAAAGATAGGAATAGAGTACTTATCACTTTTTCGATAGATTCCAGGATTCTCCTTCTATACCAAATAAAATAGCACCAAGATTTTCCTGACACGATCAAACCATTGTTTTGAAAATAGTTACCTTTAGATAAAGAGCAAAGGGTAAAATAAATTAAAACCGGATCTTTTTACCGGCTCTTAACTTTTCACTTTTCCCTTTTAACTTTACAATATAATTGAACCCCATCCTTAAACGCCTGTCTATATATAATCCTCGGCAACAACAGTTCCAACGCTCCGATAATACTCCATAACCTTTCATTCACAATTTCTTTCTGTGCCGGTTCCGGAATCACTTCCAGAATCTCTGCAAAACAACTCTCGATCTCTGCTTGGATATTTTTAAATTCGGTATCATGACTGATGATTTTATAATAGATTTCGTTGCAACGTTCGATGATCAGATAATTTAAATATTCCTCCAAATCAACCATCGAATCGCTTTCCGTAATGGTGAATTCAAAGTCGGCCATAGTCATTCCTCCGGATTGAAAATTTAAAGAGTAAAGGGAAAAGTTTAAAAAAGAACTTCCGTTTTTCAAACTTCTGATACCGTTTACCTAATTTGCTTCTCCTCCTCTTCCGGCTTAACCAACGACAAAATGAGGCAACCTGTAAGTTCGTAGACGGTGAATTTACAGCCGGGTCTAAAACCGTGACGGTCCAGCCACTGGCCGGAAAGGCGGATATGCGGGACTCTTTTTTGGTTGATATCAATCGAGCCAACGGTATGGTGATGATATTTCACGGGTAACCCTCCTCCTTTACTGTGGTTTTAATTCATTGGAATCCGATAATCCTTGTTAATCCCGGTCTTAGACGGTAATATTCTCCACACCCGTCCCACTAGGGCAACCCAATAACCTAATACAATACCATCCATCAATCCTTGGCTATAAATAATTTCGTCCTGGCGGTTGATTTGATAAATCCAAATGTCTTCATATTCACTCAGTAATTTCTTGTCTTCCGGAGTAAGTTTTGTGGCGATCAGTTCTAAAAGTTCATTTGGTCTTTCTCCTAATTTCCTATATTCGGGGTCGTGGAAGACAATCTCGTCATGGATTTGGGTGATTCGATCAAGGATGAATTTTAGGATGCCTTTATTGTCACTAGTGAGCATAGCAGAACCTCCCAGAAATAAATTGATACCAATTCTAATAATTTCCAGTTTATTTTATGTTATTTATTGCATTTATTATATATATGTTATCACGGTTAAAATATGGCGTCAACTCCTTATTTTATAAAGGTTTGTTTATGATGGATAGTATGTTAAAATATTTTTAGTAAAGGGGGTTAATTTATTGCAACCGGAAAAAGAATATTATAGCCCGCAAGAAATTGCCGATAAATATAATCTTAAACATCGGACTGTTTTAAGTTGGATACGGCAAGGAAAGCTTAAAGGGGTGAAACTTGGTGATCTTTGGAGGGTTCATCGAGCGGATTTAGAGGCGTTTATTAAAGCTTCTCAAAAATAATCAAATTAAGAGCATTTTAATAATCAAATAATCTTGTATGAACAAATTGTTTTGATTCTAATATAAAACTGGCAATTATTAAAAATCAGAATGATTTTAAGAGCCAGTTTAATGGAAAAGAGGTTGTTATTAAGCCAATAAATAGAAATTTCGACGAATTTGGTGGTTGTGCTTACGGATCAATCTGTTTCCCTGCTTATTGTGGAAAGAAATTAATCATAAAGGTTATTATTATGGGGTAGTTAATTTTAAGGAAAATAAGTTATATTAGATACAGACTCGGAGCCATCAATGTTCGGCCTTAAAATAATGATCTAAAAAAACAAGATAGGTTTACTTCCCTCTTTACCCCAGAATGAAATAGAAAAAGATAAAAATAAATAAAACTGATTCAAAATGTAATTGAGTAATTTAATTTTAACCGGTCTCCTTTTTTATAAATGAAATCCTGATTTTTTGAAAGGCTAGTTCTAGCAATCTATTAATTTTAGACTTATCAGTAACTTCACATATTCCTAAATGAGAGCAAAATACTGGATGTACGATCAATAAAAGCGTCCGATTAATTGGATGATTTTTTATTTTTTCCTCTAATAAAATCCCATCTTCGATAGATGCGGCAAATCGCATATCACTTTCATTTAATAATACTCCTAAAAAGCCTACCCGAATTAATTGATTAATCATCTCTCTATTTGTTAAATTATATTGCTCATATAATTTTATTGTTTTCAGATATTTCTCTAAACTTTTTAAATTGATTATTGAAGGTAAACCGGAAAATGAAAAAATCAATGGAGAAATCCAAGGATATTCTTCTTGGTATTCTGCAATTATTTGGTTAATCGCAAATGCGGAATATATTTTTTGAGCACTTTTAAGATCTTCACATGTTATTTCATTATGACTAAAAGCCTTTTCCATTACAAACTGAGTAAACCGTATTAAATCTCGAGGTTTTGGAAGCACATTATTAATAATCCATTTTTTTGTGGATATTCCATCCATAAATAGTGGAAATAAATTATCCCAAATATTTATATACTGTATATTATTTCGTTCAAATGCAACCTGAAATCTTTTCTCTATTACATTCAAAAAAACTTTTTCATTATTCCACACCATTTGCATACATTGGCTTAATAATTTGTCTTGTTCTCGACTATCTTTAAGGATATATTCAAAAATATTTCTCCTTAAAAAAATGATAAGATGAATATTATTCCCCAAGCCTAATTCATTTTCAATTCTACGGCCTAATCCAAGTAAAGCAAAAACTGTTAAAGATTGGAGAGAAAGATCTTGTTCTTTATCCCAAGCCTTATCTAAATTATCAAAAACCAAATATATTTTAGTATCCTTATCTAAAATAGGCTTAATGATTTTCTTTGCTTCGAATATAAAGCTTTTATGAACTAATTCACTAAAGTTGTCTTGATTAAATCCCGTACTTTCAAGCCAGTGTGCCACTATTTCCAATTTAGTTTCAAATGGTGAAGTAATCAAAGTTTTATTCTTTGCCCAAAACTCCTCTAGCGCTTGTTCATCCTTCGAACGACCTGTACTTAAAGGACGTGAAGATATATGTAAATTAATAGCTAACACGATTTCACAAAATCCAATTAATTTCCAGGCGTTTTCTGCTATATGTACAGCCCCACTGAAAGGATCCGATACTTTTTTTAATGCAGATAAAAACCGCGATAATTTATAATCTGATGGCTTGATATCACATACAATATTTCGACGATCATTTTTTAATTCTGTACAAAGTTGAAGAAAATTTGCAGTTTTTCCTGTTCCTTTAGAGCCAATAAATAAACATTGTCTACCTTTTAACGCTTCTTCAAATTGAGCAGTTCTTATGAAATATTCACTTAATTCTTTTTCTTCCAATTCCGCTACTGGATTTCCTATATCTCCAATAATTAAATCGAGAATAATAATTTCTTTGTCATCTTTCGATAAATCAATTTTTTGCTGTCTGATAGGATTATTCTTTGTTTGTTTCGGTAGCAACAAGTCATTTGTAACTTGTTGTTCTAAATCACTAATAGAAATTTGATCAATAATTCGACGTACAGAGGTATTATCTACAGCATATTTCAAAATATCTTTATAATCAAACGGTGATTTAAAACCTGGTAGCCCTATCATTTGAACGTTCTTTTCTAATGACACAGCCAACCCACATAAAAATGAAAATCTCGCATTTACTTCAATGCTATTATCCCAGGAAAAATCTACAAATAATGCTGCAATATAACTTGAGCGAACTATCTCTTGTATATACCAAGTTAACCGTTGTGCACGATCCTCCGTCCAATCATCTATTTTCACTTGAGAAAACTTACTACGAAAAACTTTTATTGCTTCCAAAGCAATTTCACTATTAGTTAAACCTTTTAAAAATAAAGCACTATTCGATATTTGTTGTAAATCAATCCCAAACATTTCAATGTCAGCCTTAAATTGGCTTTTATCAGGTCCATTCCTTTTTATTGTATCCATCAAATCTTGAACATTCTGAATTGGTGTTATAGAAAAACAAGATAACATCTCAATTTTTTCTAAATCTTCTTTTCTCTTTTGTTCAGAATTGCCTTGGATAAAAAGTAGCAGACTTTTTCTTTTTCCAAATGCATATCCAACTTCAAATAAAACGTTTGGATTCAATCCTGTAAGATCAGCTAAAAGATAATCTGATTTCTCAATATGGTCTAAAATATTAGAAATAATTCTTGAACTTTTTCTATCTAAATGTTTCCAACTATTAATAATTAATTTTGATTTACTTTCGTTTATTTGCTTAATTGCAGTTTCAATGATTTCAGCTTGAACCTTTTCATTACTGGAATATGCAAAGAAACCTTTATATGCCTTATACTTCTTAAAATTTTTATATTTTTGTTTACCCATATTAAGTCCTCGAATTGAATATTTTTTCACAATAAATTTCTTTATGAGGTAAAATATTCCTTCTATTGATATACTCCTATCACCTCAACCATCCCCGACATATTTTTTACGCTCCAATCCTTACTGTCTCTCGATCTTGCTACACACTCCACTAGTACGTATGGGGAGAAAATTCAATCAGTCCTGCAATAATCAAATTCTCAAATAACTTCTCCTTCTTGAAAATAATCTAACTTAGTTACTATGGGATTAGGAACTAAAGTACTAAACATTATAAAAGCACCTAAACCGTACTTAAAATCAGAAGCCCTTTCCGTATACTTAACAAGTTTCAAATAATCAAAATCAATTTTTTCTTTCTTTTTCTCACTATCTTTTTTTACTTCAATAATCAAAAGATTATTTTCATTGTTACCCCTTTTATGAATAATTATATCAGGATAAACCAAACGTTCTTTAGACTCCTCATCTTGGGCTAGATTAAGCCGTTCAATTTCATTTTGTAGTGTAATTATAGTCTTATACCCATCATGATTTCCTGTTTTATGTTCGACATTTTTGTTATATTCACAATCAACATTATACTGATTAAATAATATCTGTAGATACTCCGCTAATTTATGTGTTATCGTTCGTTCGTATACATCATTTTCTAGTAAATATTTATCGTTTTCAAAAAAAATACTTATTGCGATATTTAATCGTCTTTTTACTTCCCTAGGATTCATTTAGGATTCCTCCAATACACTAATTAATCATAAGCTCTTTTATTAATAACGGTTGATTCGAACATGTGTTCGTGATATGATCTTCTTACGAACTAGTAAGAAGGTGAAAACAATGAATTTAAAGCTCATTAGATTCAAAGATGGATTAAAGTGCCCTTATTGCAAAGGAACAAAGATCGTTCTATGGGGCAAACGAAAAGGTATCCAACGTTATCACTGTAAAAGCTGTAGTAAATATTTTAACGATTTAACCGGTACACCAATGGCATGGACGAAAAAATCTGAAAAATGGCCAAAAATGACTCAAGCTCTGCAAAAAAGTTTGACTCTTGAACAAACAGCAGCTGAACTAAATATTTCGATAAGCACAGCGTTTCGATGGCGACATCGTCTACTTGAAGGATTAGGCGTCAACCATCAAAAAGTTCAGCTTTCCGGTATTGTTGAAATCGATGAAACCTTATTTCGGGTCTCAGAAAAAGGTTCCCGTAAAATCTCTCGTAAGCCTCGTAAACGTGGTCGAGGCACTTTGAGAGGCCGAAGCAAGAACCAAGTTTATGCTGTAATTGTCAGAGATCGCACTCGAAAGACCCGTTCCTTTTTATTAAAGCAGATGTCCGGGAAAGCGCTTGTTTCGGAATTGGGGTCATCAATTGCAAAGGATAGCGAACTTTGTACTGATGCCTGGCGTTCCTATCGAACGTTTGCCAATAAACTCGAACTGAAGCATATTCAATTAAATATGAGCCGAGGACGTCGAGTTGTACATGGAATCTATCACATCCAAAACGTAAATTCATATCATAGTCGTTTAAAAGATTGGATACGCGGGTTCCGAGGAGTAGCCACCAAGTACTTATTGAACTATCTTAATTGGTTTGAACATTTAGATGGTTCTCGGAAAATGTTGAAAGGTATTGGCGAACAAATCTTATTCTTCGATTCATTGAATGCTTGTCGTCAATTACCTCCGGCCGCGTAATGGATATTATAGATCAACCATTTCTGATAAAAGAGCCTAATCATAAATTTAATAGTTACAAAAAATACTCTTCTGAAGCCCAGAAAGGTATCTCTTTAATTCAATTTTAGAACGTGAAAATAGCTTTATCTTATTCTCAGTATAGTTTACGTAAAGCAATAATTATAATTATCAATTCCAGCCGATTGATTGTTACGCCATTGGTGTACCAATTAACTCACATTTTTTAATGCCCCAAACCCTATCGTCTCTCTATCCTCGTCGCTCATTCCAACGTTATAGGTATAGGTGAATATATCAATTAGACCGGCTGCAGTATAACCGTTACTTTTTCAATAACTTTAAACATTTATCATTGCTTTCCCAACAACAATCTTCTCTTTGCTATTCCAATCTTTAATAGTCTCCATTACATTAATAACCTATTTCTTTAATATTTAAGCCCATTTAGATATTACAGTTAAATAATCAATTAGGCTTTACATGACTTTCTAACTTAAAATCGACTTTATAAATAAATATTTCCACATTATTAATCATTTTTAAGGCGTAATGGAGCTTATCATCATATTTCCCAGCAATTATTATCCCTTTAATAGATGTGCCATTACTCTTTTTCTCTTTAATCCATCCCATATATCTGGCAAGTTGTCCAACAGTATCATCACTAGACTGGTTCTTTTTTAATTCAATCACTACATAGTTTCCGGTTTCTTTCTCCCTCGCCAAAATATCTATAATACCAATATCCGTGTGATATTGCTGACTGATCATTTCTCCACTTTCCATGATAAGTTCATGCTTCTTGCCTAATTCGGTTTTGTCCCAATTTTCAATAAGAAAGTCTTCCAAATGCTTTTCTATACCAAAAATATAATTTATTTCATTTATTTGCTCAGAAACATGTTCTTGAGGGGAATTATCAACCATTACTCCTGCGCCGTTGTTCGGTTGTGTTTCCGTAGGCTTCCATAACTCTCTAAACGTTGATAAATAAAAGAAACGACTAATGGTTCGCGCTGAAGAATTAATATGATTACTCTTAAAATATTTTATTATTTCTTGGTTTGACTGCACAATTTTTTGACCAATTGATAATTCATTCCAATTCGGAATTTCAATCACCAAGTACTGCATAACTTTAACACGGTCATTTAGGGATATAATACTTAAATTCTCCATTGGATCATATGCTGCTAATAAACAATTTATCGCATTACCGCTTTGTCCCGTAAGATTGTTCTTGTGGCCTTGATTAATTTTGTATAATTTATCAATATATTCAGCCTTCATATTCAATTCTTGTGAACTAAAGATTTTCGTAATAACATCTGTCATTTCTTTAGTATCATGTATTTCATTAAACATCCTACGCCATGCTCCTTGAGGAATCATTGCCCTTGCTACAGCTTCACTGTTTTTTGTATTACCCTTACCATTTTTATCTAATATTTTTACAATATCATCAATTTCTTCATCATTTATTTCTAGTATAGTTTGATTCAAAATCCTATTATTCCAGAACTCTTTAAACGTTTGGCTTTGTTGCTGCCATATTGCATCATACTCAATAACATTATAATTTTGGATAAAATCATTATAATATTTAGTTACATCCATTTGGATCACCTCAATTGTTTTCTCCTCAAAGGTAAAAACTAAGGTAAATTTAGATACAAATTAAGAAATATCATACGGGAGGGGATTTTACTCCTCAAGATATTACTTGAGATTCAAAAACCTTTTTGATATGGTCATTGTTTATATGAATTCGATTTTCCCCAAATTTTACCTTCATTTTACCAAAATTCTAATTGAATATACCTTCGATTTGACCCATTTTACCCTGATTTTACCTATATAATTGTGTGAAATATATCTCGAGTGTTTTTATGGAATTAGAGGTGATAATAATGAATTATATGATTTATGACAGGGTCCCAACCGAAGATCAGAATGAAAACGACCATTTCCTGCGTTACGAGGTAACGGTTTTGTTCTAACATAACATATCACAAGGTAAAAAAAAGGTAGATATTTATACTTTATTGTAAAAATGTTGTCATTTCGATATAATACACTTATCTTAATATGTATTTAAATGGAAAATTATTGCAATTGATAAAAGGACAGTTTCATAACCTAAGTTAAATTATAACGGGAAATGTTTAAATATATAAATACATCGGAGGCCTATGTTATGGCAGTTAAAAAGAGCGAACTCTACAGCTCACTTTGGGCGAGTTGCGATAAATTAAGAGGAGGCATGGATGCTTCCCAATATAAAGATTACATCCTGACGCTCTTGTTCGTCAAATATGTTTCTGATAGGTTCAAGGGCATTTCTTATGCCGACATTGAAGTACCCGAAGGCGGCAGCTTTGACGATATGATAGCTCTCATTGGCAATAAAACCATTGGCGAGGAAATGGACAAAGTTATCGCAAAACTCGCTGAAGCTAATGGGCTACGGGGCGTTATTGATAACGCTCATTTTAATGACGAAACAAAGCTGGGTAAGGGTCAAGAGATGGTGGACAAACTTAGCGGACTGATCGCTATTTTCCGCAGGCCAGAATTGAACTTCTCCAACAATCACGCTGGTGGTGATGATATCATCGGTGACGCTTACGAATACTTGATGCGTAACTTCGCAACCGAGAGCGGTAAGAGCAAAGGGCAATTCTATACGCCAGCCGAGGTATCACGAATCCTTGCAAGGGTAATCGGAATAGATAAGGCTACAAAAAGTGATACAACTGTTTACGACCCGGCTTGCGGCTCAGGCTCTTTGCTTATTCGCGCCGCAGACGAAGCTCCTTTTGAGGTTGCCATCTATGGTCAGGAGAAGGATATTGCTACTGCCGGTCTCGCCAAGATGAACCTCGTATTGCATAACAAGGCATCCGGTGAAATAGCGGGTAATTACAGCACATTTTCAGACCCGCAGTATTTTGAGGACGATGAAGACAAAACCACGCTTCGCCGTTTCGACTTTGTGGTTGCCAATCCGCCGTTCTCCACGAAAAACTGGACAGATGGCCTTAAGGAATACGGACGTTTTGATGGTTATGGAGACAGGCCACCGGAGAAGAACGGCGACTTTGCATGGTTGCTCCATATATTGAAGTCCCTGAAACGCAATGGAAAAGCAGCCGTAATCCTGCCTCATGGCGTCCTGTTCCGTGGTAACGCCGAGGCGACTATCCGACAGTCCATTATTGACAAAGGATACATCAAGGGAATTATAGGCCTGCCCGCAAACCTATTTTATGGGACAGGCATCCCCGCCTGTATTATAATCATCGATAAAGAAGGCGCAGACGAACGTGACGGCATCTTTATGATTGACGCAAGCCGGGACTACATTAAGGACGGTAATAAGAACCGTCTACGCGAGCGGGATATTTATAAGATCGTCTCGACGTTCAGGGAAATGCGTAAAGAGCCAAAATATTCGCGTTTTGTTCTGAATGAAGAAATCAAAAAAAAGAATGGCTATAACCTTAACATTCCACGCTATATTGACAGCAGTATGCCGGAGGATTTGCAAAGCATCGAGGCGCACCTGTTAGGCGGTATTCCTGCGCTCGATGTAGATAATATGGAGCAGTATTGGAGCATTTTCGGGAACTTAAAATCTGTTCTGTTCGCGCCGCTACGAGAAAGATTTTA
Organism: Bacillota bacterium; assembly: GCA_023435565.1. Taxonomy (GTDB): domain Bacteria; phylum Bacillota; class UBA4882; order UBA8346; family UBA8346; genus JAAYHS01. The sequence continues at coordinate 82,512 of JAEYRN010000030.1, forward strand.
TCAAACTGTCGTGAAAAAAGATGATGTGCGCCACACAATTTATTCAAATGCTGAGTTCAGCAGTTATGCTGATAGAATCGACAACGCATTCGAAAAATGGCAGAGCCGAGTTAATGAGAAACTCTGCGGCATTGATGACAAGACCATAGTCAAGGAACTAATTATCGAGCTTGCCGAGGCTATTCTTGAGGAATTTGAAAATGTTACGCTAATTGATAAATACGACGTGTACCAGGTATTGCTCGCCTATTGGCAGGATGTGATGGGTGACGATGTGTTTATAATTGTCCAAGATGGCTACAAAGCGGCGCGGGAAACCGAAAACATTATGGGAATATATACCTCAGGCAAGAAGAAAGGCGAGGAAAAGATAGTCGGCTGGGAAGGGAAGCTGATTCCGCGCAATATCATCGTTGAAGCGTTTTTCCATGCTGAGCAAAAAGCCATTGAAGAGATCACGGCTTTGATTGCTGAAGCAGAAAACGAATTAGACGAGATGATCGAAGGCGCTGAGGACGATTCCATAGTCAACACCGTATTGAAGGACAACGGCAGCTTGGACATGACTGCTCTTAAAGCCGCACTCAAAAATAATACTCTCGGCCAGGAAGAACGTGAAACCCTGAAAACGCTCGCTAATAAGAAAGAAAAGATTGACGAAAGCGGTAAAACGCTCAAGAAACTGAAAGAGGTCTTGGAGGAAAAAACAAAGGATCAGTATGGTAAGTTAACCAATCAGGAAATACTCGACCTACTCGTTAATCAAAAATGGTATCACACAATTTTTGAGGGTATCGACGCGCTTTATACAGCAATTTCTCACAGCATTGCTAACCGTGTGACCGAACTTACTGAACGGTATGAGCAGACTTTGCCTGCCATTGCGGAAGATGTTGCAGAATACGAGACCAAGGTTAACACTCATCTTGAAAGGATGGGGTTTGCATGGTAAACGGATGGAAAAATGTTTCTCTACTTGATTGTGGCGAAATTATACAAGGGCTGACATATCGACCTGATAACGTTAAGCCATATGGTTTATTGGTATTGCGCTCATCAAATATTCAAGAGGAAAAACTCTCTTTCGAGGACAGTGTTTTTGTCGATTGTGAAATCGATGAGAAACAGTATGTCAGAAAAAATGATATCCTTATTTGTGTTCGAAACGGAAGTACAGCCCTGATAGGCAAATGTGCTCTCATTAACGATGACTTCAAAGCTACATTTGGTGCATTTATGTCGATTTTTCGAGGTGAAAACGCCGAGTATATCTTTCAGGTCTTTCGTAGCAACATCGTACAAAAACAGATTCGTAATAATAGTAACGCGACCATTAACCAAATAACAAAACGTGATTTTGAAGAGATTATTATACCTGTTCCAGAATCCAAAATTGAGCAACACGCTATTGCTGAAGCTCTTTCCGATACTGACGATTATATTGCTGCACTCGAAAAACTGATTACTAAGAAAAAGGCAATCAAGCAAGGTGCTATGCAGGAACTGCTCACGGGTAAAAGGCGCTTGCCTGGTTTTAATGGGGAATGGATCTCTATAAATCTTGCAACGAATTCAATTCTAAAGGCGAGAATTGGTTGGCAAGGGTTGACTACTGCGGAGTATAGGAATGACGGCTATGCCTATCTTATTACCGGTACAGATTTTATGAATGGGCGTATTGATTGGAATGGATGTCATTATGTTGACAAATTCCGTTTTGATCAAGATACTAACATTCAAATAAAAAATGGCGATGTTCTAATAACAAAAGATGGAACTATTGGAAAAGTTGCATTAGTGGAAGGTTTGGAAAAAAACGCAACTCTTAACAGTGGCGTGTTTGTAATCCGACCAATAAACGGCGTATACAATAACCTTTTTGTTTACTTCGTTTTGTCCTCTGAGATTTTTACTGATTTCCTTTCAAAATTATCTGCTGGTTCAACTATAAATCATTTATACCAAAAAGATTTTGTAGGATTTGAGTTTTTGGCTCCATCAATAATTGAGGAACAGAGAGCAATTGCTCAGGTTTTAATTGACATGGATAACGAAATTAAAGCCCTTACCGCCAAGCTTGATAAAGCAAAACTTATAAAACAAGGTATGATGCATGAGCTACTTACCGGACGGATTCGACTTGTGCAACTGAAAGGGGAAACTGTTGCTGCGACTGTTGTTCCTATGCCAGAACGCAAAAAAGAATCCATACCTGCCCACTCCCCGCAAGGCCACAATCAGCAGTTCGACGACGCAGTAATGATTGCGGGTATCGTGAATGCCTTTTACTCTGACAACTACCCTCTTGGCAGGAAGAAAGTACAAAAACTCCTTTATCTCTTGCGGCGTAAACAGGACGAGAGTACGGTCGTTTTCAAAAAGAATGCAGCCGGGCCTTATGCCGACGAAGTGCGATATAGGGGTGGTGAGCCGATTGCGAATAGCAACGGTTTCATTGTAACTACGACGACCAAAGACAAAGGCACAACTTTCGCTCAAGGCAAGAATATCCGGCAGGCCCTCGAATACATTCAACGCTGGGGTAAGCAGGACGACATCAGGTGGTTGACGGATAAATTTCGGTATATGACTGTCGATGATTTAGAACTAATTGCTACTGTAGATATGGCTATATGTGACCTGGAGGAAATCGGTACCCCCGTGTCGGTTGCCTCCATCAAGCATCTGATCGCGATCAATAAAGAGTGGCAAGACAAGTTGCAAAAGAAAACATTCGCTGACTCAAAAATTGCCAAGGCAATTAGTGAATTGAAGAACCTGCTATAAAAGGAGGTTAGGACTATGGCAACCGTTGGAGAAGCCGAACGAGCTGCACAAAACCACGTAATATCCCTGTTCCGCAACAAAAAATTTTTAGACTATGCGTATTACGGAAATCGTAAGGCTTTTGAGAACAGCAACATAGAAACGGATAAGTTGATGGCCTTCCTGCTCCGGCAAGGATGCAGCGATATTTTAGCCAAGCGCGCTATCGAGGAACTGCGTAAAGCCGCTGGGGATTTACAATCGGGGTTATATGCCGCGAACAAAGCGACTTACTCACTGCTCAAATATGGTGCGAAGGTTCGCGAGAACCCAGGAGAGGCTGAGAAAACTATCTTTTTCATAGATTGGATGCATTCAAGCAAGAACGATTTTGCTGTCGCCGAAGAAGTAACTGTTGTCGGTAACTGTGAAAAGCGGCCTGATATTGTAGTATACATAAACGGTATCGCCGTTGCTGTGGTTGAGCTAAAGAAAAGCACAATTTCCGTTGCAAACGGAATCCGGCAGAATCTAACCAATCAGCACGAATACTTCATACAACCTTTTTTTACAACAGTTCAGTTCACTATGGCAGGCAACAACAGCGAGGGGCTTCGTTACGGGACGGTCGGTACGGATGAGAAGTATTATCTGGAGTGGAAGAACAACGCCGATTCCAAAGACAATAACTCCTTGGATATTCTAGAGAGTTGTAAAGAACTGCCTGACAAGCTCGATTGGCAGCTGTTCAGCATGTTTCAAAAGAAGCGTTTCCTCGATCTCATCCATAATTTTATCATCTTCGATAAGGGCATCAAGAAAGTCTGCCGCCATAACCAGTATTTCGGGAATAAGGAAGCCCAGCTTAAGGTCGAAGCAGATAAAGGCGGTATAATCTGGCATACACAAGGCAGCGGAAAAACGCTTACAATGGTTTGGTTGTCAAAATGGATTCTTGCCAACCACTCCGATGCTCGGGTGCTGATCATTACCGACCGCGAGGAACTGGATGACCAAGTGGAAAAGACATACTTAGGCGTTGACGAGAAAATTGTACGGACAAGAAACTGCGCCGACTTAATCAGCAAGCTGGGCTCATATGAAAACCGCTTGATTTGCTCGCTCATACATAAATTCGGTAATCGCAGCGGTGAAATTTCCGACCTTGACTACGATAGGTATATTGAAGAACTGTATAAAACCCTCCCGCCGAATTTTTCAGCGAAGGGTAAGTTTTACGTATTCGTAGACGAGTGTCACAGGACACAATCCGGAAAATTACATAAAGCAATGGAAGCGATACTTAAAGGCGCTGTATTTATTGGGTTTACAGGCACTCCACTCCTTAAGGCAGACAAAAAAACCAGCATTGAGATCTTTGGTGGATACATTCATACCTATAAGTACGACGAAGGCGTCGCGGACGGAATTGTTCTTGACTTACGCTATGAAGCCCGCGATGTCCCACAAAGTATTACGTCACAGGATAAAATTGATGCATGGTTTGAGGCAAAGACCGCTGTGCTTACTCCCCGTGCGAAAGCGAAGTTGAAAGCTGCATGGGGCAATATGCAGACGGTGTTCAGTTCTCGCACGCGTTTAGAAAGCATAGCACGAGATATTATATTCGATATGGGCATAAAAGGCCGGTTGATGGATGGCAACGGCAATGCTATATTGATCGCCGAGTCTATCTATGCAGCCTGTAAGTACTACGAGATATTCCAATCCAAGGGTTTCAAAAAATGCGCAATCATATCATCGTTCGTTCCTCGCGAGGGTGACTTGCGGACAGATACTGTCAGCACTGACGAGGATACCGAAGCGTTTGAGAAATATGAGATTTATAAAAATATGCTCGGTGGGCAAGACGTCGAGTCATTCGAAAAAGAGGCAAAACGTAAATTTGTGGAAGAACCTGCAAATATGAAACTATTAATTGTCGTGGATAAGCTGCTGACCGGTTTTGACGCGCCACCCTGCACATACCTATATATCGACAAACCGATGCACGACCACGGGCTGTTTCAAGCGATCTGCCGTGTCAACCGACTTGATGGTGAGGAAAAGGACTTCGGTTATATCGTGGATTACAAGCAATTATTCGGTGATTTGACCGATGCGCTTAACAAGTATACATCCGGTGCCTTTGAAGGGTATGATTTAGAAGATGTTCAAGACCTAATTAAAGACCGCCTTGAGGAAGCAAAGAAATTCCTTGATAAAACCCTCGAAGAACTCGATGATTTGTGTGAAGGCGTAGCCATGCCGCGTGAAGAACTTAACTATATACACTATTTCTGCGGAGAGAATGGTATTAATATTAACGAAGATGAGGCATATGCCCGAAACCGAGAACAGCTCTACCGACTTGTAAACCGTCTCGTACGTGCCTATACCGAAATTAAACCCGATATGAGCTTGGCAGGCTATATATCTACCGAACAAGAGGATATAGCAAAAAAGGTTGACTTTTACATCGCTCTTAAAGCAACAATCGGTCAAGCCAGTGCTGATTTCATTGACCTTAAGCTATTTGAGCCGGGTATGAGATACTTAATCGATAATTACATCATCGCTGAAGATAGCCGTAAACTCGGTGCATTCGATGACTTCACCCTTCTCGATTTCATTCTCGCCCAGGAAGAAAAGTTAAAGGGCGAAGGCGGTAACAAAGAAGGGGCTGCTGAAGCGATTGAAAACAACATCCGAAAAAAGGTTGTTGAAAGAATCCTCATTAACCCCAAATACTATGAAAGAATGTCTGCTATTCTTGAGCAACTCATAAAAGAGCGACGTGAGGGTGTTATTGCTTATGAGCGGCTTCTTGAAAAGTATATTGAACTTGCCAGGCACGTCACCGTTCCAGAAGAGAATGACGCTTACCCTGCCCGTATCAGGAAGAGTGGTGCGCTCCGTGCATTTTATGATAACTGTGGGCAAGATGAAGAACTGGCAATTGCACTTCATGAGGCGGTGATGCGGAGCAAACAAGATAGGTTTAGAAATAATCCTGTCAAAGAAAAACGCATCAAGCGTGAATTGCTGAAGATTCTTAAAGACGAATCCGAGGTCGAGCGGGTATTCAAGATCATTTGCGAACAAGAGGAATATTGATGCAGATTATGGTTTCTGGCATACCCATTGAAGTATGCAAAAAGAAAATAAAGAACATGCACTTATACGTTAAGCCACCCACAGGGAAAGTGTCCGTGTCAGCTCCTCTAGATATGAGCGACGAAGCAATTGAACGTTTTGTTCGCACAAAAATCAGTTGGATAAAGAACCAGATGAACAAATTTGAGAATCAGCCTCGTCAATCAGAACGGGAATATGTATCCGGTGAAACGTTGTATGTTTGGGGAAAACAGTATTTTCTACAAGTTAAATATGGTACTGGCAAAAACACGCTTGTACTATCAGGGGATAAGGCAATTCTTACCGTCCGTAAAGACAGCACTGCTAGACAACGTAATAATTTCGTTAAAGAGTGGTATCGAGGCCTTCTAAAAGGCGAAGTAGCTCGCCTCCTACCAAAATGGGAGAAAATAACCGGGCTTAAGTGTGAGGATTGGCAAACAAAATACATGACTACCCGATGGGGCACCTGCAACACCATAAAACGAAAGATATGGTTTAATCTTCAATTAGCTAAAAAAACACCTGAGAGCCTCGAATATATAATACTTCACGAACTTTTGCATCTTGTTGAAAAGAATCATAACGAACATTTTGTTTCTCTAATGGATGGGTATATGCCTTATTGGAGGGAAGTTAAAAGAGGACTCAACGGGCAAATACTTGATTTCATGGAATAGGAATATGGCTATGGAACGAATTAGAGAAATAGAGAAAATTATTGATAATCATCATGTTGGGCACAGTTTTTTCATACGTTCAAAATACCAAGCGCTTTTTGACATTTTGCGCCTATTAGAAGATGCATGCAGATTATCAGTTATAGCCCGAATACATAAGTCTGGTAACCCCATCGAAGCTGGATTTTTAATAAGGGAATATCTTAATGCCGCCAATATAGCTATCAGGTGGATATATTCTTTGTGTCCCGTTAAAACCGATGATGATATTACTTTTGATTTGTCAGAAGAAACAGCATTTGCAGCTCTTGATATATTATGGAACTATGCCGCGCCTTACTGTGCTATTTGCAGTGGTTATATTGGATATTCACGAAAGCGTCTTACTGCTCAGATAAATGATGAAACAAATACAGTGACATTCCTAAGTACCGATGCCCGAAAGAGTATGTTTTGTGCTGATGTCGCGGAAGCCTTTTCAAGAGGAATGATATTTAGTGGTATCGATCTTAATCCAAGTGTAATATCCCAACTAGAATCAAGTATATATTTTGAGGATGGAAGGCTTTGTTATAACCTTAACTGTGATATCTGGGATGAATTTTGCCAGTTTGCACGTGTTCAATGGGATTACACGAAAACGTTACCTGAAACGTGGATATTTGACTCTTTTTCATTAGGCGATTATAAAGAAACATGGATTGCCATTGCCACATTATGTTATATTCATTCTACTGCTTGCTTGAAAAGTAACGAACCAGGAATAGCCGTCGAGGATTCCGTAATATTAATTGACGAAGATAAACTCGCTGAAAGTATCGCTAATTTGTCCGGAGTTGATCAAGATATTGTATTAATAATAATACATTATATTACCTACAATGATACATTGAAAAACAACGACATCATATATCAACCAATTTTTAAGCTTTCCAAAGGAAAGCTTGCCATCACTCCATATCTTTTCATGTCGAGCCGACCAGAACGAAATTTGATATCTTTAGTAAGTAAAATGAGTGATGCTCAATATTCTGTCCTTACAAACTCATTGGAGGCTTTAATGCAGGATGATATTGATCGGCAATTGGATGGATTAAAAGGAATAATTAAAGTACACAATATTCATCTAGATGCTACTTTCCCGGATGTTGATTATGGTATTTACGATCCTTGTAGCAACTCTGCTATTATTTGTGAACTCAAATGGTTAACTGAATCAGATTCAACTCAGGAAGTTTTTGCTCGTGAAGATGATATCGAACACGGTTGTGGTCAAATAAAAAAAATCATGGCGTACGCAATTATGAATGTTCCTGCATTCATTGAGAAAGTGTTCAAAGTACAAAGTGAATACGTCGATTTATTCTATTGTGTAATCTCAAAAAACAGTATACGTTCTGTTAGTAATGATGTTCCCGTCATAAGTCTACATAAATTTACCGAGGTTTTAAAGAAATCAGATATCAATAATGGCTTCCATGCAATACGAAACCGAGATTATTATGAGCCTATACCAGATAATTCACAAATGGACTCAGAACCTGTTACTTACGCTGGTTTTACATTCTACATACCGGCGTTGATAACAAATTTAATATAAGCCAAGTCAAATAAATAATGCCCCTGTCAAAGCAACATTGGCATCTTTCAAGGCAGACGAAATTTTATTAAAAGTTTGTACTTTTACCAGTAAAAATATTAGAGCTCAAACCATTTATACAGAATCTTGTATTTGTTTCCTGTTGAGCCGAACTACGCACTCGATGTGATATGTATGGGGGAACATATCCACCAGCTGGTTTTAAGATAATACATTTTTTATCAGAGTTTTGGTACTTTCAGATTAACTTTATATGTTTTGGTATATAACTATAAATAATCTACAGAGGTGCTTTATAGTACTTTCACTAAAATTTGTTTAATTTAAAATTGCCAGTATCTTTATTTATAACCTTATGAGTTTAAGAAATATAATTTAAAAACTTTTAGCTTCAAAAAAAGGGCAATTAAATCTGCCCTCTCTCCTTCAAACTCGCATAATTCGCATAACCCAGAATCACATGGTCAATCACCTGAATCCCTAAAACCTCCCCGGCTTCTTTCAACCGTTTGGTCAATAGCAAATCATCGTGGGACGGGCATGGATCACCGCTTGGATGATTGTGCAGCAGAATCACCCCCGCCGCATTGGCCAGGATTGCCGGTTTGAACACTTCCCTCGGATGAATCGGGCAGGATGCCAGAATCCCGATCGCCACGGTGTTAATTCCGATCACTTGATTCTTTGTATCCAGCATCATTACCACAAAATGCTCCCGGTCCGCTCCTTCGAGATAACTTGAAGCGATTTCAAAAACATTGCGCGGGGTGGTAATGTGATTAACCATCGAGGGTTGTGAAGTTTCTCTCACCAGCGCCACCCGGTAAATTGGCAATCTGTGCATTCTAACTTTTTCATCATTAATAGACATATTTGACACCTTCCTTTATTTCGGAAGGCATCAACCGAAGTGGACGGGTCCCGTCAATGGCCAGCGCCTCGGCGCGGTGGGAAGGATACCGGACCGGCCGGCTTATATATAAACAATCCCGGGAGGATATGTTCACAGGCCGTTTACGGGTGGCCGCTGTTGATATAATTAAGGAAATGGAAGAGATAGACCCGGACAGGTTTTAAAGTCTGTTTTTTAAAGATTATTTTCTTAAGATAAACCGAAAATTAAGCCGAAAAGAAAGTCCCGATCAGGTCCCCTGTAAAAAACATTCTTTCTGATCGGGACTTTGCTTGAGGCTACCCGGATTGGTTTAATAATTTAATTGACCTGGTTAATCTGTGCTCAAACATTCTTCACCGGCAAATATCAGAATGATTCTTGCCGGTTGGCTACCTGAATTTACTTTGAGTTGCCACTTCTGCGGCCAACAGTGGATGACGGAAGACAAAGCCTACTAAAAAACTAAGTCATTCTCTGTTGGCTCGCCTTCGAAGTTAATTTATGAAGAAAAACAAAATTGAATACCTACGACTGGTCAATTTTTATTGATAGTCCCTTATAGTTTGCAGGCGTTTTTGTGATGTGCACTTTGTTTATTTTTAATCTTGTCTATTTATGTGAAGATATTCATTAAGGGTATATTCTTGCCGATTTTTCCAATCACAAATATATGCATCCAAATTAAAATGTTCATCAAAATTATCACAAAGACATATTACCGTATCAAAATTATTTCCATAGAAACCAATATAACTAATTAAGCACTTACCAGATTTTAGTATAAAAACTTTATGAGATTCTTCTGGGAAATTTAAGTATTCTAGAGGGCTGGGTGTTTCTTTTGATTTATCAATCATTTTAACATATATGTTTTCACCACCATTAACAATCCATTCCCTAATTGGGTCAAATTTATTCTGTAGTACAAATCCCGTGCCTTTACAATGAGCAAGATAATTGAAAGCAATTTTTGCGCATACTCTAAAATAATAATCAATCTTAAAACCCATTTTTTGATGTGAAGTTATATGAGTTATTTGTTCTATGGGACTCCCTTTTATTTCAAATTCCTTTTTTGCTATTGCTTTTATAATTTTTTCTAACTCAATCTTATCAATTTCTTTATAAGAAGCTACATACCATCTGTTTTCATAGAAACCAACGATTATTTCATCTTTCAAAAATTTTTTATCATTAATTAATATATATTGACCATCAAAGTCACCCAATTTATTGATAAATATATTTAATTGTTCATTGTAATCCCCATCATATAAATCAAATATCATAATCATTTCTTTATCCTTATTAATTTTGAACTGAGGTATCTGATGAGGTTTTCCTAGTTTGATGTAACCAAGACTAACCTCATCTACTTCATCTTTTTGAGTCATTACATGCACTTTTGACTTAGATGCATTTTGTGGTGATAAAGAACCTCTTTTACCAGGTCCATAAAACTGTCTTGGAATAGAAATAATAGAATTTCTCATAAAATCTTTTTCAATATTTGAAAAGATACCGGTATTAACTTGATCACAGACAGTACCATAATTTAGTTTTCTTATTCCACCAATCCCCGCCGGAATAATATGCTCTGCAGAATTGAAAGTTACTTCAGGTTCTGTTTTCTTTAAATATATACATATATCCAAATATAGACCACCTAACCTTCTTTATTATGTGACTGGCTTTTTTCTCCTCTTTTTATTTTCTAACAGTCGGTTTAATCAACGATTTGAGTTGAATTTAATCTTATATCTTCCCTTTCGGTTTTTAGGTCCAAATTTTATATAATAAGCTCCTTCATCGGGATAAATCCGGTCCCGAATCTTACGATAAATAAACTTAAATAAATCCCCTATTTTACGGCCGATAAAACAAATAACATAAGTCACCGCCGTTATGGTTGAATAAAAAACCCATTTGACTGCTGCAATAACTATACCTAGTACCGAACCAATCAGAAAAGGTACAGCAATAATAATTAATACTAAAGCCGCTAATGCTAGTATTAGATTAAACGACATTTGACCACCTACTAAATATAGTTGACATCTTGTTTTCCATTATAAATGATTTTCCAGCTATAACCAAACTTTAAAATACCCCGATTTCTGTATAAAATCACCGAAGAAATTATCTATGTATTCCAAACATTTGTTTGTTTGTTATTTTCATAATTTCTTATGATAATTTTTATGATTAAAACATGAATTCAACCTCCAAGGAGTCTAATATTCTATGGACAAGGCAAATATAATATTAAACATTGAAAGATCAGGAAAACCCGGATCTTTCAATGTTTAGGCTTTTACAGAATATGGGCGTCACTTTTTAGTCCTTCGTTAATCGAATATCAAAATTTGGGAATTTCAAGCCTGTTCAACTTATTTTGTAAGTCAAAAATATTCATTTACTAGTCCTCCCGTCACATTTTCATTTGCCGGGGGCAGGGATAAAAGGAAATTAAGAGAAGTTTTGTTTGGTAATAATTTTTCCTTAATTAATAACAAAGTCAGTCTGAAAGAAATGTTTAAAGAGCTCAGTCCGATAAAATTAGTAAAGCGAGATAAGAACATGGAAACTGATTATAAAAAATGGAAATTTAAGTTTAACGAAGTCCGGGCCGGATGTTACGAAAATGTCGCCTATCGAGTATCCGGGCATCAGGTGGCCGCCAATGGACTCGAAGACGCATGCTACACCATTTTTTTGATGGCTTTAAAAATGGAACTGAAAATAACACCGGAGCCAACTACGGCGATGCTATATGTATTTTCAAGTTATTTCAAATCCAAAACTGAAGCTTATGACCTTAATAAGAAAACGTGGGTTATTGAGATCAACCCCTTTCCTTCGCATTCAACAATTAAGTATTTGCAGATGACTGACGAATTAAAGGTAAAAAATATCTCAAAAGGATTTGAACAGACGTATAAATGGAATGAATCGGCAAATGAAAATACAATTGAGCAAATAGAATGGCTGATACATAATAGAAAAAGATAAACAAGTATATTCTTCCATTTAGGGGTCAATTATAGTGATTATTTTTCTTTTCAGAAGTATTTCCGCGCTAACTGGAGAGAGATACTGTTTACCTAAACCAATTTGCCCAAATGCCGGACGTATAGTTGATGTTTGGACTTCAAAAGGTTTTGCAACTTCAAAAGTGTGATGTTCACTTAGTTTTGTGTTATAAGGCAAAGCACGCTTAGGCAGAGGGGTCCCCGCTGGGGAAAAATACTTTCCAGATAATTTGCCATATCTATCAATACGTTGTCCCGGCCTTAAAAATGTTCTTTCCCAGGGTCCTAGTGCGCCACCGTTTGGGGGATAATACGGGACTAGAGCAGTATTAGAGCTTGATCCACTAAATGCGCTGGCAGAGCCTGTTGGTTTATTGCTGTTTTTAATTATATTTTTTATTTCTTTTAGACTAGTATTGATATTAGGGTTATCTCCGGAATAAGCATATGAGTTAAAATCGTCGCTATTAAAGCCAATCGGATTTTCGCTGGTCCATCGGCCATTCTCCGGTTGATAATCCCGAGCGGTAAAATGGACCAACTCAGTCCGGTAATCATAGAGACCGCCGGCGAAACCGAATGGAGTATACCCGGGATTACTATCCGCCAATACTTTGCCGAAGGAGTCATAACTAAGCTGTTGCCTGATCTCCCCAGTATCGCTTTTGACCACCATTCGCACTGAACCGCGAATATCAGAAATGAAATAGTACTCGGCGCCTGCTTTTTGCATTGCCACCGGCGTATATCCGTCGGCATACAGATAGACATTGATAATCCGGCCATTCTCATTTAACTCAGCCAGGGGTTGACTGCTGAGATCGTAAATATATCCACTAGTAAAATTTTCATTTTGGATTCTGGCGATTCGCCGATTATACGGATCATATTTATATTCCTGTTTTTGACTGGCCCAGGTAACGTTTTTTAAGTTTCCAAAAACATCATAGTCATAATTACGTTTTTTGGTAAGCCATTCACTACCGTCTTTAACAGTTTTGTAAGCCGTATACAGGAGTTGGCCGGAGTTATTATAGCTATACTCCGCTTTGCGGAGGCTATCCGGTAACTGCCATGACCTTTGGGTTAGGCGATTAGCGCCGTCATAAACATAGTTTTCGGATAGCTCGGGAGAAATACCGGCAGTACGGTTTCCGAACGAATCATAGGTATATTGTTCAACTAAGGTTCCATTCTTAAAAACCGTCGCCAGTCTTCCGGCCTGATCATATGTATAATCATACGTTGTACTAACACCAAGAACATTTTCCAATGTCGATTTGAGGCGATAAAAACCATCATATTGGTATTGCGCTTCAAAATAGACCTGTCCGTTATAAGTTACCTTTTGCCCGATCAATTGCTCCCAGGCATTATAGGAGCGGATTTCTGTTATATTATTACAAGTAATTGAAGTGATTTTGCCCGAAAATGGCTGCCGGATCAACTTAATGTTGCCCGCTTCGGTTACACGTCCATAGGGATCAAAAAGATATATCACCGAGGCTTTTTTGCCGATACCACTGGCAACATGATTGGAAACAATATCGGCAGTTAAAAGGGTGCTCTTATCCGGCTGCTTTACCGTTGAAAAGTGAAGATCCGCCATAACAGCGCCGGAAGTCGTAATTCTGAATTCATCAATACCCGGTCGTTGGTAATGAATGCTCTCATTATCATTGCTTGTAATTAGCCAATTTTGATTAGGTTCGTTATATGAATAGTTGATGGCGCATTCCGGGGAAGTAATAGAGGTAATAGTAGAATTATCGTCATAATGCCATTGGACGTTGCGTCCATCGGCGTCAGTTATTAAAATGGGCGCTCCCTGTTGATCTGATTGCAAAGTTAGATAGTTGCTCCGTAAAGGAGTGGAATATCTTGTCAATGAGCCTAGATCATTAGTTTCAATACTCCAGGTATGTGCGCCCTGACTGGTGTTAAGTGTTGTCAATTGATTATTGTGATTATATAAAAAATTGAGGCTGCCCCGTGGCGATAGTAAGCCGGTCAGATTGCCATTTTCATTATATGAATAGTTGGCCTGAAGCTGCAAGTTATCGATAGATTGGATCAAAACACTAGTAATCGCGTTTTGATCATTATAGGCATAATTAGCTGTAAAACTCTGCCCGTCCACATCACAAACCGAGATAACCCTTTGCTTTTCATCGTAAGTTAATTGTAGCCCTCTGAGGAAACTGGCAAAATACTGGTGATGGTCTTTGAAAAACTGTCCCTTCACCGCCGGACAAGCGGCTTCAATTGTCTGTTTAAGCGTCTGGACCTCATTGTAAGTCAATGCCATCGAAGGATAGAGCACCGGCACATAGCGGCTGCCGGACACGATATAAGCCAGCAGATCGTCATAGTACCCTTCCGCCCTGCCGGTCTCCCAGATCGTCGCGAAATTCTCCCTGAAGGCGCTCACTGTTTCGCCGGAGAAAGTGTCGTCAAAGACCAGCAGGTTCTCCATGCTCTCGGTCTCAGAATTATATGAATAGTTATAGCTGCCCGTGGCGACGATCCGGTCGTCGAAAACGGCGTATTTGTGGTGCATCAGCGCCGCGGTATTGGGATGCCATTTATAAGAGTATGTCTTAAACCGGACTTCGATCCCAGCCACGATCAGTTCATAGCTGTAATAAAAATCTTTCTCCATAATCTCCCGGATCTCGCCGGGAGTGTCGGCCTCAGCCAGTTCAGCTTCCCGCTCGTCGGTTTGTACCTGGTTGTATTCAGCGCTGATATATTCCTGACCGTCGAGATAAACTTGGATATCTATCTGGGGATTTTGCTGTTTTTTGGCGATTAATGCTTCGGCTATCGGACGGGAACGCATGTGGTTGGCGGCCATCCGAATCGAGTGGGTGGCCTGGTTGATCAATTCCACGATCTCCGCAGCTACCACCTGGCTATCGGAGATCTTAGCGAAGGTCGGACCATAGGTACTAGAAACATAAGTGCGGTAATTGGCCGAAGTGAAGTAGGCATCCTGACCCGGCTGGTCAACGATTTGGGCCATTAGTTCCTCCGGGGTGGGATTGCCGGTGGCGAATGTGAAGGTCCGGCCGAATTCCCGGGAGTTACCCCAGAGCCGTTCGAATTCGGCCCGATAACGCAAGACCAGCTCCGGGTCGTTGAGCCACAGGGTGTTTTCATCGTAACAAGAATTGGCGTTATCGTTCCAGTTGCCGCTACTGGTCGCCAAAGAAGAGTAGTCGGCGATGAGATACTTATGGTGAATGGTTTTATTGACAAACCGCACATCAATACCGCTCGCCTCCAAAGCGTGGGAGAGCGTTCCGCTGGTTTCTTTCCGTTCGTCGGCGGCGTTTTCATAAAGCATCCGGATTTGGACGCCCCTGGCGGAAGCTCGTTGCAAGGCCCGGTAAACATCGAAGTCATCCAAGCCGTAAAGGGCAACCTCCAGAGTGTTCTGGGAACCGTCAATGATGGAAATCAATTCTGAGAGATAGCCGTCAATTTCCGCTTGAGGACTGAAATTGACCGATAAAGGCCCGGCGGGGTTGTAAGAGGCGTTCAGAAAGAATGGGCAAAAGACTAAAGTTATAATAATGAGCATTATAAACGATCGTAACCGGATCATCAATGTTCCCTCCTTATTAAATTTATCCCTTTCCTAATAATAGACTATCATTCAATATTTTTCCATCAATTCCTGCTTCAAATTTGGAATATTATTATGCCATATTATCTTTCAGGATCCCACTCTTTATTTCGTTCATTATCCAAAATTCTAGCCTTTAACCCGGCTTTATTAATATTTTCTTGCTCCAATCTCTTAACCGAACGTTCCAATTTCTTTATCTCATTCTCTCGCGCTCTATTTCTTTGGGACCTGGGAATCTTAGTCTTTTCAACCGTCATTTTTACCCGCTGTTGGGATAGTTCTCCCCGCTCGATTCTTAAAGCGTTTATTTGGTTATCCAGGTTCTTTAATTGTTCCCGCTGTGGCTCGTTCTTTTTTAAAACCGCTTCCTTAATTCTTTCAAGCTGGGTCCGGGCTTCTGGAGTTTCCATACTTGCTTTCAACCCCTCCGTTAGGTCCTTGTTGGCGGCTTCTTTGGCATTCAAATTACTGTTCCAGGCCTCCAGGCGCTTCGATTCATCATTATAGACCTTACGAAGGGAAAGATCCATCGGACCCGGTTTAACTTCAATTTGGTGTTTTTGGATCGCCCGGTTGTAAGCATTTAGCTCTTTTACTAACAAGTGTCTTTCTTCAGCCGCCCTTTTGATGGCTCCCTTGGTATAAATTGATTGGGCAATCAGTTCGGCCCGTTCCGGAGTAATCACTTTTCGGGTTAGTTCGCGCCGTTCATGCAATAGCCGGGTAAGGGTATTGTTGATTTCCCTGATCCGGACCGTGTATTTGGAGGGCGATTTCTCATCAATTTGCCGCAGTTCCTTTTCAATGGCTTCGTTGGTTCGCTTATATTCCCGTAAATAAAAGACATTCCTAACCTTACGGTTTGGTTCCTTTTTTTCATAATACTCATAACGTTTCTGCTCCCGCTCTTGTGGAGTTCTGGCATTTTCTAATTGCCGCCTTACCAAGCGGGATGTTCTTTGGACCATTTTCGGCCCGAGATGGATCTCCGGCGGCCGGTCCAGTTGTTCGGCTTTTTTAAAATCGCCTTTTTCCAAGGCCTCGTATCTTTGGGCTTGAAGTGAGCGGTAATCCACTCTTACTTCATGGCCGTATTTTTCAAGGACCCTGTTTTGATGTTCAGCCCAGGATGCCCGGAGTTTTTCAACGTTTTTCTTCCCGGTTGACCCGGAAAAACGGGTATCTTTGAAGGCCCCGCCCAATTCCGGATTTTTCTTGTTGGCCCGGGCGAAAAACAGTTCCGAGTTTCGTTCGATCTGGTCCAACTGACGTTCGCTGAACATTATATGGGCGTGGGGTTGATCTACATTCCTTTTCAATGCGGCTTTCGGGCAATGGATGGCTACCGTATAAGGGTGATTCTCGCCGATCTGTTCTTTGATGAAATCTTGCACCAGTTCCAAACGTTGCTCTGGGTTTAACTCGTTCGGCAAAGCCACTTCGATTTCCATATATGTTCTGCCGTTCGCCCGCTCATACTCTTCAGCCGCTTTCCAGAACTCATGGGGATTATTTCGGGCCCACGTCGGCATATTACAATGTTCTTTATATTCCAAGTCCTCTTTCTTACTTGAGCGATATTTCCCTTCCCTGCAAATATACAGCGCATGTAACGGAGTATTGCCTTTTTTCCCGGCTTTCAGGGAGCAGTGATAACTTGCCATTCGGTTTCTCACTCCTTTCGTTTTAAAACAGCCACAGGCTGTTCAAAGCTTCCGGGACGGAAGCGTAGGGTCCAGGGTAATCCCTGGCGCACGAGTTTCTCGGAAGAGAAACTCATAAGTGCGCCTTACCAGGAAAACACCAAAGACAGATCCAGGATCTTCCCGCCCCTCAGCCTTCGAAAATGGAACGGAGTTGGCCCGCTTAAGACAGATTGCCGCTGCCTTTAAGCAAATGGACCAACCCCATTCAGAATTATACATTTAAAAAGTAATAACAGGTACAGCCTTGCCGCGAATCAAATCAAAAGGAACCGGGCCGAAGTATCTACCATCAAATGAATTCCGAATGTAAGTCGCGATCGGTAAGAAATGTTTTTCCGGAATATTAATGCTTCCCCGTAATCGCGGTAAAGGTCTAACTTCGGTATCCGTGTCGAAAACCGGTCCGATATAAACATCCTTGATTTTAATCGCATCATCGGTGATGGTGACTTTGTCGCCGGGCAGGGCTCCCACCGTCTTTATCAGCAGCCAGCCTTGCGGAAGCCAGCCCCGCCCGTAAATATAGGGACGGGCTGGTTCCGGTACTTCCAAGATCACCGATTCGCCGGTTTTTAAATCTCCGTCAAAGGGTATCAGTTTATAGACTCCTAAAGGCATACTCTTTGATAAATTAAGATAGTATTGGGGCGGTCGTGAACCGGCTAATTGTAAAACTAGAAAAAACACTAAAAAACCTGTTACAACCAAAAACAAATTACGGTTTCTTTTAATCATCGTTCCGTGTTCTATCATCTGGCTGTTATGACGCCAAACGGTCTTTCATCCCCGCCGCCCGCATCGCCGAGGCATGAACGCGCATTGCGTAATGGGTGTCTTGTCTGCCTTGGCCGAAAGCAGAATTGGCCATTGCTGCCCGGCTGATACCGGCCATTGCGCCTCTAAATCCACCTCTGGTTGTTGCACCGATTTGGGCTGCCTGGGCTACCGAACCCATGGATCGCATCGCCCCACCGGCTGCAGTTCCTATTGTGGTCTTAGCGGCCCCAGCGGCGCTAATCCCGGCCAAAAATGACCCGGCGGCGGTGGCTGCTCCAAAGGAAGGTGAACCGGACAGCAATCCGGCGGCCACTTGGGGCGCGTGCCAGGATAAAAAGGCAATGGCGGCGCTTCCCAGCAAGGTATAGATCATCATTTGAAAAGTGGGATCGTTGGGCAATACCCACTTCGAGACCAGGGGCACGGCGGCGCTGGCGATGAATGATAACACCATCAGTTTAATGCCGAAGGCGAAAACCGCGCCGATGGCCTTTTCGCCGAGAAAGGACGTATGTTGATTGGCCCCCCAGGGAATTAAGATTAAAGCCAGGCAACCGACGATATAAAACTCGAGAT
The DNA here is from genome assembly GCA_023435565.1 of Bacillota bacterium. GTDB lineage: Bacteria > Bacillota > UBA4882 > UBA8346 > UBA8346 > JAAYHS01. The sequence continues at coordinate 101,316 of JAEYRN010000030.1, forward strand.
AAGTGATGAAAATCTGGATGCCGACCACGGCGAAGGATGCGATAATCAACAATCCCATCACGAAACTGACTAAAATATCGCCGATGTTATAGATTGCATCCATTCCCGAATAATTGGCGATATGGTTAAAGATGGGTTGTGATACATAGATCCCGTATTCAGACAAGGCCGAAGGGTCGGAAAGCATCGCTTGGGTAATGCTGTTGCCCCCCGCTTTTAAACCGATCATCGCGAAACTTTGCAGGATTACTGTGGCCAGGCTCCGGTAATTAAGGACTAAGTAAATGAAGAAGCCATATTTTAAGATTTTTTCTACTAATAATTTTAAAGTGTCGGTATCATTGCTTTTTAATAGCAAAGCCAATACCAGATCGATTACAATCAACGATCCCAAAATCCAATTAGCGTCCATTTGGATATTGGATAGCCCCAAAGTAAAAACATTGCGAAAATCATTCAAAAGTTGTGTCAGTATTCCGGTATCGGGAGTCATCTCATCCCCGCCTTTACGCTTTAAATTTTAAAAACCCGTCGTTCCGTCGCCATTGCCTCCGGTAGTTAAGGGATTTTGGGTATTTAACCTAAGTTTATTGGCATTGGATGTCGCCGCGGCTCTTCCTTGTACTTCCTCGGCGTAATAAGATGCTTCCGCCCGGTAACTAGTAGCTATTATTTGTTGCAATCTCATTAATTGCTGTACTTGCAAGGCTGCAATTTGATTGCCTACTTGGATAGCGGTCAAGACACCATCCGCGCTCGAGGAAGCGGCTAAGAGCGAATTTAAATTAGCGGCGTCATTACCCAGTTGGGCCACCAGCCCTTGGGCCGTCATTGCGTCATAGATAGCGTTACTGGTTTGATTACGCATGATTTCACTTTGTTTGGCATAATCGGTTCCGCTCATCCCGTTATATTTATTAAACTTTGGATAGGTGGAATCCCAAGCCATTTGTGATTGTTCGTAATTCAAGGCAATACCGACCACATTCTGGCTTAAATTCATAAGAGTAGTAAGGGAATGTTGAATATTCATCAAACTTGCGGCTGATAAATTGCCATCCATCTTGATTAAATTTTGTGCCGCATAGGCTATTTGAGTCATCTGGTTTTGCAACATCGTGAAACTATTAATGGTATTTCTTATTTGATCAATAAATGCCAGTTGGTTTTGGGCTAAATTGGCCGCGTCAAAAACAGGCAAACCTGATGCAAATATTTGTGGAGTATTAAACGCCAATATCAACCCAAGAGCAAGAACTAATAATAAATGTAATGGATACCCTTTAAACATATTGTTTCAACCTCCCAAGTTATTTCTTTTGAATCGGATCGGGAGACTAACCGCCCTCCCGATCCAAAAGCTATCCAATTCATTATTGAATTATGAAAGGGCCAACACACCTATAAGTGGCATTGTTCTTATTATCTATAGCTTGAACGTGTAAATACCTTGTGCCTTTTTTACTTATTTGAACGTTATATTGGGCTGGCATTGCATTAAAATTGGAAGGTTTTACGGTAGTTTGGCTTACATAATAATGGGCGGATTTAAGCCCCGATATGGAATCAGAACAATCTACAAAAATTTCTACCATATCAGTTGAGTTGGCCCAGTTTTTGTTTATTGAAATTTTCGGGGCTCCATTATCAACTTTCCATTCCAATCTTCCATAGTTGCCATGCATGGGATAACTCTCTACATATAATCTATAAGTACCTGCAAGATTGTCGGGAAAGGTATAAGAACTTTCGGTAGGTTGTGAAGGTCGTCTACTATAGATACAAGAATCATTACGATATACTTTTATTGCGTTACTATAATATAAAGAATAATAAACGGTAACAGCTACAGCTGTTGAAGGAACTGTTCGAGTGTCGTCCAAAGGCTTATAATCAAATGAATTTACTATAAATCCATTTCCGTTAGGTAAAGGGTTACTATCCGGATTAAAAGTACCCAGCTCAACTATGGCATCTTGAGCAAGATTAACCTCTTTGATGATACCTTCGTATCCGGTTCGTTCAATTCGAACATGATAAGTTCCAGGCGGTAAATTATTAAAGTAAAAATAATCCTTTGAGTTAAAATTCAACACTTTACTTTGTTCTACGAGTATAACCGAATAACTGCCAGCAGAATTCACCATTCCCCTAATTGAACCGTTATAGACGATTTCCAAAGTTATTTTCGATCCGGTGCTAAAATTACTAGTCCCTTCACTATTTTGTGCTTTGACCCAAACATAGTAAGTTGAACCATTGTTTAAACCGGTAATTGTTGTCCCGGTGCCTGTAATCAAACTCGTCGCTTTAACCGCCGAACCCGTATTATTTGTTGTAGCATACCAAACTTCATAACTGGTGGCTCCTGTTACGCTCTCCCAGATCACAATGACTTCTTTATTTCTCCCTTTTAAAGTCGGTGCTTTTGGTGCGTTGGGAGGGTTGGTGGCTGAAACCGGTTTTCCTGTTCCTACGGAACTCCAATCACTGGTACCCCCGCTATTCGTTGCTCTGACCCATACATAATAAGTGGTTCCATTGGTTAAATCGCTAATAATACAGGAAGTCCCCGTAAAACTTTCAGTTATTTGAGTTGCGGTACTTGGATCATTTGACGTTGAATACCATACTTCATAACCTGTAGCGTCATATATCGTAATCCACTCAATAGTTAATTGCTTATCTGCCGGTGTAACCGTAATATATGACGGAGCCGCCGGAGCAGGTATCGGCTTGGAATCTGATTTTTTGGAAGATGATCCGCCGCCACATCCGGGCAAAATAGCTGAAACGATTAACAATACCAGTAAAGCTAAACGAATTAATTTCTTAAACATGGATTTTCGCCCCCTTCTCATTTCTAGTCAATAGTTAAAAGCTTTCCGATACCGCCACAGCTGCAGTGGCCGCACCTTGGCTAAATTCACGGTAACAGTCGGCTGTTTCCGGTAAATTCTTATAACGCAGCCATTCATCATTAAAGTTTTCTTTACCCTTTGTCTTCAGAATTTGGTCAACCATCTTCCTGTCCTCTTTCGAACTGGCCGCACAATAGGATAAAGCGATTGGCCCGAGGGAAAGTTCGAACAGGCGTGAACCGGCGATTGATTTATAGTAATACTGACGTTTGGGCACGGCTTCGGCGATGATCCGTTTCTCGCTTTCGTTAAGGCCGAATGATTCATAAATTGGCGCAATTTCTTTGCTGAGGGCATTGGAGTTTGGCAGGTAGATTTTAGTATGGCAAGCTTCCATGATGGTCTGGGCGATTGAGCTTTTTTGAATGTCGCCCAGGGATTGGGTTGCAAAAACAACCGAAACGTTAGCTTTACGAAGTACCTTTAACCATTCGCGGATTTTCTCGGCGAAACTGGAATTATCAAGAAACATCCAACCCTCGTCAATATTAAGGAGTGTCGGAACGCCGGTAAAACGCTGTTCAAGCTTATGAAACAGATAATTTAAGGTCGGCGCGACGGCGGCAGGGGTATTCATCAATTTAGCCATTTCAAATACTTGCCACCGTCCATAGTCTAAACGGTCCGAACTAGCGTCGAATAACCGCCCGAATGCTCCTTTGAGCGTGGCCGGTTCCAAGGCTTGTCTTAATGTTTTATCTTGTAATAAAAACGTTAAACCGGTTATGGTCCGCTGCTCTTTAGGGGAAGTCGCCAGTGAACCAAGGGCCGTCCAAACGGTTTTTTTAACAATCGGATTGATCTCAACGTTTTCGGCGCGTAAAAAGTCGTAAATCCATTCAGCGGCCCAGGAACGTTCCTTTTCATCGTCGATATTGGCCAAGGGTTGAAAAGACAGGGTATCCTCCTCTTCATCGGCCAGGTTATAAAAGTCGCCGCCGACCCCGGCGGTCAATGCTTTACTGGAAGCGTCTTTATCGAAGATATAGACCTGCGATCCTTGGTAACGGCGAAATTGGGTCGCCAGTATCGCCAAAAAAACTGATTTTCCCGCGCCGGTTGGCCCAACAATCATGGTATGCCCTACATCTCCGATATGAAGATTTAAGCGAAACGGGGTATTATCCGGAGTTTGGGTATACATCAATACCGGAGCGTTTAAATGTTTGTTCTTTTCCGGTCCCGCCCAGATTGCGGAGAGCGGAAAAACATGCGCCAAATTCAGCGTATTAAATAACGGTCTTCTGATATTGGCGCGGCTATGCCCCGGCAGGCTGCCAAGCCAAGCGTCAACCGCGTTTATATTTTCATTGATTACTGTGAAACCTAAATTATTGATAGTTTTTTCAACCGCATTTACTTTCTTCTCGATTGTTTTTAAGTCAGTGTCCCAAACTGTCACCGTGGCCGTAAAATAGCCGTAACTTACATAGTCTGCCCCTACCTCCTGCAGGGCTTCATCCGCGTCGGTACTTTTAGCTAAAGCATCGTTATTGACCATGGCGCTTTGCGATCCGGTAAAAATTTCTTTAATCATTTGAAACGCGCCCTGGCGGTTGGCAAACCATTGTTTACGGTACTTGCGAATTTCTTTTTGAGCGTCGGTTTTATCAAGGGGTAGAAACCGGGTTGCCCAACGGTATTCAAAGTTCAGCCAATTAAGGTTGTCCAGTAATCCTGGAATGCTTGAACCGGGAAACCCAAGAATCGAAACAGTCCTTAAATGATAATTGCCCAGCTTCGGTTCCAGTCCGCCGTTTAGCGGGGTATCCGACAAAATTGCATCCAGATATATTGGAATTTCCGATACTTTAACCGGGTGCCGTTTTGGAGAAATACAGCTATGTAGGTAAGTTAAGGTTTCCTCATCATCCAAAGGCTCGGCTTCGGACATTAGTTCCGAGAACAGGCTATATACCAGTTCCACTTCCGTTAGAAAAGTCTTTAAATGCCCCCGGTATGTTTCTTGTTCCTGTTTTTCACTGCGCTGGATTAAATACTTGTATAATAAACCCACATTATCTTTGGGCGGCAAATAAAGCAGCGTGAAAAAGTAATTGTTTTCATAGTGGTTACCTTCGGAAAAAAACAGCTTACGTTCCACATCAATCATCAAAGATATCGGGTCCGGAAATTTAGATTCGGGGTATTGTTGACTTTGGACCCGTTGCGCTTCGGCAAAGATACCCCACCCGCCTATTAGCCGTTTCAAGACGTTATTAATCCTGCTAGTAGTAACAAGTAATTCCGCTTCAGTAGCGCTTTCCAAATCGGGCCCGCGAAACCGAAAGGTTTTTTGAAAGGAACCGTCTTTATTCAGGACAACTCCCGGCGCAACCAATAAGGCCCATGGCAATAAATCGGAAAGACGGTCGGGCCTGGTGCGATATTCCGCAAGGTTAAACATTGATCCACCCCCTTTCTTTAGGTTGAATAATAAGACTTTTGTTTGGTATGCCTTCTCAAGCAGTCGAAAAATTGGGGATCTTTTTTGGTTGCAACCATGGCTAATACATGAACCACAAGACAGATTGGTATTACAAACCATGATTGGGCGCCCAACCCCAAAGCGGCCCCGACGGAACCGTTTAAAATGGCAATCGATCTAGGGACCCCGCCCAACAAAATCTGGTCGGTCAATGAGCGGTGAATCGGTATTTCATATCCCTCCATCAAGCTAAAAACCTCCCCTTAAACTTCATGTTTAAAATCCAACTCCGCCGCTGAATCCCAAAAACGGTAAAACGAATGTTGCGGCGGAAAAGGCGGTGGAAAGAGCGATACAAATTCCGAAGAACGTTTTCAGCATTTCCCCATGTTCGCTCTTGGCAAAACCAAAGCAAGCACCAATAATCATGATGATTCCAATGCACTTTGCAACCGGTCCCGTTATTGAATCCGTAATTCTTTGAATCGGACTTTCCCAAGGCATTCCGCTTCCGGAAGCGAAAACAATTGTTGTAAATGCCAATACTAAAGTTCCAACCAGTACCATTGAACAAAAAACTTTCAATAATCTCAGTTTCATTTGATTTTCTCCTCTCAAATTGGCTTTAAAAGATAATCGTTATTATTTAATCCAGTTACTTCAACTACTTCCTTAATCAGTCTGCTATTGCGATGCCGCACGATAAATACTATAATGTTGACGGCTTCCGCAATCAGCCCTTTTTGGGGATTGGGAATCGCTTCTTGAATTAATTGTTCCAGCCGAATCAAGCCTCCCCACGCGGAATTGGCGTGAATGGTGCAACAGCCTCCCGGATGGCCGGTGTTCCACGCCTTTAATAACGTCAAGGCTTCCGGCCCTCTTACCTCTCCAACCACAATTCGGTCCGGACGCAGGCGCATAGTGGCAAACAAAAGATTATTCATGGAAACATGTTCCCGCGATCTTAAAAAAACCGTATCCGGGGCGGTGCATTGCAACTCTTGAGTGTCCTCGATGATCACAATCCGATCATTGGTTTTAGCGACTTCATTTAGAATTGCATTGACCAGGGTGGTTTTACCGGAACCGGTACCGCCGACCACTAAGATATTTTTCTTGTCATGGACCGCTTTGATAATAATCTCTTTTTGGCATTCAGTCATGATGCCGTCTTTAACGTACCGGTCAAGGGTATAAACCATCAGCGCCTTTTTCCGAATCGTTATGGTCGGAGAGGATACTACGGGTGGTAAAACTCCTTGAAACCGGTTGCCGCTGCCGGGAAATTCCGCCGCCAAAAGAGGATTATCAGCGTTACAAGTTGTCCCGGTGGAACTGGCAACGAGATAAATAATCCGCTCAGCATCAGCCGGGCTGATTTTAAATCCGGTATTCGAACGTCCTTCGCCAAGCTTATCGATCCATAAGCATCCGTCCGGATTTAACATTACTTCCACAACTGAAATGTCTTCCAAATACCAGGAGATTTGGGGACCTAGAGCCGTCGCCAACATCCGGGTCAGCCGGTCTTGGCTATGGTCTTGATCTCTTAGCGCATTGACATTACCCATCCGCTTTGGTCACTTTCCTTTCGTTGCCCTTTCGTGCATCTTCCCGTTGTTTCAAGGTTAAATCGCCAACTTGTTTCCAGGCATATGCCAGATCCGGATGTTTTTTAATCCTTGCTGCAATCTCCATCAAAGCCCCTAACATAGCCCCTTTATCAAAATTGCCCAATCCGGCGATTTCTGCAAGGCCGCCTATTTGAATCAATTTCTGGGTGCGCTTTTTCCGGTTGGCCTGTGAAAGTCTTGATCTTTCCTCATTAATCCTTCTTTCAAGCTTTGCTTTTTTGTCGATTAATTGTTCCAGCTTTTCTTCGGGGTTTGTAACTGAATCAGCCATAGGTATTACTTCTCACCTCCTTAAATAAAATCAAGTTCCGCTTCGGCAAACTTAATTTCATCCAAATCATAACTGGGAATTAGATCATCATGGTAACTATCCGAAACTACCGGCTCGTTCGGGTTTTCCTCAATTGTAAATAGGGAATTGGTTTTAAACCGGGAGATTGTTTCATATCGGTTGATGGAATCCATTGTTGTTTTGGTAATGACGTCACTTTTTACCGGTGAATCCATCAGCCTTTGCACAAAATTCTTATCTTTGTAATAAGCGAGCTTTCGAGCTAAGACCGGCGCATTTCCACCCACAAACACTATTTCTTCATCTGCGGGAAGTTGGGATATCTCACCCGGAGTCAGTAATTGACGGGCGACTTGATGGGCAGTGGTACTTATTTTGGTGTTCCCATGCAACCAGGCGTAAAACCGGCTGCCGTGATAAGTCTGGGTTGTATAAGTTTCCGTTTTGGTACCCAATAGCTTGCTGATAAACTCCGGAGTTTTTTCGTCGTTCGGCGTATAGGCGATCCGGATGTGACAATTATCAACAATGCTGTTATTTTGGGTATAAGTTTTATACAACTGATTTAAGCTTTGGATAATCAGAAACGCCCTCAAACCATAACTGGCGATATAGGCGAGGGCCGCCTCAAAGGCATCTAACCGCCCTAATGCGGGAAACTCATCCAACAGCAATAACAACCGGTGTTTATAGTTCACGATGGGTTTTCCGTGTTTAAACTTCATGGTTTCGGTTAACCGTCGCGAAACTTGGTTTAAAATCATCCGGATTAACGGCCTGGTCCGGTTAATATCGCTGGGTGGCACCACCAAATAAAGGGATATGGGATCTTCGTAATTCATCAAATCGGAAATTGAGAATTCGCTGATTTCCGTATTTAAAGCTACAATTGGGTCCCGGTACAAACCCATAATCGCCGTGGCTGTCGAAAGCACTCCTGATCTTTCGTTGGCGCTTTTATTCATTACCGCCCGGGCCGCTTCCGCCACGATGGGATGGATTTCGCTGTCAACTTTATAGATCTCCCGAAAAAGTCCGGTGGTGTCATGAATGGTGGACATCATTTCAACTAAGCTTTCATCAAAGGTCTTTTCCGGATTTGATAAGAAAGAAGCGATATCTTTCAACCTTGCGTTGGCCAAAGTGTATTTCAAGTGCAGTACGACTCCGACAATCAAGTCGTATCCGGTTTTATCCCAGTGGTCCAACTGGCCGGTCCCCTGCGGATCGACGATCATATCCGCTAGATTCTGAGCGTCCCTAACTTCATTCATTGTTCTAATCCGGATTTCCGATAAGGGATTATACCGGACCGAACTCCCATCCGTACAGGTAGGATCAAATTTTAATACCTTGTTCTTCATGTACCTTTGTCTGAAACCTGAAGTGATGCCGAAGTTCTCGCCCTTGATATCCGTAACCAGCACCGAGTGGGGCCAAGTTAACAAGGTTGGTATAATCAGGCCAACCCCTTTCCCCGAACGGGTGGGGGCCATAACCATAATATGTTCCGGGCCATCATGTCTTAGATATCGTCCGTCTTTCTTATTTAAACCCAATACCACGCCGTTATTGTTCAAAAGGCCGATTTTTTTAACATCTTTCTCATTTGCCCAATGGGCGGATCCAAAAGTGGTTGGTTCTTTTTTATCTTTAGCCGCCAGAACCTCGGCGATGATCATCACTCCAACATTGCATACCACTGCCAAAAATAAGGCGGTTGCAGCCAAGTCGAACTGTTTAGGAGCATAAGTACCGTATTTGATCCACCAATAAAGAAATTTAGGGGGATAGATGGGTTTTTCATGTAATATAAACCACTCAGACCCCAGCGCTTTTTGATAACTAAGCAACTTGGCAACCCATTGAGTCGATACCCACACCCCGATCAAGGTAATGATTAACATAGCCATTACTGAAAGCAGGCGGATTTTTGATGAAGTCATTTCTTTTGATAACTTTCCAGGATTAAATCCCTATCGACAAAAATGTTGAACTTAATCCCCGGTCTGATTTCAATTGTGGGCTGGATGTTCAAGTTTTTTTCAAAAACCTTGATCCCGGCTTCCGCCAAGCTGGAGGCCGCTCCTGAAGCTGCTAATTGCTCGTAAGTTTGATTAGCGGTTTGATCTCCGGAACTCAGCATTTTTGAACCTGCTCCCATAAGGCTGGTTAATAATCCTCCAACGATAATTTTGTCGAAATGATTGTTGACTTTGTCTTTTAAACCCGCGTATCCACCGGTATCCGCCCCAGTCATCCCTTCCAGCGCCAATGATTTGCCGTTAGGCAGTATTAAACGGGACCAGGCTACCAAAAGCCGGTTTTGCGCGTAAGCGATCTTCGAGTCATAGACACCGATTATTTTAGTGCCTTGCGGAATAAGCAAGAATCGTCCCGAAGCCGTATCATAAATATTCTCCCGTACCTGGGCCGTGATATATCCGGGAAGATCACTATTGATTCCGGTAATCAAAGTAACCGGAATAACCGAACCGGCTTTAACTTCAAACTTTGATAAGGGTGGTCGTAACCCCATCGCATTCGTATAAAAGGTAGTGGTTGAATTGGAATATAAAAATGCCTGTTTCTCATCCTGCCCGTTTTGGTCTTGAACCAGATTGGGCATCCCAACTGGCGTATAGTTATTAGGTATGGAATTAGAGCCATTTGAGTTGGAAACTTGTTTGGTTTGGTTTTGTGATTGCTGATCAAGGCTTATAAAACGGATATGGCTTTTACGGGCTTCTATTTTTGTTTGTTCTTCGGGTGATAACTGATTATTGGAAGTAACATTTGTTGGCGGTACATATTGATCTTCCGAAGGGAGCACCGGTATCGGAATATCGGATTTTGAAGTTAAATCTTGACCTGAATAAGAACTGGGCACATTAATCATTTCATCCGGGAGAATATTATTGGAACCTACTTTTTCCGTCTTCAATTTATTGCCGGCTGTATCCAAGGTATCACTTCTTCTGGGTGGCTGCAAAACTGCTAAGATAGTGAAAAAAACAACTGCACCCAGGATTAAACAGATGAAAGTAACGGTTTTTTTATTAAATGCCGTCACTATCGGCGGTTTGGGATGTAATAGGTTGTTTTGTGGTATAACTGGTATTGGTTCTTCGGAGTTTGGCAGTTTGGAAAAGTCGATATTTCTGGACATGTTTAATACCTCCAACTATTTTTTCCGGATAATTCTGATAACTTCCTTACCGTTTCGCATTTCCGCCTCATCGATTAGCCGATCAACGATAAAATAAGAGTTTTTCACTCGATAATTGACTATTGCCAGTTTTCCTTCGTCTTTGACAAATAGGACCGGGGCTTCTTTTGAGTCCATTTCCAAGGGCATCTTGATATAGGTCTTTTTTCCGTCATCAAACACCAATTGCGGGGTCCAGCTGAAGGATGGTTTCGAATTCAACATTTTTCCGTACAGGTAATAATCAAAATTAACTTCCGACAGTGAAACACCCAGCAAAATATGATTGTTTTCTTCTTGTTGTTGCTGTTGTTGGGCCAGTAAAAGAGCTGCGCTTTCTTCCTGGGGATAATTCCAGCAGATAATCGGAGTGAAATTTTGTGGCGATACAAAGGCTTCAATATGATAAACATGGAGATTAGTGCCGATCATGAAGTTGGTTGATAACGTCCTATCGTCAATTATTGGTTTTACATTCACATGCCACTGTTCGCTACGGCCGCTTCCCAAAAGAATGGGATCAATAATCCATCTAACCGTATCAGCGCCGCCGATATACATAAATTTTTCGCCTGGTTGCAACTCAATAGTTACGAACCGGTCCGGCTTACAGTAAATCGTATAAATCATATGTTGCATATAAGGATATACTCGGGCCGCATTTAGAACTGCGGCATCGGATGGATTTAATCTTGCATCATCCGCTCCCTTAACCAGGGTGCAAAAGCTTATGGCGATAATTAAAACCACTGTTGTAATCAATAATTTTTTCATAGCTAATTCCTCCCTTTGATTTATTAAAAGTCACCCTTACTTTTATTGCGCTTCCTTACCCCATGAAAAATCTTTAATATAAAGCCCCAATGGATTGTCTAGAATCTCCTTTTCCGTTTTTGGCACGGAAAAATCAACTGTAAATATACCGGTCATCTGATATCGTTCTTTTAAAGAACCACCGACTGTGCAGATATCTTCCCGCCAGCGAACTTGGTAGGAATTTTTCGATAGTGGAACAATGACGTTTATTTCGACTTGTTTCGTTAAAGAGCCTAAATCCGCGAAGGGGTTATTGTCTTTCACAAGCTGGTTCATTTTGAAGGTTCCTGATTGGTTCAAATATTTATAAGCGGTCAGCCAATTTTGCTTTGCCACCACTGGGTCCAGGGATAAGGATCTGGTTTTTTGAACAAATTGACTCAAGAAATATTTAATTTCCTTTTCTTCCGGGGTGTAATTCATCTCGGTGGCCGGTCCAACCGCTATCGCCGCACCATCCTGGCCCAGTTTCACCACATAAGGAATGATTCTGCTTTTTCCGCTGATGCTGTTGATGATATAAGCCAAAAAAAGACAAAACGCCAATAAACCGAGCGCGCATAACCGCCAATTTTTAGCCTGGACGCGGGAATTGCCGATCCGGTCATCCCATTCCTTTTGGGCTTTTTCATAAGAAACAACCGGGTAACCTTCGGGTTTATAACTTTTAGTTGCTTGGTTTAATTCACTAGTACTCATTGCTTCATCTCCTTTTCATTACCGTTCGTGTTTTTGGTTATCCCTAAATTTCTTTTGATCTCTGCAATAATTTCATCAGTCGATTTGCCGTCGGTATCCACATGACTTAATGAATGTTGTTCTTTGAGTAATTCTTCCATTTCTCTTTGCCTTTCCAACGCTTGCATTCGCTTGGTGACAATCGTGGTGGCGATTGCAAAAATTCCCTTAAAATAGCCGTAAGGATTGAATTTAATTTCCTTGGCGTCGATCTGATTTAAGCATTCCTGCACCACTTCGGATTCGAGTTTAAACTCTTTGATTTTTGACCATAGATTTTCTAATATCTCCTGATTGGTTTGTCCAAACAGTTTTAAGGCAATCGGTTCGAGAATTAACAAATCGGGTTTGCTCTCACCCACCCCCTGAAGTTTTTTGGTGGGACCATTGGGGGGATCTTTTGTTAGATCATTAATTACTGAAAGATCATTATTAATTAGTGGCGGGTTTTCCGTATCCGGTAATTCCGTTTCCCGATTTACCGTATCCGGGTTTTCCGGAAGCGATATTTTAATGGGATTAGGTTGGGCTTGTCCGAATTCTTCTCTTGGACAAATCGCTTTTGGTGAGTTGGCCAGTTGAGGGTTTTCATAGATGAGATATTCAATCTGGGAAAAGCGTCCCTTATTTCTGGATTCTATTCGCACAATATATCCGAATTTTATTAGCTCGTTAATCCCGGAGTAAACCGCCTCTTTCCCATCCCTGGACTGTTTGATAAGGTTTTTAATGTTTATTTCCCAGTGGTCCGGTTTGGACAATAGAAAAGCCAATAATCCTTTGGCTTTCCATGAAAGTCTGATATCATTCAAAACTGTTTTATCAATTTGCACAAACGGATTTTCTCTTTTGGCAGTACGAAATATGGTTTTAGAGATGTCGGACATTTGATTGGCTCCTATTTGGCAAGTGATAAAGTTAATCTTGATCGGTTAATGCCCCAATTTCCTTGTTAACATCTTGCTTGATTCGAGTGGTTATAACTTTAACCAAATCCATCGCCATGGTAAGGGCTACATTCCTGTCAATTGTCAAGATCACCTCACCTTGTTCGGTCTTTATTACAATATGATTTTCAGGTGGAGTACCGTTTGAAATTTGATAGTCCTCGGTTTTTCGAATATGAGCATGTATTGTGTAGCTGGATTCATTCATTATCCAAACTCCTTTCTAAAGAACAGTTTAAAGATGTTATCCAAAGAAATTAAGGACGTGTTAAGCTTCCTTTTTAAACAAAGTTGGACTTTTTGGTAGAATCCCAAAAAGTTCACACATTCGGTCTTTAATAAATCGATAATTCCTACCGTTATAACCGGATTTAAAGTAATGATAATGGAGTTTTAGCTCAACATTCCCTAGTTCTTCGATTTTACCGGAACGTAACCACTCAAAAACTCGATCACGAGAAGTTGAAAATAGTTGAGCAGTTTGATCAGTTGACATGATTTCAGGGTATTCATGATATTGGCCTGACATAAAAATCACAACCTTATCCAAATATCTCTTTTATCGCATCATCAGAAAGCTTAAACCCTCGTTGAATAGCTTGGATTGAATTACGGCGTGGAAAAAACTTTCCGTTTTCCCAATTACAATAAATACTCTTATCAGTACTACACAGGTTTGCAGCCTCATTCATTGTCAAACCATTCAAAACCCGCAAGATTTTTAATTTAAGGTTCCAAGGAGCTGCTGTTATTTTTGTTTCAATAAATGACATTTAATTTTTTCCTCCTTTACGCAGCAATTGTATCAATGAGGTAAATTTTTATCAACGTTGCTGATAATTGGTAATAGTCTAATTTTCTTGGATTTTATTTCTAAACTAACACTTTCCTTCCATATATTAATTATATCTATACAAATATCAATGGTGGTGATATAATGAAGAGGATTCTTGATGTGGAGGTTGATTTTATGTACTTGGGAAAAATCGGTGAAATAATACGTTCAAGAAGAAAAGAATTAGGAATGAGTCAAGTGCAACTAGCGAATTCAGCGAATATAAGTCAAGGATATATAGCAGATTTGGAAAACGGAAAAGTTGAAAATCCTACCGTTAAAACAATTACTAAAATAGCGACCGTTCTAAATTTAAATAACGAAAAACTATTAAATGAAGCAGGAATAAGTGATGGTGATATAAATTCAGACATCTTAGAACTGGCTAGAATGAGTGAAAAATTAACTCCTGAACAGCGTCAAAAAATGATTGCGGTAACTAAAGCTTTATTCCCTGAAGTATTTGAAGAAAAGAAATGAGGTGATAATATGCGTGGTTCTATGAAAAAACGTGGTGCAGATTCTTGGAGGCTATCAGTATACAAAGGAATCAATCCCGAAACCGGAAAAAGAGAATATTATCAGGAAACCGTTATTGGAAAGAAAAGAGCTGAAGCCCGTTTAAATGAGATTGTTGCTGAAATTGATAAAAAGGAATTTGTTGAACCTTCAGATATGACATATGGGGAATTTTTAGTAAGTCGCTTTCTGCCAGCCGCAAAAGCCGATATATCTGAAGGAGCTTATGAGGATTATTTTTCAATTACCAAAAATCACATTTTAAAAGATCCTATCGCTAAAATTGCTTTAACTAAGATAGAAGCGCAACATATTGAAGAATATAAAATTAAAAAGCTTAATTCACCTCGTCTTGATGGAAAAAGAGACAAAGATGGAAACCTCATTAAAATATCTCCTAAAACTGTAAAAAACCATCTAATTCTAATTAAAGCATCCTTTGTTTATGCTTGTGAATTACGAATCTTAAAATATAATCCTGCCGAATACGTAAAATTTCCGAAAGTTCCTAAGTATAAAGCGAAAACATGGACCCAGGAAGAAGCAGCCCGATTTCTTAAATTCGCTTATTATGATCGATTTTATTTTTTAATCCTGCTTAGTGTTTTCTATTCGAAACGAAAAGGGGAATTAAGGGGATTGAGAAAAAGCGATGTTGATTTAAATACATTAACCGCTTCAATTTATCAAAAAGTACGAAAAAACGGATATAAAGCAAGTTATGGAGATTTAAAAACCAATAGTAGCGAATGCGTTTTGGAATTAGAACCGTGGATGGTTCCATTATTCGAAAGAGAATTTGCGGAACGGGCGGCAGAAAAGTTGGCTTATGGTCCAGGATACAATGATAATAGTTTAGTATTTGCGGGAAATACGGGAAATCCGGTAGATGAAAAAACCTTAGCTCGTCATTTTAACCAAATTATCGAACGGGCTGAAGTGCCCAAGATTAGATACCATGACTTAAGACATACATGTATCTCCATTTTGTTAAAACGTGGATGGAGCATGAAACATGTTCAAGTTAGAGGTGGTTGGTCTGATATAAGAACTCCGGGAAATATTTACGCTCATGTTACCCCAGAAATGCAGCAAGATGTTAATGCAGACATGACTAAGGCTCTAAAAATCAAGGTCTCAAAATGAGGTCTTTCAGTTAAATAAACATAATACCCCTATAGGTATAACTTTCACAAACTCACTAATGGCACTGTTTTACAGAATTGATTGCCAAAATGATGGCCAAAAACAAAAATGACGGTCTCAAAACCCCGTCAAATCAATATTTTATAATGGTGCGCCCGACAGGAATCGAACCTGTGCACCTGGCTCCGGAGGCCAGTGCTCTATCCCCTGAGCTACGGGCGCGTGTAATTATTGTATAATAACTTCTATAAATTATCAAGCTTGATTTTAGGCCATTTATGTAAAATTCAGGTTTATAACCGGCAAGTTAAATCTCAACTTATTCTGTTTTAATACCTGGATAAGCCCCTTTAATGCCCATCTTTTGACGGACCTCCATCAACTGAGCGATCCGTTCCGGCGATAGCTCCCGCTCCCCGCCCAATTGCCGTACAACCAAACTAACGGATGCAAAATGCTCCATGGTCTCCAATTTATAATAAGCGCTAAACAAATCGCTTCCTAGTGTCAAAGCGCCGTGGTTTGCCAACAAAATAGCGTCATGGTCCTTAACAAACTCAGCTACCGATTGAGGTACCTCGTCCGTGGAAGGGGTAGCATAATTGGTCAAAGGTATTTCGCCCAAAGTTACAATAACTTCAGGTAAAAAATGTTTGTTAAGGGGTATCCCGGCTACCGCAAAGGCAGTACAGATAGGGGGATGGGCATGGACCACCCCGTTTACATCAGGCCGTTCATAATAAACTCTAAGATGCATTTTAATCTCCGAAGATGGCTTCAATTCTCCGGAAAGAATTTCCCCCGCTCCATTTATTTTGATTATCATCTCCGGAGTCATAAATCCTTTACTCACTCCGGTCGGAGTACAAAGAAATTCATTCGGTCCAATTCGTACCGAAATATTGCCATCATTGGCGGCCACATATCCCCGTAGCCAAATACGCCGTCCTACTTCCACAATGTCTTGTTTCAGTTCCAACTCGGAACGCATCTTTGCCTCCTTGAAAAATTACTTATGCCGCCAACCCACCAATTCTTCAGCCTGTTTTAGTTGTTCTTCGGTCACTCCCGGTTTTGGTCCAGACAACAACGGGGTATCCAAACCCAACTTAGTCCATTTATTCTCCGCCAAACTATTATAGGGTAAAATTTCTAACCGCTCAAGATTGGGGTTCTCAGCGGCCAATTGGCCAATGGCTTTTAAAGCCTCAGGTTCATCGGTCCAACCGGAAATCAGTACATAACGCAGCCATACCGGAACAGACAAACGTGAAAGCTGACGCCAATTTTCCAAGACCTTACCATAATCATATCGCATTAACCGTTCCGGGTAAAGCGGGTGTTTAATTGAGAACATTACCAAATCCGCTGCACCGATTAGTTTAATGAAATCCTCGGTGAGGCCACACCCGGACGTATCCAAAGCCACATGCCAACCGGCTTCTTTGGCCCCATTTGTCAGTTCCAAAGCAAATTCCGGTTGCATTAAGGGTTCTCCGCCACTAATTGTCAAACCAGGTTCGGCTAAAAAAGGACGAAACCGTTCCAATCGTTTTAATAAAAGTTCAACTGAAATCTCCTCTCCAGACTTTGGATTCCAGGAATCCGGGTTTTGACAAAAAACGCAACCCGCTGGACATCCTTGAAAAAAAACCACCGACCTGGTGCCCGGACCATCAACCGTGCTAAAACTATGAACCGATTGGATTCGTCCCATACGTCGCTCCTTAATTTACATCCGTTCATGGATAGTACGTTCAATCACTTCCAACTGCTGTTCCCGGTTTAGTCTGGTAAAGTTAACCGCATATCCGGAAACCCGAATTGTAAGGTTTGGATACATTTCCGGGTGCTCCATAGCGTCGATCAGCATTTCCCGGCTATAAACATTGATGTTAATATGATGGCCATGGGCATTAAAGTATCCGTCAATTAGTTTGGTAAGGTTTTTAATCCGGTCTTCCTTTTCCTGGCCTAAAGCACGGGGTGTAATGGAAAAGGTATAAGAGATACCATCACGGCAAATATCATATGGCAATTTGGCTACGGAACGCATTGCCCCGATTACACCGGTATTCTCACGACCATGCATTGGATTAGCCCCAGGAGCAAATGCTTTCTCTGCCTTACGTCCATCAGGAGTGGAACCGGTCTTCTTCCCGTAAACCACATTTGAAGTAATGGTTAACACCGACAAAGTTGGGACTGCATTTCGATAAATCGGTTGTTGCGATAAGGAATTGTGAAAATACCGGAGTACCCGGACTGCTAGACCATCCACCCGATCGTCGTCATTACCGTAATAAGGAAATTCACCGTTTATCTCGAAATCTTTCGCTAATCCCTGTTCATCACGGATAATTTTCACCTTAGCGTATCGGATAGCGCTCAAGGAATCGGCCACCACCGATAATCCGGCTACCCCGAAGGCCATATGCCGATGGGGGTTGGAGTCGATCAAAGCCATTTGGACCCGTTCATAATTATACTTGTCATGCATGTAATGAATACAATTCATTGTCCGGCTATAAAGAATGGATAGCCAAGTCAAAACCTTCTCAAAGTTGCCCCATACTTTCTCCCATTCCAGATAATCGCCTTCAAGCCTCGGAAGGTCAAGCACCCTTTCCCCGGTGTTTTCATCCTGTCCGCCATTGATCGCTAGTAACAGCGCTTTAGCTAGATTAACTCGAGCGCCGAAAAACTGCATATCACAACCGAGACGCGTTGCGGAAACACAACAGGAGATACCGTAATCATCACCAAAAATCGGCCTCATCAACTCATCATTTTCAAATTGTAGGGTCGAAGTTTCAATAGCCAGTTCCATGGTGAAATTACGGAAATTTTCGGGTAACCTCGGACTCCAGAGAACAGTGAGATTGGGTTCCGGTGATGTCCCAAGGTTACGTAAGGTCTGCAACCAACGATAATCGGTTTTCGTCACTAGCGGCCGCCCGTCTTCAGCCATCCCTCCCAAAGACTCAGTAATCCAAGTCGGGTCTCCGGCAAAAAGTTCATCATATTCCGGGGTCCGTAAATGTCTGACCAAACGCAGTTTAATGGTAAGCTGATCTATTAACTCCTGGGCTTCGGCTTCGGTCAATGTTCCCTCTTCGAAATCCCTTTGGATATAAATATCAAAGAAAGGACTGTTATGACCCAATGACATTGCAGCGCCATTTTGTTCTTTGACAGCGCACAGATAAGCCAGATAAAACCATTGTACCGCTTCCCGGGCATTAAGAGCCGGACGGGAGATATCACATCCATAAGCTTGACCCAGTTCAATCATTCGTTCAAAAGCCCGAACTTGGTCCGCAATATCTTCACGCAAGTGAATAGTAGTATCATCGATGTTATCCATAGCATATAAATCTTTTTTCTTCTCTTCCATTAAAAAGGAACAACCGTAAAGCGGAACCCGGCGATAGTCCCCTATCAATCTGCCCCGGCCATAGGCATCGGGAAGCCCTGTAATAATACCAAGTTTACGGGCTTGGCGCATCGCTGGTGTATAAATCCGAAAAATCGCCTCATTTTGGGTACGCCTATAGCGGGTAAAAATCTTCTTCATGATTGGGTCCGGGTCAATACCCCGGGCTTGACAGGCAGCCTCAACCATTCGCCAACCACCCCAGGGATTTACCATTCTTTTTAATGGTTTATCCGTCTGAAGCCCGATAATTACTTCATTGTCCCGGTCGATATACCCCGGTTTCCAAGCAGTAATTCCGGCCACCCGTTTAGTATCAATTTCCAGAACCCCGCCGGCCTCCCGCTCTTTTTTTAACAAATCCAAACATTGATCCCATAATTTCCGGGTACGTTCCGTTGGCTCGGATAAAAAGTCAGCATCACCACTAAACGGTTGGTAATTTCCCCTTACAAAATCGGTAACGTCAATCTGTTTGCGCCATAGTTCTCCTATAAAACCGCGCCATGGATTCATCGCAATTCCTCCCTTTTACAGTGAACAACGTCAATATTCAGTATTCAATGTCTATTATTTGCCGATTACCCATTGTTGATTATCGATTACTGTTCACTACAACTGAAAAAAAGACCGCCTGGGCTTTAGTCTGCCCAGGCGGTCGGCAATGATAACCTTCAATACTCCACGTGGTTTAGCCCACTATCCGCCAGTCGTATGAAGGTTGAATACAATTTAAACTTTCAATAAAATTTTATCCAATTTCTTATTAAGCGTCAAGTAACAAAGATAAATAGTAACTAAATTTTTACTGAGGTTTTGATTCTTAGCTTTTCTATACTTTTACTTCTTCTTCATATAATATTATACCTTTTCAAAAGCCCCCATCGGGCAAAAACTAATACAGCGATAACAATCCACGCACTTCTCCTCATCCACTATCGGTGCTGCAAAACCGTTTTGACTCAATGCTCCCGTTTTACATACTTTAAGCGAAGGACAGGGATGGTTTTGAGGGCATCTATGTTTTAGAACTTTTACAGCCATTTATCTCAACTCCTTTATTATACCTATACCCGTATATGTATATATTAGATCTATTTTATCAAATTGTCAAGGATTACTCAAATTCAATAAAACAGCACCTTTCAGTCGAACCATAAGCCTAAATGAAGTAACCTTCGTTTCATTTCTACGATTACTTCCTGTTCTTCCTTAATGCCATTAGCTTCAAAAGTAACGGATAACCTTAAATATGGCCCTGCGTCATCCCATGGCACGGTTGAGATTAAAGCTTCTTTTATTAAATATGAAGCGGCATCTTCGGCACTCTTAAATAGCCGCCCCGCTTCTGCGCCCTTTGGGACCCGGATATAACAGTAAAAAGAAGCCTTGGGCTTTACAACTTCAAACCCAACTTCCCGTAAAGCCGGAACTAATAAATTAAACCGACGTGAATACCGTTCACAATTCGAATTAGTCAATTCAGGATGGTTTAAGGCATAAACCCCAGCCTTCTGAATTGCCCGAAACTGGCCAGAATCGGTGTTATCTTTAATAGTCCCATAGGCCTTAACTACTTCCGGATTTCCAGCCAAAAAAGCCAACCGCCAGCCGGTCATATTGAACGCCTTGGATAACGAATGAATTTCCACTCCCACTTCGTTAGCGCCCGGAACCCTCAAGAAACTTAAGGGTTGATATCCATCATATGTCAAAGCCCCATAAGCGGCGTCAGATACGACTAAAAGATTATTTTTTTGGGCGAATTCGACAACTTCACCATAAAATTCTTCGGTCGCAGTCTGTCCGGTGGGATTATTGGGATAGTTGATATATAACAACTTGGCCCGCTTCAAGATCTCCGGCGGTATCGACGTAAAGTCAGGGAAGAACTCGTTTTCTTGCATTAAAGGTAGTGGATAAACCTCTCCCCCGGCATATTCGGTATAAGTGGCAATTACCGGATAACCAGGTACTGTTGTAAGTGTCACATCTCCGGGGTTGATGAAACAAAGGGGCAGCATCGCCAAGATTGGTTTTGAACCGATACCGTGTAAAATCTGACGATACGGGTCAATTCCAGAGACCTGATAAACTCGCTCTAAATATCGGGCTGCCGTTTCCTGAAACTCGGGGATCCCATTATCAGCGTAAAACCTATTTTCCGGCTTTCCCGCTTCCGAGGCTAAAATTTCCACAATAACAGGGTCGGCGGGCAAATCGGGTTCACCGACACCCAAATCGATTAAATAAAGATCCGGATGCAAGGCGCGGGCCTCAACTTTTGCCCGTTTAATTGCGGCAAACTTATAAAGTTTAGTATCCTTACCGAAGTTACGGCCTCCGATCCGTTCGGCAAAAACCATTTTTTATCACTCCGTTTACTTATGAGTTCATTATTTACTTCCTAAAGTTTTTGAAAACTCTCCCTTAGCTACTCCTACAACCGGTCCGGTCATAAATACGTGCCCATCATCTTTTATTTCAATATCAATAACTCCACCCGGCATTTTAACTTTAATCCGGTTATCAGTCAAACCCAACTTATAAGCAGCGCTTGCCGCGGCACAACTACTACTTCCCGATGCCATAGTATAACCCGCACCACGTTCCCAGATTTCAATTTGAATATTACTGCGATCAATAATCTTTAATAATTGCAGGTTAATTCTTTTGGGAAATAAATTGTTATTCTCAACACTTGGCCCAAGTTTAAGAGCTAAATCTTTAGAAATTTCATCAAGAGGGATTACACAATGAGGATTCCCAATGGATAAACAGGTTACTTGATATTCCTTTCCGTTAATGCTTAAACATTCATTAATCACATTACGCTGTTCTCCCTTTATCGGGATTAAACGGCTGTCAAAAGTTACCGTACCCATATCAACTTTGATCATTTCACCACGTTCATCTAAAACTTCAACTATTACTTGGCCGCCTAAAGTCTGCAATTGAAAAATCTTTTCTTGTTGATAACCTTCATCCACGAGATATTTTGAAAAAATTCTGATTCCATTACCGCTTTTTTCGGCTTCACTACCGTCAGGATTAAATATTCTCAGCCCTATACAATTATTAAACGTTATCGGCCCATAAAGAATACCATCGGAACCGACGCCGAAATTACGGTGGCAAATCAGTCTGATTAAATCCGAAGTTAACTTAATTTGAGTTTTTTTCGGGTCAATCACCAGATAATCATTGCCCAAAGCATGGTACTTGTAAAAATCCATCTTAATTTTCTCCATTATTAAGTACAGAAAGTACGCATCAAATCGTCTATCGTCTCACGTCGACGGATTAAAATCGGTTCTCCGTTTGCTTTAATTAAAACTTCCGCCGGCCGCAACCGATTATTATAATTGGAACTCATCGCATAGCCATAAGCCCCGGCATCCATAACCCCTATAATATCGCCCTCGCCTATTTCCAGTAATTCACGATCCTTGGCGATTATATCGCCGCTTTCGCAGATATTGCCAACCACCGTCACCTTTTCTATTTTTGAAGGATCGATTAGCTGAGCCTTTTGATAAACTTCAAGATCGTGATGGGAATTATATAGTACCGGCCTGGTCAAGACGTTAAAACCTAAATCAGTCCCAACATATTTAGTCTCATAACTCTGTTTAACAGCATGGACCGTCCCTAATAAAACCCCACATTCGGCCAGAAGATAGCGGCCAGGCTCGACTTTAAAGATGGGATTATATCCATAGGATTTAACCCAGGAAACCAACATTTCCTCAAGTCGGGTCCCAAGCCCCTTAAAGTCCAATCTTTTTTCTCCAGCCTGTTTCCGATATGGAGTTCCAAATCCTCCACCCAAATCGATAAAATCAAGTCTATCAAAACAGGCAGCTATGTTTAATAAACGCCCCACTCCTTCCAGGTATGCCTCCGGGGTCATGAATAATGATCCGATATGCTGATTAATCCCGTATAAGCTTAGATTAAATTCCAAAATAAGCGCTTTTACATTGTCAATATGTTCGGGAGTTACGCCAAATTTGGTCTTTTTACCGCCGGTAACTACTTTTTCGTGGTGTCCAGCGCCGATTCCGGGATTGAACCGGACCGCCACTTTACCGCCAGGATTAATTCGCCCGTACGTTTCCAATTGAGAAACGGAATCCACGCTCACTAAAATATCATGTTCAATCGCATATTCCATTTCTGCGGAAGAAACATTATTTCCGATATAGAAAATCTGGTCGTTTTTAAACCCGGCTGCCATTAAAACATGTATTTCTCCCGGAGACATAGCATCAGCATCCAAGCCTTCATCCCGGATAATTTTTAAAAGCTCCAAGTTAGAGTTGGCTTTAATGGAGTAGTTCACTTTAAACTGAGGATATGAAATTAACTGGGCCATTTCCCGGCAACGTTCCCTAAGGATGTTTTCATTATAAACATATAAAGGGCTTCCATATGTATCGATTAAATTTTGGGGAGTAGCATCACCGTAAAAGTTCGTCTGTACACTAAAATAGTTATTCATTTCTCACCTCGACAATTATTTTTGCATTTGAAGTTCAATTAATTTAATTTCGTTAGTTAACGAATTTTTAATCAAATCAATCAGATTCTTATTCCGTGAATATAAGCAGGATGGTTCCGCTTGCTTGTTAATTTCTCCGGTCAGTACGTTGGTGCTATCGGAAATAAGCCGGATTTGGCCGGATTGCTTTGGTATATAATGAATAATCGCTCCATCTATTTGAAAAGGAGGCGTAGTAATTATTACTACCTTTAAACCTCTAGCAATGGCGTCGAGTAACTCGCTTATTATCAATTCCAGCTCAATGGGGGCCATCGACAGGTAAACTCTTTCCCGCGCTTGATTTATTATATTCTTCATTTTATTGATAATTTGCTTTTTTCCGGTAATCGTAATATAAGGTTCCGAGCTTGTCTTCCTTTTGGGAATATGTTTTTCAAGATAATCCAATACCTCACTCATTTGTCTACGGGTATTGGCAACCAACTCCTCTACCTGAACCGGTGTATAACGGGCCGCCTCCCCCTCACAGATATACGCTCCGCCTTTTTCTACCAATCCGGACAAGGCCAAATAAACATTGGAACGGGGCAAACCGGAGATTTTGGCAGCTTCGTAACCTGTAAGCTCTCCTTCTTGACAAAGAGTAATATAAAGAATGGATTCATGGCGGGTAAAACCAATTTTGCCCAAGGCTTCGGTCAACTCCAATTAAATTCCTCATTTCATTATAGTGGTTCTATTTAGAACTACTATAAAATAAAACGTTAAATTTGTCAAGGAGGACAGTTACAAATGAATAAGAATACAAACAAAAAAAGCCTAAATAAAGGCTTAAATTCTAAAAATTTTCATGTTTGTTCTATTATTTTTTCCCCCGCTTATTTCGATAATTGGGCTCCTTTTGAACTTCACTCTTAATTAATTAACATGAAAAAGAGGCTACCATCGCCTCTTTTAAAGATATTCTCATTTTTACTAATTTAGTCAAAGCATTGTGGTCCCGAACCAATCACAAATTTCCCCCGGTAATATCTTTTCCTGGCCTCCGCCGCTTCCTTTTCAGCCCACTCTTCCACTCCGAGCAGCCTCATTCGGCATAGATTATAAACCTTCAAATTATGTGGGAACTTTTCAGCCCCATCAGCCGCCGGTTGATACTTAGGACAAGGAAACTCAGCACATTCGTAACAAAACTCCAATCTCTTCTCTGTCACACACTCCAATGTTTTACAACCCTCATGCACCAAACAACCAGGCTGCTTCCTACACCCTTTACAACCCACCTGCGCTGGTTCCAAATTTAATCTAACCGCCAATGCTTTCTGAAATTGTTCAGTGATATTATCCTGATAAAACTCACAATTAAAACAATCAATTCCGCAAGGTGCGATTAAATTACGTTTTGCTTCCATTTAAATACTCTCCTTTATTAGATTAATCCAACTAATTAGTGGAGAGTAATTCGATTTTGTGACAAAACTAAATCAGTTTTTCCCAATAATTTTTTTTGGGAAAAACCTTCTCAAACCTTTGAAAGACATTGACCCGCTTTAATATTTCATTAATTTTGCGATACTCTTCAGCTAAACCTATACTGTTAATATGCCCTCTCATTCGGCAGCGGCATTTTCCATTTGGATTATAAAGCATACACTCATCATTCATAAAGTTAGTCAATTTCCGGCGCGTTCGGGATACAATTTGTCGTACTGTGGTTTCATCCTTTTCCACTATATCGGCAATTTCCAAATATGACAAACCGGCTATTTCCCTAAAAACATGAATGATTCGGGCCTCTGTTTCCAGACAATGTAAAATACCCGTAAGGCAACGGTCGCACATTTCCTTAACCCAAAACGCCTTTTCCGGATTTTTAGAATTGCCGGTAAATTGCGGCTCTCCGTCTTGATGAAAATAGTCCCGTAAAAAACGGACTGAGTAGGTTCTTTCCCTAATAGAGTAATCTTTGGCCACCCGGTAAGCTATTGCATAAATCCAGGTTGATAATTTAGAATCACCCTTAAAAGAGGGCAAACTTTTAATAACTTGAACCCACACTTCCTGAGCAGCGTCTTCGGCAATCTCAGGATCTTGAATCAATCTGCGGCAAATTGAAGAAATTAAAGGTCCGTATTCACGGACCGCTATATCCGAAAGGTGATTGGAATAATTTTCGCCACGATCCGAGATCATAACTTGTCTCCCAAATAAAATCCTTTAGTATTTCAAATTAAGATTAATTGTTTGCTTATAATAATCCTGCTTTGGAAAAATTTTTTAAGATAATTAACACATTAATTTATAGCATTGAATTATTTCAATTTCCCCAGCAAGGGTACAGTTTATTCCCTGATCCTTTGCTTACCATTATCCATGGGTTATTATTAAGATTAGAGCTTTCGTTAAACCTAACCGCATAGATATCATTCCGGGAGGAGTAGATGATATTCCCTGAAAAATAAATAATGTTATCTGCACTCCAGGTAGGGTGCTTATGTTGCTCAATTTCTCTTAACGGGAAGGTGATTTGCCACATTTCAGTGGCTAGTGGTTTAACTGATATGCAGTAAATAGCCCTAGCCCCATCACTTTTCTCATATGCCTCGAAAACAATTTTACTCCCATCAGGACTAAAACAGGGATTATTAAATTTATAACCTGTTAGACTGAATTCCCGAAGACTTTTGTCAGGATTTAAAAGGTCTTCAATAATATATAACTTGGTATAATTTCCGCTAACATATGCCACCATTTTCCCATCCGGACTGATAACCGGGTTATAACCGCTTTTTGAGTATTCTATTACTTGTTTGTTATTCCTAAGATCGTATAGCACGATTGCGAGACCAGACTCGGATTTTTTTTTGCAAACCATATTTGTACCTGTATTATCTAAAGAAGGGTGCTCGGCTGCCAATAAGCTCTGATCAGATAATTTGCCCGGCTTCCCTTCAAAAACGTCATAAAGAAAAATCTTCGACCCATTCGAATCCGATTCAATACCAAGTTTTCCTGCCATCGACCATGTTGGATTCGTTTCGGACGACCCAGGAATACTTAAAACTTTATTAACCAATCGGTTGCTTAGGATAAGCTCATAGATTTCTTTATTCTTTCCCTCATCATAACTATAATAAATACGTCCGTATAATCTTTCAGGTTTCAAGTAGAAATGCACCGGAGCTGGCTTTCCAAGATGTTTATAAACAATGGCTTTTGGTTCATACCATGCTCTATTCATTTTTATCTGGTAATTATCAGGAGATAATCCTGCCATTGAAAATTGACCTTTTAAATTTGTACTATATTCTTTTTCTCCTATTAAAACTCTCACCCCTGGAATTGCTTCACCAGTAAGGTCATCGATCACCATGGCATTAAAATCACCCGTCCTAGGCTTTGGTTTTGGAAGGCAACCTGTTATTCCAAACAAAAGAAACAAAATTATGATTACTTTATTTAACATTAATCCCATCACCAGGAACCTATTTCGATACTTTCCAACAAATTCCTTTAAATTTATTACTAAATTTTTAAATTCTACCAAAAGTAAAACCACTCCCCGGAGGAAGTGGTTAATAATTATTAAACTAAATCGGTCAATTTATGTATTATTCTTAATCCATATCCCAATAGGCGACATGATAAACAAACGGTACTTTAAAACACTCTCCTAACCAACAGCGGAACGCTAAAAAGAAAGCCAGCACTATCCAAACACAAGTTAAGAAATTAAACAGGGAATGACCAAATCCGGGGATCATCCTTAAAAAACACCCGCTTACCAAATAAAAAACAGAACCACAGATGCCAAGGATTAATGCCTGATAGCCATGAAACCGCAGAAACTGATCTTTCTTAAGTTTGGTAGCAACAATCAGGATACTAAAAGGCCAAAAAAAGTAGGCCAAACCGGCTAAAACTTTGTGCCGAACACTGACTGTTTTCATTACAATCCCTCCTACCAATATAAAGATATTCCCTTTACTCCTAAAATATATTCCCTATTTTCGAAGTAAGGTCCGAACATTGAGTTTCAAATTGGCCGGATTACGAGGATCATGTGTCCAACTGCAATTAGGAGTGTTATTTCGTATATAACTAAAAAAGAGATGCCGGTCTGATTTATCAATCTTACCAAAAAAATCATAATTAACCTTTTTTACACCGTTTACAGTATAAACAAAAGTTGGTTCCACCGTTACCCAACCTTCCGCCGGTAAATTTACCTCCGCCCAGGCATGGGCAAAACCTTTAAGGTCAGTTTCTCCGAATTTAAGGTCAGTAACATTGAACCGATAGCCCCTCACTAGCCGAGCCGGTATCCCGGAAGCGCGGCATAAGGCTATATATACTAAACTAAAATCTTCGCAGACCCCCTTTCCTAGTCTTATGGTTTCCAAAGCGCTATGTGTATCTTGTTCAATTCTTTGATATTCAAGGTTAGCATTTACATACTCAAAAAGTTTATGGGCTTTGTCTAATTGAGTATCACATCCAGCCGTCAGATCTTGGGCTAAATCCATTATAATTTTAGAATTAGATTCGATACCATCTTCAGGTTGGAGATAACGGGCTTCGACGGAGCTATATCCTTGATAAGCATTCAGTTGATAATCAATCGCATAATTAACGAAGATATATGTAAACTCAAGCTTAAGCTGTTGCCCATTTTCAAAACGAGGCGCCAAATATACCGCGTTTTGTCCATCAGGATATTTGTTAAGTTTTATACCGCTGGGCGCCTGATAGGATACTAATTTCTGATAAGGAGGCAATTCATCGGTAATAAAGGTCGGTAATTCCAACTTCAGATTACGGGCAAGACCACCGGTATTTTCAATCTCAACCAGATACCTAACCCGATACTGCTGTGGAGCGCTTATGTTATAGCGTCCGTCCGCATGGCAAAATTGTACTGCAAAACATAAGAGTAAAAAAAAGAATCGCAGGCAAAACACTCTCATCATATCACCAAGATAAAAAATTTGACGAATTTTACTATAATCCTGCCAAGATTATCACCTCATCCCAACGGCCTTTACTAGCGCATAGGCAGGTAATTAGCGGAAAAATTTTTTAAATAATTTTTTTATCGATCTCATAGTATATAGGATTGAAGTAAATTTCTTTTACTTTTTAATGATAACCGATTTCGCTTTCCCATTTATAAACAAAGCCACTGCTTGATGGGAGTGTAAAGTTCTCAAAATAACCCGAAGTTTCGATTGTGGCGGGTTCCTGGAGATCATTTGCACCAAAGGGAGGAATGTCGTTAACTCGGTCAATATCGGCTAGTTTTACCCACTTTCCCGAAGAGCCGAAATCGATTCCTACCGAAACATCATAAGGTTCAAAATTGAATAACACTACTATTTGTTCCCATGGGTCACCATTTGGTTTAACCCGCCACCCAATGACCGAACGGCCTTTACCCTGCTCCAGCCACGGACCGAGGATAAATTGAAACTTTCCTTCCTCCGCTAAATTAGCACCGGAGATTTTTAAAGCAGGGTAGCGTCGGCGGAGATGTATTAACCCTTTTACCCATTGGTAAAATTGATGTCTGGAGAGGTCATCCGGCCAGGTGAATTGTATTTGATTGCGCGGGCGATCAATGTTGAATTCTTGTCCCATGTATATCATCGGCTGCCCAAGGGCAGTCATGGTAGCCATCAAACCTAGACGTGCCTTGCGCTCTTTTGCCGGATCGGTCTGTAGGAAAGGCCCATTAGTAGCCACTTCAAAAGGCATGCTATTTTCATCATGACTCTCACAATAATTAATAACATTATTAGTATGAGCCGCATAGAAATTACGGCAAAAATAAAAAACATCACCCAAAAGTTGGGGCGAGTCATCGACCCAATCCTGATAGACACCTTCCCTCAATAAGGCCTTAAGTTTATCATGAAAAGGATCGTTCCACTGGGCAAAACCATTCCACCCGTCTAAATTTAAATCGGGCTCATTGGGTAAGTTTTCCACGATTAAGATACAGTCAGGCTTAAAACCCCGATCTCTAATTTCATATTGGAGGCGGTGTAAAAAACCATGATCCATCCAACTGGAATGGGTAGCGTCAAACCTAAAACCATCCACTTTGTATTCATGTAAAAGCAGTTTGCAAACATCAATTAGGTAATTTTGAACCTCTTCCCGCTCCGTGGCTACCCGATTTCCCCAGGGAGTTCCGCCGCTAAAATAAAAACCGCCGGGTTGACTATCACTGATTGCGTTCCAAAGCGGATTAAAAGTGTTGGAGGTATGATTAAAGACCAAATCCAACAAAACAGCAATACCATGTTGGTGAGCAGTATCTACCAATTCCCGGAACTCTTCCGGAGTACCAAAGTCCCGTTCTATTGAAGCAAAACCGCACGGATCATATCCTAATGCAGTGGGACCTTGTAATGATGGTGCCTCAGAGGTAGGCATCAGTCCTAGGGTATTAACTCCCAAGTCTTTAAAGAATCCATTTTTTATCCGGCGAATTACTCCGGCGAATTTTCCTTGCTCCTCTTTTGGAATATCGGGATCTCCCTCGCTAAAGCCATATACATTCATTTCATATATAATCAGGTCTGAAAGTTTTGGTGTTTTCCAGCTTAGATCTTTCCAATGATATAGAGTAGGGTCAACCACTAACGATGGATTTTGAAAATAATCCCCTCCATAGCTCCTGGTCATCGGATCATGTAGATAACTTTCCGGACGCCGGTTCCCATCCAAAGGAACTCCACCAATAACATAAAAAAGATACTCAACCTTTTCACGAACTTGATCCGCCGGAAGCTGAAAAAGCCAGAGATTTGGATAATTATAATAACCTTGGTATAAACCGAGCGGTAGAAATTTTTCCGAGTCGGGCCGTGAATGACCAGGGCATTGCCAATCATTGAAGTTTCCCGTGAGATAAACCTGGGCCGCTCTAGGGTGGAATAATCCGAAGAGGATCGAACCATCTTTTAAAACATTCGCCCCCAACATTGATTTTCCCAAGGGTGATTCTTTGCCGGGTTTAGGCGGGATTCCTTCCCGAAGGTAACTGATATCCGTCTCCGGAAGATATAATCCATCCGGAACCAGGTGCTTAATTTGACTGTAAAATTGGTTGGCATGCCCCTTGACTGTTGCCGGCCTTACCGAATATACGTCCGGTCGGTCCGGTAAAGACCAAACCTCCCGGCCAAGGTAATTCCCATAAAATCTTTCCATACCGGAGTCGTCATCCAAACCGCTAAACCGAAAATTAAACGAACTAGGGCCGGCTTCAATTTTAAACCATGGTCCGTCTTGATCAAACCCACCTGGGTTTACCGAGTGAACTTGTCTCCGGTAGCGGTGAGAGTGCCAATATTCCAATATAATTGATGGTTGTTCGGTCCTAAGATGAATGGTTACTTCCATAAGATCCTCTCCCAATTTATGTTTTGATCGATAGTTTAACCTGTTTTTAGGTTTATATAATAAAGTGATAAACTTCTAAAAATATTCAAAGCCACGGATTTAAGTCCATGGCTTTAAATACAACATTATCAGGCGTTATAAGTTATATTATTTTCTTCCTTCACGCATCATTTCTGTAATACTGAGCAGCGATCCCATTAATCCAGTAACTTCCTGAGGCAGAAAAATTTTTGTCGCCTGACCGTCCGCCAGTTCTCCGGCAATCTTTACCGCCGCCTCAAGCGATTTTAACGCGATTAAAGTTTGATTGGATTCTTGGGCATTTAAAGCCTGGGAAATCCGGGCCAAACCTTCCGCCTCTGAGTTTAGTTCCTTCAAAATTCGCTCAGCTTCCGCTTCAGCCAAATTAATCCGGGCTGTCTTTTCTCCTTCCGACTCCATTGACAACGCAAGTTTTTTTCCTTCCGCCGCTAATATTAGTCTCTCACGGAACGCTTCCGCTTCCAAAACCACCTTTTCCTTTTCCGCTTGGGCCTTTAAAATCTCCAATTCCTTCTGGGCCTCGGCTTCTAATATGGTCTTCTGCTTTGCCCCTTCAGCCATTAAAACCATGGCTTCTTTCTCAGCTTGGGCCCCCAATACTTTAACCCTGCGTTCCCGTTCGGCCATCATCTGCTTATCCATAGTATCTTTTAAATCTGTCGGGGGTATTATTTCCTGAACCTCAACTCGAAGAATACTTACTCCCCAATCTTTGGTCGCTTCGTCCAATGCTATCTTGATGTTCTCATTCATTTGCCCCCGGGAACCAAGACTTATATCAAGATCCATCCGGCCAAACTCATTCCGAATATTAGTTAAGGCCAATTGTTCGATGGCTTTAGGCAAATCGGTAATACCATAAACCGTCTTCTCCGGCTCGGTAACCCGATAATAAATAATAGTATCCACATCTAGTGCTACATTATCTTTGGTGATAACATGTTGTTTGCAAAGGTCAAAAATCTGTTCCCTAAGGTCAATCCGGTATTGACCAAAATCTTTCCGATATTCCTCGCGGTTTATGAAGCCAACTAATCGAAATGACTCCAAAAAAGGCCATCTAAGATGCAACCCGCTATATACTACCCGGTTAAATTTACCGATACGCTCGATTACTGCCGCTTGAGCCTGGGAAACGAAGAAGAAACCTTTAAAGATTATTAAAAGCACTAATAATCCTACTGGAATAAGCGCTATTAAAAACCAGATCATAAAATCCCTCCTTTTCCATAGTCTGTCAAGCTATCATATGCTGATGTCCAGATGATATGACGGAAAAGCGAAAGGAGAAATATTGGTCTCCAACGATTTAGATATTTTATATTGGAGATACTTGAAAAGAAAAACTGCAATGGAGGGTGAAGTTATGAAAGATGGTATTTCCGACCTGGAGAAGGATTTATTAACCAATGAACCGGCTGAACTCAATTCAGGAGGAGATCAATCGCTTCTGGAATCATATATTAATCAGAAACGACCAAAGTTTGCCGGCGGTTATTTTGGAGCGGTTCGAAATCTAAACGAAGTTGAACTGCCTGATTCTCCAATTCCTACGGAGATTGCCATGGATGAACATTTTTTCCCGGAGGAATAAAAAATTTAAAGGTGGCTTGCGCCACCTTTTCCTCTTCACATTCGCTTTTCTTCGTAAGTTACCTTCCGTCCTAAGTTATAAGCCGGAATAAAAGCTTCCTGCTCATCAACTTTAACGGGTGTCTCTTGTTCGATGGATTCTAATATTGCCAAAACAGTCTTAGCATCGCCAAGTTCCAGTTCCGGCGTGACCGAAATTTGTTCCTTTCCTAAAAAGGCGTTATAGAAATTGAGCAACTCATTATAGTAACCCCGCTGTGGCGTATAAGAAACCTGTTTTGATGAACCGTCAGTAAAAGCGATGTTAATAGTACC
The DNA here is from genome assembly GCA_023435565.1 of Bacillota bacterium. Taxonomy (GTDB): domain Bacteria; phylum Bacillota; class UBA4882; order UBA8346; family UBA8346; genus JAAYHS01. The sequence continues at coordinate 134,106 of JAEYRN010000030.1, forward strand.
ACTGTCCCGTTCTTCCTGATATATCTCGCCCTTTCGACCGATAATCCTTAGACCCACTAAAGGTCTTTGCATCTCTTTCCCGGCGCAATAGAAATTATAACTACCTGTAAAACCGCTCATAAAACGGAATACCACGTTCACAATGGCTAGTTGCCCGAGAGCAGCATCTTTCTTTTGCCCATAAGCCATAAGTTCATCAATCGGACCAAATATATGCCTAAGAGCTGCCATATCATGAACTGAGACATCGTAAAATTCCCCTCCCGGAAAATCCGGATATTGGCGCCATTCCTTGGCAGGAAAGGCGTCTTTTTTCATATCGTCCGGAAAATTTACCACCCGGTTCCAGAGAAAATAATCTACCTCGCCGATATGCCCTTCTTGGACCAAGTCCCGGATCAAATTAGGATCTTCATTATAACGATAGTTTTCAGCAATCATCATTTGTATCCCATATTTTTTGGGCAACTCAGCGCATTTTTCAGCCTGCTCCAAAGTAGGCGCTAATGGTTTCTCTAGAATCATACCTTTCCCGGTCCCGAAGGCAATCTTAGCTACGGCTTCAGCAACCGTAAAGTTCAGCCCAATCGGCACCAAAATATCAATTACTTGTATATCGTCACGTTTTGCTAAGTCCCGGTAATCAGAATAAACATCCTTTGGCAATATGCCCAATTTCTCAGCCCAACCCAAGGCTTTATTCTGATCTTCATCACAAAGGGCTACGATTTGGTATTTATCCTTTAGTTCTTGAAATGCGGGATAATGCAACTTTTCAAAAGCCATTCCCGTACCAATGACCCCAACCTGTAATTTATCCATAATAATCCTCCCAAATAAAAATACATATCCTATTATTACGCATTTGTGTACGGATATGCGGAAATAAGAGAGAAATGGGTTAATGGGACTTGGGAATGACAGGAAGAAAGGTTTATAAACACTCAACTCTAGTCATTGTGGATTTGGATAAAGGTCGGTTTTTTCTGGAGAGATTTCCGAATTGTTGACCCCTGTTCATTTGAAAGAAATCTACCGATTGAATCATGAATTTCATTAGGCAAATAAGAAAAAGTAAATGCTATGCGATCTTTGTTTCCGATTTTTTCCATCCTCGTAACTTTACCTACTATTAAAAATGGGATTTTCCCTTTCGGGAGCTGAAATTTTAAAGAAACATCAATCCCAACATGTAAGGATTCGTCAGGTTCTATTGTAGCAAACAATCCGTTAGAAGAAAGATTTAACATTAAACCTTCCTTATACTCATTTTGAGTATTATAATAACCGAAAGGAATATTAACATCGCATCTAAATGCCTTTCTTCCCAAAGTAAAATCATCAGGCTTACTCACTACCATGAGTGGAGGATCAGTATTCTTGGTTTTAATAAACTTAACAAAGAAAACGTAATCTTCTTGTTCATCCTGATATTTAGAAATAATCGCCAAATTTTGATTAAGGGTAAGTTCATTTAAAATATATAACGGTTTCGGAGAATCCAAAACCAAATATATTCCTTCATAAAGGTTAATCTTAGATTGACCGGTTATTTTTTCGCCCTGATTGTTTAGAAACTCCAACCTGATTGAAGCGCTTGGAAATAAAATTTGTTCAATTGAAGGCATCTCATTTTACTCCTTTTTATTAATTTCGTCCTATTCTAACTGGTACTTTATATTATTTTCTTGCCAATAAAATAACGGACCATATTTTGGTCCGTCTGTTTTGATTAATTCCTTAAAAAAAGAACATACTAATATTTCAAGACTAACCCAACGTCAATGCCGGATAAATCTTGATCGTCATCAATTTTCATCATATATGAACGATATCCGGCATAAACCGCCGCATGTTCGGATAAATAATAACTGAGTTTTGTTTTAAGAATCGCCAGGTTACCACCGGTTTTATCAGTACCGTCTATCCGGTAATCAATTGAAGCCCCATAACCATAAGATAGTTCAAAATAGGTTTTTTCCATCATCTCATATTCAATATCCGTGCCAAAAACCCAGCTTGAGCAGTATAATGATTCCTCTCCGCCGGACTCCACTCCTAATTTGAATTTGGAAACGAACAGTTCAATCTGAACGTCTTGAACCGGATTAAGATTATATCCCAGCTTAAATTCGGATATATTTAATTTACGGTCGGGGTCTTCAATTTCACCATCAAATGATCTTTCACTCATTAATTTAAACCGGCCGAAAATGGCTTGACCACCAATAAGATTAATAGCGCTATCTTTAGTTTCGTCTTCCTTAGAAAGTGATTCGTCGGTATACTCGCCTATTACCATACGTTCGGCGTAAAGCCTATATTCTCTTCCTTTACGCAGCCCCTCCTCTTCTTCTTCATCCAATGGAGGAAGCTCGGGTAAACTCAATTTTAGAGGAGTCTTCGATTCAACCAAATCTGATACGGATATCTCAAAGTCAGCAGTTATCCTAGTCGATGTTTTACAGGTAGCGGACTTTTCCTTTACCTCAGTGACTATTATTTCAGCTACTGGTTCGGTAGCTTCACCAATCAACTGACCCGTAATCGGGTCCTTCAAGTTTTCAAGCTTATGAAATACTTTAAAAACCATTCCCGATTCCACTCCGTCTTTTTTGCCTACATTAATTATGATTCGATCGGCGCTAACATAAGCAACCAATCCGGTAATTGTGATTGGAACCATCCCATCATAAGCTTTAATTGCTAACTGCCGTGCGGTGGAATTAGCCGCTTGGCGAAAAGCTCTACCTAAATCGCTTTTTTTAAAGTCTTTATCTCCAAATGAGATTCCACCCTCTTTAGTAATAATCCCCAAATTAACAGTCTTCTTTTTACCAGTTCCGGTAACGCTGGTCAATATTACAGCAGTGGTAGCGTCAACCAGTCGGGCATCAATTGAAACCCTTGAAGTAGCCCTGGTAATCCTCATTCCCATTGGATTATTATGGTTAGGATTAGCCAGTATATCATCATCTTCTTTGGTAGAAAAATCGGTAATTCTCCCGATTACCAAATACTGTACACCTAAAATCTTGCCGATTTTTGCAGCTGTTTGAGGATCTAACACTCCACCTTTTCCTATGTTCTGTTCCTTTAGGACCTTATCAACTTCTTCACGTTCAATAAGACGAAAACGTTCCGTTGCCAGTAAAGCTGTTACAAGCTCATCGGCTACTCCTTTTCCAAGACTGAACTCGTTCCCCCAAGTCCTTTTAATAGAGCCATCTTCAAATGGCAAAACCGCAATCCGATACAGATTAAAGGCGCCTGCAGCTGTTAAGGTAAGTACTCCGAAAATAACAATCATTACTGAAATTAATATCATGATACGTTTCATGAGGACCCTCCTGAGCTAAAAAACTCGAAAACAAATATTACCCAAGTTTTAACTTATGTGACAATTTTACCACATTTACATTATAAAAACAGCTTTCCTTTAATAGGTTTAAAACTTGACAAATAACTAATAAAGGCGTTTGGATGAAAGTCCAAACGCCTTTACAATAATTATTAATTTTATAATCTACCAATCTCTCTCACCCAACCGAACGGATCTTTCGCTCTGCCATATTGAATGTCAACCAGCTTGGTGTAGAGTTCCTGAGTTATGGTTCCAACTTGATTTTGGTTGACCAGGTAATTCTCTCCTTTATAATTCAGTGAACCTACCGGTGAGATAACTGCAGCTGTACCCGAACCAAATGATTCGGTAAGCGAACCGTTCTTAATCCCTTCAATTACTTCATCTATGCTAATCATACGTTCTTCAACCTTATAACCAAGGCTTTTCGCTAATTCAAGCACCGATTTACGTGTAATTCCCGGCAAAATAGAGCCACCCAAATTTGGAGTGACGAGCTTCTTTCCAAAGACGAAAAAGATATTCATCGCCCCTACTTCTTCGACATATTTCCTTTCACGGGCATCCAGCCAAAGTACTTGTGAAAAACCCTTTTCTCCGGCTTTTGCGCCGGCAAGTAAACTAGCGGCATAATTCCCGCCGGTTTTGGCATTACCAACACCGCCAACTGCCGCTCTTATATAATAGTCTTCGACATATAGGCTAATTGGTTTGAAACCTTCTTTAAAGTAGGCGCTCACTGGGGTTAATATTATAAAAAATAAGTATTCATCAGCCGGGTGTACACCTAAAGCATCGCCAACCCCGATTAAAGTAGGCCGAATATATAATGAAGTACCAGCAGCCTTCGGTATCCATCGTTTTTCTAAGTTAACCAATTCATTAACTGATTCCAAAAAATAATCCTCTGGGAATGGCGCCATACACATTCTTTCCGCTGAATCATACATCCGTTTAGCGTTTTCTTCTGGTCGGAATAATAAAATCCGGCCATCCTCAGCGGCATAAGCTTTTAATCCTTCGAAAATTTCTTGGGAATAATGTAACACGACCGCTGCCGGTCCAATAGACATCGGTGCATATTTACTAATTTTCGGTTCAATCCATCCTTTATCTTTCAAATACCGCATGGTAAACATATAATCGGTAAAGACCTTTCCAAAACCCAATTGTGAAGGATCTTTAAACAGTGGTTTTAATTGGTTTTCTGGCATTTTTTCAACTTTAATGTTCATAAGCTTTCTCCTCTCTGAAATGAATAATTATCTCAGATGGTCTAAAATAACCGGCCATCGATATTCACGTATGTAACCCAGATTAGTCTATCAATATTGTATCAAAATGAAAAATAAAAACTATAAAACAGCCTTATTTATTATAGCACAAATCTATTTAATTAAAAAAGATATCCTGTTTTCTTGAAATTAAAAATATTCAAAATAAAAAACGCCGTTATAGGCGTTAATCATGTTTACATTCGAGTAATCTGAGCAAACGGCTGACGGTTAGATCTATTTTGGTTGCCAGCTTATAACTGTCTTCATCATCCAAACCGGTTCGGAAAGTATCGGTCATTAAGTCTTGTTTAATTTGGCCGATCTCCTGTTGAAAAAGGAGTAGTTCGTTTTCTAACACTTAAGTCACCTCAACAGGATCTAGTTTTAAAACTTAGACAAAAGAATGATGTAATATTGATTATAGATCTTTACCTAAAAAAAATGCAATCCGATTAAATTATGATTTTTTCTAACTAAAACAATTTATCGGAATAAATGTCCCATTTTCTTTCTTATCCAAAGTATTAAAAAAACTAAGCTTTTCCACCCATACCGGTTGAACCAAAACCTCCCACGCCACGTTTTGTTTCTTCCAATTCGTTAACTTCCTCCCAATCCATTCTGTATATAGGAAAAAATGCAATTTGGGCAATACGATCACCCGGTTCAATTACATATTCTTGATCGCTCTCATTTTTAACTAAACAAATAATTTCTCCGCGATAATCACTATCAATAACCCCAACCGCATTTGAAAGGGAAATGCCATGTTTTGAAGCCAAACCGCTTCTGGGGAAGATCAATGCTACCAAATCCGGTCCGGGTAATTCAATAGCGAGCCCTGTCGGTACACTGCCGCGTGATCGGGCCGGAATAGTGATTGGATTTTCACAACAAGCATGTAAATCCATTGCGGCTGAACCTTCCGTAGCGTAAACAGGCATTGGTATTTTTGTCTTAATAAGCGGAGACATAATTTTGACCTTTACTTTTGACCCAATATTCATATGACCCCCAAAAAACTCTTATATGGAATTAAATGGTCCAATAGCTGTTATTACAAGTTTGTTTTCTCCGAACATTTCCCCGGCAACACGTAAGACATCATCCTTGGTAACCGCTTCCAATTTAGCCACACTCTCTTCGGGGGTGAGCAACTGTTCCTGATATAATTCGATTTTTGCAATCCGGCTCATTCGGTTACATGTACTTTCCAAGCTTAATAATAAATTCCCCTTTAGCTGCTCCTTTGCTCGGCTTAATTCTTTGTCGCTTACCGGTTCATTATTCAAACGCTCAATCTCTTGTTTAATTAAACCTTCTACTTCGTTATAATTTTTTAAACTAGTACCGGCGTAGACAGTAAAAATACCGGTATCTTTATAGGCGGAATGATTGGAACCTGTTACATAAACCAATCCTCGCTCCTCGCGTAATTCTTGGAAAAGGCGGGAACTAACACTACCTCCCAAAATACTGTCTAAAACAAATACGGCATATCTATCCGAATGTCCCCGATTTACTCCACGTGTACCAATACATAAATTGACTTGTTCAGTATCCTTGGTTTTTAAAACCAAATCCGGAGTGAAGGCCGGCAACTTAGGAAGTTTGGGCTTAAATACCCCGTTTAACTTCGTAAAGCTTTTTTCAACTTCTGCTATAATCTGGTCAATTTGGACATTTCCAGCTGCTGCAAAAACTATATTATCTGAAGTATAATGTTGTAACAAGTAATCCATGATTACTTGTCGGTCGATTCGGGCAATCGATTCCGGAGTGCCTAAAATCGGCCAACCAAGAGGATGTCCCTTCATTACGGCTCCGGCAAATAAGTCGTGCACTAGTTCATCGGGAGAATCTTCGTAAGATTTAATTTCTTCCAGAACAACCTGTTTCTCTTTTTCAATCTCATCCGGAGCAAATAGAGAGTTGGTAAACATATCGGCTAAAAGGTCAATTCCTAGATGAAACCGTTCCCCCAATACTTTGGCGTAGTAACAGGTATACTCTTTAGTGGTAAATGCGTTTAATTGGCCTCCCACAGCGTCGATTTCCTCGGCGATTTGTTTGGTAGTACGCTTTGAAGTTCCTTTAAAAAGCATGTGCTCAATGAAATGGGAGATGCCGTTATTATTCTGACTTTCATAGCGGGACCCAGTCCCCACCCAAACACCGATGGAAACGGAATGAACATGAGGTATGGATTCGCAGATTATTCGTAACCCATTGGGTAATATTGCACGTTGATACATGTTTATCCTTATCTATTTCTAATAAAATAACAAACGCTCTTAATGATTATAAACCCGTTGTAATACGGCTCACGGTGTAAGCGTTTGTTTTATAACTTAAAAATTAGTTCTACTTTTATTTTAAAAATCCTTTTTTATATATATGTGCAAGTTTCACGATCACCTTATAGTAAAATTCAGAAATCAAGAAACCGCCAAGTTACAATAAGGTTTTTAAATACTCGGTGAATAATATTGCTTCACATTGTTTTATTCTAATTAGTTCCATTATTGCTTCTTCCTAACTGGTTTGGCTCGAAATACTTAAAGGTCGATTGTACCGAATGACGAAATAAACAACGGATGTTTTTTGAAAACTTCCGAAGGGAGTTTCTTAATGCAAGGTAATTTAATAACTACTTTAGTCGCACTAATTTTTTATTTAACAACCGGATTATTCGGAGGTAATTCAACTCCGAACGAACCGATCCCATCTACACCTGTTAATATAGGACAAAACAGTAAATTCCCCCTTGCGGGGATGGTCAATAGTCAACAAGCTAATATCCGTAATGATTCTTCAAGCGACGGTTCAGTTATCGGCAGTACGGCAAAGGGTTCACGCCTTGTAATCATCGATGAAAAAAACGATTGGTATCGGGTCCAAACGGAAAATGGGACTGATGGGTGGATAGCCAAATGGATGGTTACCACTAAAAATCTACCTAAAGGTTTGAGCAATTTACAATCCATGATTGCCGGTTATTATGTGGAAAGCTACCAGGATGATCCAAAAGGTCAAACTGCCTTGACCAAAAATCTTGGCTCTATTAATACGGTAATCCCTTTTTCTTATAAGGTTGATCAATACGGCGCCATTAGTGGTAAGCATTATTCCAAACCGTATACCTTGGCCAAATCATCCGGGGCGCAAACTTTAGCGCTGGTTAATAATATCCAAGGTTCCAACTTTAACAGTAATACTATTCACCGAATGCTCTCAAATGCCGGTTCCCGTTCCCGGGCAGTAAATGGCATTGCCCGACTCCTAATTGAACAAGGCTACCGGGGAGTCAATATCGACTTTGAAAACATTCCGGCAAGGGACCGTATGTATTTAACCGCTTTTTTCAGAGAACTGGCATCGGTTCTTCGCCCTAAAAACCTTTTGGTGACGGCGTCAATTCCGGCTAAAACATATGACGACAAAAACACTGCCCATTCCGGAGCCTTTGATTACCAAGCTATAGCGCCTTATCTCGATATGGTAATGATAATGACTTACGATGAACATTATTCCGGAGGGGATCCCGGTCCGGTAGCGTCATATCCATGGGTGGAGAAAGTAATCAACTATACGTTGAAATCTTTCCACCCCAGAAAAATTGTCCTTGGAATCGCGGCTTATGGTTATGACTGGGGTTTAGGAAAAGGTAAAGCCCTTCATTATAGCGGGATTCAAAAACTGATTAAAAACCATCAAGTCGCTCCGAAATGGCATTCCATATATAAGGTTCCTTACTTCACCTATAAAAGTTGGGGGGTAACCCACCAAGTCTGGTATGAAAATAGCTATAGCACTTCTTATAAAGTTGATTTGGTAAAAAAGTATGGGTTAAAAGGCGTCGCTGTCTGGCGTCTCGGTTATGAAGATCCTAATATCTGGAGTATTATTAGGCAGAAGCTATCTTAAATATTGTAGTCAGGAGCCAGGAGCTAGGTGTCAGTTTATTGAAAGCACATGTTAGTAAAAACCCGAAACCGTTATTCATACTGACTCTTGTCTTCATAGCTCCTGGCAACTTTATCTAATACCTAAGCTTTACGTACATTGCTAACAACTCATGTACAATTATCTTCTATCTCCTTTATATACAATCCCAAAGCTCTACCCACACTCCTAGCTCCCAACTTCTAAACTTCTGATTACTGCACCTCCGACTAATTCTCTAAAACCACGGACACCGTTCCAGGTTCCAAACCTCTCTTACGGAGTGAACGGATTAATTCTCGGAGAGTGGTTTTGGTAGGGGCGGTTGGATGTAACAAAATTATCCCACCAGCTTCAATTTTGGATAAGACTCTATTTAGCAAAATTTCCGGGGCTGGATTCTTCCAATCCACCGAATCGACAGACCACATAATTGTTTGATAACCTAATTCTCCAGCTGTGCTAACAATTAAGGGACTGATTTCACCGTATGGGGGAGCAAACAGGTTATTGGTTTTTTTTCCGGTAACCGATTGAATGAGCCGTTCGTTTTCAGTAATTAACCGTTTAAGTTCTTCACGCTTCATTTGTAAAGGATGGCCGTGAAAAAGCCCATGATTCCCAAGTTCATGACCGTATCGAATTAGTTCCCTGGTTTGTTCGGGAAATGCTTTCACCCATGAACCCACCAAAAAAAAGGTAGCTTTTGTCTTCTCCTCAGCTAAAATTTTCAACATATCCGGAAGGTGTTCCTCGCCCCAAGCTACGTTAATTGCCAAAGCAACTCTTGATGATTCGCGGTTACCATGATATACCGGTTTGAAATATTCTTCCGTAATCGTTGGTTCCATTTCGGTAATTAGTAGTTTTAGTTCTGATCCAGGTGCAGCCAGGCAGACTTGATATACAGTCTCAGCCACTTTGACACTTCTTCCGGGTTTGGCGGGAATAATTTCGCCCGTTTCTAGGAAATACGAAGCATTAATCGGCTCCCGATTAATTTTTGCTGCCCACATTTTTACCAATGCAGTTAATTCTTTTGGGAGCATCCCTTGGACTAAGTGCCCTTCCAGTTTAACCCCTGGTTTAACTCCGTAAATCTTTCGTAAAATCGTTCCGCGGTTAAGTAAAACTCCGACAGTCAATATTAACACGATTAGTGAAAATAAGACCAACCGGAGTTGTTTCTGATCAAAAAAGATGATTTTCACTTGGTGTTCCCCCCCGACCATACATATAGGTTAAAGTACATTTTAAAGCCGAATCCAAGTAACATCAAATCGAAGTTTCATCATTAAAACTTTTATTCAAAAGTCGGGTTCGGTAGAACAATAACAGAAAGTATAGTAAGATAAACTATTCGGCGATTTCTTTTAAGATTAGCCCCGCGGCCCGTTCCATTACTCCCGGCGGCCCAATAAGCTCCCGTACTTTTTTTAAGTCCGTTCTCATTTGTCGGTTGTATTGGGAGTCATTTAAAATTGTCTTGAGATAATTCACGATATTTTGACCGTTTACATTTTCCTGAAGTAATTCGGGATATACTTTTCGATCTAAAATCAGATTAGGGGAGGCCACAGTCATTTCTTTCTTAAACCGTGATGAAGCTAATCTGCGGTAGATAAAAAATGACATTTTGGAAACCTGGTAAATCACTATTGACGGAGTGCTAAGCAATGCCGCTTCTAATGTGGCCGTACCCGAAGCAATAACTGCTCCGTCAGCGGCAGCTAACAAGTTGTATACATCCCCATCTTTAATTACCAAATCGGCCGAGTACTGATTGATAATCGATTCCAAATCCTCCCGATTAATCGAAGCGGCTTTTGGAATTACCCATTTAATATTTTCTTCCCGACTGAGGATGGTTGCCGCTTCAAGCATCGGTCCAAGCAATCGTAATATTTCCTGTCTTCTACTGCCAGGAAGCAATGCAACTAACTTTTGGTCAGATGTTATTCCTAATTGGTCACGATATTCTTTCGGTTTTATGTCATTTTTAACCCGGTCAATTAATGGATATCCCACGGAAACGACTTTAATCCCGAATTGCCGGTAAAATTCCGCTTCAAAAGGAAATACCGCAAGTAACAGCCGGATTCGTTCCGCCATTTTTACGGCCCGGCTCTCACCATAAGCCCAGGCTGAAGGGGAAAACATACATACTACGGGTATCCCCATTTTTTGGGCTTCCTTAGCTAATACCATATTAAATCCCCATGAATCAAGCCAAATTATAATATCGGGCCTTCGTTTCTGCCATTCAGCCACCGATGTCTTAATGAGCTTTTTTAAGCTTCGAATATTTTTCAATGCTTCTACAAAACCAAGCGTACTCATACAAGTCGGATCAAAAAGGAGTTCCATGCCGGCGCCTGCCATCTTAGGTCCGCCGATCCCATAAAAGTAAGCATCCGGAGCTTTTTTGCGGATTTCCTTTAGTAATACCTCCCCATGCATATCGCCGGAAAACTCACAGGTTGAAAAAAATATTACTGGCTTTCTCATTATCAATTCACCATCCACCCAGCTTTGTTGTCTCCAACTTTCAATTCGATGTTGTCAAAGCGTTACCTGCTAGAAGTTTTAATATCTTCCATGGTAACCTTAATTTTCTTTTCATCCAATGATAAACTGCTAATTTTTAAAGGCCAACCTTCCATGATCCCAAACTCTATTGGTAACTGTTCACTAACGATTCGCAATAATGTGCCGGATACTTTTTGATCGGCTATTAACAGCCGAGTCGGATAAAACCGTAATTGTTTTTCTGATATAGCCCTAAGGTCACCTTCAAGCTCAATTGAAACATGGTTTTTAAAAATATAAGCCCAACCCGAAAGGATCAAGCCTCCCTTTTTAATCCTGAGGTTACTATTGAACTCGGGATAACGTAAATCTAAATACTCATTAAGGGCCGCTTCATCAATAACACCAATAATTTGGGTGGGTTCCATTTTAATAATTTGCAATTGTTTTGCTGTAAGCAATTTCGGTAAATCAAACCAAAATCCCTGGCTATCTATAAATAACTTGGAATAACGCAAATCGTTTAATATACAATTTGTGGCATTAACCCATATTTGATTTACCTTACCGGCAAAAATATCACCCATTCTTAGCCAACTGATTTCTGCTGTGATTTGACTTTTATCCCCTGCTTCTTCAGTCAACTCCCGCCGCAAACCATAGCGAATCCAATAATTCATCCCAATTTCAGTTAATAATAAAGTTAAAAAACCCCCAAGGATTAATATTAATATGAATTTGGTTACGTTTGGTTTTGGTGACTGTAAAAATTTATTAAACCAATTCAGGATAACTACCTCCGTTAAATTCAGGTTTATTTTAATATTTCACCCCGAAGATCTTTCATTCATACGGTCTTAACACTGAGCCCGTGGTTAACAAAGTACAGCAACAAAAAAGACGGGATACCCGCCTTTAAATGTTTGTTAACATTAATATATTTCGAACCAAGATTATTACTACTCGATATCAAAAGCGGATATTGATTCTTTCAGCTTATTAGCGATAGTAGCCAAATTCTCAGCCATACTGGTAACTTCTTGAGCAGCAGCGCTTTGTTCTTCGGTAGTAGCCGAAACTTCTTCGGTGCTGGCCATGCTTTCTTCACTGATGGTAGCAATATTAGAAATAGCGTTAATAACGTTTTCATTCTTCTCCGCCATATGGTGAGCGGATACGGCAACCATATTGATCTGGGCCATAACATCCCGTAATTCTTTGAAAATGTTTTCAAAAGTAACCGTTGCCTCACCAGCCAAAGCTTTACCCGCTTCAACCTTACTCATACCCTTTTGAATTGTTTCAACCGCGCGACTGGTTTTTAACTTCATTTGGATGATCAAATCAGCAATCATCTGTGCCGATTGTTTTGATTGTTCCGCTAATTTTGCGGTTTCTTTAGCAACGATACTAAATCCTTTACCATGAGCCCCGGCCCGGGCCGCCTCAATTGATGCGTTAAGCGCAAGTAAACTGGTTTGTTCGGCAATACCACTAATAACCGCTGTAATTTCACTAATCTCTCCCGAAGCTTGGTTAACATCATCGATAACTTCAGCAACTTCTCTAGTAGATTGATACAGCTCATTAATTTCATTGGCAACGTCGGCGGTAACTTTTTGACCCAACACCGCCGAATCGGCCATTCTTTCAGAAACTTTGGCGATATCCGATGTATCGGTGGAAACTTTCCGGACCAATCCGCTCAATTCATTGATTGTTAACGCTGTATCGTTAATTTGAGAAGTCTGTTCGGAGGAAGCATTGGCCAAATCCTCCATAGCGGCGGCAACCTCTGTTGCCGAACGTCCCGATTCTAAAGAAGCGTCTCTAAGTTCCTTACTGGCAGTCAGAATACTTTCCGCTCCAAGATTAATACCTCGAATCAAGTTACGGAGTTCGGTCAAAGCATGGTTAATCCCCATAACAACAGCCGTAGCTTCATAACAACCTTTCGCTTCGATATTACGCGATAAATCGCCGGTAGCTAATGATTTGGCCGTATTTACCAATACCTTTAGCGGTCGGGAAACTGACGCGGCAATGGTTACTCCTAGTAAAAGCGAAATAAATATACTAAGAACCAATACCACTGTCATGTTTTTCTGAATTTCCTGGGAAGATTCTTTTCCAAACGTAACTGACTCCGAAGCCGAAATAATGATTTGATTTCCTAATCCTTGGAGTACAGATAAAGCGCTATTTAAGCTCATATCTAATTCGGTAAAGTTTTCTTTAGTGATTGGTTTTTCTAAAGTTAAGATAACCTTACCCAATATTTTATTTAGTTCTTCAGCTTGATCGGGATTAATGCTTTTTAAAGAATCAACACTCTGGGTTTTAGTAGCTTCAGAGAAATTAATCAAAAAATAACCATGTTTTTCAGGAGCTAATCCTTTTAAATAATTGGCCCTTAGTTTATGCAATTCATCACTCAAAAAATAGACATCATGAAATTTACGGACATTATCATTAAAGACCGTATTAGTAACCTGCTGCATACTATCGATTACTCGGATTCCACTAGATCCCTCATAAATAATAAAAGCAATCAAGATAACAATAATAACAAATATCTGCTGAAGAACTTTGAGTTTAGAAAGGGGTAAAAGTATTAAATCTCTAATTTTTTGAAAAAAATGTAACACCTTTTTAATCATTCCAGACCCTCCATATTTGATATATAAGTTGAATTAAATTTCCAATATGCATCAGCTCCCTAAAGCCGGAGCTGATGAAAAAATTAATGAATTTAATTCAACTTATAACAGCTGTAATAGGATGAAGAAAACTCTTTTATCCTATATTGCCTCCCACTAAACTGGGTCTAATATATCTTCGACAATCATCCTAAAAACCTTTAAGAATAATGATATAAAGAATATTTTGGAAAAAATCAAATTCAAAACGGATTCAAAATTGTAATCTACAGATAAATAATGAAGGGCCGGATTTATAGATCATCCATCGGAAAATCCCGGTAGTATCCTCAGTCAAAACGCTCAAAACATAAACTTTAATTCATTTTGGAAATAATGGCATCAGCCATTTCCTTAGTACCTACTGCGGTCGGATCATTTCGATCTTGTTTCATATCATAGGTTACGGCTTTATTTTCAGCTATCACTGCGGCTACAGCCCGTTCCAACCGATCGGCGGCTTCAGTTTCACCGATATGCCTTAACATCAACATCCCTGAAAGAATTAACGCCGTCGGATTAACTTTATTTTGCCCTTTATACTTAGGAGCTGACCCGTGAGTCGGCTCAAATAAAGCAACTCCATCACCAATATTAGCGCCTGGAGCTACTCCCAGACCGCCAACCAAGCCGGCGCAAAGATCCGAAAGAATATCTCCATAAAGATTGGACATTACCAAAACATCAAACGCTTCCGGGCGTTGTACCAGTTGCATGCACATTGCATCGACCAAAACTTCTTCATATGCGATTTTCCCCTCATACTCCTTAGCCACTTCCCGGGCAACCCGATAAAATAATCCGTCGGTAAATTTCATGATATTCGCCTTTGCTACGGCTGTTACTTTTTTTCGGCCATTCTGGACCGCATATTCAAAGGCATATTTGACGATTCTTCGACATCCTGTAATGGAGAAAGGTTTAATAGAAATCGCCGAATCTTCCCTGATTTTCCCATTGGACATGCCGATAATTTGTTTAGCTTCCGTAGAACCAAGATCAAATTCCACACCAGCATATAAATCTTCACTGTTTTCCCTAATCATTACCACATCAATGTCCTGGTAACGAGAACGAACTCCCGGGTATGTTTTACAGGGACGGACACAAGCATAAAGATTTAGGGCATGACGTAAAGCAACATTAACACTACGAAATCCGGTTCCAATCGGGGTAGTAATCGGTCCTTTTAAAGCAACTTTGTTGCGTCGGACTGATTCCAAAACCGCATCCGGAAGCGGTGTCCCGTATTGTTCCATCACATCGACACCGGCATCATGTACTTCCCAATCAATTTTTACTCCAGTAGCGTCAATCACCCGGCGGGCCGCTTCTGTCAATTCAGGTCCGGTTCCATCCCCGGGAATAAGAGTAATCTTATGAGCCAAAATAAATTCTCCCTTCCGATCGATAAAATTAAAAGATCTAAAGTTATTTCGCAAAAAAAAAATAAAATCCTGCCTGATTTTAATGAATACAGAATACCTAAGCCTAATATCCTTTCGCTTCCTTTAAATTAATATTTTCTTCCCAAATCCAATCTGCAACCAAATATTCGGTATATTTCCCCAGCTCATCACGGACAACTACTTTTTCAATACCGGCATTAATAATCAGTCTGGCGCACATCTTACAAGGCCTAGTATTAGGAGTAAACTCGCCGGTTTTTGCATCCAGACAAGCCAAATAAAGCGTGGCGCCTAACATACTGATTCGATCGGCATGGATAATCGCATTGGCTTCGGCATGGACCGATCGGCATAACTCATAACGTTCTCCGGGAGGTATTTGGGCCTCTTCCCTTGGACATTTGCCTAAATCACAACAATTGACAGTGCCCCGAGGCGCTCCTACGTAACCGGTACTAATAATTTGCCCGTTTTGGACAATTACCGCTCCGAACTTACGCCGCAAACAAGTACCTCTTTCGGCAACCTGTGTCGCTATATTCAAATAATATTCTTCCCAAGAAGGTCTAGCCATTAAAATACCTCCATTCTTAAAAAATATTATACTTTTAGCTCTAAAACCCGGTTAAACAATTCAAGATATTCCCCGGCGATCCGTGGGTAAGAATATCTTTCCGCCGTATCAAACGCGCCTTTTTTAAAGCAAGCAAGCCTTTCCGGATTAAATACCAGATCTAGAACTCCTTGAGCGATTGCTCCGGTATCTTCAGCCACCAATAACCCATTTAGTCCATGGGTAATCGTATCATTAGCTCCTGCCGCAGCTATAGAGACAATCGGTACTCCGGCAGCCAAAGCTTCCAGTTGAGACAAGGGCTTAACTTCGGACTTGGAAGTCATCACAAATAAATCAGCTGCAGCTAAATAATTAGAGACCAACGAAGGATTAACCATTCCCGTAAAAATCACCGCATCTGCGATTCCCATTTCCAAGGCAAGTTGTTTAAGATCTTTTAAAGCCGGACCATCACCCACAATCATTAATTTAACCGGTTCGGGAGCTTTTGTTAAGATTAACCGGTATGATTGTAAAAGAAGTCCTAGATTTTTTTCAGGAGCTACTCGACCGATATTAACTAATATTTTTTCATTTGAAAGATTGTATTGGTTTTTAACTAAATCGGCGTTTGCATTTTGAAATTTGGTTAAATCAGTAGGATTTGGAATTACTTTAATAACATTAGTGACACCATATCCCAATAAAATTTCCCTGGCTGATTCCGCCGGAGTAGATACTTGATCAACCGATTGGGCAAAACGCCGGACTTGGTTTTTACTGAACCAATTTACTATTCCTGAAGGAAGCGGTACATAATGACTATACTGATCATACTGAGTGTGAAAAGTATAAACAATCGGTATTTTGCGTTTCCGGGCCAATTTAAGAGCTAATGGACCTAACACAAAAGGGTGGTGACTATGTATAATATCGAAATCCAGATCCCTTAATACTTTTGAAATTTTCGGAGAAAAAGGTACAGCAATCGGGTACTTTACTTTTCGGGTTAAATCAATTGCCGGATAACGGTATATTCCTTGATCCTCATCTACATAATCGTCGAATTTGGGAGTAAAGATCCATACTTGATGTCCTTGTTCAATAAAACCCTTACGAAGTAAACTGACTACTCCGACAACCCCATTAACTAATGGGGAGAAACAATTGGTAAATATGGCGATACGCAAAATTCATGCCTCCAGAAAAAATACAATTTATTTAATATAATTCGGCATTCTTACGTTTTATCCCTTTAGTTGAAAGGGGATAATTGACAAGCAACGGATAAGACTATAAACTATAGGCATTAAAAAGTATACGCTTTGGAGGATAAATGAAAGCCTTGGCCTTGTTATCAGGTGGTTTAGACAGCATTATTGCCATCAAATTAGTCCAATCAATGGGGGTTGAAGTTGAAGCTTTATATTTTTCTAATCCCTTTCATCAATTGCCTGTCGCAACCCTTAGTAAGGTCCAACAACTTGCTTCAAACTTGAATCTTAAATTGCATATCCGCGAGTTTGGTGAGGATTTTTTACGTATTATCGAAAAACCCTACTATAATTATGGCAAACAAATGAATCCCTGTATCGATTGCCGGATATATCAGCTAAAAGAGGCTAAAAAACTAATGGTTGAAATTGGAGCATCTTTTTTAATTACCGGAGAAGTATTAGACCAACGTCCTCATTCTCAACGAAGGGATGCTTTGGATATTGTCGAACGGGATTCGGAGTTACGCGGGTATATCCTACGACCGTTGACAGCCAAACACCTCCGACCTACAATCCCCGAAGAAAAAGGTTGGGTTAATCGGGAACAGTTGCTAGAAATCAAGGGGCGTGGAAGGGACCGCCAAATCGAACTGGCCCGTTTTTATGGTATAACGGACTATCCTAGTCCGGCAGGAGGGTGTCTCTTAACATACCGAGAATATGGAGCGAAAGTAAAAGATCTAATCCAATTTGAACACGGCCTTTCTTTGCGTTCGGTCAATTTACTCCAAATCGGAAGGCACCTTCGCTTAGCGCCTCAAGTTAAAATTATTGTCGGTAAAAACGATGCCGAAAATAATTTCCTCCGCCAAATGGCTTCTAATAATGAAATTATTCTGGAATTAGACGATTACCAAGGCCCAACCACTCTCTTCATTGGTCCATTGGAAGACCAAGCATTGGATTTAGCCGCAGCAATTACCGCCGGATACAGCAAAGCCCCAAGGGGAGAACAAGTTCGTGTCACCGCCACTGGGGACTTTTCGCAAAAAACTATTACAGTATTTCCTTTGGAGCGCACCGTAATTCAATCATATTTTGTGCATAATATATAAATTGAAATAGTGCTAATTCTCTCATTTAGTTAATATCTTTACCGCTGCTCCCGGAATGCCACCACCAAAACCGGTCGAATAACTCTTCGCGAATTAAGGATAGGTTTTGGAAGAGCCTGATACTAAAGGCCACAACTGCCCCCAAATATATATCCACACCCCAAATATCGCCCAAATAAGCTAATAGAGCCGCCAAAGCAGCATTGGTAAAAAAACTGCTGATAAATTTGAACAACACAAATTTGTCTTCCATTTGGGCCCTAATACCGCCAAAAATAGCATCTAATGCAGCTAAAATTGCAATGGCTGTATATTTTAACAAACTCACCGGGATATCGAAAGGCATCCAGATTCCAATAATTATTCCTAAAATTGTTCCTATAATGGTTAACATTATTTACCCTCCTCTGCCGGCTGAGCATGTTCAAAGGTAATGCTACCCTTATAGGCCGGAATTAGCACTTCATCCATCTTCTCGATTACAAACTTAAGATTAAAAGATAATATCTGCTGTTCTACAAAACCGCCAGGCATCATTAACGCATTCTCTAAGTTTTCCGGATCACCGATTGCCTCGATTTCATACGGCGGCGCTAATCGTTTGGTATCAATTAAAATAGTACTACCGGCACAACTAAAACCTGAAGAATGGGCAATCCGGTAACCATTAACCGCAATCGCCTCGACACCGGTAGCCCGTAGTTCGTTAACCAACAATTCCAATTGGTCATAGTGAACTACATAAAAAATGGGGTCTTCATAATCTTTTAATTTCCGTTCCGAATCGCTTAAAGTAATCTTAATACCTTTTCCGACAAGCGGTATTAATCCGGCAGCCATCTTCAACCTAAGAACTTCCCGGTCCCGATCGTAATCTTTTAATTGTTGGCGAAGATAGGCATTTTCCTGTTCATACTTATTAATCAACATTTTTTGATTGTTAAACATCTTAACAAGTTCGGGAATCTGCCGAGTTGGTAAATTAGCGCGAATTTTCAAACCGGTCTTAAGTTGCATCACTAATAACATGCTTAACACCATCGCGATAATACCAATCCCAAATTGCCAACTTCGAAATTTAAACAAATGAAACTCTCCTTAAACCGTTCTGATTAATCTTAGGTTATTCACCATCAAACCTAAAAATCCTCTTTATCCAATTAAGTTCTAAAATTGCAATTAAACAAAAAAAATCCTTTAAAGCTAAGCGTTTAGAGTTAATCATTCGTAAACATCTATGTCATAACGCTATAGCTTTAGGACCAATGTTAGAAAAAACGAATACAGTTACAAGCACGAAATAATATATTACGTAAGCTATAAATTAATACTCAATAATTATCCATTGTAAATTGTAAAATTGGTTTTAAGTGGCTCTTTTTGCTGCTACCAATACCCTCGTTAATAAGTGGATATGTTCCAAGGTTTTTCCTGTGCCTAAAGCCACACTAGTCAGCGGATCATCAGCTACCTTAACTAACATTCCTAATTCCTTACTGATTAATTTGTCCAGGCCTTTAAGTAATGCGCCGCCCCCAGTCATAGTTATCTCTTTAAACATAATATCCGCCACTAATTCCGGAGGAGTCTTTTCAATGGTAAACCGGACTGCGCTAATAATGGCATTTAAAGGTTCCCTGAGCGCTTTACGAATTTCTTCGGAAGTGATTTGAATTACCTTCGGCAACCCGGTGACATGGTCCCTTCCCCGGACATCGTACTTAATTTCTTGTTCCAAGGGATAAGCTGAACCCATATAAATCTTAATGTCTTCAGCGGTTCTTTCGCCAATCATCAAATTATAAGCGCGACGGATATATTTGGTGATTGCTTCATCCATGGTATCTCCACCTATTCGGACCGACTGACCGGTAACAATCCCACCCAATGAAATAACTGCAATATCAGTAGTGCCTCCACCGACATCAATTACCATGTTACCGGTAGCTTCATGGACCGGCAAACCAGCCCCGATTGCAGCGGCAACCGGCTCCTCGATTAGATAAACCTCTCGAGCCCCGGCATTAATAGTAGCCTCAATAACTGCCCGTCGCTCAACCTCGGTGGTTCCGGAAGGAATACTCACAACAATACGGGGTTTAATAAAAATCTTGCCCCGGCAAGCCGTTCTGATTAAGTACCTAATCATTTCCCGTGTAATATCGAAATCAGCAATTACTCCTTCCCTCAAAGGACGAATCGCCACAATATCACCGGGAGTCCTGCCAATCATTTGACGCGCCTCGGTACCTACGGCCAATACCTCTTTGGTATTCTTCCTAATCGCCACTACCGAAGGTTCCCGTAAGAGGATCCCTTTCTTGCGTTCGTAAACCAAGCTATTGGCTGTCCCCAAATCGATTCCCAAGTCTTTCATGAAATGTCGGGTAATAAACCTGACCGGCATCTTATCGCCAACCTTCTTTTATATTAAATTATCCTAAAGTAATACTACACCTTGATAAACTCACTCACTCTTGAACAAAGATTTCATCGCGATATTCTTCATTCACTTTAAAAATGAGACGTTCCAAATCACCATTGGATAACGAAATATGATCCGGTTCCAAAATTTTAATCTTTCGGAATTCTTCTCTTAAAGTAAACTGCATCAAGTCCTCAATCGAGTCAGCTTCAACAACTAATTCAAGCGGGGCATAAGCCACTTCTTTTCGATTTTCCCCACCCGATAGGATGTAAACTTCACGTTCTTCATTGAGAGCTTCAACATTTAATCCTTGAAAAGGTAAGTTACTCAATAATGACACCTGTCTGGAGCGTACTGTTTTTGCAATCTCCTGAAGGTTATGGCGTTGCCAAAAAAACTTTCTACCCCCGGCCTCAGCTTTAAAATCTAGCCGAATCCTGGCTTTAACGGTCATTAAAAACCTTCACTCCTTATTACCGGTCTAAATTATTCATTTGTTCCTTGAGTTTTAACAATTGATCAAGCTCAATTTCGGACGGGCGCCGCCATTCTCCCGGTTTAAGTTTACCCAAAATTAACGGACCCATGGCTACTCGGTGTAACACTAGTACTTCATGGCCGATAGCCCGCATCATTCTTTTAACCTGACGTTTTTTCCCTTCCCTAAGGGTAATTATGATGATAGCATTCCCATTTTCAATCCTATCTAATGCAATTTTTGCAGGAGCGGTCAACCCGTCATCAAGTAAAATTCCTCGGGATAATTCCTTAAGCTTAGAATTAGTAGGTATTCCGGATACTTTAGCCTGATAAACTTTTTTTACCAAATGACGCGGATGAGTTAAAGCCAGGGCAAGATCACCATCATTGGTAAAAAATAATAGCCCGGATGTATCCAGGTCCAATCTGCCAACCGGATATAACCGGGATTCTGTTTTGGGTAATAAGTCGATTACCGTAGGTCTCTGAAATGGGTCGCGAACCGTAGTTAAGTAGCCGGGTGGTTTGTGTAGGATTAAATATTCATACTCTACCCGTTTCTTTACCGGACGGCCATCAACTTCCACCAGATCAGATTGGGGATTAATCTGAACGCCCATTTCCGTGACAACTAAACCATTGACCATGACTCTACCTGTTTGAATTAGCTGGTCCGCTTGACGACGAGACGCCACTCCAGCTTGGGCAAGAAATTTATTCAGTCTGTCCATCCCAACTATCCTCCACAGGCAAAACATCCGGTATCGTTACTTTAAATTCGCTTCCCTTCCCTAGTTCGCTTACAACGGAAACCTTACCGCCATGTCTTTCCACTATATGTTTGACAATCGACAAACCTAGACCAGTACCCCCCATCTCCCGGGACCTTCCTTTATCGACCCGGTAAAAACGTTCAAAAATACGGGAAAGGCTCTCGGCTGGAATTCCAAATCCATTATCTCTCACAAATATTATTGTTTCTTCTTTGCCTTTTAAACTTCCCACAATTATTTCTCCACCGGATGGAGTATATTTTACCGAATTATCAACTAAATTTATGAACAACTCTTTTAATAAATTTTCGTCTCCCAAAACAAATTTAGCTTGAATATCTTTTTTCAATTCAAGCTGTTTCTCCTTAATCCGGTTATCGACCGATAAAACAACACTATCTATTAGCGGTTCCAACTCCACTTGTTTTCTTCGCAACTCAGTTTGTCCGGATTCGAGTTTCGACATATCCAATAAATCATGAATTAAATTATTTAAACGCTCCGCTTCGCGGAAAATGATAGTCATAAACTTACGGGTAATCTCTTTATCCTCAAGATCGCCGTCGAGTAAGGTTTCAACAAACCCTTTAATCGAAGTCAAGGGAGTTTTTAATTCATGGGATACGTTGGCTACGAAATCTTTACGCATTGTCTCGAGACGTCGCAATTTGGTGACATCTCCAATGACCGCAACCACTCCCCTAATCTCCTCAACCTCGTCACGGATCGGCGCTAAACGTAGGTTTAAAACTCGTTCCGGTACCGACCATTTGATCTCCTTTTCAATCGGAAACCCTTTTACATATACTTGATGAAAAACATCACCCAATTCCGAATTGGGGAAAATTTTATAAGGAAATTCACCGACTCCGTCTCCGGGAGTAAGGTTAAACAATTCCGCAGCCATAGGGTTTATTAAACTGATTTTTCCGGTAATATCTGTAGCTACTACACCTTCCGACATACTTGATAAAATCGCCTGAATCTCTTCCATTCTTCCATGCAAAGTACTCAGATGACTAGTATGGGACCGTTCTAATTTTTCCAACCCCTTGGCTATCTGGCCGTATAAATCTTCACGGCGCGCCATCCGGTTTTTAAAGGGGACCCCCATGCGAATATTTTCCAAAAACTCTAGTAATTCTTTCAAGGGAGCACGAAGCCAACGTTGCATAATCCAACCAACGGCTAAAAACCATAGCAGCGTGAAAATTCCAAAGTAAGAGTTTTCAAAAATATGGCCCGCTAATAAAAACGGCAAAAAAAGAAGGAGGAGAAATCCTCCCAATTGCCAATAGATTGGTTTCATTTTCATTCACCCCGAAAACGGTAACCTACCCCACGGACTGTCTCCAAATACTCGGGGTTTGCCGGATCATTTTCAATTTTTTGACGCAATCGCCGGACATGAACATCAACCGTCCGAGTGTCGCCAAAATATTCATAACCCCATAAGTGTTCCAAGAGAAATTCTCTGGTAAAAGCTCGTCCGGGGTTTAAAAGCAACAATTTTAAAAAGTCAAACTCCTTTGGGGTCAACTCGGCTTCTTCGCCCCTAACCTTTACTAAATGCTGTCTCAAATCGATACGGATTACTCCGTTCTCAATTACTTCCGGTTCTTCCTCATCCGCTGAACCACTGCGGCGTAAGACCGCACGCACTCTGGCTACCAGTTCGCGAGGGGAAAAGGGTTTCGTCACATAATCATCGGCACCCATTTCCAAACCTAATACCCGGTCAGCTTCTTCGCTCTTCGCTGTTAAGATGATGATTGGAATTGATTTGGTTTGGGCATCGGACCGGAGTTGCTTACAAACTGTTAGACCGTCCAACTCCGGAAGCATCAAATCTAAAATAACCAAATCCGGTAATTCTTGTTTGATCAAATCTAGTCCCTTACGGCCGTCATTAGCATAAAGGGTCCGGTACCCTTCCCGATCCAAGTTATACTTTACCAGTTCGACTATATTGGCTTCGTCTTCAACGATTACAATTGTTCCAGGCATAAATTATTCCCCCTGAAATATTTTTAATTAATTCGTTCAACTTCAAAAACACATTCAAGCTATAAAAATAAAAAAGTTAACTTAATTATATCAAAATTTTTTGTTTATGCACAGATAGTATTATTTAAGGAACTTTTATAATTACCTTAAACTTTGTCACAAAAGCCCTTCTTTTATCATTGCTTCTTGGACTGCTTTTACAAAAGAATGAACCTCTTCCTCGGTAGTATCAAAGGAGTTCATTAAACGTATTACCGGAGTAGTTTCTTCCCAAACATAAAACGGATACTGCTTCTGTACTAATGAAATTATCTGTCTGGGAAATACGGCAAATACCCCGTTTGCCTGTATTTTTTGAGTAATAGTTATTCCAGGAATTTTTTCAAGTTCAACTCCGAGCAACCGGGCCATTTGATTGGCATTTTGAGCATTTCTTAACCATAGATCATCCGTTAATAATCGCTCAAACTGAACACTGATAAAACGAAGCTTTGAAGCGAGCTGCATTCCCTGTTTCCTTAGATATTTGAAATCTTGCGCTAACTCAGGACGAAAAAAAACAACCGCTTCCCCGAGCATTAATCCATTCTTAGTCCCGCCGAAGGATAGTACGTCGACACCGGCTTCACCGGTAATCTCACCTAATTTGCATCCCAATCCCGCGGCGGCATTGGCTAACCGGGCGCCGTCCATATGTAAAAACATTTGATGCTCATGAACAAAATCGGCAATGGTCCGAATTTCAGCTACGGAATAAACTGTGCCTAATTCGGTAGACTGTGTGATCGAAACTACTTTCGGCTGGTTATGATGCTGATTACCAATAGCATTAAGCAAAGGCCTGATATGTTCAACAGTTAACTTACCGTCTTCGGTCGGGACCGTTAATAGTTTGCATCCGGTAAATTTCTCGGGAGCCCCTCCTTCATCGCAATTAATATGGGCTGTCTCCGGGGCGATCACCGCATTGAAAGAACCGGTTAAAGCCTGGAGCCCCAATACATTTGCTCCAGTTCCGTTAAATACGAAAAAGACCTCGATTTCCGAGCCGAAATGTTCCCGGAATTTATCTATAGCCTTAACTGTATACGAATCATCTCCATAGGCAGGAACATAATTCCGATTCGCCTCGATGATTGCTTCCAAAATCTCGGGATGGATCCCGGCATTATTATCACTCGCAAAGTTTTTGATTGGTTTCAACTCATTTACCCCTGTTTCCAGAAAATCTTAGAATATTTATTTTCGTTATTAGTAAGATATCTTCTACACTTTGATTATTTCCCCTTCAAAAATTATAACCCATCAAGTTTTGAATGTTTTGGAGAACAAAATGGAAACCTTATTGCAAGAGGTGAATCTGTTTGCGAATTCGGCTCGGTTATGTAGCTATGGCTCTCAGGTTGGAAGACTGTTCACCCTCCAAAACGGTGACCCTCAAAAATATAAACAAAATACCCGAATACCAGGACCAGCTTGGCCGATTAACCCGAATCTCCCGAGAGAATCTGGCGAATACTCTCCGTGTCCTAAAGGCCAACTATTATGACGGGATTATGTTTTACAGGTTTACCTCCCGTCTGATCCCCCTTTGCACCCACCCTCAATTCCTGGCTTGGGATTATCGTACAGCACTCGCAGAGGAATTCAAGGCAATCGGTGATTTTGTAAAAGAACACGAAATGCGAGTTGGGCTTCATCCGGACCATTTTACCCTACTAAATAGTCCTAATCCGGAAGTACAAGAATCATCCCAACGTGATTTGAAATATCATTTAAATATATTGGAGGCAATGGGACTAGGAATCTCAGCTAAACTGGTGATCCATGTGGGAGGCAAATACCAGGACCGAAGTCTGGCCATAAAAAGATTTATAGAACAATTCAATGCTCTACCGGGAAATGTTAGTGAACGTTTGATCTTGGAAAATGATGATCGTTGTTTCACTGCTGCGGAAGTGTTGCGTCTTTCAAGAGAAATAAAAGTCCCAATGGTCTTAGATATTCATCATCATCAAATCCTAAATAACGGAGAAGAACTCTCCGATCTGCTCCCGGAGATCTTCGCCACCTGGGGTGATGAGATCCCAAAAGTCCACCTCTCCAGTCCGCGTTCCGACAAAGACCTCCGCAGCCACGCAGATTATATCAAAACTGATACCGTGATTGAGTTTTTAAAACTAGCTCGAAAGTTAGGGCAGGATTTCGATATTATGCTTGAAGCCAAACAAAAAGACCTGGCCCTTTTGAAATTGGTTAACGACTTAAGGGGATTGGGTTTTAATCTTCCGACCAATGGGGAGATAATAATTGAGGGATGAAACGATATTAAAATCATTACCAGGGTCTCTCTCCAAAAGAAGACCTTTTTATCTCAAGGTCTTCATAACCGAATTTATCTATCAGCTTTCGTACTAACCTTAGAAACCAGTCCTTGGAATCGGGAAATAGATAAACGGAACCGATCAGCTCCCTTAAGTCCACTTTTAGATTGATACCGTTTTTATTTTCTTCCGAACAATCCTGTTTCAAGAGGGTTCTTAATTCATTTTCATGTTGAAAACTCAATCGTTTCCAGAAAAACGGTTCAATGGAATATAAGGTTTTTTTCTCTCCGATAACTTCTGGCGGCGCCCATTGATTGTAGTCAATGTATTCCACCGTGCCAATGCGAATATCTTCCGGACCTTTTTGTAAAACTTGCTTTAATTTTCCAATTGTTGACTTAATGGCAATTCCTTCGGATTTATGACCATAGAGCCGCCACATAGCATCCGATTCATACTCGCTGATATACCAGGAATTAATAAAATGTGAGGGAATTACTTTTTCGATTAAAAAGCTTTTTAAGCCGGATGCTCCGCCCCGAAAAGAGGAACTGTTATTCAAATTTTTAGCCCACCAATCCAACATCCCTTTCGGATAGACACCTTCCCAATGGTCATGGAGTTGATCTAGGCGGCAAAAGAAAAGGGCTTCTTCGGTAAGCATTGCGATGAATTCGGTAAAGGTATGGTAGCGCCAGATGATGGTGTTATCAGTCGGGATCTTAAGTTTTGGGTGAACGGAATACAATTGTTTAAAACCTCGTAATCAAGTTTTAGCAATATTATTATTAGCTTTCAATCTTAATTTAGCCCTTTACAAAAATAGGGCATTCCCAAATTGCTTAAAGGAAACAACACACATTCAGGGAGGGACAAGTGGCTCAATTGAATACCCTATTTCTCTATTTCTATTGACGTTTCTTTAGTTATATAGGGGTATAACTCAATAATATCTTTGTTCTTTAATGAAACACATCCCAAAGTCCAATTTTCCCGATTATCAATTAAATAATCATACCCTTTGGGCAATGTCATCAAGCTATGCTTCAAAAAAATAGGAGATGATAAGCAAGAAAATTTGAACAAAATACTGTAAACCCCTTGACAAATATAGATTCACCCAATAATCGATTTGGATACCTTTTTAGGTAT